>DASVDH010000026.1:0-27757 GCA_036381195.1 Longimicrobiales bacterium | reverse complement strand
CCCCGGACCCTACATCCCCCGCCAACGGGTCGGCACGGGGGACCCGGAGAGGCGCGACCGGCCAGCCAGCTCAAGCGCGCCAGCTATCGAGCTCCCTGCGCAGCGCGGCCAGGGCGCGGACCATGTTCATCTCCACGGCCTTCACGGAGATGCCGAGTACCTCGGCGGCTTCCGCGTAGCTGAGGTTCTGCTGCCGGACCAGCAGGAAGGTCTCGCGGCACCGGGGTGAGAGCGCTTCGATGGCTTTTTCGATCGCCTCCGCCAGCTCGGCCTCCCGCACGCGATGGTCCGCCCTCGAGGGGCCGGCAACGGACGCGAGTGTCGCCGCCTCGACGCGTCGAAGCCCTCCCTCGCGGGCCTGCAAGCTTCGGCGGTAGCTGATGATGCGGTTTCGGAGCGCCCCCAGCAGGTAGGCCTTCAGCGAGCTCCGCAGGTCCCACCTCTCCCGGTACCGCCAGAGCGCGAGGAACAGGTCCTGGACCAGGTCCTCGGCCAGCTCCCGCGACCGGAGCTGGGAGTGAGCGAACGCGAGCAGAGCCGGGGCGTGCGCGCGGTAGAGCGCCTCGAAGGCGGCCACGTCACCCGCACCGATGCGGGCCACGACTTCGCGGTCGCTCTGCGCGGATGGCTGCGTCTCGCCGGGCGAGGGGTCATCCGTTGGCGAGGGGGGGCGGGGGACTTCGGTCAACTCTCCCGTTCCTGAGACTGCTGCCAGGGTTGCCCGAGCGTGGCGGCCACGCCGACGCTGTCGAGCCGGGTGCGCGGCCCGCCGGCGCCCACACGGCCACCACGCCCGCCCGCGGCTCCGGGGCCGCGGCGGGAGCCGGCCCCGCGCTTCGGGCCTGAGGTTCGGGCACCTCGCCTGGTCTGCCGATGTGGATTTTGCAAGATATCCCGCCCGCAGCCGCCGGTCCAGATGCATCGGGTGGAAGCGCGAGATCGCGGCGGGCGCGCGGCCCGCCGCGGAAACGGCGCGGTGCCTGTGCGTGCCGCGGCAGGGGCACCGCAGCCGGGGCGAGGGCAACGACGATGACCGGGCAGGCCGCGCGGTGCGCCGGCCTCGCCCGGCCCGGCGAGCCGCCGGGACCTAGCGGGACTGCGTCGTGCCCAGGTCGAGGCGCACGGCTCTCAGATTCGGTCCCCAGCTCACCGCGGCGACGCCCTCCGGGATGAACGGGTCGGAGGTGACCTCGCGCCCGTCAACGGCCTCGGCGATCAGCCGGTGCTGCAGCCCGGGACTGACGGGAACGTAGGAGAACTCGCCCTTCTGGTCCGGCTGGACCGTGCCGAGCCTCCGACGGCTCCCCATCTCGCTCACGATCCAGACCGTGATCTGCGCGGGCGGGACCAGGTCGTTCGTCACCCGCACGGCGAGCGCCCTGCCCGGGTCAGTTCGCGCGCCGCCCCCATTCCCGCCCGACGCACACGCCGCGAGCACGAGAGCCAGGCAACCCGCCGCCACCAGGCCCCGTGCCGTTCCGGTCTTCCTCATGCGCTCTACCCCTTTCTCGAGAAGGCTTCGTCAGCCGGCGGACCACCTCCGTTCGGCGGCGCGAGCGCGGGGCTCGGCCCCGCGCTCCTCGATCAGCCGGGCCGTGAACGTGGGGTCCCCGACGCGCGCAATGCGGGCGGCCGCTCGTGGTCGTGGCCGGTGCCCGGTGGTGGTTGCCTGCGTTCGGGGCCTGCACGCGCGGCAGCGCCTGGGGGGTCGCCATCCGTGCCGTCCGCCGTTTCCTCCTGGAGGAGCCGCCCGATCAGCTCAGTCACCCTTGCCTCGAGAACCGGATCCCAGACGGCGGCGACGTAGCGGATGATCCCGTTGCGGTCCACGACGACGATGCTCGCGCCCGGATAGTTCAGGTCGTCGGTCGTCGGCTCGTTGACGCGCCGCCCATCCGGCCTGAAGCCGAACTTCGTCTCGGCGATCGCCAGTGCGCCCGGCAACCCCACGTGGTGCAGGAAGTACGCGCTGTCGTACTGCGCCTCGGCCAGCGGCGCGGCCGGTGCGGTGTCCGCGTAGAAGCCGTAGGTCCGGGTCCGGAACGTGATGTCGAGGCCCTGGCCCCGGAACCGCGCCTCGATGCGGCGCGCCGCGTCCATCATGGGCAGGCAGACCCCGATGCAGGGCCGGTACGCCGGCAGGATGAGGGACACCCTCCCGGGTGCAGGGCGATGGGTGCCGGTGGCGCCGGTGTTGTACCAGAACTGCGCATCGAGGGGGGCGGCGGTGCGCCCCATGTTCCCGGAGATGAGCCGGCGCGCCCTGTCGATTCTCATGCGGGCGGTGCGGGCCTGCACCGGCACGATGCCGCGGGCGCTGTCAACGATTGCGAGGGCCGCATCCCCTCCCTGCGCGAGCATCTCGACGGCGGCGCGCCGCAGGAAGACGTTGGTCAAAACGTCCGCCCGCCAGACGCGGGATTCCTCGTCGAGCTCGAGCCAGGCTTCGAGGGCCGCGGCCGCCTCCCGGCGCATCGCGTCATCGTCGTAGCGTTCGATCGCCTCGTCCATCATCGCGGCGTGCGCCAGCACCCGCAGGCCGGCCGCCGCCTTGCCCAACGCATCCAGCTCGGCCAGCGCGGCGCGTGCCCGCTCCAGCCGCGCCGGCTTGCCCGCCAGGTTGTCGATGATGATGAGGTAGAGCTCCCAGGCGCGCTCCTCCGCGGGGCGGCCTGCGATGCTGGCCATGTGCTGGCGCTGGGTGGCGGCCGCGGCCTCGTCCTGACCCGTCAGGAGCTGCACGCGGGCCACGTTCAGCACCTCGGCGGGGTGCGGGGCGGTCCCGCCGTACGACCGCTCGCACTCGCGCAGGCTCTCGACCGTCGCCGTGAACAGCGTGTCCCGCCTGGGCGTGTAGATCGTGGTGTCCCGCCTGTCATGCCGATTGATGGCGTCGATCATCCGGGCCGCCACGGCACAGCGGCCTGGGTTGTAGCCGGCAAACGGCTGCGCTGCCGGTGCCTGCGCCGCCGCCGTGTCCGGGTGCCACGCCAGCGTGATCGCCGCCAGGACGACCGTCGCCCGGGAGACCCTCGTTCCGTCACACCGCATCGGCAAGACTCGTCATGCTGAAGTCGTGGACCATGGCCGGCGGCACGATCGCCGGCATGTCCTGCAGCACGCGCACGGGCTCGCCCAGCGCCTCCAGGCTGTTGAAGGCATAGAGCGGCGACTCGCGGAACCGAAAGTTCTTCACCGGCCGCGTGATCTCCCCGCGCTCGATCAGCCACAGGCCATCCGACGTCGTACCCGTGCACAACAGACTGTTGTAATCCACCAGCCGCACGTTGGCCAGGCGAGTCACGAGCAGGCCGCGCTCCGTCCGCGCGATCATCTCCTCGATGGACGTGTCGCCGCCGCTCATCCGGAACGCCCGGCTGTTCAGGAGCGGATCGGGCTTGTTGAGGACCTGGTTTGCGTACGCGCGCGGATACGCGAGCTGGCGGAGAACCCCGTCCTCGATCCACTTCACCGGCCGATACGGCGAGCCGTCTGCCGCGAAGGGAACGAAGGGCGCCTCCGGATCGCCCGGGTCCGCGCTGATCGTGATGCGCGGATCGAGCACGAGCTGGCCGATCTTCGAGTTCCCGCCGCCACCAGCGTCTCCCGTTCCCGCCCCCAGCTCGAACGCAGTGGCATCGCCCACGACGAGGTCTGCGCCGGCCGCCTGCTGCGGCCGGTCCGCCCACGGCCCAATCCCCATCTCCGCCGGGATCCGCTCGAGCGAGCGGATCAGGGGCAGCATCAGATCGGAGACCGCCTGCGGCTCAAGGATCACCGTGTAGCGCCCCGGCTCGATCGCAACCGGGTCGGCCGAGCGCTTGCACTTGTCCAGCGCGATCGCGGACAGGCGAGCGGCGTCGATCGCGCGCCAGTCCTTGTTCGCCACGCCCGCCCAGCCCGAGCCCGTGCCCGTCGCGTTGCGCACGGTCACGCTGAATTCCGCCCGCGTCTCCGGGAGGTAGGCGAACAGACCCGCCGTGTTGACCACGCCGTTCCCGATCGCGGAGACCTCGATGTACCCCGCCGAGAGCAGCCCTTCGGCCAGCGCCGGGCCGACGAGCTGTTGTTGGAGCGCAGCGCGCTTTGCCGCATCCAGCGCGTACGTCGCGTCGCTCCAGAGATCCGTATCCTCGTACGCCTCGCCGGAGCGCATCCCTCCGGGCTCGTCGCTCGGCGCCTGGAGCCCCATGAGGTGCTTGATCCGCTCGATCGCGCGCTCGATCGATGCGTCATCCAGCCGGTTGATCTGGAACCTCCCTCCCCGGTTCCGGTGGACCGCCGTGATCGTGACCTGGGGCTCCGTCGTGTCGCCCGCGGTCGTGATCTCATTGCGGGCCCAACGCAGGTTGCCCGACCACCGACTGCGGATGTAGAGCGAGATCTCCCACCCGCGCGGAGCGAGGCGAACGACGCGCTCCAGCAGCCGCTCGCAGGCCTCCCGCGACAGGAACCGATCGCCCTGGGCAGCACCCTCCCGGCCGGCAAATCGCTGACGCCGCATGAGACTCACGCCTTCCTCATCCTGTCGGTGACGGCCATCTTCTCGAAGAGGCCGGGGACCGCCCCCACCCCGAACCGGCAGACCTGGAGCGGCTGCCCCTTGCGCACCTCCACGCCCGACCAGAGCTGGGTGCCGGCGCCGCCGATCGCCTTCAGGCTCTTCCACAGCTCCGGAGCGCGGAACAACGCCTCGGCGCTGTGCAGGAACTTCGTCCGCTTCCCGTCCCTTACCTCGTAGACCATCTCGGGGTTGATCTCGCCGTTGAGCTGCTGCCGGTCCACCGTCACCCGCCCGGCGCAGATCACCAGCCCCTTCTTCAGGGTCGATGCCAGGTCATCGAGCGTCGTCGCGTCGGAGCCCGGCAGCATGTGCAGGTTGGGCGGCTGCACGATCGTCACCCCGAGCGCATCCTCGCTCGACGCGCAGCCGTGCGAGCGCACCGGCCGGCCTTGCGCGCCGTACCACTCCGATAGCGCGCCCGCCAGTTCGCGCGTCGTGTGGTAGTCCACCAGCACCCCGTCCCGGATGACGTCGTACTCCGCCGGCTCGACGCCCTCATCGTCCCAGCGCACCGTGGCCAGTCCGCCCGGCTGCGACCGGTTCGCCCTCACGTTCAGCAGCTCAGACCCGAGCTGGAACTTGCCCAGCATCTCCGCAGGCGGCGCGAGATAGCTCGTCCCCGCGCCGTTCGCCTCGTAGCCCAACACCCGGTCCAGCTCGGCCGCCGTGCCGATCGTCAGGCCGACCAGTTGCGCCATGAGGCGCGCGTCCACGACGACGTCGTAACGGTCGGGCGTGATCCGCTCCGCCTCCGCCATCAGCAACGCGTCCTCGACCAGGCGCGGGATCTCGTCGACCAAGCGGGCCTCGCTGACCACCTCGAATCCGCCGGCCCTGGGTTGCAGCAGGTCCGAGGACCGGCCGGCGCGGCCTTTGGGCGTGCTCACGGCCACCGAGAAAGAGGGCTGGGCCGAGTAGGTGGTCTGGGAGATGAACGCGCCGTCCGTCGAGGCGAAGGTCGTCTCCTTCCGTTCCCAGATGGTGGTCATCGCCGCGCCGACGTTTGCGTTCCGCGCGCCGATGTTGTAGCGGTTCGCGTGCTCGATGAAGGCGCCCGCCACCTCGACTTTCTCGCGCACGGGCACATCGAACGGGTCGCGGGCGATGGGTGTTCGCCACTCGCCCGTGGCCGGCGCGGGCGGCGGATCCAGCTCGATCTTTCGGCGGCGGCCCCGGGCGTTCGTGCGCGCCTGGGCCGCGGACTCCCGCGCCAGCCGGGCGACCTCGTCGGCCGACCAGAGCGTGCTCGATGCGAACCCCCACGCCCCATCCACCAGGCAGCGCACGCCCACCCCGGCGTACTCGTAGTCCCGGAAGACACCGTACATCGTGGAGCCGTAGAACCGGATGCCCTCCACCCGGCTGAGCGTGAAGCGCACATCGGCGTAGGTCGCTCCCGCCGCCCGAGCCGCGTCCAGCGCGCGGGCGGCGAGCTCCCTCAAGTCCGACTCGCCCGCATGGGGGTAGGCGTCGAGCCCGGGGAGCACGCCCCGCGGCCTCTCCCCCGGAAAGAGCCCCGGCCACGGCACCTGCCCTGCGGCCAGCGAGACCGCCGCCGCCGACGCGGCCTTCAGGAATTCACGGCGACTGTGAGACATGTCCCTGCATGCGTCGTTCGTTCAGGGCGCGGCCGAGCCCGGAAGCGCCGCGGCACTTCGGACCGGCAGCCATCATCGCAAATGACGAGGCACGCCGCCTCTCCCCTACACGCGCCGGGCAGCCGGCAGTCCCGGCGCGCGCCCTCCGGTAGCTCGACCACGGCGATCGTGCCGCGCACCTGCTTGCCGGGAGAGCCCCTCGAGCGCCTCCGCGATCGGCGCCTCGGACGTGCCCCCGGCATTGCGCCCGCTCCACGTCCGGCACGGTCGCCGGCATGACCTCGCCCCGCGCCGGCGGCGGGGCGCTCGCCTGGATCTGAGCGTCACGACGCGGCCCTTCCGCTCGTAGCTCGCGTCGAGCAGCAGGGCAAGGCCGCGCAGGTCGTCGTAGAGCGTCGCGCCCCTGACGGCGCCGGTGAAGCGCCTCCGAGCCAGTGCGGAGTCCGCGACGTGGACTTCGATCCCGAACCGCCGCTGGATGGCCCTGGCCGCAGCGGCGACTTCGTCCTGGTCGAACTGCAGCGTGCCATCGATCCAGCTCAGGTACCTGTCGACGGCAATGTCGCGGGTCGCCCTCACGCGGCCATCCGAGGACACGCTCGCGACATCGTGGGCGCCGAGGATCACGGCGCCAGCGCTGCGGCTGGCGACGGCCACCGCCCCTTCGACGACGGCCACCTGCTCGTCGAGATCGTGGGAGTAGGCGATCACGGCGAAGCGGGTGCCCCGGTCCTCGACGGTCATGCGCGCCGTGTGGACGCGAAAGGCGTTCGACGGGTCATGGGCCACCTCGAAGTAGGCGCCGCCGTCGAGGCGCAGCTCCCGCGCGCGCCGGCCGTAGCCGGGCAGCAGACTCAGCGTGCTGGCGCCGTCCAGCACGACCTTCGACCCATCGGCGAGGACCAGTCGGGCGATCTCGCCCGGGCGGGTCGTGTAGGTCTGCATGGGCGGCTCCAGCACCGCCTCGACCCTCGTCTTCGCCTCGTCGAAGTAGAGCAGGACGAAGCCGATCGCCGCCGCGAGCGCCACTGGTCCGAGGAGACGGCCGGCGCGCCGCCGCCACGCGCGTGCGCCCGAACGGCGCGTGCGGCCAGGCGGCGCCGGGGCGCGCTCGACAGGCGCCGCCCCGGGATCCGGGGCCGGCACGGCGGAGGCAGCCGGCGCCGGGCCGTCGAGGCGCCGGCGGATCCGATCCCACAGCGCATCCGGGTCGAACCCGACCTGCGGCAGCTCGCCGACGAGCGCCCAGGCGCGCTCCAGCCTGGCCAGAGATGCCCGGTTGGCCGCGCTGGCAGCGCACCAGTGCCGCACCGCCTCGCACTCCACGTCCGCCGCGCGACCTTCGATGTACCTGAGCAGCACGGCCGGGTCCGCCGGATCCGCGGGCTGGGCAGGTGGGGTGGGAGCGCGCCCCGTCACGACTGCTGCCCTCGGGCTCGTGGCAGCTGCAGCCCTGTGATGTCGATCCGTGAGCGCGCGCGAGCCCCGGCCGACCGCCCGGAGCGGCTCAGTCGCACCACTCGGCGAGCTGCTTGCGGAGCGCCGCGAGGGCGCGAACCATGTTCATCTCGACGGCCTTGACGGATACGCCGAGGACATCCGCCGCCTGCGCGTACGACAGGTGCTGTTGCCTGACGAGCCGGAACGTCTCCCGACAGCGCGGCGAGAGCCCCTCGACCGCCCTTTCGATGGCGTCGATCAACTCGGCCTCACGGACGCGATGATCGGCGCTCGACGAAGACGGGAGTGAGGCCGCGGACCCCTCTCCCACATGCCGCCGTAGCCCGCGGGCCACGAGCGTTCGGCGGTGACTCACGATGCGATTGCGAAGAGCCCCGAAGAGGTAGGCCCGGGCCGACTCGCTCAGAACCCACTTCTCGCGGTGCCGCCAGAGTCCCAGGAACAACTCCTGGACGACATCTTCCGCCACCTCCCGCGAACCGAGCTGGGAGTACGCAAAGCGGATCATGGCCGAGGCGTACCGGCGGTAGAGCGCCTCGAACGCCACCACATCTCCCGCACGGATCCGGGAAGCGAGCTCCCGGTCGGCGTCTCTCGATGCCCCGGCGTCGGGTCTGCTGACAGTCACGTGTTCGCTTGCATCGATGGAGACGCGCCCGCGCCCGGGCCTCCACGCCCACGACGCCGGCGTGGACCGGAAGCTCCGCGAGCGGGTCGAGCACCGCGGTTGTCGCCACGAATCGCAACACAGCCCGCGCGAGGCGTCGGCAGATCCCGCATCGCTCGCGATCCGGCTGCGGTCCGTGGCTGGAGCGGCGCCACCGTTGGCATAGACGCGCCGCGTGGCGGCAACCCTACACGGCCTCATTCGCGGACCCGCCCTCACTCCACCGGGAGCTGTGTGACGCGGACGTACCGGCTCGCATCGAGGTATCGCCGGCTCATGTCGTGGATCAGCTCCGCCGTCACGCTGCTGGCGGAGTCCTCCCCGTAGTCGGCCAGCTCGGCGAGCGGCCGCTCCATCTGGTCGTAGCTGGTGATCAGCCTGAGCCAGAACGAGTTGTTCTTCAGCGCCAGCTCGAGCTCGCGAGAGATCTCTTCGCGGAGCTGGTGGATCTCCTCGTCTGTCGGTCCGCGATTCCTCAGCCGCTCGATCTCTTCGAACACGGCGGCCTGCATCTCCTCCACGCGGTCGGGCGCCGCGTCGAACGTGATCTGGACCGCGTACGTGCGCTCCGGCACGGAGCGGAGATCGGACCGGACATTGACGGTGTAGGTCCCGCCGAGCGCCTCGCGGAGGCGGTCGCGCAGCCGCGTGCTCAGCAGCCGGGCCATGGCCCCCAGCGCGATCTGATCGTCGTCCGAGTGGGTGTACGGGCCGTGGAAGACGATCGCGATGCGGGCGCGCGGCTCACGGCCGAAGCGGAACTCCTTCTCGATCACGCCCGACGGGGGCCGCACGCCGTTGTCGCGCCAGCCGCGGTTGCCCGGCTCCGTCGGCAGGCCGGCGATGTAGCGCTCGACGAGCGGCCGGATCGAATCCGGCTCGAAGTCGCCGACGAACACGAAGGTGAAGCCGCCGGGGTCGGCGAATCGTTCCCGGTAGATCTCGAGGGCGCGCTGCGGATCGAGCGCTTCGATGTCCGCCGGGGTCAGCGGGCGGGTGCGCGGATGGCTCTGGGACAGAACGGCCCTGAGCGTGTCGGCGAAGTGCGCCTCCGGGCTCGCGCTCCGTCCCTCGATGGCCGCCACCTGGCGGATCTTCCAGGCCTGGATCGCCTCCTCATCGAGCCGGGGCGCGATGAAGTGGAGGTGCAGGAGCTGGAGGAAGGCCTCGAGGTCGCGGGTCGTCGAGCGCCCCGAGATGGACTGCGTGTAGCCCCCGATCTCGATCCCGATGCTGAGGAGCTTCCCCACCACCGCCTTCTTCAGATCGGTCGAGCTCAACGAGCCGAGGCCGGAGATCGCGGGGAGGTTGCGCGCGAGCACGGCATCGTGCAGGCGGTCGTCCTCCAGGACCGAGGTCCCGCCCCAGCCGTAGCCGGAAACGAGGACCTGGTCGGGCGTGAAGCCCGTGGGCTTGAGGAGGACGCGGGCCCCGTTGCTGAGCTTCCACTCGGTGATCCCCACCCCGCGGATGAAGCGCTCCTCGGTCACGGCCCCCGGCGCCGGGAGCGTGGCCATCAGCTCGATGGAGCCGGCTTCGATGGTGTCACCCGCCTCGGCGGCCAGGAGGCCGCCGCTCACCTCGTCCAGCACCGAGAGGAGCTCCTCGGCGGTGGGCGGCTCCACGCCATCCTTCTCGGGGACCAGGGCCACGAGGACGAGGTTCTCGCGGCTCTTCCAGCGGCGTGCGAGCGCGGCCACATCCTCTTCGGTGATGCCCTTCAGGAGGGCGCGGGAGAGCGCGACCGACGCCTCCACCGATGCCGGGGTCCATCCGCTCACGAAGTGCCTGACGTACGCGCCGGCGTAGCTGGCCGAGGTGATCTTCGAGCGGGTGATCAGCGCCTGCCGGTACTGGCTCTCCAGCAATTTCTTCCGCCTGCCCAGCTCCTCCGCAGTGATCCCGTGCCGCGCGATGCGCTCGACCTCGGTCAGGGCCGCGCGGAACCCTTCGATCAGCGCGTCGTCCCGCACCCTGGCGGTGACGACGTGATGGACGCTCATCCCGCCCACGTAGCCGTCGAAGTCGGTGCTCGCGCCCAGGAACGGCGCGTCCGACTGCGTCGCGATCTCGCGCAGGCGATCGTTCAGGATCCCCGCGAAGATGGATTGGATGATGCCGTCGCGGATCCGCTCTACGCTGTTGACCGGTGCCGGGCGGAACTTCTGGATCAGCTCGACCGTCGAGCCGGTGAGCTCGGGGTCGGTGACGATGGAGACCCGCGGCCCGTCGTGGGTCGGGATCGTGTACTCCTCCCGCTCCCTCTTCCTGCGTGGCGCGTCCAGGTCGCCGAAGTGCTCGCGGACGAGCGATTCGACCCGTGCCGGTTCGACGTCGCCGACGACGACGACCGCCATCAGGTCGGGGCGGTACCAATCCTTGTAGTACCGGGCGATCTCGTCCCGCGTGGCGGTCTCGATGCGTTCCGGCAGGCCGATCGGCTGGCGCTCCAGGTAGCGGGACACGCCGAGCAGCACGCTGTCCGTGTGCGTCCGGACCCGCGTGCCGGCGCCGAGCCGCGCGCGCCACTCGGAGAGGATGACGCCGCGCTCCGCCTCGATCTCCTCTGCCTCGAGCGCGATGCCGCGCGCCCAGTCGTCCAGGATCCTGAAGGCCGTCTCCAGCGCGCCCTCGGCATCGGTCGGGACGGTGAGCTTGTAAACGGTATGGTCGTAGCTGGTGGACGCGTTCAGGTCGGCGCCGAAGCGCATGCCGATCGATTCGAGGTACCGGATCAGCTCCTGCTTCTGGAAGTTCTTCGTGCCGTTGAACGCCATGTGCTCGAGGAAGTGGGCCAGCCCGCGCTGGTCGTCGTCCTCCTGGAGCGAGCCGGCCTTGACGACCAACCGGAGCTCGACGCGCCCCTCGGGCTCGCCATTGGCCCGGATGTAGTAGCGGAAGCCGTTCGAGAGCTCTCCGATGGTGACCTCGGGGTCGATCGGCAGCGGGGCGATCGCCTCATCGGCTTGGGCTTGCTCGGCGGTCGTCGTCTCGACGGCCTGGGCGCCGGCCGAAGCAGGCGCCGCGAGCAGGAGCGCGAGGACCCAGAGGTGGCGGAGGGGTGGGTGCATGAGCATTCGTCTCTTCGAAGCTGCCTGGTGGTGCGCGCGGAGGGCGCGAGATCGTATTCGATCAGCGGACGGGAGTCAGCCCGGCCGGTCTGCCATCACCGTAGGATCTGCCGAGAGTGGACGCGGCGGATCGTGATTCCCCTACATCGCACGGCGCCGGGCGGGTCCATCCCGATCGCGTGGAGCGCGGCTACGGAGCGCCGCGCAGGCGGCGCGAGAGCCACTGGAGCAGGAGCGCCGCAGCGAGCGCCGCGAACGCCCAGCCGCGGGAGAGCCGGCCCGCCGCGGCCGCTTCGGCGGGTCGGCTGGAAGGGGATCCGAGGAGCTGCACCATGGTCGCGAGCGGCGCTTCGTCTGCGATGCCAGGGAGTGGCGCGTGATCCACGCGCGCCACGCTGGCCACGAGCGCCGCCCACCAGGCGCGGTGCGCCTCGACGGCGCCCGCGCCCCCGGCCATCCTCCAGCGCCAGGTGTCGTCGTAGCCGACGAGGACCACGCGGCCGCGATCCACGCGCCGCGCCGCGACGGCGACCAGCTCGCCCCGCAGCTCGAGGGGCACGGCGTCCTCGGCCGGCACGATCGAGGTGAAGCCGAGCGACCTGCGCGGATCCGCGGCGCTGGTGTCGAACGGCTCCACCGGCGCCACGACGCGGCCGGCCCGCCCCACGCGCAGCGGCGCGAGCGCCGCGGCCGAGGCGGCCCGCGCCGTGATGACGAGCCCGCCGCCCTCGCGCACGTAGCGCACGAGCCGCCCCGGCCCCACGAGCGCCGCGCTGTCGAGCACGATGACGGCCGAGTAGCGCGCCGGGTCGAGCTCCTCGAGCGGCCCGCCCTGCACCACGTCACCCTTGGGCGAGAGGGCGAGCCGCGCGTCCACCTCCCAGCCCCGCTCCTCGAGCGCGGCGGTCACCATCCCGCTCTCCCACCCCACCCTGCCGACGACCAGGACGCGACCGAAGGAGATCGAGTCGCGCAGCACGCTCTCCGCGACGAAGGCGCCGGACCGCACGCGCACCGCGCGGAGCGGGAAGCCGGTGCTGAAACGGGCGCCCGTCCCCCCGGCGGCCACGGAGTCGATCGCGCCCACGTCGTCCTCCAGCACGAGCATCGTGCCCGGCGGAGCCGTCGCCCAGATGCGGGTGCCGCCAGCCGGGTCGGGGACGGGATCCAGCGCGACCGCCAGGGGCGGGACGGAATCGCCATCCCAGCTCACCCCGGTGCCGGCGGCCGCCAGCGCGGCCAGCCACTCCCGGTGCGCCGGCGAGACCGCGCTGTCCACCGTCAGGTGGACTTCCCCGGGCGCAGCCACCGTGCTCCACCGCCTCAGCTCCGCCGCCAGCCCTCCGGTCCCGACCACCTCGGGGCCCGCGGCCGGCCGCGGGCGGAGCGAGTCCGCCAGGAGCCACGCGATGATCGCGATCCCGAGCAGGTGCGCGCACCGCTCCAGCCAGACCCGTACCCGCCCCACCAAAGAGCGCTCAGCGCGTGAGGGCATAGACCACAATGTTGACCGCGATCTTGGCGGGATCCTCCACCTGCCTGCGGTCCCGGTTCTCCGTCAACTTCACGTGCCACTCGGAGCTGTAGTCCTTGTTGCTGTAGAGGACGTCGATCCGGTCGCCCTCCATGATCCCCATCAGGTAGTCGTGAACCAGGTTGTCGCCCCACCCGTTGAGCTCGTGGCTCGTCGTCGGCGGGCCGTCCGGGAACTCGAAGAACGCGCTGTACAGCCGGTGATCGTTCGGGATCTTCTCCAGCTTCCCGAACAGCTTCTCCAGCTCCTCCGTCATCGTCTTGTGGAAGACCCCGTCGATGTCGTGGTTGTGGTCATCCACGAAGAGGAACCCGCCTCGCCTCACGTACTCCTTCAGGTTGGCCCGCTCCCGCGGCGTGAAGAACACGGGCAGATGCCCCGTGATGAAGAGGAACGGGTACTCGAAGAGCTCCTGCGAGTCGATACGGACGTTGACTCCCTCCGGGTTCAGCTCGAGCGAGGTGTACTTGGCCAGCACGTCGATGACGTTCTGCGGGACGAGCGACGCGCTCTCCCAGTCGCCCGAGGCGTAGATCCCGGTCGCGAAGGTGAAGGGCTTGCTCATGGCGAACCGAACCAGCTCGAGAGGGCCCCCTCGCCGTCCACCCGCCGCTCCAGCCGCCGGCGCGCAGCGATCAGCCCGGGCCTCGCGTCCTCCCCGCGCTGCATGGCCTCGATCGCCTGGCCGAGTGTCTCGGATACGTCCAGCGCCTGCGTCAGCGAGGCGGCGAAGACGAGCTGGAGCGAGTCGCGGGCTGCCCCCGCATCGCTGCCCAGCAGCGCCATGGCGCGGTTGAGCCGCCGAAGCAGTTCTCGGCGCGCATCCTCTGCGCGCTCCCGCGGGTCGCGCGGCCCCACGTTCGCGCGGTCTCTCCCCGTCAGCCGGACGCGCTCGATCTCGACCGGCGTCGTGGTCAGCAGGCCCCGGATCCAGTACCGGTTGGCGTCACGGATCTTCTCGAGCAGCGCGAGCGCCTTCCTCATGTGGACGAGCGCGATCGGCACCTGCGCGATGCTCAGCTCCGTTTCCGCCGTGCCCATCTCATCCGCGGCCTCACGCAGCACCAGCGAGCTCGGGGTGTGTCCCACGAAGCCGACCCCCTCCACGTTCTCCAGCTCGTAGACGATGGAGAGCACGCGCCGCCTGAGCGCGCCCTGCTGGGCGCTCAGGCGCACCGACCGCCGGGTGTAGTCCTCGGGCTCGAGCTGCGGCTTCTGCACCAGGAGCGTCTCGGCCCGCATGATCAGCATCCGCTGGCTGAGGATCGAGGTGTCGATGGCGGCCACGGCGGCCGCGGTGATGTTCACGTCGCGCAGATCGCGCGGGTCGCGGATGCGGATCGTCCGCGTCTCCGATTCGCCCTTGCCAGGCCCGGTGACGTCGTTCCGGTCCCAGGCGACCGCGCGGATGTGCAGCACGTCGCCCGGCCGAAGATCCATGGTGTCGAGCAGGACGGCCGCCCGGAGCCGCGCCTCGCGCGTGCCCCTGAACGATGCGCGGCCGACGATCATCCGCTTCGTCTCGAACCGCTCGCCCCCGCCGGACGTGTACAGCAGCTCGAGCTCTGCACGCGCCAGCCCGATGTCGTCCCGGATCTGCGCGTCGATGTCGAGCTTCCCCTTCGGCTCGGCGAGCGTGCTGTCGCGGATCGGGGCGAGGAGCGTGAGGACCGGCGGCTCGTCCGGGATCGGCTCGAGCACCACGAGCCGGTCGTACGCACGGTCCTTCAGTCGCAGGATGGCGGGCTCGGCCGGCATGACGATGGCGAAGCTCCACGCATCGCCGTCCACGCGCAGCGCGAGATCCCGCCCCTGCCCGCCGTCGGCCGCCGCGATGCTCGCGCTCAGGCTGTCCATCATCCCGCGCGAAGCGCCTCGCCCCCGCACCTCGACCCGGCTGCCGGGGAGCGCGGCGACGGTGGCGGGGTCCTCGAGCACGAACGGCTCCCGTCCGGCGTAGCGCGGGGGCTCGACGTGCACGGCGATCGGCACCAGGCGGTTCGGGACCGGCGCATCCGCGGCGGCGGGCGCGGGGCGGAGCAGCACGTCGCCAGGGCGCGGGTCGAGGATCCGCTCGAGGGTGCCGGCGGGCACGGCGGCGAGTGCGACGAGGGCCGCGGCGAGCGCGGCCGCCCGCACGGTGATCGCGCGCGCCACGGGCGGCCGGAGCGCGCCGCGTGCGTCCACGCGCGCGACCGCACGCTCGAGGGCCTGCCTGGCCGCATCGGAAGGCGCGCCGGCCGGCTCGATGGCCGTCGCGAGCGCGAACCGGAGCTGCGGGAGACGCTCCTCGAGGTAAAGCGCGACGCGGCCGAGCGACCGCGCGTGGCGCCCCCGCCAGCCCGCGACCAGGAGGGACGCGGCGGTGGCCGCGACCGCCACGGGCAGCACGAGACGCCGGGCGGCGAGCGGCAGCGGGACCAGCAGGTCGGCCGCGGAGGCGAGGACGAGGACGCCCGTGCCGATCGCCGCTGCCCCGAGCACCGCCGAGGCGGCGATGGCGCACAGCAGCACGATGCGCGCACGGCGGACACGGGCGAGCGCGGTCACGCGTCCCTCCCCGCGCCGGACGCGCGCGCGTGCCCGGCCACGCGCCGTTGCGCCACGAGCGCCGCGAGCGCGAAGCCGAGCGCCGCGGCGAAGAGCCAGGGTGCCAGCGTGGACCGGATCACCTCCGGCCGCGGCAGGGCGCTGCCGGCCGCGTGCCGCGTGGCGGGCTGACCGGCCAGAGACGCGAGCCGGGCGCTGTCCAGCGTCCCCGGCTGCACCGGCCCGCCGCAGCGCCCGGTGAGCACGGCGGCGAGCCGCACGAAGCGGGGCTGGAGCACCAGATCGCCGCGCGCGGGAACGCCGACCATCACGGTCCGGATGCAGCCGGCCCCGTGCGGCACCTCGATCGCCGCGGGCTCGCCGTCCGCCCACCGGGCGACGACGCGCCCGGCACCGTCGCCGGCGGCGCGCGCCGCAGCGCCCCCGTCGTACTCCGCCCATCGCTCGAACGGCGCGACGACCACGGCATTGCCCGCGGCCAGGCCGCCGATGGAGTCGGGCGCGGCACGTACGGCCCAGGGCGGCGGCACCGCCGGCGCGGCCGCATCATCCGCGCGCCCGTGCGTGGCGGGCCAGTGGACCAGCGTGCGGGCGCCGCCCGCGGCCCACGCAGAGTCCGCGGCGTCAGGCGTGCCGCGCACGACCAGGACGTTGCTCGAAGCCGTATCGCCAGCGGATCGAGGGTTCACGAGCGCGAAGCGCAGTGGGTCGTCCGGCTCGCCGTCGAACGCCACGGTCGCAGGCGCGGCGGAGTCGGCACGCGCGGCGACGCGCACGAGTCGCACGCCGCCCGGCCACAGCGCGCGGATCGAGTCGGTGGCGAGGTCGGCCTCGTCCGCGGCGAAGGGCGAGATGATCGCCAGCTCGAAGGAGTCCGCGCGCTCGCGCATCTCCGAGGCCGTGCGCAACGCCACGATCAGCGCGGCCGAGAGCCGCCCGCGAGCGGGGGAGCGGGCGAGCGTGGCGAGCGAGTCCAGCGCGCCCGCGCGGACGGACGCGGCCGTGGAGTCGAACAGCACCACGGCGTCGCCCTCGCGGAAGAGGGTCCGTGCGCTGTCCGCCACCTCTCCCGGATCGGCCACGGCGCGCGAGCGGTCCACCAGGATGATGCGCGCGAGCGCGCGCCGCGGCGGCTCGAGCACGGGCTGCGCGAGCCCCGCGCCGACGGCGAGGATGGCGAGCACGCGGAGGAGCATGAGGAGCAGGTCCTGCAGCCGCAGCCGCCGCGCCCGCGTCCGTACCGGCCGGACGGGCGCGAAGCGCGCGGTCGGCAGCGGCACCGTGCGCGGCTCGCGCGTGACGATGAAGTGGATCGCCACGACCGCGGCAGCGACCATGCCCGCGGCGAGCAGGAAGGCGGGGGCAAGGAAGGTCACGACGGCTCGCGGGTGACTGCGGCCGTTGCGGCTGGCGTGACGACGCGCCTGATGACCTGATCGGCCGGCTCATCCGTGACAGCGAGCTGGTAGGCGATGCCCTTTGCCTGCCAGCGCGAGGCCAGCTCCTCCCGCCACCGGGCGAACGCGCTGCGGTACTCGTCGAGCCCGGCCTCGTCCAGGGGCCGGCGGATCGTCTGCTCTTCGGGATCGACGACGAGGTTGCCGAGCGTTCGCGGCTCGAGTTCTTCGCGGGCGACGATGTGGACGGCGAAGACCTCGCGGCCAGCGGCGACCAGCTCGGCAGCCCGCTCGAGCAGCGCGTCGGCATCGCCGAGGAAGTCGCTGATGATCGCCACCCGGCGGCTCGTACGCAGGATGGACAGCACGGGCGCCAGCGGCCGCGACCCCGCGGGGACCACGGCCGCGAGCACGCGGAGGATGTTGGCCGCCGTGTTCGTGGCGGAGCGCGGCGGCAGGACCTCCACGCCCGCGCCGCCGACGACGGCGAGCCCCACGGGATCCCGGTCGCCGAGCGCCACCGCGGCGAGGCCGAGCGCGACGGCCGAGGCCATCCTCCACTTGTCCATGGCCGGAAGCGGGTAGGCCATGGAGGCGCTCGCGTCCACGAGGATGATCGTGCGCAGCTCCGAGTCGTCGTGGGTCTCGCGAACGTTCACGCGGCCGGTGCGCCCGTAGAGCTTCCAGTCGATCTTGGACGCGTCGTCGCCCGGCCGGTACTCGCGGTACTGCATGAACTCGGGCGATGAGCCGATCCTGCGGGACCGATGGCTGCCGTGCGCGACGCCGCGCGCGACGCGGCGGGCGGGCCAGTGCAGCCCGCGGATCGCATCGAGCAGCGTGCCGTCGGCGAGGGACTGCACGATCAGATCCGGATCCCGCTCTGCGGCGGCGGAACGTGGGCGACGATGTCGGCGATGAGGTCCTCGGCGGTCAGCCCCTCGGCCTCGGCCGCGAAGTTCACCAGGACGCGGTGGCGGAGGACGGGCGCGGCCACGCGCTGGACATCGGCCGGCGCCACCGCGGTCCGGCCGTCCAGCAGCGCCCGGGCCTTGGCACCGAGCACCAGCGCCTGGCCCGCGCGCGGCCCGGCGCCCCAGCGCACGTACTTCCGGACGCGCTCCGGCAGGTTCGGCTCGCCGGGGCGCGTGGCACGCACCAGCTCGGCGACGTAGCGGAGAATGGGCTCCGCGACCACGACATCGCGCACCATGACCTGGAGGGCGATGAGGTCCTCCGCGCCGACCACCGCCCGCACCTCCGCCCCCGCTCGCCCCGTCGTCGTGCGGAGGATCGCGACCTCATCGTCGAGCGTCGGGTAACCGACGTTGATCGCGAAGAGGAAGCGGTCGAGCTGCGCCTCCGGCAGCGGGTAGGTGCCTTCCTGCTCGATCGGGTTCTGCGTCGCCAGGACGAAGAACGGCTCGGGGAGCGGCATCGTCTGGCCCGCTGCCGTGACGGTGTGCTCCTGCATCGCCTCGAGGAGCGCCGCCTGCGTGCGGGGCGGGGCGCGGTTGATCTCGTCGGCCAGGATGATGTTGGCGAAGATGGGGCCGCGCACGAACCGGAACGACCTGTGGCCGGTCCCGTGGTCCTCCTCCAGCAGCTCCGTGCCGGTGATGTCGCTCGGGACGAGGTCGGGCGTGAACTGGATGCGCCGGAACGAGAGGTGCATCGCCTCCGCGAGCGACCGGACGAGCAACGTCTTCGCCAGTCCGGGCGGGCCGATCAGCAGCGCGTGGCCGCCCGCGAGGATCGTCGTCAGCACGTCCTCGACGACATCGGTCTGCCCGACGATGCGCTTGGCTACCTCCGCCCGGAGGTCCCGGATGACCCGGACGACCTCCTCCGCCTTGGCGACGGCCACGCCCTCGACTTCCATCGGCACTCCGCTCCCTCGTGCGCGCAGGCGCGCGGGCCCCGACCGCCCGGCCGGCGGGCGACTGCCGGCGTCGCGCGGGCCTGCACGCCGTAATGGACTGCTGTTCCTCGAATGTTCCTCGAAGCAAGACGCGGCCGGGCAGCGAATCCCTACAAGCACTTCGGCCGCCTGGCAAGGTCGGTGGGAGGCCGCGCCACGCAGCGGCCCGGCAGGGCGACCGCGCGGCCGCGCGCTGCGCGGCTCCCCTACGGCACCACCACCAGCCCCACCTTCGTGCCGAACTCGTCCTCCGCGCGCGGCAGGTTGTCCGGCGGACGCCACTCGCCGCCGTCCACGCGCACGAGGATCCGGTGCAGTCCGCTCCCGAGCCGGCGGGGCAGGATCCAGGTGTCGCCCGCGCGGAAGAGTCGCAGCGGCTGCCAATCCGAGAACTCGCCCATCACCTCCACCACCTCCGCGGTCCCGTAGACCTCCGCGCGCAACATGCCGCCGGCCTCGGCGCTCACGGTCACCGCGGTGCCGGCGGCGCGCGACGCCGCCCCGCCCCCGAGCACCTTGACGCGCAACGCGATGGTCGCGAAGCGCGTCTCGGGCACGCCGCGCAACGGGTCCTGCAGGTGCTCGCCGGCCGCCACGGTCAGCGCAAGCCGCCGCGACAGGTGCCACGTCGCCGCGGCGTGTGTCGCGAGGCTGAACGCGCCGCCCTCCAGCAATCCGCGGCGGGCCGTGCCGGTCAGCTCGAGCTCGAAGCGGGGCCGCTCGAAGCGCGCGCGCACGACGGCATCCGCGAAGCGGACGGGGACCGAGCCCGCGCTCGCGCGGCCCATGCGATCGAGCTCCAGGGCGCTGGCGCGCGTCCAGGTGGCGGACAGCGTGCCGGATACGGCCAGGCCGCGCAACCATTGCCAGGCGCCCGCCTCCGCCGTGTAGGCCGGGAAACGGCCGCCGCCGTCGAGCACGTCGCCCGCACGGCCGCCGATCCACGCGCCGCGTCGCGCCGTACCCCAGAGCTGCCGCAGCGCCACGAACCGCGCCGTCGCCGCCTCGCCGTCCTGCAAGCGGGCCGCCGTGAGCGAGGCGCTGACCTCGGGCACCCCCAGCGGTGAGCGGGGCAGCAGCCAGAACGCGCCGATCCCGCCCTGTGCGGCGGTCTCCCCGCCCGGCGCCAGCGAGCCGATGCCGCTGGAGGCGAACGTGAGCCGTGAGTGGCGGGATTCGAAGTAATAGGCGAGCGTGAGCGCGGACTCGCGGGCGACGTGCGCCTGCGAGATCCGCGCGATCCCGAGGTCGAGCGTGGCACGCTGCTGTGCGGCGGCATGCTCCACCGGAGCGCCGGCGCAGAACAGCGCGAGGAGGACGGCCATGCGCGGCGGTCCGGGTCCGGCTCGCGCGAACGGGCTCACCTCGGCGGCCTGTTGCCGGCGGTGGTCCGCACGTCGTCGGACACGGACGGGAGCGCGCCGAGGACGCCGCGCAGTCGGACGTCCAGCGCCGTCGCGGGCGCCATGCCCTGCGCGATGTCCTCCTGCACGGCCTGGCCCAGCGCGATGAGCTGCGGCGGGCGCGCGCCGCGGCGCAGCAGCTCGAGCACGGTCTCGGTCGCGCGGCTTACCGCGATGCCGCGAGAGACGAGCTGCGTCAGCACGCCGAGCGGCACGGCCAGCGACGCATCCGGCGCCGTGGCCCGCAGCTCCCTCAACGCTTCCTCCGGCACACCCACGGCGAGCGCCTCCGCGCCTGCCTGCACCTCGGCGAGCGAGGCATTCGGCCCCAGCGCGGCGCGCGCGGCACCGAGGCGCTCCGAGAGCCTGGCCACCGCGCCGATGATGCGCTCGCCCGGCGCCCGCTTGGCCACGCCTTCGAGCGCCTTGTCCACCAGCGGCTCCGTGGGCAGGCCGCGAGCGCGCGCCTGCTCGATCACGGCGACGACCCCACGGTACGTGGCAGGATCGAGCCGCGTCTCCAGCCGCGGCTCCTGCCCCGCGGCGGAAGCGGCCAGCAGCAGCGCGGCCGCGCCGGCGAGGATGAAGGGCGACGTCGTCATTCCCGTCCCACGAGCAGCACCGAGCTCTGCACGCCGTAATCCGGGTCCTCCGCACGCGGGGCGCGCGGGTCCAGCACCCACGTGGAGTCGTCTACGATGAAGGCGTACGTGTAGCGGCCGGGCGGGAGCAGCACGGTCGTGGTCCACACGGTGGTCCCGGGCACGCGCTCGAGCCGCGTGGCCGCAGGGTCCCAATCGTTGAACCCTCCGACCACGGCGACGGCCCGCACGCCGGGCGCGTCCAGCACGAACTGCACCGCGCGCAGCGCATCGTCGGCCGCCGTGAGGTCCGCGACGACCACCGCGCCGGGGACCGGCGACGCCGCCTCCCCGGCCGTGCCGGCAGGGCCCGCGGGGTCCACGAGCCGCGCTTCCGGCGGCGCGCTGCGGCGCGCGACGCCGACCCAGAGCAGGGCGGCGAGCGCGGCTGCGAGCCCGGCGCCGGCCCACGCCCGCTGGCGCGCCCGCCAGGCGCCGTGCTGCGGCGGCTCGATGCGTGCCGCCTGCGCCGCGGGCCCGGCGTCCCGCTGCTGCGCGGCCAGCTCGAGGATCCTCTCGATCGCCTCCTCGCGCACGGGCGGCAGGACGGACAGCTCGCGCGCCACCGTCTCCATGAGGTCGTCCGTCAGCTCACGCACTGCGCACCTCCCGGAGGCGCGCCCGCAGGAGGTCGCGAGCGCGCTTCACGCGCATCTTCAGCGCGGAGGGGCGCGCGCCCGTGATCATCATCATCTGCTCGTAGCCCATGCCCTCGACGTGGTACAGCAGGAACGCCTCGCGCAGGAGCGCCGGCAGCTCCCGCAGCGCGCGATCGATCTCGCGCAGGAGCGCGCCTCTGGCGTCGTCGGTCGCGGGCGGCTCGGCGGCGACGCCGGCGTGGTGCGGCGCGTACCGCAGCAGCCACTCCGCGCGGCGGCGCTCGCGCGCCCACATCGTCCGGCACTGGTTGGCGAGGATGCGGAACAGCCAGGCCTCGAAGCGGCCGTACTCGGTGTAGCGCGGCAGCGCGGCATGCACGCGCAGGAACGCCTCCTGCACCGCGTCCTCCGCGTCCGCCAGGTCGCCCAGCATGTTGCGGGCAAAGCGGAGGCAGCGCGGGTAGTAGTGGCGCACGATCTCCGCGAACGCCGCATGGTCGCCCAGCTTCGCGCGCGCGACGGTCGAGTCCGGCAGGCCGCTCATCGGGCCACGAGCGCCGCCCGGGCTGCGCAACGATGCGCGCCGAGGAGAAGTCCCGTCACCGAAGATCTCCACGTTCATTGCCCGATCCGCCGCGGCCCGCTGGGCCCCGTGCGTTGCCGGGGCGAGCACCTTTGCGCGGCTCATGTCCACCTCTCCGTGCCCCGCCCGCCGCGGCCCCCGCCTGGAGCTCCACCCGGGTCCGGGTGAGCCGGTCCGCCCGCCTACCATACGGCGGGGCCGTCACGTGGTTCCAGGCGTTGGCGCTGCGCCGCGGTCGCGCCCTCGTGACACCCCGTGATCTCCTCCGCGCCGCGACGGGCGAGTCTCATGTCTCCGGTTTCCGGTCTCGGGGAACCAGGACCGCGCCACTCGATACCGCATAACTCCGGGGGTGGGCCGGCGGTCACATCGCCCCCAACCGCCGCCGCGTTCGCCTTCCCTGCCCCGCGCCGGGCCGCTATTATGCGAGCGCGGTCAATCCATCGTCACGAGAAGGACCGATGCCGCTCACACCGTTTCAGAAGCACAAGATCCGCCGGCTCTTCTCCGTCCTGGATGTGAACCGGGACGGGCGAGTGGACCGGAAGGACTTCATCCGCCGCCTACAGGCGCTCGCCCGGCTGAGCGGGTGGACCGAGGCGTCGCCGGAGTACCAGCGCAACCTCGACTACGTGCTGCAGGAGTGGGAGAGCGTCCGTGACAGCGCGGACCTCGACGACAGCGGCGCCGTCACCGTCGACGAGTACCTGCGCTACGCCGACATCTTCCTGGACGACCGGGATGCGGTGCGCGCGTACGCGCGCGGCGATGTGCAGCTCCTGTTCGACGCCATGGACCGCGACGGCGACGGCTCCATCACCCTCGACGAGTACCGGGCTTACCTCGTCGCGTGCGGCGTGGATGCGTCCGCCGCGGACGTGTTCTTCGCACACGCCGACCTGGACGAGGACGGCTACATCACCCGCAGCGAGATGTCGCACGCGGTCGAGGAGTTCCTGATCAGCGAGGACCGGAACGCCGCCGGCAACTTCATGTTCGGCCCGCTCCCGCCGGAGACCCCGGCGACCGGCGCAGCCGGCTCGCACGACGAGCCCCGGGGCTGAGCCGGCGCCCGGTGCTGTCGGGCCGCTCCAGCGCGGAGGCAGGCGAGGCGATGGGCAGCAAGGGGAGGGGCTGGCGCGAGTTCGACGTCGGGGGATTCCGCATCCTCGTGGGCAAGGCGGCGCGCGACAACGACGAGCTCACGTTCCGCATCGCGGCGCCGCGCGACGTGTGGCTGCACGCCGCCGGGCACGCGGGCAGCCACGTCGTCATCCCCGTGCCGGAGGACGTGGACGACGTGCCGCGCGAGGTCGTGCAGCGCGCGGCGGAGCTGGCCGCGTGGTACTCGAAGGCGCGCAACGCGCGCGGCAAGGTCGAGGTGCACGTCTGCCGCGCCGGCGATGTCCGCAAGCCGCGCGGCGCACCGCCCGGGCAGGTCGAGATCCGCAACTGGACCGCGGTGAGGGTCTACCCGCGCGGGCCCGAAGAGGAGAGCGCGCCGCCCGCGTCGTGAGTCCGATGCGCCGGCCGCGCGGCCGGCCGGCAGTCGCTCACCTCGATGCGCTGCGCGCGATCCCTCGATGCCCAGCGCAAACGGCACGTGCCGAGTTGGGCGAACGTCACCCTGGCGGTGGCGCGGCGTGCGCGCCCCCGCTCGCGTCCCGCGCGCTATCGCGCCCGATCCACTCCCGCGCCCAGCGCCCTCCGCAGCGCCGCCTCCCCGCCGACCACCGGCAACTCGAGCGTGGTGCCACCCAGGTCCACGGTGAGCTCCGTCCCGGGCGCGGGCCAGAGCGTGAAGTCGCGGTCGCTCGAGAAGATCATGAGCCCGATACGCTCGCCCGCCCGGATCACCTGGTCGTCCGGCTGGAGATCGAACGCCACGTCGTAGAAGCGGCCGGGGACCAGCGGCTCGCCCTCCCGGAGCGACGCGTGGTTCTGCGGATCGGCCCAGCCGCGCGTGATCAGGTCGTCCGTGAGGGTGCGGCTATCGGTCCACGGCAGCGCCACGAGCCAGACGGACAGGTTCGCGGCGGGCTTGCTCGAGGCGAGCCGGATCGTGACACGCGGCGTGCCGGAGAGGTGCACCGCCTCGGCGAGCGGCGGCGTCGCGTACAGCAGCCGGTGGTCGCTCCACTCGGCGCGGGCCAGCGCCGCGCCGTCGAACGAGACGTTGTCCACCAGCGTCTCCGTGACCCGCCCGGCGGCGCCGCCGGACGCGCGGCCCGCCGGCCGACCCGCCGCCCGGGCGCCACCCACCAGCTCCAACCCGCCGATGCCGTTCAGCCCGGCCGGCCCCTCGCCGCCGGGCGTGGGGCGCAGCGTGACGGGCGCCGCGTCGGGATGAGGGTAGTCCGGGTATGGCTTCGGGCTCGAGGGGTCGTCGCCCTCGCGGACGATCCAGGCGTGCGGCTCGCGCTCAACGCCGTTCTCGACGCCGTACAGGTAGCGTGTGAACCACCGGTTCATCAGCTCGAACGGCGGCGCACCGCCGTGACCGCCCTGGTGGAAGTAGTACTCCACGGGTACGCCATGGGCCCTCAACGTTGCGGCCGCGCGCACGCTGTGCTCCGGCTTGACGTTCCAGTCGTTGAACGCGTGCGCCATGAGCGTCGCGGCCCGGACGCGATCGAGCCGGCCGAGCAGGTGGCGCCCCGCCCAGAAGTCGTTGAAGTCGCCGGTCGCCCGGTCCTGGCCGGCGGCCATCTCGCCATCACGGACCCTTGCGTCGCAGTACGCGCGCCGCGCCGGGTCACCGCTGTTCACGAAGTCGTACAGGAAATCGATGTCCTCGCCCAGCCACCCGCCCGGGTGCACGACGAGCCCGTTCTGCCGGTAGTAGAGGTAGTACGAGTTGTTGGGGGCGATCGGGATGATCGCTTCCAGCCCGTCCACGCCCGTCGATGCGGCGGCGACCGCGAGCGTGCCGTTGTACGACGTGCCGGTCATCCCCACCTTGCCGGTGGACCAGTCGGCGACGACTTCTTCATCACCGTCGGGCGTGGTGAACCCGCGCGCCCGGCCGTTCAGCCAGTCGATCACCGCCTTGGGTGCCAGCGCCTCCACCTCGCCCCCGACCGTCGGGCAGCCCTGCGAGAGGCCGGTGCCGGGCGCCTCGGAATGGACGACCGCGAAACCGCGCGGGACCCAGTCCGCGACGTGCGAGTCCGAGATGTACGGCCGGGTCCGGCGCTCGGGCGGCGGCTGGTGCGCGCGCGGCGGCGGCGGCGCACCCAGCTCCTGCCGCACGTCCCACAGGAACCGCCGCGCCCCCGAGGTCCCCGAGTAGTACGGGCTCGACTCGTAGATGACGGGGACCTTCAGCCCCTCCGTCTCCGTCTGGCCGGGTCGCACGACGGCGACGTGCACGCGGTCACGGCGGCCATCGCCATCGGAGTCGAACTCTGTCTCGACCCACAGCTCCTCGCGGATCCACGTGCTGGAGTCCCGAAACGCGGGCACGATCTGCGCCTGTCCATCGCGGAACACCGGCCGCGCGGCGCCCGCCGGCTGCGCGCGCGCCGGCGGCGCCGCGAGCGGCGCCAGGCAAGCGCCGGCGGCCAGCGCGACCATGATGTGCGCGCGGAAGAGGATCCGTCCGGGTCGCATCTCGCTCACTCCTCGCGTTGCACTTCGCGTGGGGCCGGCGGCCTCGCCTCCTCTCTTCGTGTGGGCCGGCAACCTTCCTTACGGTTTCGCGTGGGCTGCCGACTGCACCTTCCGCTTTGCGTGGGCCGGCGACCTCGCGGCACAGCCCTCAACCCACGGCCCGCGCCACGAGCCGGGCGATCTCCGCCTCCTCGGCGGCGGTCAACGCCTTCACCGCGAACGCCACCGGCCAGAGCGCGCCGTCATCCAGGTTCGCCGCGTCGCTGAAACCGAGCGTCGCGTACCGCGTCTTGAACTTGTGCGCGGGCTGGAAGAAGCAGACGACCTTGCCGTCGCGGGCGTACGCCGGCATGCCGTACCACAGCCGCGGCGAGAGGCCGGGAGCGGTGGCACGAACGATGGCGTGGATCCGCTCGCCGATCGTGCGGTCCGGCTCCGGCAACTCCGCGAGCTTCTCGAGCACCGCGCGCTCGCCGTCCACCTTGCCTCGCGCGGCGGCGCGGACCTCCCGCGCGCGCTCCCGCATCGCCGCGCGCTCTTCCGCGGTGAACCCCTCCGCCGCCTTCGCCGCCGAGCGAGCACGGCCCGCGGACTTCACCGGACGGCCGCCGGCCGGCTCACGCGTTCCCTTCTTCGGGCTCATCGCGCTCCCTTCCCCGTTCGTGCTGGAAACCCCGGTCACGTCCCGGCGGGCGCACCACACGCGGGCGCGACAGCCGCTCCGCCGCCGCGAACACGCTCGAGCGGCGGGCCCAACGGAGCCGGCACGCCTACGCCCGGCGTCGCGCCGTCCTCACGGCCAGCACCACGGCGCCGATCATCAGCAGGATGCCGATCAGCGCCGCTCCGGGCGCGTCATCCGTCTCGCCAACGTAGATGCCGGCGGCGGCGATGGCCAGGCCGAGAACGACGAGCGCGATCACTCCGACGACTCTCATTCCCCGCTCCTCCTGCGGCAGAATCACGGCCCTCGCGGGGCCCGGCCGCGCCGATGCGGGTGGGCCGTACGCGGAGCGCCGCCGGGAGGCGAGGCGATGCGCGGGCGGCGACGCACACGGGCCCCCGGGCCGGCATGCGCCCGGCCCGCCGGGCCGGTCAGGTAGCGTCCTCGCTGAGGTTGGCGACCAGGCGCTGGAGCACGGCCATGGTCGTGGCGTACTCGGCCTCGCTGATCCCCGCGACCGCGCGCTGCCGGACCGACTGCTGCACGGCCAGCGCCTTCTCGTACAGCTCCGCGCCGGCCGGCGTGAGCTCGAACCCATCCTCCGGCGGCCCGCCGACCGCACCGCGCGCCGCGAGTCGGCCGATGGCCTCGTCCACCTCCGCGGCGCCGGCGAACGGCCGGAGGACGTGGGCGATCTCCTCGCGCCGCACGCCCGCCCGGCCACGGATCACGTTGAGCGCCTGCCACTCAAGCCGCGTGAGCCCGTTCGACCGCTGAGCCTCGTCGATCCGCTGCGTGAGCAGCTCATCTGCCCGCTTGAGCCAGTAGCCAATGGGGAGTTGGTTGCCTTTCCGTTCGCTCATCATCACATCCCACCGGCTGCGGCGGGTGCGGCCTCGGCCGGCGTCACACCAAGACAACGCGAAGCGAGCGGCCGCGAAAGGAAACCGGCAATCACCCCGCCACTGACATCGGCATCCTGATACACGAGTCGAGCCACGCCGCGAGGCGGCGTCGGCTGGAACGAGCCGTCAGGCCGTTGGCGCCTCGACTGGCTTGCCAGCAGCTTGCCAGGCCTTGAACCCGCCATCCAGGTGGGCCACGTCGCCGTAACCGAGCGCACGGAGCGTGTGCACGGCGAGAGCAGAGCGACCGCCTGATGCGCAGTACAGGATGACGCGATTGTCTGGACTCAGCTCGGGCTTGTGGTAAGGGCTGGTGGGATCAGCGTAGAACTCCAACAATCCTCGCGACGCATGGACAGCACCTGGGATCGTACCATTGGCCAGCTCTGGCGCGTCGCGAATATCAACCATCGTCACGTTACCAGCGGCCATCTCGGCTTGAACTTGCTCAGGGGTGAGATTCTCGATGCCGGCCTTGGCCTCCTGGACGAGCTGCGCAACGGTCTTGGCGGCCATCAGTCACCTCCGATAATGGAAATGTTTGTGTAGCGGCCTGACGTCCCCCGCCCTAACCTGCGTGGCCCTGC
>DASVDH010000025.1:0-2019 GCA_036381195.1 Longimicrobiales bacterium | reverse complement strand
TTCTTCCTGAGCTTCACCGCGGGGCTGCTCGTGTTCCTCGGGGTGGACGCCCTCGCCGAGGCGTTCGACGTCTCGCTCCGCGTGCCCGGCGCGTTCCAGGGTCTGGCCGTGGTGCTCATGGGCGCGCTGGGGACGCCGGTCCTCCTGTCCGCGCTCGGCCAAAAGCGCGCGCGGGCGGGCAAGGCCAGCACGCCGCTCTACGTGGCAACGCTGATTGCGGCCGCGATCGGGCTGCACAACCTCGGCGAGGGTCTGGCGATCGGGACCGCCTACGCGACGGGCGAGATCGCGCTGGGCACGTTCCTGGTCGTCGGCTTCCTGCTGCACAACAGCACCGAGGGGCTCGGCATCGTCGCGCCGATCGCATCCCAGCGGACGCCGCCGGCCCGGCTCCTCGCGCTCGGCGCGCTCGCGGGCGTGCCCACCGTGGCGGGCGCGTGGCTGGGCGCGTTCGCGTACTCCAGTCTCCTCATCACCCTCTTCTTCGCGGTCGGCGCGGGCGCCATCGTCCAGGTGGTCTACGAGCTGTGGCGGCTGCTCGGGCGCGGCGAGCGCGGCCGGCTGAGCGAGCCCCTGAACGCGCTGGGGCTGCTCCTCGGGCTGGTCACGATGTACGTCACCGGGCTGCTGGTGGCGGCCTAGGGGCCTCCGCTCGCCGCCGTGCGGAAACCACGCCGGGCGTGCCGGGGTTGGGCGTGGCGGGGTTGCCGGCCGCCGCGCGACCCGCGGGCCCCAGAGGTGCGGCCGCCGGCCGCGGCCGCTCCCAGAATCATCCAGGGTGGATCAGGCTGTACCGGCGCTGGACGCCGGGCCGCGGCCGCTCCCTTGTCAGCCGCCCCCTGGCTTCGTTAAACTAGTTGTCTATCCGCGGCAGAGGCACGGCGGACGCCCGCCCCTCGAAGTGCCGCCTGGCTCCGGGTTCGCAAGACTGTGAAGGCGCCGATGGCCAAGGGAATGACGAAGAAGCAGATCGAGCACCTCCAGCAGCGCCTGCTGCGGGAGCGCGAGCGCGCGCTGCGCTCGCTGGGCCAGTTCGACCAGCTCGCGAAGGTCTCCGCCGAGCAGGCCGACTCCGACCTGTACTCGTACTCGGACCACATCGCGGACCTCGGGACGGACGCGATGGAACGCGAGAAGATGCTGCTCTTCGCCAGCAAGGAGGGACGCTACCTGTATCGGGTGGAAGAGGCACTGCGGCGGCTCTACAAAGACCCGGCGAACTTCGGGATCTGCCACAACTGCGGCAAGCCGATCAGCTTCGAGCGGCTGGACGCGCTGCCACACGCACGCTACTGCATCGACTGCAAGCTGAAGGAAGAGGCGGACGCCGCGTGAGCGGCGCGGCCGCCCCGCCGACCGGCGCCCCGGGGTCCGAGTGGCCCCGGGGCGCGGTCGTTTTTCGGGCGGGCGGCGGGGGCTGTCGGGGGAGCGCGCCGGCGGCACGCCGGACCGTGCCGCGCCCGGCGCGCGGCCACGCGCCCTCACGCGGACGGCGGGTGCGTAGCGCCGATGAGAGCGCACGCTCGAACGCGCCACGCCCCCTCACGCGGAGGGCAGGTGCGCGCGAGGTCGGGCGACGTCATCGCCGCGCGCGGCCACGCGCCCTCACGCGGACGGCGGGTGCGCCAGGAGCCCGGGCAGCTCGCGCACGAATGCGGAGCGCGCCAGCACCCGGGTCGCGCCGGCGGCGCGCGCTGCCTCGATGGCGTCCCGGTTCACGTGCGCCCCGAAGGCGACGATGGGGATGCCCGCGCCTTCCGGGGCGGCACGCAGCCGCGCGATCGTGCCGGCCGGGTCGGCAGCGCGCGCCTCGAGGTCCACGAGCACCAGGCGTGGCGGCGCGGCACGCGCGCGGTCGAGGAGCTCATCCGCGGACCGGACGAGCTGGACGGCCACGCCCAGCGCAGCGGCCGTGCCCCGGATCCTGGAGCCGAAGAGGAGGTCGGCGACGAGGGCGAGGACGGCAGGCGCGGGCGGCTGCGGGGCGCCCCCGGCTTGCGGTGTATCGGTCATGGGCAG
>DASVDH010000024.1:0-36123 GCA_036381195.1 Longimicrobiales bacterium | reverse complement strand
CGCGGCCAGCCTGTTGCGCTTCCACGACAGCGTCAGCGTCGGGCGCGCCCCTCCATTGCCAGACGGCCACACGGCCCCTCAGATTATGCGCCCATGGACTGTGCATCTGCCGGGGGACGATGAGCGCCGCCCCGGATGATCTGGCTTTACCACCACGGCCTGAAGAGGCGATCCCGCCGGTGCTGCCGCTGGCGCTCCTCGAGTCCATCCGGGCCCACGACCGTCCGAGCGAGGTGCTCGAGGACGAGGACCTGGCCGCGAGCATGCCCCGCCGGCTCGGCCTCACGGACGTCATCGACTCGCAGATCCGCCGTTACCGCGAGAACGGCCGTCGTGGCGTTCGCATGCAGGAGGTGGCCGACCTCTTCCGCCTCGTCCTGCGCCGGCCGGACGCCGAGGCCATCCTCAAGGAGGCCGGGGCGCGCGTCGGCCGCGAGGTGTTCTCGGCCACCGCCCCCGCCGCGCTGCGCGTCATGCCCCGCAGCGTGCGGCTCATGCTGCTCCGCCGCGCCCTCCGCCGCCGCACGCGCCGACTGACCGGCGCGGCGACGCTCACCGTCCGCGGCAGCCCGCTGGAGGTCCGCCTCACCGGCGGCCTCACGGCGGAGCTGGGCCAGGACGGGATCGCCTGCACCCTCTACGCGCGGGCTCTGCAGGAGCTGGCCGCCCTCTACACCGGCGTCACGCCCGCGGTCGAGCACCCGGCCTGCCAGGGGCAAGGGGCCGACGCGTGCGTGTGGGCCCTCGACGTCTGACCGCCATGGCCAGCGTCTTGCCCTGATCGTACTTCGCGCAGACGCTCGACCGACCCGGTGTCGCGACGAGGACCCGAGGGCATCATGCACGACCCGCACAGGTACTTCACCGTCGAGGAGGCGAACCGGACACTGCCGCTGGTCCGTCGCATCGTCGAGGACATCGTCGCCCTCTACCCCACGTTCCAGGCGCAGCTCCGGAGTTTCCACGAGCTGGCGAGCCGGCCGCTCGAGCCGGCAGTCGAGGAGCGCCTGCAGGCGCTCCGCGCCGAGGTCGACGCGAGTGCGGGGCAGATCAACCACTACATCCAGGAGCTGCAGCAGGTCGGCTGCCTCTTCAAGGGCTTCGACGAGGGCCTGGTGGACTTCTACAGCCACTACCAGGGCCGCCCGATCTTCCTCTGCTGGAAGCTGGGCGAGGATCGTATCCGGTTCTGGCACGAGGTGGACGCGGGCTACGCGGGGCGGCAGCCGCTCCCGCCCGACCTGGAATCCAGCGACAGGCCGCAGAAGGCGCGGAGCAGCCGCTGACGGGTCATCGCGCGGGCAGCGGGTCACCGGTCGGACTAATGGGTCGCCGCGCGGGCTAGCCGGTCATCGCGAGGGCTGTGCTCATCGCGGGTGTAGAGGGCTCATCGCGCGCTGACGCGCCGTGGCGCGGCCGGCGAGGCCGCCCTCAGGCCGCCTCCCGCCCGGGCTCCTCCGTCTCCAGCCCCGCCGCCCGCAGCAGCTTCGTGCGGATCTGGCGATTGAACGCGTTCCACTTGAGCGCCATCTGGTCCGGGTCGGCCGCGCCTTCGAGGAAGCCGATCGGGATCTCGAAGCCGCCCGCGCGGTTCCGCCCGCCCCCGTATGCGCGGCCGCGGGCATCCGTCCCCAGCGCCATCTTCAGGAACTGGTCCACGTCGAGCGTCAGCTTCTCCGTGCGGATGCTGCCCACCACCACCTCGCGGTCGCCTTCGCCGAGCAGGATGCCGTAGGCGATGGCCGTGTGCACGTTCTCCTCCGTGAGGAGGAAGTCCGTGGCCTGGGGGATCGCATCCCGGTCCGCGTGCCGCAGGTATCCCACGCCTGCCAGCGAGAAGCCGCCCCGCAGCAGCCGGTCGGTCAGCGCCACGCGGATCACCTCCATCGTCCCGTGCGACCGCTGCACCCGGAGGATGGTTTCGAGCAGCCGCGGATCCACGAACTGGCTGAGGTAGGCCGCGGCCACGTACTCGTCGGGACTGGCGCGGATGAACCCGTTCGTTTCCGTGCGCAACCCGTGCGTCAGGGCCGTCGCCAGCCGCACGTGCTCCACCGTGTCCGGATCGAGCTCGAGCACCACGCCGCTGCGCAGGTAGTCCGTCATGATCGTCGCCGCCGCGCCCACGGGCCGGACGTCCGTGAACTCCGGGCGCAACACACCCTGCGGGGCGTGGTGGTCGATCACCGCGAGCGCGGGGATGCCTGCCTGCTCGAGCCGCTCGGTCAGCCGGGTCGTCGTGCCCTGGTTGTCCAGGAAGACGGCGCCGTCGTAGCGGTCGAGCGGCAGCGTGTCGGTGAAGCGCGTCATCTCGATCTCGAGCGCCTGTACCAGGGCCAGGTTCTCCTGATGGCTGACGCGCCCCTCGTACAGCACGTCCACCTCGATGTCGTACCGCTCGGCCATGATGCGGTACGCCAGCGCGGACGAGATCGCATCCGGGTCCGGGTAGTCCTGCAGCGTGGCGACGTGCCGTTCGCCGCGGTGGCCCTCCAGGAACTGGGCGAACGCGCGGGCCCGGTCGTCGTCGCCGAAGTGCGCCGCCGCCTGCGCCACGCCGCGCGGCATCGTGCCCGGCCAGATCCTGCGTCCTCCCTCGTCCCCCATACCCTGCGATCCTCCGGGGGAGCGGCCCTGCCCACCGGGCGGCGGCCGGCCGCAGCCAGGTGGGCAGGGCCGCTCAGGCCGCTGCGCGCGGCGGGATGTGGCCCACTTCCGGGCGGCCTTGCCCCTGATCCGCCGGCTTCCCCATCAGCTCGCGCAGCTCGGCCCGATCCACCACTTCCTTCTCGAGCAGGCGGCGCGCCAGCTCCTCGAGCACCCCGCGGTCCCGTTGCAGGATCGAGAGCGCGCGGTCGTGCGCACCCGTGAGCACGCGGCGCACCTCGTCGTCCATGATCCGCGCGGTGGCCTCGCTGTACAGCCGGCCGCCCTCCATCGCCTCGCGCGGCTCCAGCGCGAACGGCCCGCGCGGCCGGCCGTACGTGACCGGCCCCAGCACCTCGGACATGCCGAGTTCGCTGATCATGCGGCGCGCAATGTCGCTCGCGCGCTCGAGGTCGTTGCTCGCGCCGCTCGAGATCTCGCCGAAGATGAGCTCCTCGGCGGCGCGGCCCGCGAGCAGCACGCATAGCCGATCCAGCAGCTCACCGCGCTGCAGCAGGTAGCGGTCGTCCGTCGGAAACTGCTGGGTGTACCCCAGCGCCGCCACGCCCCGCGGGATGATCGAGATCTTGTGCACGGGGTCCGCGGTCTCCACCCGCTCCGCCACGATCGCGTGCCCCGCCTCGTGGTGCGCGACCACCTGCCGCTCCTTGGGGCTGATGATGCGCGTCTTCTTCTCCAGGCCCGCGACCACCCGGTCGATCGCCGCGTCGATCTCTTCCATCCCGACGGCCGCCTTGTCCCGCCTCGCCGCGAGCAGAGCTGCCTCGTTCAGCATGTTCGCCAGGTCCGCCCCCACGAAGCCCGGCGTCCGGCGCGCCACCTCCGCCAGGTCCACCTCCGGCGCCAGACGGATCGCACGCGCGTGCACGCGCAGGATCGCTTCGCGGCCTCGCATGTCCGGCCGGTCCACCATCACCTGCCGGTCGAACCGGCCCGGGCGCAGGAGCGCCGGGTCCAGGATCTCCGGCCGGTTCGTCGCGGACATGATGATCACGCCCGTGCGGGGGTCGAAGCCGTCCATCTCGACCAGGAGCTGGTTCAACGTCTGCTCGCGTTCATCGTGCCCGCCCACGATCCCGCCGACGCCCCGCGCCTTGCCGAGCGCGTCCAGCTCGTCGATGAACACGATGCACGGCGCGCTCGCCTTCGCCTGGTCGAACAGGTCCCGCACCCGCGCAGCGCCCACGCCCACGAACATCTCCACGAACTCGGACCCGCTGATCGAGAAGAAGGTCACCCCCGCCTCGCCCGCCACCGCCCGCGCGAGCAGCGTCTTGCCCGTGCCGGGCGGCCCCACCAGCAGCACGCCCTTCGGGATCTTCGCGCCCAGCCGCGCGAACTTCTCCGGCGTGCGCAGGAACTCCACCACCTCGACCAGCTCCTGCTTCGCCTCCTCCGCGCCCGCCACGTCGCGGAACGTGACGCCGGTCCCCTCCTCCCCCACGATGCGCGCGCGGTTCTTGCCCACCGTCATCACGCCCTGCACCGGATTGACGCGCCGCAGCATCCAGACCCAGAACAGCACCAGCAGCCCGAGCGGCAGGAGCCAGCCCATGGCGCGCCCCAGCCAGCCCTCCGTCACGCCCTCGTACGGCACCCCCCGCGACTCCAACAACGGGATGAGCTGCTCGTCCTCCGGCACCCGCACCGCCGTCCAGACGCGCGGCATGCCTGGCCGCCACACGCTGTCCGCCACCGCCGCGCGGACGGTCTGCGGCCCGAGGGACACCGCCTTCACCTGCCCGGCGGCGATCCGCGCCTTCAGCGCGCTGTACGTGATCTCCGCGGCGCTCTGTTGCCCCAGCAGGTAGTTCAGCCCGATCAGCAGCAGGAACGCCGCGAGGAAGTACAGCATCGTGAGGCGTGCACCCCTGCGCACTGTGCCACCCGCCCTCCGGTCCCGACCACGCCGCCGCTCACCGCTCTGGCGCCGCTCCCGCCCGCGCGTCCCGGCTCCCTGTTCCATCGGCCCGGAAAGGGGCAAGGACCGCGCCACGCGCCGCCCGCCTCCCCCGCCGGGCCGCGGCGGCGAGGCCCGACCCCGGTCCCGAGGCGGCCAGGCAACGCAATCGTAGCCAGGGGCAGCGGCAGCGCGGCAAGACAACGGCTCGCGCCAAGACAACGGCAGCGCGGCGGGGCAACGGCTCGCGGCGAGCCAACGCCGTCGCGGCGAGCAATGGCACCGCGGCGAGGCAACGGCAGCAAGGCGACCGCATTATTATCTCTTGCCGTCCTTTGCGCCGTCGCGGCTCACCATTGTATCATGGCGGCCAATGATCTCGCTCGCCGACATCCAGGCCGCCCGCGCCGCCATCGCCGGCCGCGTGCACCGCACGCCTCTGCTCACCTCGCGCTCGCTCTCCGAGCGCGCCGGCACCCGCGTCTCCATCAAGGCCGAGTGCCTGCAGAAGACCGGCTCCTTCAAGGTCCGCGGCGTCTTCAACCGCCTGCGCCGCCTCTCGCCCGAGGAGCGCGCCCGCGGCCTCATCACCATCTCCGCCGGCAACCACGCTCAGGCCCTCGCCTACGGCGCCACCCGCGAGGGCATCCCCTGCACCGTCGTCATGCCGGCCCACGCCTCACGCTCGAAGGTCGAGGCGAGCCGCGCCTACGGCGCCGACATCGTCCTCCACGGCTCCGTCTTCGAGGCGTTCGAGAAGTGCGAGCAGCTCCGCCGCGAGCACGCCCTCACGCTCGTCCACCCCTTCAACGACCCCGACATCATCGCCGGCCAGGGCACCATCGGCCTCGAGATCCTTGAGGACGCGCCCGACACGCACACCGTGGTCGTTCCCATCGGCGGCGGCGGCCTCATCTCCGGCATCGCCGCCGCGATCAAGGCGCTGCGCCCGGCGACCCGCGTCATCGGCGTCGAGCCGGAGGGCGCCGCGACCATGACGCTCGCGCTGCGCGCCGGGGAGCCCGCGCGCCTCGAGCACATCGACACCATCGCCGACGGCCTCGCCGCGCCCGCCGCCGGACCCAACACGCTCGAGCACGTACGCGCGCTCGTGGACGACATCGTCCTCCTCACCGACGCCGAGATCCGCAACGCCCTCGCCTTCTTGCTCGAGCGCGCGAAGCTGGTCGTCGAGCCCGCCGGCGCCGCAGCCGCGGCCGCGCTCCTCGCCGGCAAGGTGCGGGCGCCCGCGGACGCGCACGTCGTCATCGTCGCCAGCGGCGGGAACGTCGATCTGCCCCGCCTCGGAGAATTCATCGCCTGAACCCGGGAGGCAGCCGGTGAAAGGCAGGCTCGGAGCGGCACTGCTCGCCGGAGTGGTGGCGCTGGCCGCCGGCGCGTGCGGCGCAGCGCGAGCGTGAGGGGACGGACTCCGCGCGAGGCGGAAGCCGGACTCAGAAGCCGGGCGGCCGCCGGAGGTGGAACGACGTCGCCTCCTGATACGCCATCGCCACCCTCAGCGCCTCGGCCTCGCCCCAAAGCTTCCCGACGAACGAGAGGCTGACCGGCGTGCCATCCTCCCGGAAGCCGTTGGGCACCACCACGGTGGGATGGCCGGTGAGGTTGGTAAGCAGCAGCACGTCCCGCGCGAAGGATGGCGTCACGAAGACGTCGATGCCGCTCATCGCGTCGTGCATGCGCCGGATCAGCTCGGCGCGGATGCGGTTGGCCTGGATGTACTCGACCGCCGGGATGAAACGCGCCTGGCGGAACGATCGCGGCCAACTGCTGCGCTCGATCTCGTCCACGCGGCCGCTGCGCGTGAGCTCGTCGAACGCGGCGGCGGCCTCGGCGCTCAGGATGATGCGGAGCGCGGAAAGCGGGAAGCCGTCCGGCAGCTCGAAGGGGACGAGCTCCAGCCCGAGGCGGTTGCGCAGCACGTCGAGCGCGGCGAGGTCGAAGGCGCGGGTCGAGCGCTCGTCGTCCTCCTCTTCCTGCCGCTCGAAGGCGCTGCGCAGGTAGCCGATGCGCAGCTCGCGGAGCGGGCGCCCCGCGTCCCAGTCGAACGGCGCGTCGTGGACCGTGGGGTCCAGGCCGTCCGGCCCGTGAATGGCGTGGAACACGAGCGCGCAGTCCTCGACCGAGCGGCAGATCGGGCCGATCTTGTCCATGCTCCACGCGAGCGCCATGGCGCCGTGGCGGCTCACGCGACCGAACGTGGGCCGCAGCCCGGTCGCGCCGCAGCGCGTGGACGGCGAGACGATCGAGCCCAGCGTCTCCGTGCCGATGCTGAAGCCGACCAGCCCGGCGACGGTCGCCGCCGCGGAGCCCGCGGACGAGCCGCTCGAGCCCTGGTCCAGCTTCCAGGGGTTCTTCGTCTGCCCGCCGAACCACTGGTCGCCCTGCGCGAGCGCGCCCAGCGTGAGCTTGGCGACGAGGATCGCGCCGGCCTCGTCGAGCCGCCGGACGACGGTCGCGTCCTCGTCGATCACCTGGTCCCGGTAGGGCGCGGCGCCCCAGGTCGTGGGGTAGCCCCTCGTCGCCAGCAGGTCCTTGGCGCCCCAGGGGATGCCGTGCAGCGGCCCGCGGTAGCGGCCGGCGGCGATCTCTGCGTCCGCCTGCGCGGCCTGCCGCAGGGCCCGCTCCTCCGTCAGGGTGATGACGCACTGGAGCGTCGGCCCGTGCCGCTTCAGCCGGTCCAGGTACAGGCGGGTCAGCTCGGTCGCCGTGACCTGGCGCGTGCGCACCAGCTCGGCCAGCCGCGTGACCGGCCAGAACGCGACCTCCTCGAGGTCCGCCGGGCGCTCCACACGCTCGACGGCGCTCTTGCGGAGCGCGCTGGGGCCGGAGGGCAGCGGCATGCCGGGCGGCTGCGGGTCGAAGAGCAGCGCCGGCGAGACGGAGTTGGGCAGCGGGTACTCGCGCAGCCGCTCGTAACCCTCCGCCGCGTTGTTCAGCCCGCGGACCAGCTCCTCCCGCTGTTCCTCCGTGAAGCTGAGGCCCGCGACGGCCTCGGCCTGCGCGATCATCTCCTTGGTGATCCGCCGCTCCTGCTGGATCTGCGCCCACAGCACCCCGGGCAGCAGCGTGCCGCCGAGGCCGATGGACGAGAAGTAGGCGAGGAAGGCGCGGCGGTCGAGCACGGGGGCTGTCGGTGCGGACATGGAGCGGTGCCTCCGGGCAGTGGCGCGGATCCTGGGCGAACCGGTCTCCCGTCGTCCCGTGGTGGCGAACACGCGTTCGGGGCGTCCATACGGTACGGCGGGGCGAGGCGGGCGGCAAGCGAAGGACTCTGTTGGAACCGCGCCGGGGCTCCGCGTCGCGTCCCGGCGGCCCGGACCGCTCCGCGGCCGCACCGGGCCGGGCGAGCGGCGGGTAAGCGCCTCCTCGACCGGCCGGGACGTTGTTCCCAGCGGCTCCTGCACGCACCGGTGGCGACCGCGCCCGGCAGGCGCAGCCCCGGAACCTTGCCCCTGACGCCGAGTATTTCCACGTTGCCTTCCGATGCAGGATCGTCGTTCGGACTCCGTCGTCGCGCGCGGCCCCGGCCGCGCTCGTCGCGTATTACAGGGGAGTACTGGGTGCGGTCTACCCCCTCGCGAGTCCCGGCCCTCGCGCTGCTCGGTCTTTCTGCGGTCGCGCTCTCGCTTGCGGGCGAGGGTGTGGGCCTGGGCGGGGGCGGGGGTGCTGCGGGCCCGGGCGCGATCGTGCGCGGTGCGGGGACGGACGTGGGCGGCGCGGACGTGCGTGGCCCGGGGGTGGACGGTGCGGGCGAGCGCGGCGCGGGCGGCGATCGCGTAGCGCGCGAGGGGTGGGCGAGGCGCTCGGCGACCGGCCGGCCATCTTCGGAGGCCCACGCGCATGCACTTCGGGGCAAATGGTACAACCTTGTACCATCGGCCCCTCTGCGGGAACGGGCCCGGGGGCGGGAACGCGCGGTGGAGCCGCGGGAACGCGCTGCGGGATGGGAAGGCGCCGCGCGGCCGGAACGCACGGCACGGCGGGGGCGCGCACCGGAGTGGGAGCGGACCGCCGGCCGGCCACCCGCCGCCGGCCAGGCACCCACCAGCGGCCAGGCACGCATCGCAGAACGGGCCGTCCCCACCGCCAACGGCGTGCCCGCTGCGGTCGCCATCGCCGCCACCTTCCGCTCGGCCGCTGCCGCGACCGCCGCCGCCGGGACCGCCGGGGCCGCGGCCAGCGTCGCCCCCACGGCCCCCGCGGCCGCCCTCGTACCCGCGGCCGCTGGCGCCCGCGCCACCTCTACGACCCTCGCCAGCACCGCCGACCCCCGCCACGAGTTCTACTTCACGCGCGCGCAGTACACGGGCGTCGGCCGCGGTTGGCGCCGCCGCGGCGCGTGGTCCACGGACTTCCCGGAGGCGGACCGGCACTTCGTCTACGGCGTGCGGCGCCTCTCCTACGTCGACGCGTACCAGCTCGACAACCCCGTCCGGCTGGACGACCCGCGGCTCCGCCGCTACCCCTTCCTGTACGCCGTCGAGGTCGGGCACATGGCGCTCACGGACGCGGAGGTCGAGGGCCTGCGCAGCTACCTCGAGGCCGGCGGCTTCCTCGTCGTGGACGACTTCTGGGGCCCGTACGAATGGGAGAACTTCGAGTACAACATGCGCCGGGTGCTGCCGGGCCGGCCCATCGTGGACATCACGCTGGACCACCCGCTCTATTCGGCCTTCTACCAGATCGACGAGGTCGTGCAGGTTCCGAACATCGGCAACGCGTGGCGCGGCGGGCCGACCTGGGAATGCCACGGCTGCACGCCGCATGTGCGCGGCATCTACGATGACGCCGGCCGGCTCATGGTCCTGATCCACTTCAACACGGACCTGGGCGATGCCTGGGAGTGGGCCGACGACCCGCGCTACCCGATCCGCTACTCGACGTACGCGTACCAGGTCGGCGTGAACATGATCATCTACGCCATGAGCCATTAGCCGTTGACGCGAGCCGATACGCCATTATCCACTGACGCGAGCCGATGGGCGAGTCGCTGTTCGAGGTCCTGTTCAAGTACCGCCCGCTGCTGTTCGAGCGGGGCGAGATCGTGCTGGCCGCGCCGCGCGTCGCGTGGCTCGCCGTCGCGCTCGCCGCCGCCGTGCTCGCGTTCGCCGCTCTATCGTACACGCGCGTGCAGGGCAAGACGCGCCCGGTCGACCGCACGGTGCTCACCGCCTTCCGCGCCGCCGCGCTCGGGCTGATCGCGTTCTGCCTGTTCCGCCCCACGCTCGTGGTCTCGACGGCCGTGCCCCAGCGCAACTTCGTCGGCGTGCTGGTGGACGACTCGCGCAGCATGCAGGTCGCCGACCGGAATGGCGAGCCGCGCGGCGCGGCGGTGCAGCGCGCGCTCGCGCCGGATGGCGAGCTGCTCGCCGCACTGTCCGAGCGGTTCCTCGTCCGCACGTTCCGCTTCTCCTCCACCGCGGAACGCGTGGACGACGTCACCCACCTCGCCTTCGCGGGCGAGGAGACGCGCGTCGGGAACGCGCTGGACCGCGCGCGCGAGGAGCTGTCCGCCGTGCCGCTCGCCGGGCTGGTGCTCGTCACGGACGGCGCCGACAACTCGGACGACGCGCTGACCGAGCCGCTGCTCGCGCTGCGCGCCGCCAACGTGCCGGTCTACACGGTGGGTGTGGGCCGCGAGCGCTTCACGAGGGACATCGAGCTCTCGCGCGTCGAGACGCCGCGCACGGCGCTCCAGGGCTCGTCGCTCGTGGTGGACCTCGTCGTCACACAGAGCGGCTACGCGGGCGAGACGGTGCCGCTCCAGGTCGAGGACGCGGGCCGCATCGTCGCCCGTCAGGACGTGCGCCTGCCGCGGGACGGCGAGGCGACGACGGTGCGCGTCCACTTCAAGGTGGAGGAGCCGGGTGCGCGCACGTTCCGGTTCCACATCCCGCCGCGGCCCGGCGAGATGGTCGCACAGAACAACGAGCAGCACGCGTTGATCATCGTCGAGAAGCGCAGGGAGAAGATCCTGTACTTCGAGGGCGAGCCGCGCTTCGAGGTCAAGTTCCTGCGGCGCGCCGTCGCGGACGACGAGAACCTCCAGGTCGTGGTGCTCCAGCGCACGGCGGAGAACAAGTTCCTGCGGCTGGACGTGGACGACGCGGAGGAGCTGGCCGCCGGCTTCCCGCGCACGCGCGAGGAGCTGTTCCAGTACCGCGCTCTGATCCTGGGCAGCGTCGAGGCCTCGTTCTTCACGCACGACCAGCTCCAGATGATCGCGGACTTCGTGGACCAGCGCGGCGGCGGGCTGCTCGTGCTGGGCGGGCGCCGCGCGCTGGCCGAGGGCGGCTACGCGGGCACGCCCGTCGCCGACGTGCTGCCCATCGTCCTGGACGCGGCGGACCGCGAGGAGGGCGGCTCCACCTACTTCGCGGAGCTGAAGCCGGTGCCGACGCGCGCGGGCCAGGGCCACCCCGCGATCCAGATCGCGCCGACGCCGGAGGAGTCCCGGCAGCGCTGGCAAGCGCTGCCGCCCGTGTCGGCGGTCAACCGTGTGCACGGGCTGAAGCCGGGCGCGACGGCGCTGCTGATGGGCGTGCCCGTCGAGGGCGGCGAGGACGCCGTCATCCTCGCGCACCAGCGCTACGGCCGCGGCAACGTCATCGCGCTGCCCGTCCAGGACACGTGGCAGTGGCAGTTCCACGCGGACGTGCCGCTCGATGACCTCTCGCACGAGACCTTCTGGCGCCAGCTCCTGCGCTGGCTGGTCAGCGGCGTGCCGCGCCAGGTGGACGTGCGCACGCCGCGTGACCGCGTGGCGCCGGGCGAGCCGGTCGTGGTCACGGCCGAGGTGCGGGACGGCACGTACCTCGAGCTGAACGGCGCGAGCGTGGTGGCGCAGGTCGCCGGCCCGGCCGGCATCGCGTTCGACGTCCCGCTCGAGTGGACGGTGGACCGGGACGGCGAGTACCGTGGAAGCTTCACGCCGCCCGAGCCGGGGCTCTACGAGGTGCGCGTGCGCGCGCAGCACGACGACGCCGTGCTCGAGGGCACCACGTGGGTGGAAGCCGCGCCGCCCGTCGCGGAATATTTCGGCGCGCAGATGCGCGCGCCGCTGCTGCGCCGCATCGCGGAGGAGACGGGCGGCCGGTTCTACACGCTGGACCAGGTCGCCACGCTGCCCGAGGACATCCGCTACACCGAGCACGGCACCACCGTGCAGGAGCAGAAGGACCTGTGGGACATGCCGATCGTGTTCCTGTTGCTGGTCGGGCTCGTCGGCGCGGAGTGGACGTACCGGCGGCTGCGGGGGCTGGTATGACCTGCCCACGGATGCGGCGCCGGCGCCCGCTCCATGTTGCGCCCCCGGCGCCTCTGCGGTCTTTCATCTGGCTGTGCCTGGCCGCGCTGCTGGCGCCGCTGCCGGCGAATGCGCAGGCGGACCACGTCCTCGTCATCAGCGGCCTTTCCGGCGAGCCCCGCTTCGCCGAGGCGTTCCACACGTGGGCGACGTCGTTCATCGCTGCGCTGCGCGAGCGGCACGGCGTGCCGGCGCAGAACATCGCATACCTGGCCGAGCGGCCGGAGCGTGATGCCGCGCGCATCCACGGCCGCTCGGACCGCGCCGGCATCGAGGATGCGTTCCGCCGGCTCGCCGAGCGTGCGGGCCCGGAGGACCGCGTGCTCGTCGTGTTGTTTGGCCACGGCAGCGAGCAGGCTGGCGAGCCGCGGCTGAACCTGCCCGGCCCGGACCTCACCGCCGCGGACTTCGCGCGGCTGCTCGGCACGCTGCGCGCGCGCGAGGTCGCGCTCGTGCACACGGGCAGCGCGAGCGGCGGCTGGATCCGCGAGCTCTCGGCGCCCGGCCGCGTCATCCTCACCGCCACGCGCAGCGGCTTCGAGCGCAACGAGACGCTGTTCCCGGAGCATTTCGTCGCCGCCTACACCGGGGACGGCGCGGACACGGACAAGGACGGCCGCATCTCGCTCCTCGAGGCGTTCACGTACGCCACGCGCGAGGTCGAGCGCGCCTACAAGGACAGGAACCTGCTCCAGACCGAGCACGCGCTACTGGACGACGACGGCGACGGGGCGGGCAGCGCGGCGCCCGACCCGGAGGCGGGCGACGGCGCGCGCGCCCGCGCGTTCGTGCTCGCCGGCGCGGCGCCGCGGGCCGCCGCGGCCGCGACCCCGGAGCTGGCTGCGCTGTACGAGCGGAAGCAGCGGCTCGAGCGGGAGATCGAGGCGCTGCGCGCGCGGAAGGCGACGATGGATTCCGCGGCATACGAGGCCGCGCTCGAGCGGCTCCTCCTGGAGCTGGCGGAGACGAGCGAGGAGATCCGCCGGCTGGAAGGAGGGAAGCCGTGAGCGGGCTGCATCCGCTTCGCCGGCGTGCCCGCCCGTTCCGGCAGCATGCGGGGCGGCGGCGCGCCGGCTGCCCGGCGGCGGCCGTCCCCGTCGCCGCCCTCGCCTTGCTGCTGGCCGGCTGCGGCACTGATGCCGGCGCGGCGCAGCTCCCCGCGGCGGCTGCGGCGCTGCGCGCCGGCCGCTACGAGCAGGCGATCGAGGCGTACCGCGCGCTCGCCCGCGACGGCCGCGAGTTTCCCGCCGCCGCGCGCGGGCTCGCGCGCGCGCTGTCGCTCGTCGGCCGCTACGACGAGGCGGAGGCCGCGCTGCGCACGGCCGCCGCCGCGGCCGGCCCCGACTCCCTCGAGCTCGCCAACGCGCTGGGCGAAGTGCTGTATGCGCGGGGGGAGGTGGAGGAGGCGGAGCGGCGGTTCCGCGCGGCGGCGGAGGGTGGCGCCTCCGACAGTCTGCTCGCCCGGCTCAACCTCGGCGTGCTGCTGTACGAGGGCGGCGAACGCGAGGAGGCGTTCGCGCTGTTCGACGGCTTCATCGATGTCTACAACGAGGGCGCCGGACGCCTGGACTCGCGCGAGCTGATGGCCGTCGGCATCGCGGTCCGCTACCTCGGCGTGCGGGACCCGCAGCTCTACAAGGATGCGCTGCGCGCGCTGGACGAGGCCGTCGCCGCGGACTCGGGCAACCTGGACGCGCGCATCCACATCGGCGAGCTGTTCCTCGAGAAGTACAACAGCGGCGACGCGAAGGCGGCCTTCCGCGAGGTGCTCGACATCAACCCGTCGCACCCGCTGGCGCTGCTCGGCATGGCGAGAGCCGCGGAGTTCGACGGCGAGCCGGGCGCGCTGGAGCTGGCGCGGAAGGCGCTCGAGACGAACCCGAACCTGGTGCCGGCGCACGTGCTCCTGGCGCGCCTCGAGCTGGAGGCCGAGAACCACGAGGCGGCCGTGCGCGCGGCCAGGCGCGCGCTCGAGGTTGACCCCGCGGCCTCCGAGGCGATGGCCGTTCTCGCGGCCGCCCATTACCTGGCGGGCGATACGGCCGCCTTCGAGAAGGTGCGCCGCCGGGCCCTGGCCCGCAATCCGCGGAGCGCCGGGCTGTACAACGAGCTGGCGGAGATGGCCGCACGCAACCGCCGCTACGCGGAAGCGGTCGAGTTCGCGCGCCAGGCCGTCGCGCTCGACTCGCTCTCCTGGCGCGCGCGCGGGATCCTCGGCATCAACCGGCTCCGCATCGGCGAGATCGACGAAGGGCGGAACGACCTCGAGCGCGCGTTCGCGGGCGACCCGTACGACGTCTGGATCAAGAACACGCTGGACCTGCTGGACACGTTCGCGCGCTACCGCGAGGTCCCGACCGCGCGGTTCCGCCTGGTGCTGTTCGGCGAGGAGGCGGACGTGCTGGCGCCGTACATGGGCCCGCTCGCCGAGGAGGCCTACGACCGGCTCGCCGAGCGCTACCGCTTCCGCCCGGCCACGCCCATCCGCGTCGAGGTCTTCCCGTCGCATGCGGACTTCTCCGTGCGCACCATCGGGCTCGCGGGGCTCGGCGCGCTGGGCGTCAGCTTCGGCCGCGTGCTCGCCATGGACTCGCCTTCCGCGCGCGACCGCGGCGAGTTCAACTGGGGCTCGACGCTCTGGCACGAGCTGGCCCACACGTTCCACATGGGGATGACGGACCACCGCGTGCCGCGCTGGTTCACCGAGGGCCTGGCCGTGCTGGAGGAGCGGCGCGCGCGGGACGGCTGGGGCAGCGACGTCTCCCTGCCCTTCCTCGCCGCGTACGAGCAGGGCCGGCTGCTGCCCGTCTCGCGGCTGAACGACGGCTTCACGCGCCCGGATTCCCCGGAACAGGTCGCGCTCTCCTACCACCAGGCCTCGCTGGTCTGCGAGCTGATCGAGCAGGAGCACGGCACGGATGCGCTGCTGCGCATGCTGGACGCCTACCGCCGCGGGCTCACGACGCCCGAGGTCTTCCGGCAGGTGCTGGGCGTCGACCTCGAAGCGTTCGACCGCCGCTTCGACGCGTACCTGGAGCAGCGCTTCGCCGGCCCGCTCGCCGCGATCCGGCCGCGCACGCTGCGAGACACCACGCGCACGAGCGAGGACGACGCCGTGCGGCTCGCCTCGCGGGAGCCGGACGACTTCCTGGCGCAGCTCCGCGCCGGACGCGCGCTGTTCGCCGCCGGCCGGCACGACGAGGCGATCCCGTTCCTGGAGCGCGCGAAGGCGCTCTTCCCCGAACACGCGGCAGCCGGCGGGCCGTACGACCTGCTGGCGCGGATCTGGCGCGAGAAACGCGACCTGCGCCGCGCCGCCGCAGAGCTCGAGCGCATGACCGCGCTGAACGAGCGCGCATACGAGCAGAACGTCGAGCTGGCGGAGATCCTCGAGCAGCTCGGCGATCTCCAGGGCGCGGCGGCGGCGCTCGAGCGCGCCATCTACATCGACCCGCTCGAGCTCGCGCTGCACGAGCGGCTCGCCGACCTGTACGCGCGGATCGGCGAGAGACAGAAGGCCGTGCGCGAGCGCGAGGTCATCCTCGCGCTGGAGCCCGTGGACCGGGCGGAGGCGCTGTACCGGCTGGCGGTCGCGCAGCTCGAGGCGGGCGACGCGGCGGCCGCGCGCCGCACGGTGCTCCGCGCGCTCGAGATCGCGCCGAACTTCGAGCGCGCGCAGGAGCTGCTGCTGCGGCTGCGGGGCGCCGGCCGCGGCCGGCAGCCGCAAGCGGCGGGCGGCGGCGCCCGGCGCGAGCCGCCGGCGCAGGAGGAGTCGTGATGATCCCGCATCGTCGAACGCGCGCGATCGTCGCCGCGCTCGCGGCCCTCATGCTGCTGGGGCTGGACGCGGCGGCCGCTTCCGCCCAGGAGCGCGGCCGGCGCCGCTCCTGGCTGGACCGCGCGCGTGACCGGGCGGCCGGGATCTTCGGCATCCAGGCGCCCAACACCCCGTACGACGGCCGCTTCACCTTCGTGCGCCTGCACTTCGATGCCGGACGCCGCGCCATGGGGACCGGCTACTACGGCAGCCGCGGCGAGCCGCCCTGGGCCCACGACTACCCGCGCGCCGAAACGCACCTCATGAAGATCCTGAAGGAGATCACCTTCGTGGATCCGTACATGGACGGCGGCAACGTCTTCGGCATGCAGGACACCGAGCTGTTCCGCTACCCCGTCCTCTACATCTCCGAGCCCGGCTTCTGGGCGCCGTCCGAGAAGGAGATGGAGGCGTTCCGCAACTACCTGCTCAAGGGCGGCTTCGCCATCTTCGACGACTTCAGCGGCTGGGACCTCGACTACGTGCTCGAGCTGCTGGAGCGCATGCTGCCCGGGCTGCGGCCCTTGCCGCTGACCGGCTCCGAGCCCGTGTTCGACTCGTTCTTCGACATCGACATCGCGACGCTCGCCGTGGACAGCTACGGCGGCGGCATCCGCTGGTACGGCGTCTTCGAGGAGAACGACCGGTCCAAGCGCATGATGGCGATCCTCGCCGGCAACGGCGACATCGGCGAGGCCTGGGAGTTCTCCGACACCGGCTGGGTGCCGATCGACATCTCGAACAACGCGTACAAGCTGGGCGTGAACTTCATCGTGTACGCGATGACCCACTGACGCGCGGCGACGGAACTCCGGACCCGAGGAGGGAAGACCACCGTGGCAATGAAGACCGAAGCCGTCCCGACCCTGGAAGCCGCCGACGACATCGCGCTCGCCGACCGCCTGCGGGAAGGTCGCGACCGCGTCCTGGCCGAGCTGCGTAAGCTCATCATCGGGCAGGACGAGGTGCTCGAGCAGGTCCTGCTCTCGCTGTTCGTCGGCGGCAACTGCATCCTCATCGGCGTGCCCGGGCTGGCGAAGACGCTGATCGTGCACACGCTGGCTCGGGTCCTGGACCTGAAGTTCAACCGGATCCAGTTCACGCCGGACCTGATGCCGACGGACATCACCGGCACGGACATCATCCAGGAAGACCCGGCGACGGGCCGGCGCGAGATGGTGTTCTCGCCCGGGCCGATCTTCGCCAACATCGTGCTCGCGGACGAGATCAACCGCGCGCCGCCCAAGACGCAGTCGGCGCTGCTCGAGGCCATGCAGGAGCACCGCGTCACGATCCAGGGGCGGACGTACACGCTCGAGGAGCCGTTCTACGTCTTCGCCACGCAGAACCCGATCGAGCTCGAAGGCACGTACCCGCTGCCCGAGGCGCAGCTCGACCGCTTCATGTTCGAGATCGTGATCGACCACCTGCCCGAGGACGAGGAGCTGGAGGTCGTCCGCTCGACGACGTCGATCCTCGAGCCGGAGCTCAGCCACGCGATCACCGGCCCGGACATCCTCGCCTTCCAGCGGCTGGTCCGGAAGGTGCCCGTCGCCGAGCCGGTCCTGCGCTACGCCCTGGCGCTGGTCCGCGCCACGCGCCCGAGCCCCGATGGCGCGAGCCCGGAGTTCATCCGGAAGTGGGTCCAGTTCGGCGCGAGCGTCCGCGCGGCGCAATACCTGGTCCTGGGCGCGAAGGCGCGCGCGCTCATGCAGGGCCGCTACCACGTGAGCTACGAGGACATCCGTGCCCTCGCGCACCCGGTGCTGCGACACCGGATCCTGCGCAACTTCCTCGCGGAGTCGGAGCGCATGACCACGGACCAGTTGGTGGACCAGTTGCTGGAGGCGGTGCCGCTGCCGCGGTCGGGGCTCTGACCCCTGTTCCCGGCCCGCCCCCCGGCCCCGGGCCGGGGCGAGGGCGAGGGCGAGGGAGGGGCGCGGGTGAAATCCGTGCCGTGTGAGGGCAAGGCCGGGACGAGGACGGGCGCGGGAGTGAGCGCCGGGAGAAGAGCGAGAACCGGAGCGTAGACGGAACCCATGCGCACAGCCGCCGCGACAACCTCCGCGCCAGGGGCGCGCTTCATCGACCCGCGGGTGCTCGCGCGCATCGCGAACCTCGAGCTCGTCGCGCGCACCGTGGTCGAGGGCTTCATCAACGGGCTGCACCGCTCGCCCTACCTCGGCCTCTCGCTGGACTTCGCCGAGCATCGCGCGTACATGCCCGGCGATGACATCCGCCGCATCGATTGGCGGCTCTACGCGCGCACGGACCGCTTCTACGTCAAGCAGTTCGAGGCGGACACCAACGCCAACTTCTCGCTGCTGGTGGACGTCTCGAAGTCGATGGCGTACGGCCGCGAGGGCATCCCCAAGCTCGACTACGCCCGCTTCCTCGCCGCCTGCCTCGCCTACTTCTCGCAGAAGCAACGCGACCGGGTCGGCCTCGCCACCTTCGACAGCGACGTTGTGGACTACGTCCCGCCCGCGGCCGGCCACTTCGACATCGTGATGCACACACTCGACCGCACCCGGCCGGGAGGCGCCGGCAACCTGCGGCGCCCGCTCGAGAAGCTCGCGGAGAACTACCGGCGGCGCGGCATCCTCGTGCTGGTCTCGGACCTGTACGAAGAGCCGGTGGCCGTGCGCGATGCCGTGCGCCGGCTGCGCAATCGCGGCAACGACCTCATCGTCTTCCACATCCTGGACAGGGCGGAGCTCGAGTTCCCGTTCCAGGATGCGGCCAACTTCGAGGATCTCGAGAGCGGCACGCGCATCCCGGTCATCCCGGACCACGTGCGCGCGCGCTACCGCGAGCTGATCGCGAACCACGTCGCAGAGCTCCAGCGGCTCCTGGGCGAGGACCGCGTGGACTACACGCTCATCGACACGTCCACGCCGCTGGACCAGGCGCTGTTCTCCTACCTCGCCACGCGTGAACGCCTCACCCGGGTTCGCTGATGCCGGCACTCGCGTTCCTCGCCCCTGCGTTCCTCGCCGGGCTCGCGGCGGTCCTGATCCCCGTGATCCTGCACCTGCGGCATCGTGAGCGGAGCGAGGCCGTCGCGTTCCCGTCCCTGATGTTCCTGCAGCAGATCCCCTACCGGACGGTCAAACGGCAGCGCATCCGGCACTGGCCGCTGCTCCTCGTGCGCTGCCTGATCCTCGCGCTGCTCGCCGCCGCGTTCGCCCGCCCGTTCTTCGCCGGCGCCGGGCCCGGCATCGTCGAGGACGGCGCGCGCGACCTCGTGATCCTGCTGGACCGCTCGTACAGCATGGGCTACGCGGGCCGCTGGGCGCGCGCGCAGGACGCGGCGAAACGCGCGCTGGAGGGGATGGGCCCGGACGACCGCGCCGCGCTGGTCTTCTTCTCGACGGGCGCGACCGCCGCGAGCGGGCTGACCGGCGACGTCGCCGCGCTGCGCGCCGCCGTGGATGCGGCGCAGCCGGGCGCCGGCGGCACGCGTTACGGCCCTCCGCTCGAGCTGGCGCGGCGGCTCCTCGAGGCCTCGGACCGCGCGCGCCGCGAGGTCGTCCTGATCACAGACTTCCAGCGCGTGGGCTGGGACGGCCAGCAGGACGTGCGGCTGCCGGCCGGCGTGCCGCTCACAACGGTGGATGTGGCGGAGGGCGACGACGTGTCCAACCTCTCGATCACGGGCGTGAGCTTCGATCGCCAGGCCGTGGGCGGCCGCGAGCGCGTGACGGCGACTGCCCGCATCGCCTACAAGGGCGCCGGGTCCATGCGCGGCGTCCCGGTCAGGCTCGAGCTGAACGGCATCGAGCTCCAGGCGCTCTCCGTGGACCTCGAGCCGAACAGCGCGCGCGCGGTGACCTTCGACCCGTTCACGCTGCCGGAGGGCGAATCGCGCGGCACCGTGAGCGCCGGGACGGACGCGCTGCCGCCGGACAACCGGTTCCACTTCGTGCTCTCGCCCGGCCAGGCGGTCTCCGTGCTGATCGTGGAGACGGACGGCGCGGCCGCGCAGCGCAGCCTCTACCTGCGCCGCGCGCTCGGGATCGGCGACCGGCCGCCGTTCCGCGTGGAGGTGATGCGCCGTGGAGCACTCTCCCCGGACGCGATCGCGGGGCGCGACGTCGTCGTGCTCAACGACGCGCCGTTCCCGGCCGGCGCGGCGGGCCGCGCGCTCCTCGATCACGTGCGGCGCGGCGGCGGGCTGATCATCACGCTGGGCGAGCGCAGTGCGCCCTCGAGCTGGGAAGGCGACGCGGCGGAGCTGCTGCCCGGCCCGTTCGGCGCGCCCGTGGATGGCGCGGCGCGCGGTGTGGCGCTCGCCTCGCTGGACCGCAGCCACCCGATCTTCGAGGTGTTCCGCGCGCCGCGCAGCGGGGACTTCACGACGGCGCGCGTCTACCGCTACAGGCCGCTCCAGGTCGGCGGCGCCGACGGCGTGCTCGCGCGCTACGACGACGGCGGCGTGGCGCTCGCGGAGAAGCGTGTCGGCCGCGGGCGCGTGCTGGTCTGGACGTCCACGCTCGACAACTTCTGGACCGACATCGCGCTCCAGCCCATCTACCTGCCGTTCGTGCACCAGCTCGTGCGGCACGCCGCGGGGTACGTGGAGGCGCGGCCCTGGTTCACCGCCGGCCAGGTGCTGGATCTCTCGGGCGGGGACGCGGATGCCGCAGCGCCGCAGGCCGGCGACGAGGCCGGCACCCACCGTGCAATGGCGAAGGCGGGCCAGGCGGCCGGCGAGCCCGCGCCGCTGCCGGCGCTGGGCGGCGGAGAGCTGGTGGTGCTCAGCCCGGGCGGCGCGCGCAGCACCATTGGCGGGGATCGCCCGCGCGTGCTCGAGCTCCAGGAACAGGGCTTCTACGAGCTGCGGCCCGCCGGCCGGGCGGCTGCCGCGCCGTACACCGTCGCCGTGAACCTGGACCTGGCGGAGTCCGACCTCTCGCGGCTGGACCCGCAAGAGCTGGCCGCCGCCGCGATGGCGGCGGACCCCGGCCCGGCCGCGCCCGCAACGGCCGCGGCGGCCGGCGGCGTCGAGGAGCAGGAGCGCCGGCAGGCCCTCTGGCGTTATCTTCTCATCCTGGCGCTGCTGGCACTGGCGGCGGAGATCGCGCTGGCGAACCGCGTGTCCCGCGCGGCGGGCTGATCCGGCGCGGCGCGCCGGCCGCGGGGGCGCGGGCGTCGCGGGAAGAGCGCAGCCGGTGCCGGGCACGAGCGGCGTCGGCACGCGCAGCACGGAGCAGAAACCGGAGGCGCACGATGTCCAGCGAAATGGATCCCATCGCGGCCCGGGACGAGCTGCTGCGGGTCATCCGCCAGGTACGGCGGCGCTGGCGGCTGAAGGTCGCGCTCCGCGGCGCCGCGATCGCGCTGGCCGGCGCGCTGGCCGTGCTGCTCGCCTCCGCCTGGGGCCTCGAGCGCCTCGGCTTCAGCCCCGGCGCGGTGATCGCGCTGCGCGTGGTGTTGCTCGCCGCCGTCCTCGCCCTCGTCGTGCGCTTCATGCTCGTGCCGCTGCTGCGCCGTGTGCCGGACGAGCGCGTCGCGCTCTACATCGAGGAGCACGAGCCCTCGCTCCAGGCGATGGTCGTCAGTGCGCTCGAGGCGGGTGCGGCCGTGGAGGGGGGCACGGCGACCGCGACCTCCCCCGCCCTCGTGCGCCGGCTCGTCGAGTCCGCGATCCAGCGCTGCCGCGAGGCGGACACCGGCAGGACTGTCGAGCGGAGAGGCCTGCTCCGGTCGTCGAGCGCGCTCGCCGCCGCGGTGGTGACCGGCCTCGCCGCGCTCGCGTTCAGCCCTGCCATCGTCCGCCACGGCGCGTCCGTCCTCATCAAGCCCTGGACGCGCGCGGAGGCGGCCAACCCCTACCGCATCGAGGTGCTGCCGGGCAACGCGACGGTCGCGCGGGGCGCGGACCAGCGCGTCGAGGCGTGGCTGCACGGCTTCACAGCCACGCAGGTCGAGGTCGCGATGCGCGCAGGCGCGAACGGCGAGTGGCAGCGCTGGCCCATGATGCTCGATGCGGACAGCACCACGTTCTCGCTCCTGCTGTTCGACATCGACGCGGCGACCGATTACTACGTCGAGGCCGAGGGCGTGCGCTCCGCGGTGTATCGCATCGAGGTGGCCGACCTGCCGTACGTGCAGCGACTCGACCTCGAGTACCGGTTCCCCGCCTACACCGGCCTGAGCCCGCAGGTCGTCGAGGACGGCGGCGATGTCGCTGTGTTGCGCGGCACCGAGGTGCTCGTGCGCGCGCTGCCGACCGTGCCCGTGCCCGCCGGCCGCATCATCCTGGACCGCGGCGACACCATCGCGCTCGCCGCCGCGCAGGACGGGCGCCTCGAGGGCGCGTTCACCGTCACGGCGCCCGGCTTCTACCGCATCGAGCTCCAGTCGCCCGACGGCGCGATGCACGCCGCATCGCCCGAGTACACGATCGATGTCCTGGAGGACCAGCCGCCCATCGTCGTGCTGCGCAAGCCCGGCCGCGATATGCGCGCCAGCTCCGTGGACGAGGTCTTCGTCGAGGCCAGCGCCGAGGATGACCACGGCATCAGCACGCTCGAGCTGGTCTTCAGCGTGAACGGGGGCGAGGAGCAGGCCGTGCAGTTGTTCCGCACGGGCGAACGCAGGCCGAGCGTCTCCGCCGGCCACACCTTCTACCTCGAGGAGCTGGAGCTCCAGCCCGGCGACCTCGTCTCCTACTACGCGCGCGCCACGGACAACACGCGGCCCCGGCCGCGGGACGCGACGAGCGACATCTACTTCATCGAGATCCGCCCGTTCAGCCGCGATTACCGGCAGGCTGAGCAGATGGGCGGGCCGGGCGGGGGCGAGGCCCAGCCGGGCGCGCTCGCGCAGCGGCAGCGCGAGATCGTCGCGGCCACGTTCAACGTGGTGCGGGACCGCGAGCGCTACTCCGAGAAGGAGCTCCGGGAGAACCTGGTCACGCTCGCGCTCAGCCAGGGCAAGCTCCGCGAGCAGGTCGAGACGCTGGTCGGCCGCATGGGCGCGCGCGGCATCGTGCAACTGGACAGCTCCTTCCAGGCCATCGCGGAGGCGCTGCCCCGCGCCGCCGAGGAGATGAAGGAGGCGGAGGCGAAGCTGGGCGAGGGCAAGCCGGAAGAGGCGCTGCCCGCGGAGCAGCGCGCGCTCCAGCACCTCCAGCGCGCGGAGGCCGCGTTCCGCGAGGTGCAGGTCGCCATGCAGCAGAGCGGCGCCGGCGGCGCCGGGCCGAACGCCGAGGACCTCGCCGACCTGTTCGAGCTCGAGCTGGACCGCATGCGGAACCAGTACGAGACCGTGCAGCGCAGCGAGGCGGAGCGCCGTAGCCAGGAGCTCGACGAGGCGGCCGAGCGGCTGCGTGAGCTGGCCCGCCGCCAGCAGCAGGAGATCGAGCGGCAGCGCCGCCTCCAGAACATGCAGGGCGGGCAGGGCGGCAGCGCCAACCAGCGCGAGCTCGCTGAACAGGCCGACTCCGTCGCCCGCCAGCTCGAGCGCCTCGCCCGCGAGCAGCGCTCGCCCGAGCTGATGGAGAGCGCGCGCCGCCTGCGCGAGGCCGTCGAGCAGATGCGCCGCTCCGCCGCCAGCAACAACCCCGGCGCCGGCCAGGCCGCGCTCGACCGGCTCGAGGAGGCGCGCCGCCTGCTCGAGCAGGGCCGCCACGCCGGCCTCGAGCGGCAGGTCCGGGACGCGCTCGCCGAGGCGCAGCGGCTGCGCGAGCAGCAGCAGCGCATCGCGGACGACGTGGAGCGGCTCGATGCCGCGGGCCGCAGGGGCGAGGAGCTGCGTCGGCTGCACCAGCGCAAGGACGAGCTCGCCGCAGGGGTCGAGGACCTCGAGACGCGGCTCGACCGGCTCGCCTCGGCCGCGCGCGGCGACCAGAAGGATGCGGCGCGCAAGCTCCAGGAGGCGGCGAACGCGATCCGGGACGCCAAGCTCGAGGACAAGATCCGCTGGTCCAAGGGCGTGGTGCAGGAGCGGCCGGGCGAGTACGCGCGCATGCTCGAGGAGCAGATCGGCGCGGACATCGACCGGGTGAAGGAGCTGCTCGAGCAGGCGGCGCAGGCCGTGGGGCAGCCCGCCGAGAACCGCATGGCGGAGATGCTCGACCGCACGCGCGACCTGGTGGCCGGCATGGACTCGTTCGACGAGCGGCTGCGCGCGGCCGGGCAGGCCGATTCGGCCGCGGGGCGCCGGGGGTTGCAGCCGGCGCGGCAGGGCGAGCAGGAGCAGCAGGGCCAGGCCGGCGCTCGGCCCGGCGAGGATCCGCGGGCCGCGCAGGGCCAGCAACAGGGCGGCGAGCGCGGCGAGCAGCGAGATCCGCAGCAGGGCGGCCAGGTCCCGCCCGGTGATCCGCAGGGCGGGCCCGGCGCGCCGGGCGGCCGCGAGCGGGGCGCGCCCGGCGGCTACGGCCTCGGGCCGGACGACGCGCGGCAGTTCCGGCGCGAGCTGCAGGAGCGGCAGGCGGAGGCGGAGGAGATCCGCCGGGCGCTGTCGCGCGAAGGGATCGACGTCGCGCAGCTCGGGGAAGCGATCCGCCGCATGAGGGAGCTGCAGCGCGCCGGCTTCGACGATCCCGAGGAGGTCGCGCGCCTCCAGTCGCAGATCGTGGAGGGGCTCAAGGAGTTCGAGTACGCGCTGCGCCGCCGGCTCCAGGGCGAGGAGCGCGAGCGGCTGTTCCTCTCCGGGTCGGACGACGTGCCGCCGGAGTACCGCAAGCTGGTGGAGGAGTACTACCGGGCGCTGTCGGGCGGGCGGCAGTAGGCCGCTGGCGTGACGTGGGGCGCGTACCGCCGACGCCCTCGCGCCCGGGATGCCGCGCGCCTGACTACGCTCCGCCGCGGTTGCACGGCTCGACGAGTGGGCGCAGTAGCGCTGGACGACCTGGCGCCGCGGCCGGCATCTTCGCATCGTAGGCACCGGGACCGAACGTCGCTCGCGACGCACAAACTGTCGATCGCCTCCGCGAGCGAGATCGACGCCGAGGTCGTACGCCTCCTCCGCGCGGCCTACGACCAGAACGGCTGATGACGGCCATCCACCAACACGCTCAGTACGCCATGCCCAATCCACTGGACCGACCGCTCCTCGAGGCTGTGCTCGACTCCTGGGACCGCAACAACGCCATCCTGCTGAACTTCCTCCGCGCCCTCCCGGAGCGCGGGCTCGAGGCCCGGGCCCTCGAGGACAGTCCCTCGATCGCGGAGCTGTTCACCCACATCCATTACGTCCGGCTCGCGTTCGTCTCCAAGGACGCACCCGAGGTGGCTTCGAACGTGCCGGAGCACGGGCGGGCTGACGAGCGTGACCCGATGCGGATCGCGGAGATGCTGACCGAAAGCGCCGCGGCGGTGCGGGAGGCGGTCAGACGCAGGGTGGAGGCCGGCCGGGGTATGGACCTCCACTACGACCATCCGATCCTCCTGCTCCAGCACATGCTATGGCACGAGGGCTACCATCATGGACAGATGAAGCTCGCCCTCAAGGCGGCCGGCAACCCGATGAGCGATGAGGTGGCCGGGCCGATCACGTGGGGCGTTTGGATAGACAAGAGTTGAAGCCTTGCGCGCTACGCCTGGCGGGTGGATGATGCCCTCCCGAGCGTCTCCGGCGCGCGCGCCCGGCGGTCGAATCCGGCGCGGAGACCACGGTCAGCCGGCCGGCGGCTCCGGGGCTCACGGTCAGCCGGCCGGCGGCGGGGGCCGAGGCGCCTCGACGAGCTCGAGCACGGACCGCGCATCCCGCCGCCGGCTCCAGGACGGAGAGTCCGGGCGGCGGTGCCATGAGACAGAGAGAACCATGCCGACGGATGACCGGATCATCGTCTACGAGAAGCCCACGTGCACGACCTGCCGGCAGTTGGCGAAGCTGCTCCGCGAGGCCGGCGTCGGGTACGAGGCGGTCAACTATCTGGTAAACCCGATCCCCCGCCAGGAGCTGGCGCGGCTGATCCGGACGATGGGGATCTCCCCCCGCGAGCTCCTGCGCACGCGCGAGCCGGCCTACCGCGAGCTCGGCCTCGGGCGGGAGGACCTCACGGACGACGAGCTGCTCGATGCGATGGCGGAGCACCCCGAGCTCGTCCAGCGGCCGATCGTCATCCGGGGCAACCGCGCGGTTCTCGCCCGGCCGCCCGAGCGCGTGAGGGAGATCCTGTAGACCGAGCCGTTCGGGAGCGTGCACATGAGCGACGAACGCACCTCCGCCGGCGTCGTCGTCCGGCTCATCACGTAGGCCGCCCGGCCGCTGAGCTTCTACTGGATCCTCGCCGGCATCGCGCTCTGCGCTGCGGTCGTGCAGACGATCTGCACGGGGGAGATCTTCTGGGAGGGGAGCACCGCCGCGGTGACGATCGCCGGCGTAGCGCGTCTCCTGGCGCACGTCCGGCGGGGGCGGCTGCCGTCCACCGGGGCCGCGGTTGCGGCGGCAGTGCATGCCGTGGCGTGGGCGACGCTGCCGCCGCTGCCGCGGGGCGTGGGCCGGTAGGCTCGAGTAGGCGGTGCGGGGTCGCCGCCGACCGCGCTCGGTGGTCGGGCGTCCCCGCCGGCTGGCGGCGCGCGGTGCCCTCCGCCCCAGCCAGCCGGTCGGGCTCAGCCGCTGTGATGCGCCCGCTCTGTCTACGTGCCTCTGAGCGCGAGCGATACTTCCTGCCCGCCGTCCCGGGACTCCAAGGCCCCAAACAGCGTGTCGCAGCTCCAACTCAGCCCGATCTTGCAGTATCCGGCGACCACTCTCGGTTAGCTTCAGCACTCGAATCTATCGAATCGGCGAACGATCGGAGCAGCCCGGCTGTCTCTCTCCCACACGCCTCATACGGAAGAGTCGTCCCCGGCAGCGTTGCGCCGGCAGCTTGCAGCGAGTCCAACGTCCGCGCCACCTTTTCGAATCTGTGCCTGAGCTCGCCGGTCGACTGTTCTTCCTCGCGGAGCCGGAACCCCTCGACGACGAATACTCGCGGCAAGTCCATCTGTAAGTCTTCAACACAATCTCGTACGACCGGGTCGGCGCACTCCTCCGCAGTATGAATGCTGGGAGCGTGGACTATGAACCTCGTGCGGTTTCCGGATCGGTGGATTTCCGGCTGGAGACATTCGTCGACACCCGGATGAAGCTCGAGCGGGACTCCGGAACTGTCAACGATCAGTATCCCGCCGACCATTTCCTCGAAAGTGAACGCCCAGAACAGATCGGTGGCTCCATCACCATTGGCATCCAGCAAAGTGACTTCCGGTCTGGCGTGGTAGATGTCTCTGGATTCCCATTTCGTCTTCCAGTTCGCGCCACTGCGAACCTCCCAGACAAGCCGTCTCTCGGATTCGACCGAACGCACGAGAACGCGATGGCCATCCTCCTCGGCGAGGACATCCTCGTCAGCCGCTGGCGCTGCTGGCGCCAAATCGGATCCGGTAGGCACCTGCTGCACCGAGCGCAGGTCATCTGAATCCGGGCGCTCGCAACCGAGCACGCCCAGCGCCAGCAAAGCGATGGGAATCACGAAGTGACGGCTCATGATTGCTCGACACCTCCGTAGCCATTCGGGTTGCCGAAAGACTACTTTCGCGGCCGCTGGTGCAAGAGACAGTGTGCCGCCGGGCGCTATGTAATCAATGCCTTTGTGGCCCAGCCACTCTTATGGACTGGGTAGAGCCGAGCGCCAAATCCGGGGGTCAGGCCGGGAGCCATTCGGCCGCTCGCTCTCGGTAGGTCGCTCCGCTCGCCGCGCCGGAGGTCCAGCACGGCCGGTGCTGGACTGGCGGGAGACGTACACGCGGGTGCCGTGATCTGCGCTGCGCGACCGGCGAGGACGCCCGGGACCGGACGCACGGAAGCGGGAGCGCGTTGAGCCATCCCGTCCCCGAGCCGAGCACGGCCCCGCGGGTGCGGCCACCCGCGGACCGCTCTACGCCCCCTCCTGCGGTTCCGGCAGCTCCAGCAACGGCTCGTGGTGGCAGTTGTAGCACGTGAGCTGGTGCTGCGCGCCGATCCTGGTGCCGGGCTTGACCGTGAGCGCGTTGCCGCAGCCCGGGCAGCGCGCCTCCAGCGACTGGATCTCGTAGGTTCCGCGCCAGTTCGTCCGGGCGAAGTAGATGCCGGCGCCGAACGCCGTCAGCGCCCAGGGGAAGTGCGGCGGCACCAGCGCGACGAGCGGCGCGAGCGCCCAGCAGCCGAAGAGCGACAGCAGCGCGCGGCTCAGGCGGAGAGAGCGCGGCCGGTGGATCGCGCGAACGTGCGCGGGAACGGGTGTATAGCCGAACAGTGTCAGTCGTGCGGGTGGCGTGATGGGGCCTGTCGGATCGGTCATCGCTGCATCCGTGCTTCGTCCATGGCGGTGCCCGCGCGCCGCCCTCCGGGGCGGCGCGGGGCGGGTCCCTGACGTAAGCTCGGCCCGACCACCCGTCGGGGCAAGGGGTGCGGCCGCACCCGTCACGGCCGGGGCGACCGCGCGGTCCTCGCCCGGCCGCCCCGCTCTCCCAGCACCGCCGTGACCATCAGCTCGCGGCCCTCGCGCAGCACGCGGATCCGCACGCGGTCGCCGGGCTTCCGCGCGCGCAGCGCTTCGGTCATCGCGTAGATGTCCGCGATCTCCTCGTCGTCGAACCCGACGATGATGTCGCCCCCGCGGAGCCCCGCGCGCTCGGCCGGCGAGCCCTCGCGCACGCCCGCGATCCGCACGCCGTGGTCCACCGGCGTGTAGTCCGGGATCGAGCCGAGGTAGGCGCTGAAGCCGCGGCCCTGCTCGGCCGAGGGCGGCGTGCCCGCGCCGCGGCGCAGCGTGAGCGCCGCGCGCCGATCCGCGACGCCGCGCGCGGCCGCCTCGACGACGGCGACCACGCGCTCGATGCCCCGCACGTCGATGCGGTCCCAGTCGTCCGACGGCCGGTGGTAGTCCTCGTGCGTGTTGGTGAAGAAGTGCAGCACGGGGATGTCCTTGAGGTAGAACGACGTGTGGTCGCTCGGCCCGTAGCCGTCCGCCTCGCGCGCGAGCTCGACGCCTGCGGCGCTCGCGGCCGCGTCCAGGATCCCGTCCCACTCGGCCGCCGTGCCGGTGCCGTACACGATGAGCGGCCCCGCGCCCAGCCGGCCGACCATGTCCATGTTCAGCATCGCGCGCGTGCGCTCGAGCGGCACGGCCGGGTGCGCCGTGTAGTGCGCCGAGCCCAGCAGCCCGGACTCCTCGCCCGTGAACGCGACGAAGACGACCGAGCGCGCGGGCGGGTCCGCGGCCAGCCGTTCCGCGACCGCGAGCAGCGCCGCGACGCCGGACGCGTTGTCGTCGGCGCCGTTGTGGATCGCGTCCCCCGCGTCGGGCGCGAGCGAGCCGAACCCGCCGCGGCCGAGGTGGTCGTAGTGCGCGCCGATGACGATGGCCTCGTCGCGCAGCGTGGGGTCACGCCCCTCGAGGCGGGCGACGACGTTGCGCCCCGTGCCCCCGGGCGCGTGCGGGTTCGCGGCGCTCGCCAGCGGCACCTGCTGGAAGTACGTGCCGTTCTCGCCCGCGGGCTCGAGGCCCATGCGCTGGAACGACGCGGCGAGGTAGTCGCCCGCGCAGCGCTCGCCCGCGCTGCCGGCGAGCCGGCCCTCGAGCGCATCGCTGGCGAGGTAGCGCACGACGGAGCCGATCTCGGAGCCGGCGGGCGGCGCCGGGCATGTCGAGGAGGATGCGCCCGGCTCGACCCAGTCCGCGATGAAGATGTTGGTGTCGCCCTCGCGCGCGGCGCCGCGGTTGGACGCGAACACCAGGTGCCGGCCGTCCGGGCTGAACATCGGGAACCCGTCGAACACGGGGCTCGTCGTCACGCGCTCGAGGTTCGTCCCGTCGATGTCGATCAGGTACAGATCGAAGTTGCGGCTGGTCGGATCGGCGAGGTTGGAGCTGAAGATGATGCGGCGGCCGTCGGGGTGCCAGTAGGGCGCGAAGTTCGCCGCGCCGTTGTTCGTGAGGCGCCGCTTGTTCGAGCCGTCCGCGTCCATCACGTAGATGTCCAGCTTGCCGGGCCGGATCAGCCGGTCCTCGAGCAGCGCGCGGTAGTCCGCGATCTCGGCGGAGTCCGTGGGGTGGTGTGCGCGGTAGACGATCTTCGTGCCGTCCGGTGAAAAGAACGGGCCGCCGTCGTAGCCGAGCTCGTGCGTCAGGCGCTTCACGTTGCTGCCGTCCGCGTCCATGACGTAGATGTCGAGGTCGCCATCGCGCAGCGAGGTGAAGACGATCTTCGAGCCGTCGGGCGAGATCGTCGCCTCCGCGTCGTAGCCGGGCGAGTCGGTCAGCTTGCGGAGGTCCGAGCCGTCCGCGTTCGCGATGTAGATGTCGTAGTCGTAGAGCGCCCAGACGTAGCCGCGGCTGTAGTCGGGCCGCGGCGGGCACGTCTCGCTGACCTCGTGCGTCGAGCTGTAGAGGATGCGGTCGCCGCTCGGGAAGAAGTATCCGCACGTCGTGCGGCCGAGGCCGGTGGACACGCGGCGCAGGTTGCCGCCGTCGATGTCCATGGTGTAGATCTGGTCGCACTCGCTCTCGCCCGGACGCGTCGCCTGAAAGATCAGGCGCTTGCCGTCCGCGGAGAAGTACGCCTCGGCGTTCTCGCCGCCGTGCGTCAGCATGCGCAGGTTCGTGAGCCGCGGCTCGTCCGGGCTGCTCGGGAACGGCGTTGCGCCCGCGGCGGGTGGCGCCCCGGCGGCGCCGTGACCGCCCGCAGCGCGCGCCGGCGCCCCGGTGCTCGCCGGGCCGCGCGCTGGGCCGCACGCGGCCAGCAGCCCGAGGGTCAGGGCGGCAATGGTCGAACGTACACGTCGCGCTATCATGATATGTCAGGCTCCCTGCCAGCGGCCGCTGGAGGCGGCCGTGTCAATGGTTCTCTGCGGATCCCTGCTCGGGCGCGGCGGCGCTCGTGGCGCCGCCAAGCGGCGCGGCGACCGCTGTGGGTCCCGCGCCGCCACCAGTCTACGCCCGTGGGGAGCCCGGGTCCAGCCTGGCCGGCCCCGGTTCCTGGCGGGGCGAGCCCGGCGGCAGCCCTTCACCAGACGAACGGAACGATGTCCGCACCCCTGCGCAGATCGTCCGCGAAGCCGGCGTCCTGCGCGATGACCGGCCGGCCGGCCGTGGGGTAGCAGCAGGCGGCTAGAGGGGGAGCCCTTGCTCATGTACCGAGATCGCTGCCGCGGGCGGCGAGGTGGAGGCGGCCGGACATGGCCAGAGGTCTGACGCAGGATCTGCTCGACAGGATCGTCGCAGACACAGCCAGGAAGAGGCACATCCACGGGTTCGTAATGGACGTACGGCGGGGCGACAGGGTCTTCACGAGTGCCGCCGGCAACCTGGACGTGTCGTCGAGGTTCTTCGCCGCCAGCGTGACGAAGTTGTTCGTGACCGCCGTGATCCTGAAGCTCGAAGCCGAAGGGCGGCTCGCCCTCGATGACAGGATCGCGGCTCATCTCCCCGCGGAGATGGTGGACGGCCTGCATGTGATGAACGGGGTGGATCGCTCGCGATCCATCGAGGTGTGGCATCTGATGTCGCACACCTCGGGAATCCCCGACTACTTCGACAAGCAGACCGTGGCGCGCCTCGTCTCGAACAACGATGAGGCCTGGGGCCTGTCGCGGACCCTCGCAGCCGCCAGACAGAAGCAGCCCCGGTTCCTTCCCGGCCAGAAGGCCCAGTACTCGGACACGAACTATCAACTGCTCGGCGCCATCATCGAGGCCGTGGCCGGCAAGCCGCTGCGCGAGGTGTTCGACGAGATGGTCATCGGCCCCCTCGACCTGGAGGACACCTACCTCTACCGCGGAGAGCCGGACGACCGCCTCGTGCCGATCTACTACAAGGACCGTCGCCTCGAGCTGCCCCGATACATTGCCTCCATCGGAGCCGAGGGAGGCATCGTGTCCACCGCGGCGGATCTCGGCCGGTTCACGCAGGGTTTCTTCGAAGGAGCGCTCTTCGACGCCGGGCGCCTGGAGTCGCTGTACAGGTGGCGCCTGCTGTTCTCCCCGGGGGTGTTCTTCTACGGCATCGGGATCGCGAGGCAGCCCTTGTCGCTCTTCAAGCTGAACAAAGGGCTGTACGGTCACTGGGGGCAGTCGGGAGCGTTCGCGTTCTACGATCCACAGAGCGGAACGTGCTTGTCCGGAACGGCGAATCAATTCATCGGGCAGAGGGCTGCCGCGCGCGCGATGATCGAGGTGCTGCGCCACCGTGGCGGCGCGTGATCGCGCCCACAGCGTGGCGGCAACGCCGGCGGCCGCCGGCATGGCTGGTGCTCGTGATCATCGCTGCCTGCGAGCGTGGCGCCGGAGGCGATCGCCCGACCGAGGCGGCAGCCAGCGACAGCGCAGCGGTGAGGGCGGCTTACGCCACCTGGTTCGGCGCCATCGAGGCGGGCGATGTCGAGCGCGCATTGTCCGTCCTCGCGCCGGACGTGGTCCTCGAGAGTCCATCGGGCGACTCGCTCGTGGATCACGAGGGAGTCCGTGAGGCGCTGGGCGCGTTCCTCGAGGCCTACGTCGAGCGGATCACGTGGACACTCGAGATCGTCGCGCTCGGCGCCGACTCCGCGACGGTTCGCGTGCGTGAGGCGACGACCGCCTGGCCGCGCGCCGGGGGCGAAGCTCTCCGGGTGCGGGGCTGGCATACGGGACACCTGCGCCGCACGGACGGCGCTTGGCTGATCGTCCGGGACATCGCCGCGCTCGACGGGCCGCCCGAGCCGGCGCCGGATGCGGGTCCGGCGCCGCCGTCGGACGACCGTCTCGGGGACCCGCGCACAAGCCTGCACGCGAGCAGCGCGCTCCGGGCCCGCCGGACGCCGCCTCCCTGCTCCTCGCCTGCAGCGACACGCTCGACCCCGTCCTGGCCAGCGTCAGCGGCCGTTACACGCTCGTCACGGTCAGCGGACCCCCCGTGCCCTACCCGGAGGGTGTTCCGGGCCCGGTGAGTGGCGCTTCCTCACCCCATCGCCCGCTCGACCAGCGAACGCAGCACGACGTCGGCGCGGAAGCACTCCTCCGCGATCGCGCGCGCGGCGGCGGCGTGCCGCGCGTAGTCGCCTTCCACCGCACGCACCGCCTCCACCGCCTCTTCCAGTGTGGCGAACGGAACGATGCCGGCGCCCCTGCGCAGGTCGTCCGCGAAGCCGGTGTCCTGCACGATGACCGGCCTGCCCGCGGCGAGGTAGCAGGCGGAGCGCTCGCTGAACCAGCCGGCGCGGCCGGTCACGTACCCGTTCTTCGCCACGCTCCACTCGCCCTTCGAGCGCTGGATGTAGCGGCGATAGCGCTCGGGACCCGGGCACAGCCGCGTGGCGTCCCGCACGCGCCAGCCGTGCGCGCGCAGCCGCGTGACCGGCGTGCGCTCGCGGTGCCCGGGCCCGGCCGCGATCTCGAGCCGCACCGGCGCGGCCCGCCGGGGCAGGTCGACGAACCGGAGGAACTCGACCGACTTCTGGCCGTAGCTCCGCCCCTCGTGCACCTCTGACGCGTAGCTGCTCCAGTTCATCACGGTCGTGTAGACGGGACGGGGCGGCGCCTCGCTCCGCCACAGCGAAGGCACGACCGGCTGGCGCGTGGGCAGCCACGACTGCCCCGTCGCGGGCATGCGCTCCGCCACGCGCTCGCCGAAGCTGAAGTGCACGTCGTACGCGCCCACGCGCTCGACCAGGCGCGGCTCGCCGTGCGCCAGCCGGATCTGCACGAAGACCGGGTCGGTGTCCACATACGCGAGGCGGCGCACGGCGCGGTACGCCTCCGGCCGGTCCACGCTGCCGGACACGTCGATCAGGAGGTCGGCGTGGGCGACGACGTCGCGGCGGCGCGCATCGCTCACGCCGAACCACCGCGGCCCGTCGAGGTCCGGGACGCGGTACGCCCACCGGTCGGCCAGGCCGTGTCGCGCCATGAGGCCGGCGAGGTAGGGGACGTTGACGTCGGCGCGTTGCGCGGGCTGCCGCAGCGCGGCGTCGTACGGCCATTCGCCGGAATCCTCGATGTAGTGGACGTCGTGGCCGAGCGCGGCGAGCCCGAGCACGTACTGGAGGTAGTGCCAGGCCATTCCGCCCAGCGGGTAGCGCGCGATCAGCCCCGCGACGATGATGCGGAGCCGTTCGCCGCGCCTGGCGCGCGCACCCGTGATCCGCGGCGCCCGTTCGGCGTCGCTCGGCGCCGCGCTCATGCCAGCCCGAGCCGCGCGGCCACCCGCTCCAGCGCCTGCCACCGCCAGAGCTGGCGCGCGGCGAGCGTCCACTCCGGCCGGTCGCCGAGCCAGCGGAACAGCCAGTGGATCCTGGCCGCCTCCAGCACGGCGCCGAACGACGCCGGCGCGCCCGCGGGCCACCGCGCGTCGCGGTACTCGCGCGCGCACGCGTCCGCGATCTCCGCGGGCCAGTGCTCCGTGAGCGCGGCGAGGTCCAGCTCGCCGGCGGCGAGCGCGGTGGACTGCCAGTCCACGGCGAACACGGCACCACCATGGAGCAGCACGTTGTGCGGGTAGTATTCGCCGTGGATCAGCACGGGGGGAGCGGTGAGCAGCGGCGCGACCAGCGCGTCCGCGTGCCGCGCGAGCTCCCGCAGCCACGGATAGCGCGCGTGGAGCGGGCGCGCGAACTCGATGGTGCGGCGGATCCAGCCGAGGTAGTAGCGGCGCGTGTGCCGGATCAGGGACACACCGGCATCCCGCGCATCGGCCAGTGGATTCGCCGCGTGCAGCCGGCCCGCCCACGCGGCCGCGGCGCGCATCGCCGGGGCCTGGTCCGCCAGGTCGTCGATGCGCACGCCGGGCACGCGCTCGAGCACCAGCCACGTCCTGCGCGCCGGCCGTTCCGCGAACGTGCCGTGCAGGCGCGGCACGCCGGCCACGCCTCGTTGCATCAGCAGCCGGTAGACCGCGGCCTCGTACGCCGCGTTGCCGCGATGGCCGTGGCAGCCGTCGCCCTCGTCCGCGCCGTACTTGCAGCACAGCTCCAGGCGCCGGCCGTCCGGCAACCGGCAACGCACGAACTCGCTCGGGAACGTGCTGGCCCGCGGGTTCATCCGGCGCTCGAGGACCAGCTCGTCCGGCGCGACGCCGAAGACGGCGGCCAGCCCGGCGACGAGCGTCTGCTCCGCGGGCAAAGAAGGCGGGCGCACCGCGTCGGTGCCTGGCTGGATAGCGCTGTCAGCGCCACCGCCGCGCACTTCTCGCCCGCCGAACGTGTCCGCCGGCGCCGCCGCATTCCCGCTGCTCAGTCCGCTGCCCACCCCGCGCCGCCTCGCCAGGGGCCCCGCAGCAGCACGGCCAGCCGCTCGTCGTAGTGGCGGAGCTGCCGCATCGCCTTGCCCTCGCTCCCACCCCCCAGCTCCATGCCCGCCCAGTCGATGCACGCCGCGAGCCGCACCACCGCGCCGATCCACGCGAGCCGCTCCACCTCGCGCGGGCCGACGCACGTCCAGCCCGCGTGCTCCAGATACGTCCGCGCGAGCGCCGCCGCCTCGCCACCCGTGCGGTCCGCGCTCAGCCGCTCGAGCTCTGGCACGGGCGAGCCCCAGCCGGCGAGCTCCCAGTCCAGCGCAAGCAGCTCGTCGCGCCCGCGGCGGTTCCACGGCCGCAGGTTCTTGCGCTTGATGTCGCCGTGCACCAGCACGGGCGGCAGCGCAGCGCACGCCTCGTCGATCCCCGCCCACCGCGCCTCGATCTGGTCGCAGCGTGCGACGACGCGCTCGAGCAGCGCGGCCACGTCCGCCGGCGGCGTGGCGCGCGCCAGGTGCGCGGCGATGCGTGCGCGACCCGCACGCAACTGCGCCAGGTACTGTGCCGCGCCGCGCTCCGGCAGCAGTCGCCGGGCACGCTCGGCACCCGCGGCGTGGACCGTGCCGAGCCAGCGGGCGATGAGCGCGTCGTGCGAGCGGGCCGCCGCGTCGTCGCCCGCATCCTCCATGAAGACCCAGCCGAACGCGGCGTCGCCATCCTCGATGAAGCCGTACCAGCGCAGCGCGGGCACCGGCAGGTGCGGCAGGATCTCCTCGTGCACCGTGCGCTCGATCCGTGCGACCTCGACCGGGCACCGCTTCGCGACCAGCGCGCCGGCCGCCGACGGCAGGCCGTGCAGCCGGTACACCTGCGACTTGATCCCGCGCTTCAGCACGTGCACCCGCGCGGGCACGGCGTCCACGCCGGTCAGCCGGCTCCACGCCCGCACGGCCGGGTGCGGCGCATCGCGCTCGTCAGCCGTCACGCCGCCGGCCTCCGCGCCGGAGCCCATCCCTGACGAACCGTGCGACATCGCGCGTGACCTCGACGACGCGGCCGCCCTCCATCACCACCAGCAGGTCGCACCCTTCGAGCGTGGTCAGCCGGTGCGCGATCATGAACGTCGTCCGGCCCTTCATGAGCCGTTCCAGCGCGTCCACGATGCCCGCCTCCGTGCCCATGTCCACCGAGCTCGTCGGCTCGTCCAGGATCAGGATCGGCGC
>DASVDH010000023.1:0-7235 GCA_036381195.1 Longimicrobiales bacterium | reverse complement strand
GGTACGCCGGCCATGGCCCGGCGTCTCCATCGAGACCCCGACGGAGGCGGACGCGGCGACGGCAGGGCAGGATCGCGCTCCGCCGGACCGCCGCGGCTTTGCACTCCTCGCCGTGCTGTGGCTCATCGTCGTGCTCGGCGCGGTCGCCACGGACTTCCAGACGGGCGCGCGCGCGGACGTGCGGCTCGCGGCGAATGCGCGTGCCGCCGCGCGCGCGCGCTGGGCCGCACGCGCCGGGTTGGCCCGCACGCTCGACGCGCTCGACCGCGTGCTCGCCAGCCAGCACGCCGTGCGGTTGCTCGCCGCCGCGGGCGATACGCTGATCCCGCCGCTCCGCTTCGAGAACGACGGCGTGCACGTCGAGGCCGCCGTGCGCGACGCACGCGCGCGCGTGAACATCAACGCCGCGAGCCGTGCGGAGCTGCTGCGCCTGCTGGCCGCGCTGGGCGTGCCGGAAGCGAAGGCCGGCGCGTACGTGAACGCCGTGCTCGCGGCGCGCATCGCGCGCGGCGGCGCGCCAGCCAGCGGCGCGCGTGCGGCGGACGCCGATGACGGCGACGCGGCCCTCTCGCTCGCGCGGCGCGTTCGCAGCCGGCTCTCGCGCGGCGCGAGGGGTTCGACACGCGCCAACGTGGCCGCGCAAGCCGCCCGCGATGCGGAGGCCGCCGAGGGCGCGGCCTCGGTCAACCTGCCGTTCCACGCAGTGCAGGACGTGCCGCTGTGGGCGGACGTGGCGCCGGAGGTGCACGACGTCGTCGCCCCCTACCTCACCGTGATCGGCGACGGACGGATCAACGTGAACAGCGCGTCCGGCGCGGTGCTGCGCACGCTGCCCGTGATCGATGCGGGGGCCGCGAACGCGATCCTCCGGCGCCGGCGCGTTCGTCCGTTCACCAATGCGTTCGACGTGCTCGCCGCGCTCCCCCGCGGCACGCGCGACGCGATCGGCGAGGACCCGGCCGAGTGGCTCGAGCGCATCGCGACCGGGCCGCGTGCGGCGGAGGTCGTGGTGACCGCGCGCGCGGAGGGCGCGGCGGCCGGGAGCCGCATCACGGCCGAGCTGCGGCTGGCGGGTGGGGCGAGGGTGGAGGTGGTGAGGGTGGTGGAGCGGTGAGGGCCGCGCCAGCTTCTGCCGCTTCAGCCTACATTCCCGTTTTCACGCCCCGCAGCTCGAACGAGGCGAGGCGCCACTGCCCGCCTTGCTTCGTGAATCGTGCGAGCAAGTAGCGCACGTCGAACGACCCGGGCTCCCGCTCGACCAGCCGAACCCACACGCTCGCAGTGTTGGGCTCGTCGAGGTGCACCTCTGAGAACTCGATGACACTGCCGCGCCCGTCGACGCGGCAGATCCCCTGCTCGTCGGTGGCACATGGCGCAAAGCCCGGCGTCGTTGTCGCGAGGTTCCGGATGACGCGTGAGTCCTCCGGGCTGAAATGGTGGAGGGCCTGTCCCTCGGTCGGCACGCCGCTGTCGTCGAGCACCATCGTTCGCGGGTGCACGAGCACGGGATCGGCAGCATCGCCGAGCCGCGCCCTGGCCTGTCGGAGGAGCTCGCCGTACAAGACATGCTCAACCCCTGCAGGGCCGGCGTCGTCAGCGCCCGTGCACGCGGCCAGGCCGGCGGCCAGCGCAGCAACGGCTAGACACCCCGTGTTACCAACGCGCGGCTCGGTCTCGGGTTCTGCGTGGGAGTGGAGCCCCGGTGGACTGTCCGTTACGACCGCCTGGGGCGTTGCGTTCAGGACCGGCCCTCGCGGGGGGACGGACATGGGTGGCGGCTTCGAGTTAGGACACGCGTTTCGCCGCGTCCGCCTAGATGTGCGGGCAGGCATACGAAGGGTCGCCGACCCCGCGGGCGGGAGCTCGTTGCTTGCCTGGAGTCTGGGTGGGGGCGTGCGCGTCGGCGCAGTGCATGTCGACATCGTTCGCACGAAGGTCGACGCCGTAATAGAAGTCGGTACGGGAGTATCGGGGCGTCGAGGAGTGGGTCATCTGCCCGGTTCCTCCGTACAGATCGGGTCCGCAAGGCGTCCGCATGGGTCGCCGAGCCCTACACCGGCCACGCCTCGCCTCGCCAGCACATCTCCCAGAACCGCCACTCGTACCGGCTGGACAGCACGAAGAGCTCCTCGAGCCGCTTGCGCTTTTGCGCCGTCGCGCCCTCGGCCTCGCGGTTCAGCTCGGCCTTCAGCAATTCCGCGGCGTCGCGGAACTCGGGCGAGGCGTACTGCGCGATCCAGTCGGCGTAGCGCTGGTCGCTCGGCGGCGCGTTCGCGGCGAGCCGCTCCGCGATGTAGACGTAGCCCCAGGCACACGGCAGCAGCGCGGCGAGCAGGTCGGCCATGTCGCCGTCCGCGGCGGTGCGGACCAGGAAGTCCGTATACGCGCGCGTCGTCGGCCAGACCTCCGCGGCCTCGAGGTCCGCCGCCGAGAGGCCGAAGCGCGCGGCGTACTTCCTGTGCAGCTCCATCTCGGTGTTCAGCGTCAGGTTCAGCACCGCGGCGTACCAGCCCATCGACTCGAGCCGCCCGGCCTTCGCGACGGCCCACGCGAACACGCGCGCGAACTCCTTCAGGTACGCGTAATCCTGGATCACCCAGTTGCGGAACAGCGCCTCGTCGAGTGAGCCGTCGCCGATGCCACGGACGAACGGGTGCTCGAGCTGCGCGTCCCAGATCGGCTTCGCCGCGGCGTACAGCGCGTCGGTCAGCGGCGCCTGTGTGGTGACGGCGGTGCTCATCGCACACCTCCCGCGGCTGCGGCCTGCGCCCGCGCCTCGCCGATCCCCGGCCAGTCCTGGTCCGTGACGGCCATCTCCCAGAACGCGATCTCGTAGCGCGTCGTCGTCTCGAACAACTCCGCCATGCGCGCGCGTTCCGCATCGCCCGCGGCAGCGGCCAGCTTATCCAGCTCCGCCTCGAGGTGGGCGACGTACTGGGCAAAGGCGTCACCGGCCCAGTTCTCGACGAATGGGTACCAGACGGAGTCGCGGCCGATGCCGCGCTTCACCACGCTCCACGAGTCGTGATACGCCTTTTCCGCCGTGTAGAGGACGGTGAACGCTTCCGCGTAGCTGTTGCGGTACGCCGTCGCCATGAGGAACTGGATGTAGGCGTGGTTGATGAAGGTGGGCTCGATGCCGTTCATGTCCACGCCCGCGGCTCCAGCGCGCTCGCGAAACAGCTCGAGCTCCTTCTGGAGCATCGCGATGACGCCGGAGTGCGTGGGCCAGTGTTCGGGCGGCGCCTTGGGGATCAGCGCGCCGATGAACGGGATCGCGGCTTCGACGAACAGGTAGTCCTGCCGCATCCAGCGGGCGAAGGTGTCGAACGGGATCGTGCCATCGCGCGTCTCGAGGAGGAACCGGTGCACGAGCATGCGGTTCCAGAGCGGCGCGATGCGCTCGAGCTGTTCCGTGGCGAAACCCATGGTGACCCTTCCAGTCGAGGGGGACGATAGGACAGGAAGGGTGCCGGGGCGTGTTGGCCCGGTCCGGTCGGTGGACTCCCTGCGCCGGTATTACCCGGATCAGGTTCGAAGGGTATGATCTCAGCCGGGGCGTGCGCCCCAGCACCCCTGTCTGTCGGCGGGGATGGTACTGCCGTCGGCGCGCCGGCGAAAGGGGCGACGGCGCGGCATGTGCGGTTGTAGATGACGCGGCGGCCGGCGCGCCGATTTCACCGGAACCGCCGTTGGGATGGCCCAGTATTACAGGCGTCGGGCGGTCGGAGAGGCGCGGTCTGGCCGGTGCGCGTGCGAGGCGGTGTGCCGGCGGACGCCAGCCCGGAGGTCGGCAATGGAACGGCATGAGCGGCAGGACCGGACCCACGCGCGCGCCGTGTGCGCGGGCATCGCCGTCTCGGCGGCGGTTCACGCGGCCGCGTTCGCGCTCATCCGCTTCTCCGTCCCTGCGCTGGACGAGGCGCGGGAAGACAGGGTCGCCGATGCGTCCGAAGCCGTTCCGGCGGTCACCGAGCCAGTGATGCGGGTCCTCGCGCTGCGGGAAGCGCCGGCCGCGGGAGCTGCGGCGCTGTCGTCGGCTGTCGCGGTGCGGGTCGATGCGCCGGCCGCGCCCGCGCCGGAGGCCGTGCTCGCACCGGCGGCCGCGCCCGCGATGGCCGAGGCCGCCGAGGTGCCGGAGGCCGCGCTCGCGGCGGCCGAGATCATCGAGGTATCGCCGGCCGCCCTGTCTCGTATCGAGCCGGAGGCCGCGCCCGGCGGCGCGGTGCTGGCTGGCGAGCCCGCGGATGCCGCCGCACAGACGGCCGCCGTGCAGCCCGAGCCCGCCATGGACGAGGACGAGGAACCGGAGTACGATTTGCCGCCCGGCGTGCCGCTCTACCAGCCCGGCTCCGTCGGCCGCGCCAAGGGCAAGTGGGGCGGCGCCGTGGCGCGCGGTGGCGCCGACGGAGAGAGGCCGCGCGGAGCGGTCGTGATCGGCGGCGGGCGGGATGGGCGGCACTGCCCGCCGCTCCCGGGCCGCGGCCGCATCCCACCCACGCTGAGGCCGCCGACGCCCAACCGTACCGGCCATCCAGCCGGCGTGTAATGCAGGTTCGGACTTGACGGATTCAGCGCGCGAGCTGGCCCGGCGACTCGGCCAGGACCGTATCGAGCGGGACGTCCCGCTCGCGCCCTACACCACGTTCCGCATCGGCGGCCCCGCCGACCTGTTCTACCGCGCTCGCACGCCGGACGAGCTCGCGAACGCGATCCGGGCGGCCCGCGAGCTCGAGATCCCGCACTTCCTGCTCGGCCTCGGCGCCAACATCCTCGTCGGCGATCGCGGGTTCCGCGGCCTGGTCATCCGCAACGAGACCCGCGGGCTGGAGTTCCGCGAGGGCAATCGGCTGTGGGCCGCGAGCGGCGAGGTCATCTTCCCGGACCTGATCGTCGCCAGCGTCGAGCGCGGGCTGGGTGGGCTGCACCACTATGTCGGCATCCCCAGCACCGTGGGCGGCGCGGTCTGGCAGAACCTGCACTTCCTCTCCCCACCGCCCGAGCGCGAGCGCACGTGCTTCATCGCCGAGGTCTTCGAGTCCTGCGAGCTGCTGACGCAGGAAGGCGAACGCCGCACCGTCGGGCCCGAGTACATGGAGTTCGGCTACGACCACTCGGTGCTGCACGAGCGGCAGGACGTCGCGCTCTCCGTCACCTTCCGGCTCGAGCCGCAGCCGGTCGAGGAGCTCCGCCACATCATGCGCGAGAACCTCGCCTGGCGCGACGAGCGCCACCCCGACCTCTGGCTCTACCCCTGCGCGGGCTCGATCTTCAAGAAGATCGAGGGCATCGGTGCAGGCCGGCTCATCGACCAGTGCGGTTTGAAGGGTTACGTGCACGGCCGCGCTGGCATCTTCCACAAGCACGCCAACATTATCGTGAACCTCGGCGGCGCGACCGCGGCGGAGGTGCGGTGGCTCATCGACCACGCGCGCGAGGCCGTGCGCCGCCAGCTCGGCTACGAGCTCGAGACGGAGATCGGGCTGATCGGCGAGTTCTGACACGTGGGTAGGCGGTTCCGGCAGCGACCGGTCACAATGTCAAAATCGGCCAGCGGCGGCCGGCGCGCGGCGGCGGCCCTGACGACGCCCCGCAACATCCCTCTCCACCGACCATGGGGCTCTGTCCGCGGGTAGTGTTGGTGCCGGGCATGCGGCGCGCCCTGCGCCGCGGGTGGCGGATCTGCGCGCAACTGCGCGACACTCCACGGCGCGCGGCCTGCGCGGCGCCGACGGCCGGCGGAGCGGCCCGGGCCGTGGCCCCCGGTCGGCGCGGCGAACCGGGTCGGAAGGCACCGGCGTCGTCCACCAACACATCCCGCAGACAGAGCCCGATGTTCCCGTGAAGGGAGGGAGGGACGTGAGTCGAATTGGTCGCGCGGAATTATTCCATATCAATATGGGACACACGGGATCCCCAGTGACCTCGAACCGATTCAGACCTCACCCCTCCGCCGTTCCCTTGCGCGCCGCCGCCGCTGGGGCGGCACTGGCCGCACAGCCCGCACGCCGCGCGGCGACGTGCGCCGAGGCCAACGGACAGCGTGAGGGGACGCACCCGGCGTGAGCCCTCAGCTCCTCCGCCCCCGCACCTGGCCGCTGCAGCTGTTGCGGCGCCGCTGGCTCCAGGCGCTGGTGCGCACGCGCCGCGTTGCACGCGTCCCCGCGGCCGCGGCCACGACGGGCTGGGGCGCGTTCGTCGAGTGGTTCGGCCGGCTCGACATCAGCGAGAACGCGGTCCTGCTCGGCTTCGCGGTCGCGATCGGCGCGGCAGGGGGGCTGGGGGTCGCCTCGTTCTACAAGCTCATCGACCTCGCCTACGTCGCCTTCTTCCGCTGGCCGCTGGAGCAGCTCTCGGGCGGGCCGTTCCTGGTCTACCGGCCGTTGTTCACGGGCCTGGGCTTCTACACTGCGTGGCTGGTCATGGCGCGGTTCGGCCGCGGTCACGACGGCTTGAACGTGCCGGACGTGCAGCTCGCGGTGGCGCGGCGCGGCGGGAACATCCCCACGCGGCCCGCGCTCGCGCGCACGGCAGCGAGCGCGATCACGCTGGGCGCGGGCGGATCGGCAGGCAGCGAGGGGCCGGTCGCGGTGCTGGGCTCGACGATCGGCTCGTTTCTCGGCCGCGCGTTCCGGTTCGATGCCGGCCGCATCCGTGTGCTCGTCGCGGCGGGGGCGGCGGCCGGCATCTCGGCGGCGTTCAACGCGCCACTCGCGGGCGCGTTCTTCGCGCTCGAGGAGATCCTCGGCTCGTTCGCGGTCGCGGCGTTCCCGCCGGTGGTCGTGAGCAGCGTCGTCGCCGCGCTGGTATCCCACTCCTTTTACGGCAATCACCCCGCGTTCCCGGTTCCGACGGAGTACACCTACACGCTGACGCGCGAGATCTTCACGTTCTATCCGATGCTCGGCCTGCTCGCGGGGTGCGCGGCGGCGCTGTTCGTACGCTTCTATTTCCAGATGGAGACGTTGGCGCGCCGTTCGCCCGCACCAGCCCCGGTGCTGGCACTGTTCGGCGGCATGGCGGTCGGCGCGCTGGTGCTCGGGTCCGGCGGTCTGCTGGTCGGTGACGGCCACCTGTCGCTCTCACTCGACCTGTTCGGCCGCCTGTCCTGGTACGCGCTCGTCCTGCTCGCGCTGGGCAAGATCGTCGCGACAGCCATCACGCTGAACACCGGCGGGTCGGGCGGCGTGTTCACGCCCGCGCTCTACATCGGCGCCGCGACAGGTGGCGCGTTC
>DASVDH010000022.1:0-164426 GCA_036381195.1 Longimicrobiales bacterium | reverse complement strand
CCATCGACCTCCGGCGGCACGAACTGGCCGTGCCAGTGCACCAGCTCGGGCGTATCCGTCTCGTTGATCAACTCGACAACGACCGGGCGCCCCTCGCGCAGCCGTATGATCGGCGCTGGAACACTCCCGTTGTAGCCGATGGTGCTGATGACCCGGTGTGGGGCGACCTCCACGAGCACGGGCGCGATGCGGATGGTCACGTCCGGCGTCCCTTCCGGTGCCTGGGCTGACTCCCGGGCGGCGTTACGACGGTCCGCTGGGCAGCCGCCCACCACCAGCCCCAACCCCGCGACAGCGCCTAGCCGCAGGACGTCTCGGCGTGTCAGTCCGACCCCGCCTTGCATGTGCGGTCCTCCAGTCAGGGATCCCGGTGCACATCCGGAGCCGGCGACCGCGGCCACCGCGCCGACGCCGAGGTTCTCCGGGTCGAAGGCGACGAAAACGAGGCTCACGACGAAGGCGCTCACTCCCAGCCCGCGCGCCGTGCCGACGGCGCCGGCGACCAGCTTGCCGGCGAAGTAGAGCACCAGCGCCAGCCCGCCGATGACCGATGCAATGGCGCCCAGCAGGCCCATGGGTCGGCCCTCCCGCCGCGGCCCGAGGCAAGGGCCGGGCCGTGCGCGGCCACTGGCCGCACGCGTGTGCACTCACCATCGCCTTCCGGTCCGAACTCGCTGCCGTGATGGCTCGACCGTCGGCCGAGGCCACCGCCCCTGGCGTCCTTCTTGCACGCGCCGCCGCGGCAAACGGCGTAACCGGCAACCGCGACACGCGTCCCTCGCGCCCGAACCCGCACGACCGTGGCCCCTCCCTTCCCGCCCTGGTCGGATTCGCTCCTGCGCGCAGGCCTCGTCCTGATGGGGATCGTCGTGCTCGGCGTTCCGCTCCTCCTCATGGCCTGGGTGCGCTCGCCGCAGATCGCCGGGCAGCGCGACCCCATCGCGCAGCCGGTCGCGTTCGATCACCGGCACCACGTGGCGGATGACGGGATCGACTGCCGCTACTGCCACGACCTCGTGGACCGCTCGCCCTACGCGGGCGTCCCGCCCACGGAGCGCTGCCTCAACTGCCACAGCCAGATCTGGAGCACGAGCCCGGAGCTGGCCCGCGTCTGGACGAGCTACGTCACGGACACGCCCGTCCCCTGGCGGCGCGTGCACCAGCTCCCGGACTTCGTCTACTTCGACCACGCGGTCCATGTGGGGAAGGGGATTGGCTGCGAGACGTGCCACGGGCGCGTGGACCGCATGGCGCGCGTCTACCAGGTCGCGCCGCTCACGATGGGCTGGTGCCTCGACTGCCATCGTCACCCCGAGCGGCACCTGCGGCCGCTCGCCGAGGTGACGACCATGGGCTGGCGGCCCGCGCGTCCGCAGAGCGAGCTCGGGGCCGAGCTCGCGCGGCGCTATGAGGTCCGCTCGATCACGAACTGCACGGCCTGCCACCGGTAGCGGCGGGGAGGTTCGCACGTTCGATGGGCGGCGCAGGGGAGGATTGGGCGGGCGCGCTGGCGCGGGTCGAGGGGCGGGCGTACTGGCGCGCGGTCGGCGAGCTGCTCGGGGATCCGGCGTTCGCCCTCGCCTCCGCGCGCGAGCGCCCGCTCCTCGATGGCGACGACGGCGGGGATCCCGCGTCGCATGCCGCGGCCCTCGTGCCGGGCGGCCTCTCCCGGCGCGACTTCCTCCGTCTCATGGGCGCGAGCCTCGCCCTCGCCGGCGCGGGCGGCTGCCTCGAGCCGCCGCGCGAACGCATCCTGCCGTACACGCGGCGGCCGCAGGACGTGACGCCGGGGGGCGCACGCTGGTACGCCACCGCGTTCCCGCTCGACGGGTACGGCACGGGCCTGCTCGTCGAGAGCCACGAGGGCCGGCCCACCAAGGTCGAGGGCAACCCGCTGCACCCCGCGAGTCTCGGCGCGGCGGGCGCGTACGAGCAGGCGTCCGTGCTCCAGCTCTACGACCCGCAGCGCGCGCGCACGCCGCGGCGCACGCGCGGCGCTGCGGCGTGGGCCGCGTTCGTCCGGGAGTTCGCGCCGGCGCCGGTCGGCGGGGGCTTCGCAGCGGGCGGCGCGGGGCTGCATCTCCTGCTCGAGCCGACGTCCTCGCCGCTGACCGCATCGCTCCTCGGCCGCCTGCGCGCCGCGTATCCGCGCGCGGGCGTCACGTTCTACGCGCCGCTCGCGAGCGCCGCCCCGGATGATGCGACGCGTCTGCTGTTCGGCCGGCCCGCGCAGCCGCAGTACGACTTCTCCACTGCGGCCGTCGTGGTCGCGCTGGACGCGGACTTCCTCTCCGGCATGCCGTTCCACCTGCGCTACGCGCACGACTGGGCCGCGCGGCGCCGGCCGGCGTCGCCGGGCTCGGGCATGAGCCGGCTCTACGCCGCGGAGGGCGCGTTCACGCCCACCGGCGCGGTCGCCGACCATCGGCTGCGCGTGCGGCCGTCCCGCATCGCCGGCGTGGCCGTTGCGCTGCTCGCCGAGCTGCTGCGCGAGCCGGGTGCACTGCCGGCCGGCGCGCCCGCGGACCTGGCCGCCGCGGCGGCCCGCGCTCGTGCTGCGCTCGACGCGGGCGGTGCCGCGCAGGACGACGCCGCGGCCCGGGGCTGGCTGAGCGGCGTCGCCCATGACCTGCTGCGGACCCCCGGCCGGAGCATCGTCATCGTGGGCGAGCGGCAGCCGGCCGTGGTCCACGCGATCGCCCACGCGCTGAACGCGCTGCTGGGCAACGTCGGCCGCACCGTGCGCTACACGGTGCCGCCGCTCGCGGAGGCGCTCGAGGCGGCCGGCCCGCCCGTGCCGCTGCCCGCGCTCGTCGAACGGCTGCGCGCCGGCGCGGTGGACACGCTGTTCATCCTGGAAGCCAACCCGGTGTACGACGCGCCCGCCGACCTCGACTTCCGCAGCGCGCTCGGCCGCGTGCGGCGCAGCGTGTGCCTCGGGCTCTACGAGAACGAGACGGCGGCGGCGTGCGACTGGTTCGTTCCCACGCTCCACTACCTCGAACGCTGGGGCGACGTCCGCGCGTGGGACGGCACCGCGTCCGTGATCCAGCCGCTGATCCGCCCGCTCTACGATGGCCGCAGCGCGGACGACGTGCTCGCCGCGCTGCTCGGCCTGACCGGCGCCAGGACGTACGACCTGCTGCGCGAGATCTGGCGCAAGCGCGCCGGCCCGGCGGACTTCGAGCCGTTCTGGGAGGACGCGTTGCGCCGCGGCGCCATCGCCGGCACGGAGGCGGCGCCGCTCGACCTCCGGCCGGCGTGGGGGGCGCTCGCTGCGCTGCTGGCCCGCGTGGCCGGCGACCGGCGCGCCCGCGCGGCCGCGTTGACGCCCGGGCCACCGGTGGGCAGCGATGGGACGACGGGGCGCGGCGAGCCGGAGGATGGCGGGGAGCCCCGCGCCCCGGCCGCCGCCGATCTCGAGCTCGTGTTCGTGCGCGATGCGTCCGTCTACGACGGCCGCTTCGCCAACAACGCGTGGCTCCAGGAGCTCCCCGACCCGCTCACCAAGCTGACCTGGGACAACGCTGCGGTCGTGAGCCCGCGCACGGCCGCGCGCCTCGGCCTCGAGGCCGGCCGGCTCGTGCGCCTCGGCCTGCGCGGCCGCGAGCTCATCGCGCCGGTGTTCGTGCTCCCCGGCCAGGCGGACGGGCTGGTCGCGCTCGCGCTGGGCTACGGGCGCGAGGGCGCCGAGGCCGTCGCGCGTGGCGTGGGCCTGAACGCGTACCGGCTGCGCACGTCGGACGCGCCGTACTTCGCCGCCGGCGCGACGCTCGAACCGCTGCCGGGCCGCTACCCGCTCGCCACGACCCAGGCCCACTGGACGATGGCCGGCCGCCCGATCGTACTCTCCGCCACGCTCGCCGAGTACCGCGCCGATCCGGAGTTCACGGCCCCGCACCGCGGCCCGGTCACCGCGCTCTACGACCCGTTCGGGTACGAGCGCGGCGACCAGTGGACGATGGCGATCGACCTCACTGCCTGCATCGGGTGCGGCGCGTGCGTGGTCGCGTGCCAGGCGGAGAACAACAGCCCGGTCGTCGGCAAGGAGGGCGTGCGGAAGAGCCGGGAGATGCACTGGCTGCGCATCGATCGCTACTTCCTCGGCAGCGCGGACGAACCCGGCGTCGCGTTCCAGCCGATGCTCTGCCAGCACTGCGAGAAGGCCCCCTGCGAGTACGTGTGTCCCGTAAACGCGACGGTGCACAGCCCCGACGGGCTGAACGAGATGGTCTACAACCGCTGCATCGGCACGCGCTTCTGCTCGAACAACTGCCCCTACAAGGTGCGCCGCTTCAACTGGCTCGACTACAACGCCGACAAGGCGGAGACCCTCGAGATGGCGATGAACCCGGACGTCACGGTGCGCGCCCGCGGGGTGATGGAGAAGTGCACGTTCTGCGTGCAGCGGATCCGCCGCGCGCAGCAGGCTGCGGCGGTGGAAGGCCGCGCGCTCCGGCCAGGCGAGGTGCGGACGGCGTGCCAGCAGGCGTGCCCCACGCAGGCGATCTGGTTCGGCTCGGACACGGCCCCGGACGAGGAGCTCGCGCGCCGGCTGCGCGACCCGCGGCGCTACGCCGTGCTCCACGAGCTGGGCACCCGGCCGCGGGTGCACTACCTCGCCCGGATCACCAACCCGAGCGACGCGGGGGAGGCCGCCGCGCCGGCGCCCGCCGGCGGGCAGCCGCTGCCCGCCGGGCCTGGGTCTGCCGGGCCTGGGTCTGCCGGCCAACCCCCGCCCTCGCCCCCGCCCCGGCCCGGCGCGGGGCAACGGGCAGGGGAGGCCTGACGCATGGCCGCGGCCGCCGCTGCGCCGGGCCCCGATGCGCTGCTGCGCACGGCCGCGGGCGATGCCGAGCTGACGGACCGCCTGCTCGCGCCGCTCTGGTCCAGGGCGCGCGCGTGGTGGATCGCGTTCGCCGTGACGGGCGCCGGCACGCTGCTCTTCGGCATCGCCATCGCGTACACCGTCATCGCCGGGATCGGGGTCTGGGGCAACAACATCCCGGTCGCGTGGGCGTACGCGATCACCAACTTCGTGTGGTGGATCGGGATCGGGCACGCCGGCACGTTCATCTCCGCGTTCCTGCTCCTGCTCCAGCAGCGCTGGCGTGCATCGGTGAACCGCATCGCGGAAGCGATGACGCTGTTCGCGCTGGTCCAGGCCGCGCTGTTCCCGGTGCTCCACCTCGGCCGGCCCTGGTTCGCCTACTGGTTGATCCCCTATCCCGCGACGATGGAGGTCTGGCCGCAGTTCCGCAGCGCGTTGCCCTGGGACTTCGCCGCGATCCTGACGTACTTCACGGTTTCGCTGCTGTTCTGGTACGCGGGACTGGTGCCGGACCTGGCGGCGGCGCGGGACCGCGCGCCGACCCGCGCGCGGCGCCTGGTGTACGGCCTGTTCGCCCTCGGCTGGCGCGGCGCCGCGCGGCACTGGCAGGAGTACCGCATCGCGTACGGCCTGCTCGCCGGCCTCGCGACGCCGCTCGTCATCTCCGTGCACAGCATCGTGAGCATGGACTTCGCCACCTCGCAGCTCCCGGGCTGGCACTCGACCATCTTCCCGCCCTACTTCGTGGCAGGCGCGCTGTACTCCGGCTTCGCGATGGTGGTCACGCTCTTGGTGCCGCTGCGCCGGATCTTCCATCTCGAGGACGTCATCACCACGAGGCACCTGGACAGCATCGGCAAGATGATGCTCGCGATGGGCTGGATGCTCATCTATGCCTACGTCGTCGAGGCGTTCCTGGCGTGGTACCGCGGCGACGTCTTCGAACGCTACGCGCTCCTCGTCTCCCGGCCCACCGGGCCGTACGCCTGGATCTACTGGATCATGCTGGCCTGCAACTGCATCACGCCGCAGTTGCTGTGGTCGCGGCGGCTCAGGACGAGCCCGCTCGTGCTGCTCGCGGCAGCACTGCTGATCCAGGTCGGCATGTGGACGGAGCGCTTCATCATCATCGTCACGTCGCTCAACCGGGACTTCCTGCCCTCGAGCTGGCACATCTACGCGCCGACGTGGGTGGACTGGTCCCTGCTCGCGGGCAGCGTTTCGTTCTTCCTGCTGCTGTTCCTGCTGTTCCTGCGCTTTGTGCCGTTCATCCCGATCGGCGAGGTGAAGCACCTGCGGCACGAGCTGGCGCAGGAGGAGGTGGCGTGGCGTGGCGAGCAGTGAAGTGCGGCGCGGCCGCGTGCCACGGCGCGACGTGGTCCCCGCGATCCTGGCGGAGTTCGGCTCGCCCGAGCGGCTCCTCGAGGCGGCAGCGCGGCTGCGCGCGGCCGGGTACGAGCGCATCGAGCTGTACTCGCCGTTCCCGCTCGACGGGGCCGAGGCGCTGCTCGGCCTGCCGCGGCCTCGGCTGCCGTGGTTCGCCCTCGCGTGCGGGCTCGCGGGCGCCGCCGCGGCGCTCTGGATCCAGTGGTTCACCAACGCGTGGGACTATCCGCTGAACGTGGGCGGCCGGCCGCTCCTCTCGCTGCCCGCCTGGGTGCCGGTCACGTTCGAGATCGGCGTGCTCTCGGCCGCGATCGGCGCGTTCGTGGGCCTGCTCGCGCGCGCGGGGCTGCCGCGGCTCTGGCATCCGGTCTTCACCGCGCCCGGGTTCGAGACCGCGAGCGTGGACGGGTTCTGGCTCGCGGTCGGCGCGGGCGACGCGCGCTACGACCCCGCGCGCACCCGCCGCGAGATCGAGGCGCTCGGCCCGCGGCGGATCGCGCTGCCGGAGGAGACGGCGTGAGGCCGGCTGCGGGGCCGCGGAGTGCCCGGCCGCGATGCCGGCGCGCGCTGCGGCCCGGCCTCGGGTGCGCCGCCCGGGAGGGTGCGGGCCGGCGGCGCGTCCGCGCCGTGGCGCCTCGCGCGCTGCTGCTCGGCCTCGGCCTCGCCGCCTGCAAGGGCGTGGACACCGGCGTGTACTGGGGCCTCGAGCGCATGATCGTCCAGCCGCGCTACGAGCCCTACGGCGAGAGTCGCTTCTTCGCGGACGGGCGGGCGATGCGGCCGCCGCCCGCGGGCACGGTGCCGGCAGGCGAGCGGGCGGGGCCGGGCGAGCCCACCGTGCCGGGTGCAATGGACGGCGGGGGCTACCGCGAGCGCATCCCGCTCGCCCTCACCATGGACCTCCTGCGGCTCGGGCGGGAGCGCTTCGATGTGGTGTGCGCGGCGTGTCACGGCATCCTCGGCGATGGCGCGAGCGCAGTGGCGCTGCACATGACGCTGCGGCCGCCGCCGCCCCTGATTGGCGGCAACGTGCGCGCGATGCCAGCGGGCCGGCTCTACCGGATCGTGGAGGAGGGGTACGGGCTCATGCCCGGGTACGCCGAGTTGCTCTCGCCGCTCGAACGCTGGGCCGTCGTCGCGTACCTGCGGGCGCTCCAGCTCAGCCAGGCCGCCGATCTGGACGCGCTGCCGCCCGCGATCCGCGCCGAGGCGCTCGAGCGCCTCGGCGCCGGCGCCGGGAGGGCGCGGTGAAGCGGCCGCCGGGTGGCCAGGCGGGCAGGCCCGCGGCCGTCCGGGTGCTGGCCGCGGCCGGCGTCGCCGGCCTGCTGCTGCTCCTGGCCGGCGCGCTCGCGGACCCGCGGCAGGCCGCGTTCTCCTACCTGACGGCCTACGCCTACGTGCTCACGCTCGCGCTCGGCGCGCTCTTCTTCCTCATGATCCAGCGCGCGATCGGCGCGACCTGGTCCATCGTGCTCCGCCGCATCGCGGAGAGGGTCGCGGGCGCGCTGCCGCTGCTCACCGCGCTCTTCATCCCCGTGCTGCTGGCGTGGCCCCGCCTCTTCCCGTGGCTGGACGACGCCGCACCGCAGGCTGCCGGCCCCGAGGCCGCCTACCTCGCCCCGTCGCTCGCCGCGCTGCGCGCGGCCGCCTACTTCGCGGTCTGGAACGCCGCCGCGGCGCTGCTCCTGCGCTGGTCGCTGCGCCAGGACGCGGGCGGCCCCGCGCCCGCCGCGCTCGCCCGCCGCCAGCGCATTCTCGCCGCGGCCGGCCTTCCCGCCGTGGCGTTCGCCTTCACGTTCGCCGCCTTCGACTGGCTGATGTCGCTCACGCCCGGCTGGGCCTCCACCATCTTCGGCGTGTACCTCTACGCGGGCGCGATGGTGGGCTTCCTCTCGCTCCTCTCGCTCCTCGCGCTCCGGCTCGAGCGCCAGGGCCCCCTGGCCGGAATCATCACCGTCTCGCACTACCACGCGCTCGGCAAGCTGCTGTTCACCTTCCTCGTGTTCTGGGCCTACGCCGCATTCGCGCAGCTCCTGCTCATCTGGATCGCCGACTTGCCGCGGGAGGCGACCTGGTTCGTGACGCGCTCGGCCGGGAGCTGGGCGGCGGTGAGCGCGCTGCTCGTCGCCGGGCACTTCCTGGCGCCCTTCTTCGCGCTGCTCTCCCGCGAGCTGAAGCGCCGCCCCGCCGCGCTCGCCGCGGCGGGCGCCTGGCTGCTCGCCATGCACTACGTGGACGTCTACTGGATCGTCATGCCCGCGCTCCACCCCGCGGGCATCCGGCCGCACTGGCTCGATGCCGCCGCGCTCGCCGGGCTCGCCGGGAGCACGGCCGCGTTCGCGTTCCGGCGCGCCCGCGGCGCGCCCGCCGTCGCGCGCGGCGACCCGGAATACCGCCGGTCCCTGGGGTTCTCCACGAGCTGAACGATGGACACGAGCCCCGGACCCGTGCGGCAGGAAGACGATGCGGTCCGGACGAAGCCCGTCGTCGCGGCCCTGGTCGCCGCGACCCTCCTCGCTGGCGGTAGCGTGCTCTGGGGCTGGATCCAGCTCCGGGTGGACACCGCCGCCCACGCGCCGCGGCGCCCCGCGGCGGCCCGGCCGCCGCCGGCCGGCCCGCCCGCCGTCTCGGGCGTGCTCCAGACGCTGGTCGGCGTGGACTCCGCCACGGCCATGCTCACTGCGAACCGGCGCGCGCGGCTCGAGGGCTGGGGGTGGGTCGACCGCGGCCGCGGCGTGGTGCACATCCCGATCGAGGCCGCGATGCGCGCGCTCGTGGAGCAGGGGGAGCCATCGGCCGCGCACGAAGCGAGCAGCGGTTCAGCCGCCGCCGCGACACGCACGCGCAACGGCGCGGGAGTCGCGGCCCCGGCGGCCACGCGCAGCGGCGCGGGAGCCGCGGCCTGGACGGTCGTGCGCCGGGGCGCGGGGGGCGGCGCGCCAGCGCGCGAACCCGCAGTGAGGGCGGAACCATGAGCATCACCGGCGCGCCTGCCGCGGCCATGGCCGTGGCCCTGGCGCAGGACCCCGTGCAGCCCCGGCACCCGTGGGACGCCCTCGTCGCCGCGCTGAACGAGTTCTACCGCCGCGCGCTCGGGCTGCCCGAGCAGGCCTCGACGATCGCGCCGACCATCGACCACCTGCACTACTTCCAGATCACCGTGATGTTCGCGGTGGCGGGCGTGATCGGCATCGTCACCACGGTCTTCGTCTTCCGCTACCGCCGCCGCGCGCCGGACCAGATCGGGCGCCGCGTAGACGTGCCGCACACCGTCGAGGTGCCGCTCTACACCGGCCTGTTCGCCCTCTTCATGCTGTTCTGGATCATCGGGTTCCGGCAGTTCACCAGTCTCGAGCTCCCGCCCGGCGATGCGCTCGACGTCTACGTCAGCGCGAAGCAATGGGTGTGGAAGTTCGCGTACGCCGAGGGGCCGACCTCCGTCGGCGTCCTGTACGTCCCGGCCGGGCGGCCGGTCCGGCTGCGCCTCACCTCGCGCGATGTGATCCACAGCTTCTTCGTCCCCGCGTTCCGCATCAAGCGCGACGCCGTCCCGGGCATGTACACGGCGATCTGGTTCGAGGCCGTGCGGCCGGGCCGCTATCCAGTGCTGTGCGCGGAGCTGTGCGGCGTCGGCCACTCGCGCATGCGTGCGGAGGTCGTCGTGCTCTCGCCCCAGGCCTTCGATGATTGGCGGCAGGGCCGGCCGGCCCTCCCGCCCCCGGACGCCGCCGCCGCGACGCCCGACGCGGGCCGGGTCTCCGGCCTCGAGCCGGTGGACCGGCTCGTGGAGCTGGGGCGCGCGGCCGCGGCGCGCCACGGCTGCCTGGGGTGCCACAGCGTGGACGGATCACCCGGCCAGGGGCCCACCTGGCTGAACCTGTTCGGCGCCCGCGAGACGATGCAGACGGGCGAGGTGATCTACGTGAACGCGGCGTACATCACGCAATCCATGATGGATCCGGAGGCCGAGATCGTCGCCGGCTTCCCGCCCATCATGCCGTCCTTCCAGGGCCGCATCACGCCCGCCGAGACGGCGGCCATCATCGAGTACATGAAGGCGCTCTCGCCCGCGCCCGGGCTGCGGCGGGGGCGGGAGTATGCGCCGGTCGGGGGCGCGCCAGCCGGGGCGGCGGGCGCCGCGGGCGCGCAGCCCCCGCCGGCCGGCGGGGCGACCACCGGCGCGCCGGGCGCCGCGAACGTGCAGGTGCCGGCGGGCTCCACACGCGCGGCGCCGCCGCAGCACCGCCCCGCCGACCCGGGCCACGAGGAGGAACGGTGAGCACGACCGCGACAGCGCCCCGGCCGGCCGGCGCTCGGCCGGGCCAGGAGCGCAGCTACCTCGGCGTCGAGACCACCATCCGCTCGTGGCTCGCCACGACTGACCACAAGCGCATCGGCCTGCTCTTCCTCATCGCCACGGCCGCGGCTCTCGCGCTGGGCGGCAGCCTCGCGCTCGCCATGCGGCTCGAGCTCCTCACGCCCGAGCCGCTCTTCATGGACGACCTCGCGTACAACCGCCTGTTCACGCTGCACGGCGTGATCATGGTCTGGCTGTTCATGATCCCCGTCATCCCCGCCTCCTTCGGCAACTTCCTGCTCCCGCTCATGATCGGCGCCCGCGACGTCGCGTTCCCACGCCTCAACCTCGCCAGCGTCTACGTCTACCTCGCCGGCGCGGCCGTCGTGCTCGGCGGGATCCTCGCAAGCGGCGCGGACACCGGCTGGACCTTCTACCCGCCCTACAGCACCACCACGCCCACCGCCGTGGTCCCCGTCCTCCTCGGCGTCTTCATCCTCGGCGTCTCCTCCACGATGACGGGCATCAACTTCATCGTGACCACGCACACGCTCAGGACCCGTGGCATGCACTGGTCCCGCCTGCCGCTCTTCGTCTGGACCCTCTACGGGACGAGCATCATCATCGTGCTCGCCACGCCCGTGCTCGGCATCTCGCTGCTGCTCGTGGCCGCGGACCACGCGTTCGGGCTCGGCATGTTCGACCCCGCGCGCGGCGGCGACCCGATCCTGTTCCAGCACATCTTCTGGTTCTATTCCCACCCCGCCGTCTACATCATGATCCTGCCGGCCATGGGCGTGATCACCGAGGTCGTCACGACGTTCGCCCGCAAGAACCTCTTCTCCTATGGCGCGATGGTCGTGGCGACGCTCGGCATCGCGTTCATCGGCTTCCTGACCTGGGGCCACCACATGTTCACGGCAGGGATGTCCACGTTCGATGTCGCCGCGTTCGGCGCGCTCTCGATGTTCGTCGCCATCTTCAGCGCGATCAAGGTCTTCAACTGGGTCGCCACACTCTACGGCGGCGCGATCGCCGTGAGCGTGCCGTTGCTCTACCTGTTCGGCTTCCTCTTCCTCTTCAGCGTCGGCGGGATGACCGGCGTGGCGCAGGCCAGCACGTCGCTCGACGTGCACTGGCACGACACCTACTTCATTGTCGCGCACTTCCACTTCATCATGGTCGGCGGGACGATGATGGCGTACCTCGCCGCGCTGCACTACTGGTTCCCCAAGATGTTCGGGCGGCTCTACTCCGAACGCTGGGCAACGGCCGCGGCCGCGCTCGTCATCGGCGGCTTCATCCTCACCTTCTCTCCACAGTTCTGGCTCGGCAACGCCGGCATGCCGCGGCGCTACCACACCTACCCGGCGGAATACCAGACGCTGCACGTCATCTCGACGGTGGGCTCGTGGGCGATCACCGGCGGGCTGGTCCTCACCCTCGTCTACCTGATCGTGGCGTTGCGTCGCGGCCGGCCCGCCGGGCCGAACCCCTGGGGCTCCGCCGCCTTCGAATGGCAAACGCCCTCGCCTCCACCGCGCGAGAACTACATCACCCCGCCCGTCATCGATCGCGGACCCTACGACTACCACCCCCCGCAGCAGGAGCACGAGGACCATGGATAGCGCCGCGACGGCACCGCACCTCGCGTCGCATTTCGAAGACCTCGCCAAACAGACGCACGCCGCCCGCCTCGGGATGTGGGTGTTCATCGGCAGCGAGGCGCTGCTCTTCTCCGCGCTCTTCGCGCTCTACGCCGCGTATCGGGCGGCGTACCCCGCAGCGTTCCGCGCCGCCGCCGGCCACACGGACCTCACGCTCGGGAGCCTCATGACCGGCGTGCTGCTGACCAGCAGCTATCTCGTGGCCATGGGGCTCGCGCGCGTCCGCGCGAGCCGGCCGCGCGGCGCGGCCGGCTTCCTCGCCGGCGCCGTGCTGCTCGGCATCGCGTTCCTCGCCCTCAAGGGGATGGAGTACGCCGAGCACTTCCGCGCCGGGATCTACCCGGGAGTCGGCTACCGCAGCGCCACCCTGCCGGGCGCGGGCGCGAACATCTTCTTCACGCTCTACTATGCGATGACCGGCCTCCACGCGCTGCACGTGCTGGGCGGCGTGGTGCTCCTGATCTGGCTCGCGTGGCGCGTGCGCGCCGGCCGCCTCACCGCCGTCTACCACACGCCCCTCGAGCTGGGCGGGCTGTACTGGCACTTCGTCGATGTGATCTGGGTCTTCCTCTGGCCACTCTTCTACCTGCTGCGATGAGCCATGCACGCACCACGGATCGGAGCACGGACCTACCTGCGCACCTGGATCGCGCTGCTGGTGCTCGCCGCCGCGACGCTCGGCCTCTCGTTCCTCCCGCTCGGCGCGTTCCACGCCCCGGTCGCGCTCCTCATCGCCGCCACCAAGGCCGCGCTGATCGCGCTCTTCTTCATGCACCTTGCGGATGAGCGCGGCTCGATCCCCATCGCCGTCGGGATCTGGGTCCTGCTGCTCGCCGTGCTGGTCACGCTCACCGCGGCCGACGTGCTCACCCGGGGCGAGATGCTGCGGCCGCCCGCCTCCGGGCCGTGAGCGCCCGGGCAAGCGCCACGACGCATGGCCGCGCGGCCGGACACGCCGCCGCCGCACGCCGGCCGCCGCGTGAATGGTCCTCCCGCTGAGCCGCCGCCCTGGGCGCGCACCGAGCGAGCCGGGGAGGCGGCGGCCATCGCTGACCGTACCGCGGAGCCCGCATCCCGCCGAAGCCCCATTCGCCGTTGTTCGCCGCCGGTCGTGCGGATCCGAAGCTTCCTTCGCATCACCCCACGAAACTCCAACGATCCGATGTGGCACCGATGGTGCCTCCGGTGAGGGCCGCAATCCGAATCGCAGCTCTCTCTTCAACTCACCGGAGGAGGTCGCCATGCATGACCTGGATCGCACGCTCCAGGAGTTCGAGGCCGGCATCGACGCGCTGGAGACGGACGGCTTCGAGCTCGAAGGGGAATGGGGGCAGGAGATGGGGGAGTACGATGGGGAGTACGAGCAGGAGTACGGTGACACGGAAGCGGTCTTCGACGAGATCGAGGAAATGGAGCTCGCCGCGGCGCTCCTCGAGGTGCAGGACGAGGAGGAGCTGGAGCAGTTCCTGGGCGGCCTGATCAAGAAGGTGGGCCGCGCGGTCGGCAAGGTCGTGCGCGGCCCGGTCGGGAACGCGCTCGGCGGCGTGCTCCAGCGCGTGGCGAAGACGGCGCTGCCGATGGCCGGCGCGGCGCTCGGCAACCTGGTAGTGCCGGGCGTGGGCGGCGTGGTGGGCGGGAAGCTGGCGTCGATGGCGGGGAAGATGTTCGGGCTCGAGCTGGAGGGGCTGAGCCCGCAGGATCAGGAGTTCGAGGTCGCGCGCCGCGTCGTGCGGCTCACTGCGGAGGCCGCGAAGCGTGCGGCAGCCGCGCCAGCCACGGCCGCGCCCGCGGTGGTCGCGAAGAACGCCGTGCTCCAGGCGGCGCGGAAGCACGCGCCCGGGCTGGTCGGTGGCGCGGCCGCGGCAGCCGCTCTCGCGGCCGGGAACGGCGGCCGCATCGGCCGCGTGGGCGGGCGAACGGGCCGGTGGTTCCGCCGCGGCCGCCGCATCGTGCTCGTCGGCGTCTGAGCCATGGCCGTCCAGACCTCGGTGCACCGGCTGCTCGAGCAGGAGGCCCGTGCGCTCCTGACGCGTCTCGCGCGCGTGAAGCCGTTCGCGCTGCACGAGACCATGGTGCCCGCCGCCGCGCCGTCCGTCGGTGTGCTGGAAGCCGTCGAGCGGTACCTCGTGGAGGGCCGCGGCGAGCTGCGCAGCCGGGTCCACGACTACCTGGCCTGGCTGCACGGGCCCGGACGGAACGCCACGCCCGAGCAGGCGCACCGGCGCTTCGTCTACCTGCGCCTCCGGTTCAACGTCGTGCTCTCCCATTTCGACATCTTCGCGGACGTCATGACGCAGCGGAGCGAGCACGAGACGGGCGCCTGGATGGCGGGCCTCGACGTGGTTGCCGCCGATGCGCTGGAGCTGGGCGGCGGCTACTTCGAGCCGCCCCCGGTGGTCTGCTACCTGGACCGCGGGCACGGCGCCGCGATCCGGCGCGCGCGCACGCGCCTGCCCGGAGGCGGACTCAATCCCGTGGCCATCGTGCGCGTGCCGCGCGAGCGCGTGGTCGGCACCGGGATCGCCTCATCGCTGGTGCACGAGGTCGGCCATCAGGGCGCGGCGCTGCTCGACCTCAACAACTCCCTGCGGGCGGCGCTCCGGGAGCGCGCGGCCGCCGCGACCGGCGACCGGGTCGCCTGGCAGACGTGGGAACGCTGGATCTCCGAGATCGTCGCCGATCTCTGGTCGGTGGCGCGCGTCGGCGTGGGCTCGACGATGGGGCTGATCGGCGTCGTGAGCCTGCCCCGCGCCTTCGTCCTGCGCATCAACGCGGACGATCCGCACCCCGTCCCCTGGATCCGCGTGCGCGTCAGCTCGGCTCTCGGCGCCGCCCTCTATCCCGATCCGCAGTGGCAGCGGCTGTTCAACACCTGGAAGTCGTACTACCCGCTGACGGCCGACATGGCGCCGGCCCACCGGGAGGTGATCGCCGCCCTCGAGCGGACCACGCCCGAGCTCGTGCGGCTGATCCTGACCCATCGCCCGGCCGCGCTGAAAGGCGACTCGATCCTCAAGGCCATGCGCGACCCGGAGCGCCTGCCGGACCGGCTGCGCGAGAAGTTCCGCCGCTGGAACGGCTCGTTCCTGCGCATGCGCGCGGCGAGGCCGTCGCTGGTCTTCGCCGCGCTCGGCCAGGCCCGCGCGGACGGCGTGCTCACGCCGGAGCGGGAGAGCCGGCTGCTCGCTGACCTGCTCACCTACTGGGCGCTGCGGCGGGCGCTCGACACGACGCGGCAGGCCGCGGCGCCACGGCGGCGCCTCGCCGCCGCGGCAACGACGTGAACGACCCGGGACTCGAGGACAACGGAGGACGCAACATGGCAAGAGACAATGGCGAGACGCGTGACCCGCAGGATGCGCCCTCGCGTGCGGCGCATTCGCTGGCCGAGGAGCCGCCCGCCGGCACGGACGAGCTGGCCGAAGGGCGACGCGCCGAGCTGGAGCGCGTCGCCGCGGCGGGCGACCGGCTGCCGCGCGTCGAGGTGACGTTCGGCCCGCGCGAGCCTTCCAACCCGCGCGCACAGCAACTCTGGGAGGCGATCCGCTTCCACACCGAGCGGATCGCCTTCCCGGAGTTCGACAAGTTCGTCGACCGCGCCCTGTGCAGAGACGAGCTCAAGGAAGGGGAGAAGGCCGTCGGCCGCCGGCTCTACCGCGAGCGCATCCACACCGCCCTTCGCGGCAACTTCATCCCCGGCGCGGACATGTATGCGGCGCTGAAGGTCGCCGCGGAGATCTTCCTGCTCCTGCGCTGCGGCGTGTGCCCGCCGCCCAGGGAAGGGCCGGACGGTCCCAGCGAGGTGGCGGAGCCGGAGGGCGTCTTCGACGACATCGGCCGGGCGCCCCGGAACCCGGACGAGCTGACGACGTTGCTGACCGGCTTCATCGGCCAGGACCGGTACAGCTACATCCGCAACATCATCCGCAACGTGTTCCCGAACGAGAATCTGGACGCGTCGCCGTTCTGCGCGCTGTCCGTGGGGCTCGGCCCCTGCTTGCTCGAGCTCATCTGGTCGTACTGGCACGAGGAGGGAATGCTGGTGCAGACCATGAAAGCGATCACGCGACGGTTCCAGAACGTGCACGCGCCGAACGGCCGCGATCCGCTGGGCGAGCTCGAGCTGGACCCGCTGCGGCCGCTGAGCGGCTTCATCTGGGGGTACATCCAGGACGAGCCGAACCGCCTGTCCGTGGCGCGCCGCGCATACGAGTACCAGCACCACTACGGCATCGGCCTGTACGGCAAGGTGACCGCTGGCGCGCGGCTGGCGGACACACGCTCGAGATTCCTCCAGGCGTTCCACGACCTGCTGCGCCTGACGGACCTCTACTACCGCGAGGCCTCAGACAACACCGTGACGCCCGACGCGTTCCCGCTGCTCATCGCGCTACGGGACCTGCACCTGATCCTCGCGGAGGGCGCGCACAACCAGTTCCGCGACCTGCCGTGGCAGGCGCGCGTGGAGATGCTGGTCCAGCAGTGGCTGCTCGCACGGCCAGAGACGCGCGACTTCCTGCGCGGCCGGCTCATGGTGCCATACCCGGAGAAGTGGATGGGCGCGGTGGATGCGATGAAGCGTCTCCAGGGCTGGACCGACACCAGCGTCATCCATTTCCGCGACCTCGCCGTGTACGGCGAGCGGCTCCTGCTCTCGGTGCGCTACATCTCCTGGGACCGCATCAACAACCCCGCGGAAGCCGAGAACTGGGCGCTCACGTGGAGGGCGGAGGTCCAGGGCTACATCCATGCCTACCGCATGGCCACCGGCGTCAGTCTCTCGGACGACGTGGTGGAGGTGAGCCGCGCCGGCGATGCGCGCTACCTGGAGCCGTCGGTTCACCTGCGCAACCGGCTGCTCGAGCAGAGGAGGAGCCGGTCCCTGCCGTCGGGCGAGCCGCGCGCGGGACTCCCGCTCGAAGCGGTGGCGCGGTCGTCGGTACGCGAGCAGTGAGTCGAGGCCGCGGCGTGGCGCGGTGCGGTCGCCGCCCCGCTCCGCGTCCGCGGCGGCGAGGCGCAGCACGCTGGACACGTTGCTGCGGCGCGCCCGCTGCCCCGCCGAGCAGCGGGCCGGCGGGCGCCGCCGCCCTGGCTTCCTCACCGATCCTGCACGACGGGCGTCGGACGCCGACGCGCCGACGCCGTCAAACCGGAGGTTTCGGATGCGCTACGGCAATGCGGCCGGTCTGCTGACCGGCCCCGGTTTCGAGATCGAGTCGGCCGGCGATTCGCCGGCGGCGGGTGCCGCCGATGCCGAGCCAGCGGGCGATGGCGACGGCGGGACCCTCGGTTCCCCCGACACCGACACGATGCATGCCGTCGAGCCGGCCGGCACCGGAGCCGAGCCTCCGCCGGCCGAGCCCGAGCCGCCGCTGTGGGCCACCGCCGACGCGCACGTCCTGCACCTGCCTCGCTACGTGCTGGACAGGATCTGCCATCCGGGCCGCCCCCCGCGGTGGCGGCGCCGGCGACGGTTCCGGCAGCGCCCGCTCCCGCTCCCTCTGCGCCGGCGCCGCCGCGCCGCGCTCCGGCGCGTCGGCCGGCTGGCGCGCGGCGCGCGGCTCGTGGGAGCGCTGCGCAGCCGGCGGCCCACGCGCCGGTATCCCGTCTTCCGCGCACGCGCCGGGGGGCGGTCATATCGGATCCTGACGCAGCCCCGCGGGCTGCGCTTCGAGATCATCGCGATCCGGCCCGAGCTCTCGATGGCCCCGGGGATCGAGGGCGAGACGAAGGGCCGGACGCGACGCGCTCGCTCGCCCGCCGCCGCGTTGCGGAGCGACGCGCGGAAGGTGTTCTTCGCCGCCTACCCCCGTTTGCGCGGGAAGAAGATCCAGGTGCACCATCGCATCCCGCTCGAGTGGCACCGGCGCCTCTTCCCGGGCGTGGATCCGAACCGGCTGAGCAACCTCCAGGGGCTCACGTCCGTCGAGCACCAGCGCAAGGCGACGGACCTCTGGACGGCGTTCCGGAACGCGTACCGTCGCAAGGGCAAGCAGCCCACGCGTGCGGACGTCCTGCGCTTCGCCGCGCTGGTCGATCGCTCGCTGCAACTGCCCTACCCGCTGTGAATGCGCGGGGCGCCGGATGATCATCGACTGCCACTGCCACGCCGGCACGGGCGATGGGCTCACGGGCCCGTGGGACTCCGCGGCGCCGCTCGACGCGTACCTCGAGCGGGCCGCCGCCGCGGGCATCCGACGAACTGTTGTCTTTCCCGTCTTCCATTCCGACTACGCCGCCGCAAACCGTGAGGTGGGGCGCATCGTCGCAGCACACCGCGGCCGGCTGTGGGGCTTCGCGTTCGTCCACCCGGCGCGAGACCGCGGCCGCGTCGCCGCGCTCGTCCGCGAGGCCGTCGAGCGGTTCGGCTTCTGCGGCATCAAGGTGCACCGTCACGATGCGGAGATCACCGCGGAGGTGTGCGACGTCGCGCGTGCCCTGTGCCTGCCGGTCCTCTACGACGTCATGGGGCACGTCGCCGTCGTCGAGCTGCTCGCATCGCAGTACCCGGACGTGCCGTTCATCATCCCGCACCTGGGCAGCTTCGCCGACGACTGGAGGGCCCAGCTCGCGCTGATCGACCACCTCGAGCGCCATCCGAACGTCTTCACGGACACGTCCGGCGTCCGCCGCTTCGACCTGCTCCAGCAGGCGGTCCGCCGTGCCGGCGCGCGCAAGATCCTGTTCGGCTCGGACGGGCCGTGGCTGCACCCGGGCGTCGAGCTCGCCAAGGTCCGGGCGCTCGGGCTCTCGCCCGATGAAGAGGCGCTCGTCCTCGGTGGAAACCTGCTCCGCCTCCTGCGCCGCGCTGCCGGCCGTCACCGCCGCGTGCCGACCGGCGCCGACGCTGCGGCCCGGGACGCGCGGGGGCGCAGCGCGCCGGCGCCCGCGCGGCGAACCGCCGCCGCTTTGTCGCACGGGTCCGCGGCGGACGGCGCGCCCGCTCGCGTCGGTACCCCCGATCCCTGGGAGGGCGAGGCGTTCATTCCGTGAACGGGGGCGTGCGCGGGAGGGCGGACCCGCGCGGCGACTCGGCCGGCGCGCCGTTGCTCCCGACCGGTTCCGCCAGCGCCGCCCGGCCCGCTGTCGCGGACCGCCACCCCGCCGCACGCCGCATCTGCAGCGCGCGGTCCGTCACGCCCAGCCGCCTCGCCGCCTGCTGGAGGTTGCCCTCTGCATCGCCGACTGCGATCCGAATCGCCGTCTCCGCCGCCAGGCGGCCGATCTCCTTGAGGCCGAGGCCGCATGCCAGCGCACGACGGACACAGGCGTCGAACGGGATGTCGACCCGCGCGTCCTCAGCGCCGCGGGGGCGTTCGTCTTCCGGGATGTCGCCCATCGTGATCGGTCCGGGCCCCACGTGCCGGCACGAGGTCCGCTTCGCGAGCTGCTGGAGCTCGCGCACGTTGCCCGGATACCGCCTGCTCAGCAGGAGCCGCTCGACCGCTTCGTCGAGGTTCGGCGGCTCGCCTGTACCGGCGTACTGCGCCACGAAATGGCGAAACAGGAGGAGGACGTCCTCCGGGCGGTCCCGCAAGGGCGGAACGCGGCAGACGACCGCGCCGATCCGGTAGTACAGGTCCGCGCGGAACCCGCCGCTCGCGATCTCCGCGTCGAGTGGGCGGTGCGTCGCGCACACCAGCCTGAACCGCGTCGCGTGCCACGTGTTGCCGCCGACCCGCTTGTACGTCCGCTCCTGGATCGCCCGCAGCAGCAGCGCCTGCATCGGCGGCGTCAGCTCGCCGATCTCGTCCAGGAACAGCGTGCCGCCGTCCGCGAGCGCGAATGCACCCTCGCGCTGGCCGACGGCGCCCGTGAACGCGCCTCGCTCGTGGCCGAAGAACTCGCTGCCCGCCAGCTCGGGAACCACCGTCGCGCAGTCCAGGACGACGAGCTCGCCTTTCCTCGGCCGCGCGTCCAGCGAGTGGATCAGCCGCGCAATCAGCTCCTTGCCGGTTCCGCTCTCGCCCAGGATCAGGACGGACGCATCCGTGAAATGAGCCACCTCGACGACCTGCCGCAGGACCCGCATCCACGCCGGGCTGCTGCCGATCAGGTTCTTCTGCACCAGCGGCGATGCCACGAGGCGGTCCACCGCGTTCCACCGCTCGAAGCGGGCCGCGATCTGGGCCGCGGCATCGGGCGAGCGGTCCCACGCGAGCACGTCCGAGGCGCCCAACTGAAGGAGTGACCAACCTTCGCCATCGGCGAGTGCGGCGCCGTCCATGGCGACGGCCAGCACGCGCTCCAGGCCGGCGCGGCTCGCCTCGCGGACCAATTCATACGTTTCGGGGGTCAGCCGATCGAAGAGGATGAGTCCGGGGCCCGGCGCATGGCCGGCGTCCAGCGGGCACAACTCGATCCCCGCGCGCGCGAGCGACTCGAGCGCCCTGGCCGTATCGCCGGCGTCCGGGTGTCCGCGCCGCACGGCGGCGTGGAACCAGACACGCATTGCAAGCCACTCGCGCCCCGGTCGGCCCCGACCGGGAACAGGTTTCCGCACCGCCGGGGAGGCGGCGCGCCGCTTTCGTGTCGTTCATCCGGACGCCCGCCGCCGGCACCGGCCACCGCAGGCGGGGAGGCGGGCGTGGCAGGGATGGCCGCCGTCAGCCGGCCAGGGCTTCGTAGTCTTCCCGGGTGTCCACGTCGCGCGGCATCTCGCCGTCCACATGCACGCGAACCACGCGCGCCGCATCCCGCTGCACGACTTCGCGCGCGCCACGGTCGCCCTCGAGCGCGTCGATCTCGCCGAACACCGCTCTCGCGAACACGACCGGGTTGCCCTGCGTGCCGGCGTAGACCGGCGCCGCGATCGGCTTGCCGCTGTCCCGCTGAGCGGCGACGACGCGGCGCATCAGCTCCGGGCTGACCGTGGGCTGGTCGCCGAGGACGACCAGCGCGGCCGCGACACCGGGGTCCAGCGCACGGATCCCACAGCGCAAGGACGTGCTCATGCCGTCGCGGTAGTCCGGGTTCACGACGAGGCGCACGGGCAGGCCAGCCAGCGCTGCCCGCACGCCGTCCGCATCGGCGCCCAGGACCACGACCACGTCCGTCACGCCCGAAGCGAGCACGTTCTCGACGGTGTGCCGGACGAGCGGGTGGCCGCGGAGCGGGACGAGCAGCTTCTGCCCTCCGAAGCGGCTGGCCGTGCCCGCCGCGAGCACCACGGCCGCAGTGCCCAGCCCCGGCATCACCGGCTCAGGCGCCGGCGCGCGCGAGCGCGCGCTTCGGCGTCCGCTCCGCATGGGCCGGCGCAAGGGCGGTCACGCCCGCACCGGTCGGCGGGGCGCTTTCCGCAATCGAGGTGGAATGCGCAACGGGAGTGGATCATCGCTCTGCTCGCCTGCCGCCGGCGGGGTGCGCCGGCGCGAGGGGACGGGGCGTCCCTCCGGCGTCAGAGGGTGTGGCGCGCGGCCCCGCGAGGGGCCGGACGGACCGGACCAATCTTGCGCGCCCGCACGCCGGCCACAAGAGGGTTGGCGGCGCCGGCCGGCGAGTGCGGCTGCCAGCGGGCCCGGCGACCGGCGGGGCCGGCCGCCGGCTACGGTCGCCGCACGCCGCGTCGGCTCGCCCGTGCACCCGGGCCGCGATGGTCGGGCCGCCGGCGTTGTGCGCCTTCCGCTGGCGGCCGCCAATGGTCCCGCCGTTCCGCGGGGCTCGCGTTCAGGCTCCGCTGCCGGACGCGGCCGCCACGCCCGCCGGCTCGCTTTCCGGACCCTCTGCGCGGCCCGAACCCGCACCCCGCTCGCGCAGCGGCCCGCCGCGGCGGCCGGCGCGCGCCGCGAGCGCCTCGGCCAGGATGCTGAGCGCGATCTCCGCCGCGCTCTGCGCGCCGATGTCCAGTCCGCTGGGCACGTGCACGCGCTCGAGCGCCGCCGGCTCGATCCCGGCCCCCGCGAGGAACTCGAGGATCGCCTTGCCGCGCTTGCGGCTGCCCAGCATCCCGATGTACGCGGCGTCGCGCTCCAGCACCGCGCGCAGCACGGGGATGTCGTACTTGTAGTCGTGCGCGACGAGCACGACGATGCTCGACGCGCCGTAGCGCAGGGTGGCCGCGATCTCGGATGGGCTGCCGACGAGCACCTCGTCCGCCTGCGGGAAACGCTCTCGCGTCGCGTACCGCGGCCGCGCGTCCACCACCACCACGCGCATCCCCAGCTCCTTGCCGAACGCAACGAGCGGCTGCGCGAGCTGGCTCGCGCCGAACACCGCCAGCAGCGGCGGCGGGCCGTGCACCTGGAAGAACGCCTCGACCGCGCCGTCGCCCAGCGCCAGCGTCCGCGCCGCACCCGTCCGGATCAGCTCCGGCGCCCGCGCGCGCGCCTCCGCATCCAGCGCCTCCTCGCCCAGCGTGCCCGCCACGCTGCCATCCTCGAAGACGACGAGGTTCGGGCCGCCGGCGTCGAGCCGCGTCACGGCGACGGCGCTGCGGCCCGCATCGGCTTCCGCGCGGATCCGCTCGAGCAGCACGAGTGCCGGGTCGTCCGGCCGGTCCAGGTCGAGCGGCTGCACCAGCACATCCACCGCCCCCGCGCACGTGAGCCCGAGGTCGTACGCCTCCTCGTCGCCCAGCGCGATGGACAGCAGCTTCGGCGACGACGTCGCCAGCACGCGTTCCGACTCCTCGATCACCCTCGCGTCCACGCAGCCGCCGATCGTTACGGACCCGACAATGCGGCCGTGCTCGTCGACCCACATGCGCGCGCCTTCCTTCTTCGGCGCCGTGCTGCGCGTCGCCACCAGCGTGGCGAGCGCGACGCGGCGGGTCCTGCCGCGCAGGCCGTCCAGCTCTGCGAAGATCGAGTCCATCGCTCGCTCCCCCGGCCGGTGTCTCAACTCCCGACGATGTGCGCCAGCCGTTCCAGGCTCGCCAGGTCGTGCGCCGGCGCGAAGACGTCCAGGTGCGGCAGCGCGGCCTGCATCCCGCGCGTGAGCGGCCGGTAGCCGGGGCTGCCCAGCAGCGGGTTCAGCCAGATCAGCTTGCCGGCGCGGCGCCGGATGCGGGCGAGCGCGCCCGCCAGCACGTCCGGCTCGCCCGTGTCCCAGCCGTCGCTCAGCACGACGACGGCCGTGCGCCGGTCCACGAGCCGGGGCCAGCCGGCCTCGAACTCCGCGATGCACGCGCCGATGCGCGTGCCGCCGGACCAGTCCCGGACGCTCCGGCCGAGCCGCTCCAGCGCCTCGGCGTACGGGCCGCCGCGGAGCTCTCCCGTCACGCGGCTCAGCCGCGTGCCGAACACGAACGTCTCGACACGCGCGAAGGCGTTCTGCATGGCGTACAGGAACTGCAGCAGGAAGCGTGAGTAGAGCTCCATCGAGCCGGACACGTCGCACAACAGCACGAGCTTGGTCCTGCGCGGCTTGCGCTCGCGGAACGCGAGCACCAGCGGGTCGCCGCCCGTGCGGAGCGCCTGCCGCAGCGTGCGCCGCGTGTGCACGCGCGCGCCGCGCGCCACCACCTTCCACCGCCGGCTCGGCCGCGTGGCGAGTCGCCGCGAGATGCGCCGCGCGACGCGCGTGACCTCGTCCAGCTCCGCTGCGCCGAAGTCGCTGAAGTCCTTCCTGCGCAGCGCCTCGTGCGGGCTCATCGCCGGGACGCCGAGCGGCTCCGCATCGTCTGCCGCCTCCGGGCGCGCCCACCCGGCGAGCGAGAGCGGACGCGGCGTGGCGGCGGCCCGCGGCGGCGTCGCTCCTTCCGCCTCCGCATGCGCGCTGGCGTGCGCGCCACGCGGCCACGGCACCCGAGGCGCGCCGGGATCCTCGGCCGCCGCGAACAGCGCCGCGAAGACGTCGTCGAACACGACGTAGTTCTCGACGCGCAGTGCGAGCACCGCGCGCAGTGCGAGGCGCACCTCGTCCCTGTCGCGCAGGTCCACGACGTCCAGCGCGCGTGCCGCATCCGCGGACTCGGCGGGCGTGATCGGAACGCCCCGCTCGCGCAGCGCACGCGTGAGCGCGACCACGACCGAGGTCAGGTCGGCGCTCCGCACGTCGGCACCTGCGCGATTCGGTCCGCCGCCTGGATCCGGGCCGCCGCTTGCATCCGGCGCGCCGCCTCCATCCGGCGCGGTGCCTGCGCCCGGCCCGCCTGCATCCAGCCCGCCGGCGTCCGGTCCGCCGGCATTCTCCCGGCCGCCGGCATCCGGCCCGCGGGCATCCGGCCCGCGGGCATCCGGCGCCGCGCCCACCGGCCTCAACCTGCCAGCGCCTCGAGCCGGCCGGCGGCCAGCTCCTCCTCGACCCGCCTCAGGTCGCCTTCGTCCTTGATGAGGCAGCCGAGCGTCTCCCGCACCAGCGCTTCATCCAGGTGCGCCGCGTGCAGCGCGGCGAGCGCGCGCGCCCAGTCCAGCGTCTCCGCGACGCCCGGCGCCCTGGACAGATCCATCCGCCGTAGGGACTGGAGGAAGCCCGTGATCTGCGCCGCCAGCCGCTCGTCCAGCCCCTCCACCTTGGTGCGCACGATGCGCAGCTCTTTTTCGAACGACGGATAGTCGATCCACAGGTAGAGGCAACGCCGCCGCAGCGCGTCCGAGAGCTCGCGCGTGCGGTTCGACGTGAGCACCACGTGCGGCCGGTGCGTCGCGCGGATCGTGCCGATCTCCGGGATCGTGACCTGGAAGTCCGAGAGCACCTCGAGCAGGAACGCCTCGAACTCCTCATCCGCACGGTCGATCTCGTCGATCAGCAAGACGGGCGCGCGCTCGCGCGTGATCGCTTCCAGCAGCGGCCGCCGCAGCAGGAACGGCTCGCTGAAGATCGCTGCCTCCTTCTCCGCGACCGTGCCGGGCGCCGATTCCTCGAGCTTGATCCGCAGGAGCTGCTTGGGATAGTTCCATTCATAGAGCGCGGTGCTCGCGTCCAGGCCTTCGTAGCACTGGAGCCGGATCAGCTCGGTATCCAGCGCGCGCGAGAGGACCTTCGCGATCTCCGTCTTGCCCACGCCCGCGGGCCCTTCGACGAGGAGCGGCTTGCCGAGCTGGAGCGCGAGGTGCACCGACGTCGCGATCGCCGGGTCCGCGACGTACGCCTCCCGCTCCATCAGCTCCCGGATCCGGCGGATCTCGTCCCGCACCGGCCCGCTCCCGCCTCAACCCGCGGCCGCCGGCGCGTACCGTTCCGGCTCGCGCCCGAACGCAGCCATGCAGCGCGGGCAGCAGAAGTGGAACGTGCGGCCCCCATGTTCGATGCTGTGCCGCGACGCCGCGACCTCGACGACCATGCCGCACACGGGGTCCACCGCTTCCCCCGGCCCCGCCGCCCGTGCCCGGGCCGGGGCGGAGGCGCCACCCATCCCGGGCGCCGCAGCCCGGGCGGGGGCGAGGGGAGCGCGGTCCGACGGTGGGACAGCAACCCCGGCGTGCGCGTGTACCGCGCCCGGCCGCGCAGATCCGGACTGGCGGCTAGCCTCCGGACGCGGATTCGGTGCCGACGCCGGATCCAGCTCGTGCCCGCCCGCCCTACCGGATGGCGAGCCCGTGCCGGGCTCTGAGCGGCCGGGGTCGGATTCGGGCTCGGGCTCGGATTCGGGAGAGGACGGCCGGGCACGGGCACGCGTAGGCGTACGCGTACGTGTAGGGGAGTACTCGCCACCGACGTCTCCGCCCCCCTCATGCCATTCCCTCGCCCCCGCCCTCGCCCCGGCCCTGGCCCGGCGAAGCTGAACGATCTCTGCCATGATGCTCAGCGCCACCTCGTCGGGCCCTACCGCACCGAGGTCGAGGCCGGCCGGGTACTTGATCCGCGCGGCGCGCTCCGCGTCCACGCCGCGGCTGCGCAGGTACGCGATTAGCGAGTCGCCCTTCTTGCGGCTGGCGACGAGGCCGATGTGGCGCGCCTCGCTCGCCGCCGCCGCTTCGAGCGCGCCCTCGTCGTCCTCGCCCATCGTCGCGACGACGACGAAGCCGTCGGCGCCGATGCGCCGCGCCGCGTCGGCCCAGTCCGTCAGCACCGCGTCGGCGTCGGGGAACAGCTCCTCTCGCGCCGCCGGCTCCGCCGCGGTCACGCGGAAGCCCAGCGCGCTGCCGAATCGCACCACCGCCTGCGCGACCGGCGTGCGGCCCAGCACCAGCAGCGCCGGCCGCGGCAGCATCGGCTCCAGGTAGACCTCCACCGCGCCCTCCCCCTGGCAGGTCATCGGGTAATCGAGCACGCCCTCCCACTCACCGTCTCCGCTGGACGCGGGATCCAGGCGTACGAGCCGCGGCTGCCCGTCCTCCAGCGCAGCCCGCGCTTCTCGCAGCACCGCCGGGCGCACGCAGCCGCCGCCCACCCAGCCCCGCATCGTGCCGTCGGGCAGGATGATCGCGCTCGAGCCCGGCCGTACGGACTGCGGCCTCTTCCGCGCGACGACCGTGGCGAGCACGAACGGCTGGCCCGCGCGCCTCAGCTCGGTGGCTTGTTCGAGAACATCGCTGATCATTGGTGCTCCTGCCGTGCGACTCGAACGGAGTCCGCCACGGACCCGCGGAGACACGGAGCGCGGCGGCGAAGGCGCGCAGCGGCGGCAGGCGGCGCACGCCGCGCGCTCTGCGCCCCGCCGCGGGCGGCCTCGATGCCCCCGCTACTCCGCCACGCCCTTCTCGCGCAGCAGACTCCAGACCTTGAACGGCGTGATCGGGATGTCCACGTGCCTGACTCCCAGGTGCCAGAGCGCGTCCACGACTGCGTTCGCGATCGCGGCGGGCGCGCCCACCGTCGCGGACTCGCCCACGCCCTTCGCGCCCAGCGGATGGTGGGGCGAGGGCGTCACGGTCCGGGCGGTCTCCCAGCGCGGCGTCTCGACCGCCGTCGGCACCAGGTAGTCCATGAAGCTGCCGCCCTGGATGTTGCCCGCCTCGTCGTACTGGATCTCCTCGTACAGCGCGGGCGCGAGGCCCATCGTCAGCCCGCCGTGGATCTGGCCCTCGACGATCATCGGGTTGATGACGTTGCCGCAGTCGTCCACCGCCACGAACCGCCGCACCTTCACCTCGCCCGTGCCCTTGTCGATGTCCACCACGCAGACGTAGCTGCCGAACGGGTAGGTGAGGTTGGGCGGGTCGTAGTAGCTGACCGCCTCGAGCCCCGCCTCCATGCCCGGCGGATGGTTGGTGTAGGCCGCGAACGCGATCTCCTGGATCGTCTTCGCGCGGTCCGGCGAGCCCTTCACGTAGAACCGGCCGGGCTCCCACTCGAGGTCGTCCTCGTGGCACTCGAGCAGGTGCGCCGCCAGCTTCCGCGCCTTCTCCCGGATCTTGCGCGCCGCGACCGCGCCCGCCGCGCCCGCGGTCGGCGTCGAGCGGCTCGCGTACGTCCCCAGCCCGTACGGCGCCGTATCCGTGTCGCCTTCCTCGACCGTGATGTCATCGACCGGGATGCCCAGCTCTTCGGCGATGATCTGCGCGTACGTCGTCTCGTGCCCCTGGCCCTGACTCTTGGTGCCGAACCGCGCGATCGCCTTGCCCGTCGGGTGGATGCGGATCTCGCACGAGTCGAACATCTTGAGGCCGAGAATGTCGAAGTGCTTCGAGGGGCCCGCGCCCACGATCTCGGTGAAGCTCGAGATCCCGATGCCCATCAGCTCGCCGCGCGCCCGCCTCTCCGCCTGCTCCCTGCGCAGCTCGGCGTAGCCGACCTTCTCGAGCGCGAGGTCGAGCGCACGGGCGTAGTTGCCGCTGTCGTACTCCCAGCCCAGCGCGGAACGGTAGGGGAACTGCTCGGGCTTGATGAAGTTTTTCTTGCGGAACTCGGCCGGGTCCATGCCCAGCTCGTGCGCCATCAGGTCCGCCATCCGCTCGATCGTGTGCACGGCCTCGGTCACGCGGAACGAGCAGCGGTACGCGATGCCGCCTGGCGGCTTGTTCGTGTACGCGGCGTCCACCTCGACGTGCGCGGCCTTGAAGTCGTACGAGCCCGTACAGATGTGGAACAGGCCCGCCGGGAACTTCGACGGGTTCGCCGCCGCGTCCGTGTAGCCGTGGTCCGCCAGCGTCTTGATGCGGAGCGCGGTGAGCGTGCCGTCCTTCTTCGCCGCCAGCTCCGCGGTGATGTGGTAGTCCCGCGCGAACGAGTCGGCCTGGAGGTTCTCCATCCGGTCCTCGATCCACTTGACCGGCTTGCCGGTGAGGAACGAGGCCGCGATCGCCAGCACGTAGCCCGGGTAGACCGGCACCTTGCCGCCGAACCCGCCGCCGATGTCCGGCGAGATGATGCGGATCCGGTTCTCCTTGAGCCCGAGGTGCCCCGCGACGAGCGCGACCACGGTCCGGATCGCGTGCGGCGCCTGCGTCGTCATCCAGACCGTGAGCTGGCCGTTCACCTTGTCGAACGAGGCGACGCAGCCGCACGTCTCGATCGAGGACACGTGGATGCGCGGCAGGTAGATGTCCTGCTTCACCGTGACGTCCGCTTCCGCGAACGCCTTCTCCGTGGCCGCGCGGTCCCCCACCTCCCAGTGCCAGATGTGGTTGTCCGTCCTGCCCTTGTCCGGCCGAAGCACGGGCGCGCCGGGCTCCAGCGCCTTGAACGGATCCACTACCGCGGGCAGCGGGTCGTACTCGACCTCGACCGCCTCGACACCGTCCGCCGCGGTGTAGCGGTCCGTGGCCAGCACCGCCGCGACCTCCTGGCCCTGGAACATCACCCGGTCGGTCGGCAGCACCATCTGCGTGTCCGACATCAGCGTCGGCATCCAGTGCAGGTTGTACTTCTCGAGGTCCTTGCCGGTGATGACGGCCAGCACGCCGGGGATGGCGAGGGCGCGCGATGCGTCGATGTTCGTGATCCTGGCGTGCGCGAACGGGCTGCGCACGATGTCCAGGTGCAGCATCTCCGGCAGCACGAGGTCGTCCACGTAGTTGCCCTTGCCGCGGATGAAACGCGCGTCCTCCTTGCGCTTCACCGAGTGGCCCATGCCGCCGATCTCTGGAGGGGTCCGGGTCGCCATGGTCGTCGCCTCCCGTCACGCGGTGCCGCCGCTGGGGACCGCGGTCTCTTCGCTCCGCTTCGCCGCGGCGTACTGGATCGCCTTCACGATGTTCACGTAGCCCGTGCACCGGCACAGGTTGCCCGAGATGGCGTGCCGGATCTCCTCCTCCGTCGGGTTCGGGTTCCGCTCGAGCAGTGCCACGGCGGTCATCATCATGCCGGGCGTGCAGTAGCCGCACTGGAGCCCGTGCTCCTCGTGAAAGCCCTCCTGCACGGGGTGCAGCTTGCCGTCCCGCTCGAGCCCCTCGACCGTCATGACCTCCTTGCCGTCCGCCTGCACGGCGAGGACGGTGCAGGACTTCACGGGCCGGCCGTCCAGCAGCACGGTGCACGCGCCGCAGTGTGTGGTGTCGCAGCCGATGTGCGTGCCGGTCAGCCGGAACGTCTCGCGGATCAGGTGCACCAGCAGGGTGCGCGACTCGACGTGCGCCGCGCGTTCGATGCCGTTCACCGTCACGCGGATCTCGTGGTTCGCCATGGTCAGCGCCCTCCTGCCGTCGCGTAGGCGCGCTCGGCCGGCGCCGTGGCCGCGCGGCCTTCCGCGCGGTCGCGCGCGCGCCGGAGCGCCCGCATCGTGAACACTCGCACCAGGTCCCGCTTGTACTCCACCGAGCCGCGCCGGTCCGCCGTCGGCCGCGCCTCCTCGGCCGCGAGCCGGCCCGCCTCGCGGGTCGTCGCGTCGTCCAGCGGCTTGCCGGCGAGGAACGCCTCGGTCTGCAGCGCCTTGATCGGCGTCGGGCCGACGTTGGTCAGCCCCACTCCCGCGCGCACGACCGTGCCGTCCTCCGCGAGCGTGACCTGCGCGGCGACCGCCGCGGTCGCGAAGTCGCCCACCTTCCGCTCGAGCTTGAGGTACGCGCCGCCGCTCCTCGGCGCCGGCGCGGGAACACGGATCTCCGTCAGGATCTCGTCCGGCCGCAGCGCGGTCGCGAACACGCCGGTGAAGAACTGCGTCACGGGGATCACCCGCTCGCCCGCGGCGCTCCGCGCAACGACTTCCGCCTCCAGCGCGAGCATCGTCGCGGGGTGGTCGTTCGCGGGGTCGCCGTGCGCGAGGTTGCCGCACACCGTCGCCATGTTGCGCACCAGCGGATCGGCGATCACGTGCGCCGTGTCCATCAGGATCGGGTAGCGCCGCCGGACCAGGTCCGCCGACTCCAGCGCGGACTCGCGCACCAGCGCGCCGATGCGCAGCACCCCGTCCGCCTCCTCGAGCCGGTCGAGCCCGGGGATCCGGTTGATGTCCACCAGGACCGCCGGCGCGGCGAGCCGCAGCTTGAGCAGCGGGATCAGGCTCTGCCCGCCCGACAGGACCTTCGCGTCGTCGCCGTGCTGCCCCAGCACGGCGAGCGCCTCCTCCAGTGTGGTCGGGGCGACGTGGTCGAATCTCGGAGGGATCATCGCGCCGCGCCTCCTTCCGCCCCCGCGCCGGCCGGCTGCCGGCCGGGGGCCGCCGGGTGAGACGGATCCACCGCCGCGACGGCGTCTCGCCGCCGAGGCGGGCGGTGCAGGGTAGGGAAACGCGGGTGCCTCGCGCCCCGCGTCGCCTTCGCACACGCTGTTATTCAGGTCGGCCGGCGTCAGCCTGGGATGATCGGGAAGGGCCTGGCCGGGTGCGTGGCCTCATCTGGAGGGGTGACGTTCCCGGCGAACGGAATTCATAATGCCCAGCCCTGAGACAAGCAAGGCCGCCGCGAGCTACAGGGGCCGCGCCGCGCTAACGGAGGGAGATGAGAAGGACCACCGCGTCCGCATGACGGGCGAGCCTGCCGCCCCGGACCGCGAGCGGCGCCACGCACTGTCTCGCCCGGCGCGCGCGCGGCCAAGGTTCGCGGGCGCGGGCCGGCGCCAGCCGGGCACTGCAAGGTGTACTCGGTCGACATCGGCCCCGAACCCTGACCTCGACAGGAGCAACGACATGTCCGACGTGACGATCACCAACCGCCGGGCCGACAGCTCGGCCAACGAGGACCTGGTCAAGCTCGCCCGCCATGGCGCCGATGCCTTCGGCTACAAGGCCAACCTACGCCTCGACCGCAAGCTCGCCCAACTCCTGCGCCTGCGGGTATCTCAGATCAACAACTGCGCCTACTGCCTCAACCTCCACTACGAGGCTGCACGCGATGCTGGCATCCCCCGGCCGGTGGTCGACACTCTGACCGCGTGGTGGGAGACCGACTTCCACGACCCCGCCGCCCGCGCCGCCCTCGCCTACACCGAGGCGCTCACTCGCATCGCCGACACGACGGTCGCCGACGACTTCGGTGCGCGTCACGACGCGCTCGCCGAGCACTTCTCGCAGGAGGAGATCCTCGAGATTATCGGGATCGTCATCAACATGAACGTCTGGACCAGACTCAAGCTGGCTGAGGGCGCCAGCCCTGGGCTCGCCGAGCAGGCGATGTCGTGAACCCGCTCAGACTGCCAAGCCGCGGTGCGCGCCGCGAGCGACCAGCTCGCAGGGCTGGCGTCCGGCGCCGAGCGAGGCGCGCGCGAGGACCGCATGGCCGGCTGCAAAAGCTGCCCGTGCCTCATGGACCAGCTGCGCAGCGCTGGCTCGCGGTGTCTCGCCAGGGATTGCGTCTCCTGGTGGTGCGCGATCACTGCGCCGAGGTCGCCCACTTCCCAGTTGCGCAAATCGTAGTTTGCGGAACGCGGTCAGGTCGCGGGCGGCGTCACGTGACGAGGCGCGTCAGGGCGAAGGCGAGCAGGAAGCCCGTGGCGGTGATGAGCCCCATGAAGCTTGGCGCCTTCTCGAACGCCTCCGGGATCATCGTCTCGGCGAGCATGGCCAGCACGCCGCCACCGGCCAGCGCGACCGATACGCCGACACTCCAGGGGGCGAGGCGGCCGACGACCGCGTAGCCGAGCCAGGCCGCAACCCCGCAGGCGACGACGATCGTCGTCCAGACCCCGAAGATGTAGCCGGCCGGCCGGAGCGCCTGCTTCATGCCCGCCGCGCTGGAGAACCCCTGCGGCAGGTTTGCGACGAAGAACCCCGCCAGCACGCTCCCCTCGATCCCTAACCCGCCGATCACTGCCAACCCCAGCACGATTGACTCCGGGATCCCGTCCATGAGTGCGCCGACGGCGATGGCGAGCCCACTCCCCGGCACCTCGGCCTCCGTCGGCTGGGTCACGCACCCGCCGCACCGCTTCCGGTGCCTGGCGCCGTACCGCGAGAGCTGCCAGTTCACCGCCGAGAAGAGGGCGGCGCCGCCGAAGACTCCGGCGACCGTCGGGCCGATGCCGCCGTGCATGGCCGCATCCTCCACGAGCTCGAACGCCAGGACGGAGAGCAGCACGCCGCCGCCGAACGCCATGATCGCCGCGATGGCCCGGTGGGAAAGCGACAGGAAGTAGCCCCCGGCAGCGCCGAGGAGGAGACCGGCGCCTGCGGCGAGGCCCCAGAGGCTCGCCTCCGCCCAGGCGGGGACCACCAGCGCGCTCACCGCGGCTCCCACGCCGCGATCGTCGCGCTCGGCGCTGTGTTCCGGTGCTGCATGACGAGTAGCGGGGTTCCGGGGATCGCTCGCGTGGCGCGCCTCGATGCCGGGTGGCCGCCGCCCGGCCGCATATCCCGCGCCAGCATCGAACGCCCGGCGAGGCGGAGAGGCCGCGCGCCCGAGAGGCGGCTAGGGGGACGATGGGCCCGGCCAGGAGATGGTCGAGGCGCCCGAGGCGCTCCGTGCCGGCACCGTGACCGGCCGCACCCCAGCCTTCCAGCCTCCTCGGGTCCGACTGCGCTGGCCAACGTTCCAATTCCAGCGGCGGGGCGCGCAGCGGCCCGTCCGCTGCAACCGGTCGTCGGACGCCAACGCCTGCGTTCTCAACGTTTACCTTCCATGGGATTCGCTCGGGAGGTCTGGTGCCCGAGCTGTTCGGCGAGCCCGATGAGAATTCCTTCGGGGCCCCGGATGTAGCAGAGCCGGTAGATGTCTTCGTAGTTGACCACTTCATCGACCACCGTCGCACCGAGCTTGCTGAGCCGAGCGAGGGTGTCGTCGATGTCCTCGACGGTGAACATGACGCGCAGGTAGCCCAACGAGTTCACGGGGGCTGTGCGGTGATCGGACGCGATGGCGGGAGCGTCGAAGCGTGAGAGCTCGAGGCGGCCGTGACCATCGGGGGTGCGCATCATGGCGACCTCGACGCGCTGACCGCGGAGTCCTGTGACGCGGCCGGCCCATTCGCCTTCGATGGGCATGCGGGCTTCGAGCGTGAGCCCGAGCTCGGTGAAGAACTCAATGGCGCCGTCGAGGTCTTCAACCACGATGCCCACGTTGTCCATACGCTTGACCGTCAAGCTGCCCCCTTGGCGTCTGATGCTGTCTTGTGCAATCGCCAGGCCCGTCCAGTCTGCTTCGGTAGCCTGCGATCTCGACGAGCGCGGCAGTGTTGTCGACCTTGAACACCACCTTCGACAGTACAATGGCGTCGTCCGCACCCGTGGTCGGCTCGAACTTCTGCGAGTTGAAGACCTGGCCGACCAGGTTCATGACGGAGTCGGGCGGTCCGCGGCCGCGGTACGGCCCAGGCAGTGTTGCACGCGGCCGCTCCGATTGTCGAGGGCGCCAGGGGCGGGCCGGGTGTGCGACCTCATCAGGAGGGTTGACGCTCCCGGCGTGCGGAATTCATAATGCGCGCTCACAACGCAGGCAAAGGCCACGCCGGCACGCGGCGCGCGCCGGCCCGCCGCGGGCGGGCCGCACCGCCGCAGGGGAGGTGAGCCATGGCCGTCAGGATCGAGGAGACGTTTCGCGTCCGCGCGCCGGTCGAACGCGTCTGGGCCTTCCTGCTCGACCCTCACCAGGTCGTGCAGTGCCTCCCCGGCGCAGAGCTCATCGAGGCGCGGGACGAGCGCACCTTCCTCGGCCGCGTGCGCGTCAAGGTCGGCCCCATCACCGCGAGCTACAGGGGCAAGGCTGAGCTGACGGAAGTGGACGAGCAAAACCACCGCGTCCAGATGACGGGCGAAGGGCAGGACACCGCCGGCTCCGGCTCGGCACGCATGACCATGACCAGCAGCATCGTGGCCGGCGCGGACGGCGCGGCCGAGGTCAGCGTCGAGTCCGAGGTCCAGCTCGTCGGGAAGCTCGCGCAGTTCGGCCGCGGCATGGTCGAGGAGGTTTCGAAGCAGCTCTTCCGCCAGTTCGCGGAGTGTGCGCGGCAGCGGCTGGAGGCGCAGGCAGCGCCGGCGGCGGGAGAGGCCGGACCGGCAGCCGCGGCCGACGACGCGGGTCGCGCACCCGCGCCCGCCGCCGGGGCGGCTCCGGGCCCGTCCTCCGCGGCGGGCGCCAGCCTTGCCGGCGCGGGGCCGACGGCGGCGGGGGCCGGCCACGCGCGCGCCGCCGCGAGCGCGGCCACGATGACGTCGCCACCGCCGACGACGGCAGCGCCGGCCACGAAGCCGGTCTCGATCCTCCCGCTGCTTCTCCGCGCGCTCAGGGCCCGGATCGCCCGGCTGTTCGGCAGGACGGAGGCGTAGGCGGGCGGGGATCGAAGCACGCTGGCGCGGGTGGACGCGCCACGCTCGCGCTGCGCTGCGCCCGCGCTACGTGGGTTCGCCCGGAGTTACAGACGCTCCCGGAGCCCAATCGCGGCGAGCCGTCCGTCGCTGGCGGCGATGAACAGCTTGCCCTGGGAGCTCAACGCGAGCTGGCCGGCCATGGGGTAGGACCACACTTGCCGCCGTGCCCCGAGATCCAGCGCGTACGTCCGGTCCGCTGTGCTGGTGAAGAGAAGGTTGTCCGTGACGATGATCGTTCCCTGCGGTTCGCCGTGCGGCGGAATCCAGACCCAGAGCAGCGAGCCGTCGCTCTCCGCGCGCGCCTCGATCTGACGGTTGTTGACGTATAGCACGCCACCAGCGACCGTCACGTTCCCCCGGAACGATCCCGTCCGCTCCCACGCGATGCTCCGGCCCCGCAGATCGAAGGAGAGGAGGCGGCCCCCCTGCGTGACGAGGACGTTGTCTGCCGAGCCCAGGACCGGCGTCACGCCCATGCTCCACCCGTCCCATTGAAATCCCGGATCCGCGATCTCGTACAGGACCGATCCCGTCGCCGCGTCCGCGACCGTCAGCTTGGGGGAGTAATCCCCCGTATACGCGTACACACGCCCGTCACTGACCGCGGGGGCCCACTCGTCGTACTGATTCGTCGAGGTAAACCAGAGCTGCTGGCCATCGGTGGCGCTGAAGGCGTACATCCCGCCGTAGGATCCTCCCGCCATGTAAACCGTCTGACCGACGATCGCGGGGGCGTAATACCGGGACCACTGGTTCGCATAGGCGCTGCGGAACAGCACCGTTCCGTCGTTCGCATCGAACGACCACAGGAACGAGTCCTCGTGACCGCCCGTTGTCACATACACCCGGCCGCCGTCATACGCCGGGGGGTGGACCGAGTGGATCGGGCCGAAGTCCCACGACCACAGCTCGGTGCCCGACTGCGCGTCGAGCGCGAAGAGCTTCTGGGTGCCGAAATACGCGTTGGTCGAGGCGAAAACCTTGCCGTCACCGGCCGTTACAGGGTTGAGTGGTTCGCTCGCCAGCGTAACGGTCCAGAGCTCGTGGAATCGGACGGGATCCAGCGTTGCGGCGGCGTAGCCGGTGCGGCGCGCGTTCCCCTGGAACGTCGTCCACTCCGTAGCTCCACCCCAATCTTCGGTCGGCCGCGCGATGACCAGGATGGCCGTGGACGCGGATTTCCCCTCGCTCGTCGCAGTGATGGTGACGCTGCCGGCCGCGACGCCGGTGACCTTGCCGGCGTCGTCTACCGTGGCCTTCCCGGGATCGGAGCTGACCCACTCGATGCTGCGCCCCTGAGCGTGTCGCCGTTGGCGGCGAAGGCGACCGCCTCCAATTGTCCCGACTGCCCGACGTAGAGCGCCCCCGACGCCAACGGACCCGTCACCGACAGGCGGTCCACGGGCGTGCTCACTGCCGCGTAGGTTCCCGCGCCGCTGATGCTTCCGGCGATCGTTCGCGCGCCGACGTCCACCGTGCTGCCGCGGACCATCTCCCAGGCACCCGCGGCAAGGCGGTAGAGCTGAAGCGTTGCCTCGCCGATGCCGGACGGGACGCGGCCGGGCTCGTAGCGCAAAGAAAGCGCCGCTGGCAGCCAGAAGATCAGGCCTTCAGGACCGATTTCGTACGCGGTACCGGGGACGAGCCCGGGATCCGGCGGGGGCGAGACTGCGGGGCGGACGAGAATGGTGGTCGTCTGCGGCAGGGCGCCCGGCGGGACGACGATCGTGACCGCTCCATCGAGCAACGCGAGCGTGCCGCCCTCGGGGCCAACAGGCCGGCCGGCACGCACGTCCAGCGTGATCGAGCCCTCCCGGCCCTCGCAGGTGGCCGTGATGGTGACGGGCCCCGCCCCGATCGCGAATACCAATCCCTGGCTGTTGACAACCGCCACTGTGGTATCGCTCGAGCGCCACTCCACCGTCCGATTCGAGACGACCGCACCGGTCTCGTTCAGCGGCGTCGCGACCAGTTGCACGGTGTCGGGGGAGAGGATCGGGCCTTCCGGCGCGCCGCTGATCTGTACGGCAGCGACACCACGGCCTTCGATGCCGCTGGCATCCCGGCACGCGAGGCATCCTGTTCGAGGGCTGCCACCGGTGCCCGCCGGCCGGTCATGGGCGACAGGCCGACACGTCCGCGAGCGCCTCGGCAAGGACCCGCCGGAACTCGGCCGGGGCGTCGATCCATGCGACGTGGCCGGCGTGTTCGAGGATGACGAGCCGGACGTTGGGCACACGGGCGCTCCAGCGCCGTAGGTGGGTGGCGCCGAAATCCAGGTAGTCGTGGTCGCCGTCGATGATCCAGATCCGGCATCGGTGCTCGCGCAGGGCGTCTGTGAAATCGTAGGATTCGGGCATGGTTTCGGCGGCCGCTCGCCCTGCGCGGTCGTTGTAGAATACCTGGCCGCCCTTCAACTGCCTCCAGCGCTCGACGTGGTACAGGTTGACACCGGCGAACCGGATCCTCCATGCGTTGGTCCGGTCCTTGGCGCTCAACGCGCCGCTGTCGCGGTCGAGGCCGTGCTTCCGGAGTTCCTCGAGCACGGCGGGGCGCTCGAAGAACGCCTCGCGCGTGAGTGGCGCCGGCTCGGAGGAGGCGAGAGCCAGATCTTCGGACGGCGGGTTCTGCGGGAGCAGCGTGCCGAGCAGAACGAGTCCGGCGACCCGGTCTGGGTGCTGTGCCAGATACTGCATGGCCAGGTACGTTCCCATGGAATGCCCGACCAGGTGCACGCGGTTCAGGCCGAGCTCGTCACGCAGACGCTCGAGGTCGGCGACGTGTGCGGCGACCGAGATCGCACTGTCCGGGCACGGCGAACGCAGCGACCCGCGCTGGTCGTAGAAGACGAGATGGTAGCGGTCTTCGAGCCCGACGAACGCGTCCATCAGATAAGAGTGCTCGGCGCCCCAGCCGCCATGGAGCACGATGACCGTGTCGGTCCCGTGGCCGTACTCCTTGACGAACAGCCGGCACCCGTCGGTGACCGGCAGGTACCATTCCGGCTGGCCGCCGGCCAGTTGGGCCGAAGTCGGCGAGGATGTGAGCAGGATCGCGGACAGGACCGCGGCGAGAGAACGCTGAGTGACCGTCATCTGGCCTCCCGGTCCGGCTGGGTATGCTGGCCGTTCCCACCTCGGCGGGCAGCATGGGCCGCGCGGCGCCCTGCCTCCGGCGACCCTCCGTCCATCAGCCGCGCCGCCATCACTCGGTCGCGCGGCGGTTTGAGCCTGTGGTGGCGGAGGAAGTCCATGAAGCGAAGGTAATCCGAATCCGGCATGCCGAAAAGCCTGAGCATCCGCTTATAGCTCCCGTCAGCCAGCGCGAGCCCGTGCGCGATCACCTCACGGACCTGTACGCGGTTCAGGTCTCGCGCCATGAAGGGCTCGTAGATCAGCTCCCAGAACGTCCCCTCGCCGCCGCTGATCCGCTCGCAGTACTCAGCGCTGGAGTACGGCATCGACGCGGACGCCGTCCGGCGGAGCTGATCGTCCTGCACGGTCGCCTCGAGCGCCTCTCCGATGTCGCGTAGCGTGATTTCGTCTCCAACGCTCATGTGGAACCCTGTCTCGATGCAGCCAGTGAGCTCCCTGACGTTTCCAGGCCAGGAGTAACCCCGCAACCACTCGACGGCGTCCGCGGCAAGCGACTTGCATTTGCGGAACGTGCTGGCGAGCCGATCCAGATGATACTGTGCGATGAGCTCCCAGTCGCGCCCCCGTTGGCGCAGGGGCGGCGTGCGCACGCACAACTGGTTGAGCCGGTAGAACAGGTCCGCCCGAAACGTCCCCTGCTCAACCAGCATCCGGAGATCACGATTCGTCGCCGCAACGATCCGCACATCGACCGGCCTCGCGCGTGTTGCACCGACCGGAAAGATTTCCCGCTCACTGATCGCACGTAGCAGCATGGCTTGCGCCGCCAGTGACAGCTCCGCGATCTCATCCAGGAAGATCAGCCCGCCCTGGCTTGCCTCGAACAGCCCCGCATGATCCGTATGGGCCCCGGTGAAGCTTCCCTTCTGATGACCGAACAGCTCGCTGGCCATGATCTGCTCGTTCGTGTACTGCGCGCAATTGACGCTCACGAACGCCCGGCGGTATCGGGACGCAAGCAAGAACAGACCGCGGGCGATGAGCTCCTTGCCTGTGCCAGTCTCGCCGACGATGAGGATGGGGCTGGTCGCGACAGCCAGGCGGCTCACCTTCTCCAGTGTCGCAACCCATGCAGGATCACGTCCAATAAGAACCGTCGCCCTGTCCTTGCCCCAGACCTTGAGGGACTCCTCGTAGATCGTCCGAGCCGGTCCGACGAGATCTCGGATGTCGCAGTCGAGTGTCTGGGCCATGGTGATGGGTAGGGGACGAAAGGTTACCCCGAGAGCGACCAGTCCACCGTTCCAGCACCAGGAGTCGCGCCTGTCGGCGTGGCCGGCTCCGCGTCACGGACTTAACACCCGAAATTCTCGGCCGCGCCGTGAGGACTTCTCCCACCGCTTGATCGGTCCGTGAGCCGCGTGTGGCCCGTGCATCCGCCGGTCCCCTCACCAGAGCGCGACGATCGTCGCAAGAACACGGGCGGCCGCAAACGGATGCCGGACCGGCTTCGCTCCGGCGGGAAGAAGTCGGCATCAGACAGCCGCGCGCCCACGGCTCCCGGTGGGGCACCCGCGGCTGTTCTCATGCGGCGATGAGGTGAAGGCTTGGGCGCGCGCATCAACCGCCGCGAGAGCACCCCGGCGTCGGAGCGCTCCCGGGGGACCCAGCCGCTACGCGGCCTGTGGCCAGAGGGCCATCACTGCCTCTTTGCAGGATCATTGATTATCTATTATAGCATTCGTCCTTCGCAGAAGTCAATAGCGATCGTTGACGTTCAATTCAGCGGATCACTCAACGCAAACCCTTCCCAAGGGCAGCGCACCGACCCCCGCGTTCACCCGTCGCACCGGCCGGCGCAAGGGGAGGCTACGATCCCCTGGCAGGAGCGCCGGAACGCTCCCGCCCCGCCAAAGCCCCCTCGTCGAGGTATTCGAATCGGCCATTCCGCACCACCACCTTGACCAGCCTCGGTTCGATGAGCTCGCCCCTGTCGTCAAAGCCGAAACGCCCCGTGACCCCTTCCCAATCGCGCATCGTGCGGAGGGCCCGCGCGACTTCGCCCGGCGCCGGAGTTCCGGCCTTCCTTATCGCATGCACCAGCACGCTGAGCGCGTCGTACGCGAGGGCGGCGCCCACATCAGGCGGCTTCCCGAAACGTTCGGTGAACGCGCGCACGAAACGCCGAACCGCCTGTCGCTCGTCATCCGGGTGGAAGGCGGCCGGGAGCACCGTGCCTTCCACGGCGGCTCCGCCAGCCGCGATCAGGGATTGTGTGGCCATCGCATCGCTCCCGAGGACCGGCACCGTGATGCCGTTGCGGCGCGCCTCGGCGATGAGGAAACCCGCCTCTGGCGCCTGGCCCGCGACGAATAGGGCATCCAGGTCGAGCCGACTCCATTCGCGGAACGTGGGCTCGAAGCCGGGGCCGTGCTGCCGCTGGCGGTCAGGGTCGTAGGAGGCGCGCTGGACGATCGCGATGCCCAATTCGGCCGCCCGCTCCTCGAACGCGTTCGCCAGCGAGCGGCCGTACGCGTTGCGAATGTAGTAGACCGCCACTCTGCGGTATCCCTGCCGGAAAGCGAAGTCGGCCATCTCTCGTCCGGTAACGTCGTCGGTGAAGGTGGTGCGAAAAACTCGCTCGTATCCCTCGTTCGTCAGCGCCGGGCTCGTCGATGTCGGGCAGATCAGCACGATGCCCGCGAGATCGTAGATCGCTGCGGCCGGTATGGCCACGTACGATTGCAGGTGACCGATCACCGCAACGACCTCGGGATCGTTGGCGAGACGTTGAGCCAACAGCAGGCCCTCGTCCACAGATTCATGATCGTCCTCCTTGAGCAGACGAATCCGCCGCCCTCCCAAGCCCCCGGCGAGCGCCGCTTCCTCAAGCGCGAGCTCGAGCCCCTGGCCAAACAGAATGTCCTTGCGTGCCTTCCAGGGCCATACCGCCGCGATGACGATATCGCCATCGCCGTGAGCGGCCCGATACTCCCGCTCCTCCTTCGGCGTGCGGGGAGAAGCGCAGGCGACGATCCAGACCAGCGAGCATGCCGCTACGATCCATCGGAGTGCCACGCCATCAACGCAGCGCTCCCTCGCGCCTCGCGGCGCGCGGAGGCCTGACTCAGAGGAGTTGCCGCTTGGCCAGATCCGCGAAGGGTCCATCGGTATCCATCAGCTCGTTGTAGGTTCCTGCCTGAACGACCTGTCCGTGCATGATCACGTAGATCCGGTCCGCGCGCACGATCGTGCTCAACCTGTGGGCAATGACGATGCGGGTCACTTTCAGTCGCTCCAGACTCGCGCTCACGGCCGCCTGCGTCGCGTTGTCGAGAGCGCTGGTCGCCTCGTCCAGCAGGAGGATCTTCGGCCTACGGACCAGCGCACGAGCGATCATGAGCCGCTGCCGTTGGCCGCCTGAGAGCGTGCTGCTGCCTTCCCCGATCACCGTGAACATGCCCATGGGCATGCGCTTGAGATCCTCGTCCAGGCCAGCCATCCGCGCGGCTTCCCAGGCCTCCTCCAGAGTGGCCCCGCTTGAGCCGACGATGTTGCTGAAGATGTCTCCGGGCAGCGGCTGGGCCCCCTGAAGCACCACCCCGATCTGACCCCGGACAGCGCCGACATCCAGACTGGCCAGATCCTGGCCGTCGTAATAAACCGCGCCTGATGTCGGTCTCTCGAAGCCGAGCAGTATGCGAAGAATAGTCGACTTCCCCGAGCCGGACGGGCCAACCAGAGCGACGAACTCCGATGCGGCCACCCGGATCGTCAAATCGCGCAGGATCGGGGGGGCATTCTCGTCGTACTGGAAGGTGACGTGCTCGACAGCGATGTTGCCGCGCAGCGCCCCGGGATCGAGCTTTCCCGCAGTGATCTCGGGCGTCCCATGCAGAATGGGCTTGAGTTGCTCGTGATACGGAATCACGCCCAGCACACTGACGAAGGTGGCGCTCACGGTCACCATGCCCGTGGCAGCAGTTCCGAAGGCCGCGAGGAAGGCGATGACATCGCCGGTGCGGAGCACGCCCCCGTCGGACACCAGCGGGGCTGCGGCGGCGAACAGAACGATGCTCGCAAACAACGGGAACGATGTCTGGAAGGTTCTCAGAACATTGCTCACAAAACGGACCCGATACTGCAACCTGCGTTGCTCGGCGAAGGACCGCGCCCAAAGGGCGAACGCGTGAGGCTCGGCGCCCGCCACGCGGATCTTCCCAATGTTTGTCAGCAGTTGGAGGACGATTCCGGATAGGCGCGCCTGGAGCGCAGTGATGGCACGTTGGTACCTTAGCTGGACGTACCCGGTGACCCACGTGATGACGGCCATGGTGCCGATCAGCGCGGCGCTGATTAGCGCGAGGGTGGAGCTGACGTGAAAGAGGAAAGCGAATTGGAAAAGGGCCATCGTGCCCGTCACGAGCGCGCTCATCGTGGCCACGGACAGGATCTGCCGGATCGACTCGATAGCCATTGCCCGACTCGCGAGATTGCCGGCCGAGAACGAGCGGAAGAAGCGCGCCGGCAGTGCAAGGAGGCGGTCCCAGACCGCAGCCATGAGGTCGCCGCTGAGCTTCGCTTCGATCCTGAGTAGCGCGACCGAGCTAGCGACCGAGAAAAGCGCGGTTGCCCCAGCGACGGCGAGGAGGAGCACCACGATCTGGACGAGTTGCGCCCGGTCCGCGTTCGGGATGACCGCGTTGAAGACCAGGGCGGTCGCGACGGGGCCGAAGAGGCTGAGCAGGGCGGCCGCGCCGCTGAGGAGGATGAACGACGTGATATCGCGCGCGCAGCGGCGTACGCCGAATCCGAAGATTCGCCGCAGCGTCAGAGGCTGATCCCCGAACCCACGGTAGAAGCTGTAGGCAGAGGGAGAAATCGTCGCCGCGACCGCGGCGTCCACGTGCCGTTCTTCTCCAGTGGTCGGGTCCAGCGCCACGTAGCGACCCGGCCCGCGCGGCAAGAGCGCCAGTGGATGACCCTGCTGCGCGCTCCAGCCCAGCAGCGGTCCGCCGTCCTGGCGCCACCAGCCCTCACGTAGCGAGACCGCGCGAACCCGGATCCGCGAAGCCGCGGCGATGGCGAGCACGGGGCGCCGCGACTGGGCGAGGGTCGCCACCTGACGAGGCCCCGTGATCCGGATCCCCAGGTGGTCTCCCACGAGCCGACACGCGGCCAGCAGGGCGTCCGCCTCGGCCTCCGCCTCCGGTCGGGATTGCCTTGGCGTTCCCCGGAACGGCCGCATGACGTGAGCCAGGTTCAGCCAACCGCCCCTGTACGCCCTGCCCCTTGCCGCAGCCATGCGCACGATACGCTCTTGCTGCTCGCTCTCGATCCGTTCCAGCCGTTGCGCCGAAAGCCGGAGCATGAAGTCGTGTAGCAGGCCGATGGCGGCCTGGACCTGGCGGGGCTCGAGGTCGCTCGCCGCCCCGACAGCGTCGAGCTGGACCTCCGATTCGGGCTCAAGCCAAGAGCGGCGCGCGAGGGGAAGGCAGTCTCCCGCCGATATGCGCATGGCAGGATGCCCCAGTAAGCGCGAGCTGCCGCGTTGGTGAGAGATCCACAGAACGCCCTGACCCGGCACGAGCGCGACCCCCTGGTCATAGGCTCGGCTGGTGCCCGCTTCGATTTCGGCTGTGAGGGAGGGGAGTTCGAGAGGACACAGCGCCGTGTAGAGCAGGGACACCCACCCCGCGATCAGCCCGTCCAGCTCCGCGCGGGCTCCGCTGGCCTCCCACAGCCGCCGGGCCGGGAAGCGCAGGAGCTCAGCCCCGTCCGCGCCGACTGCGAGGAGGCCGACGGCCGCGAACCCGCCTCCTGCGGTGGTGATGGGTAGCATGAGCTGGGCGGCGTGAACGCGGAACAGGTGCGTGCGCACACCGGCGACCCGGTCGCCATCGAGCCGGGCGCAAAAGACATCGACGTATCCGCTCTCGACCAGCCAGGCGTCATATCCGTGCAGCAGGAAGGGAACGTTGCTGCCAACCTGCAATCGCAAGGCGTCCTGCTCGAGAAACGCGGCTGGCACCCGTATGGACCCCATCATTCACCTCCGATGAGGTCGCGATAGGGGCCCGGCATCCTGCTCATCTCCGCGTGCGTGCCGCGTTGTACGATCCGCCCGTTTTCCATCACGATGATCTCGTCGCAATCGCGGATCGTACTGAGCCGATGGGCCACGATGAGGCAAGTACAACCCCGCTGTCGCAGGTGGTCGTCGATCCGTTTCTCGGTCGTCGGATCGAGGGCGCTGGTGGCTTCATCGAGGACGAGGATCGACGGCCGGTTCACCAGCGCACGTGCGATCTCCAGTCGCTGGCGCTGGCCGCCGCTGAAATTGCGGCCACCCTCCTCCACGAGGCACGAGAGTCCGCCCGGCCGTATGGCGATGTCTTCGTAGATGCACGCGTCTCGTGTGGCGTCCAGCAGATCGCCTTCCGTAGGAACCGGATCCCACATGGTGAGATTGTCTCGCAGGGTTCCCTCGAACAGGAATATCTCTTGGTCGACCATCGCGAGAGACGCCGTCATCACCGCGCGAGGGATCTCCGCGCGCGGCTGACCATCGAACAGGATCTCGCCCTCCCATGGCTCGTAAAGCCCTGCAAGCAACCGTGCTACCGTGCTCTTGCCAGAGCCGGACTTCCCCACGAGGGCGACCCGGCTGCCCGGCCGCAGCGCGAGGCTGAACCCCTGGATCAGCGGTGGCTCGAGGCGGCTGAAGCCGAACGTGACGTTCCTGAGTTCCACGTGTCCGGACAGCTTCGCGAGGCTCCCTGGCCGCTCGTCCAGGTCATTGAAACGGGGTGCATTCGGGTCCAGCCCGGCCTGCAGTACGTCATCGAGGCGGCGGAGGCCGCCCTCGACCTCGTGGAGCTGCCCACCGATCGAGAGAACCCGGCCGATGGGCGTCAGAAAGGCGAGTGCGAGGGCCTGGAAGGCCAGGAGCATACCCATGCTCAACTCGCCATTCATAACACGGAGTCCGCCGATCCCGAGGACGAGCGCGGTGTTGACCGCAAGGAAGAAGGCAGGCAACGGGCCCAATGCGAGCACGATCAGGGCCATCCGTTGATTGGCGTTGACGAGCTTGGCGAGCTGTCCGGACCAACGCGCAAAGAAGTCCGACTCGGAGCCGCTCGCCTTCAGCATCTCGATGGACTGGAGGCCGGCCATTGCGAGCCCCATCAGCCTGCCACGCTCATGCTGGATGTGCTGCGAGATATCGGCGCGCTTTCGCGCCGTGTAACGCAGAGCGGCGAGGTTGATCAGCGCCGTGACGACGCCGACGAGTGTCAAGAGGACGTCATACTGGATCATGAGGATTACGTAGAACAGCACGATCACGAGGTCGAGTCCAGCGGTCGCCAGCTCGGAGGAGAGGAGGCGTGCGACGCGGTCGCTGATGTTCGCCCGCTGGGCGATCTCGCCGGCATACCGATGGACGAAGAAGTTGTAGGGCAGACGGAGGACGTGCCAGAAGAACTGAGCCGTGCTGCGCAGCGAGAGACGGGTCTCGAGTCGCAACAGATAGTGCTGCTGGAGCCAGACGAGCCCCGCCTGGACCAATAGCGTCGCGCACATGAGGAGGAGCAGAGGCGACAGCCAGTCGTGGAGGCCGCGCACGAGGATGCTATCGATGAAGACGCGCGAGAAGGAAGGGATGGCCATGCCCGGAATCAGCAGGGCGAAACCCGCGGTCAGCACGTAGAGCAGAGCCGCATGCGTACCCGCCAGGCGGGGCACCAGGGATGCGAGCAGACCCGGGCGCGTCCCGCCGGCGCGGAAGTCGGGCCCTGGCGAGAAGGTCAGGACGACGCCCGTGAAGGCGTCATCCAGCTCCCGCAGCGAGACGCTGACCGCACCTCGACTGGGGTCGTTCAGGTAGACCCGATCCTGGCTGAAGCCCTCGAGCACGACGAAATGGTTAAGGTTCCAATGCAGAACGGCAGGGAGCCCCATGCCGGGGAGCTGATGTGGCTCTCGACGGAAGGCACGTGCCACGAGGCCATAGGCGCGGGCTGCGCGGACGATGTTCGTCGCCTTGCTCCCATCGCGCGAAACTCCGCACGCGGCGCGGAGTTCCTCCAAGGGGACGTGGCGGCCGTAGTAGGACAAGATCATGCCGAGGCATGCCGCTCCGCACTCGACGGCCTCCATCTGCAGAACGGTGGGAACCCGAACGCGTTTCGGGCTCCTTACGAGGCGGAGCAGAGGGCGCGCCGCCCTTGGGGGCACCTTGAACCCGGGCGGTCGTGGTCGTTGTCGCGGGATCGTGGCCATGCGCCGTCTGAAGCGTCGGCTTCAGCGCCCGACCCGGCTGCGCATCGCGGGCAGGATCAGCTCGATCGGCCGTTGCTCGCGGATCGTGATGAACGCAGTGGCGAGGGTCCCGCTCTCGATCCGCAGCGGTGGTCCGCCCGACGAAGTCCAGCGATAACGGCTCGTCGTGGTGGGATCCGGCAAGATGCTAGCATGCACTTCGTAGGGGGCGTCGGTGCCAGCAAGATCCTGAACCAGCGCCTCGTTCTTCAGAACGCGCAGCATCGCCCTCGTGGTGGTGGGATAGTCCGACACGAAGGAAACCGTGCCGATCATCATGCCATACTCCTCCTGGCGGACGGTCGATGGAGCGATGTGGATCGGCATTCCCGGCTGAACCATCTTTCCGTGCCGTGACGGCACGTAGAAGATCCCAACGAGTTGCTGGACCGAGCGGCCGGTCAGATCGAGGCTGACAATGGGGTCGCCACGTCCGACGATCATTCCTTGTCCAGTCAATATCTCTAGGATCCGCCCGGTGAACGGTGAGACCACCTGCGTCTTGGCAGCCAGCTCTCGCTCGACGCGCTCGACCTCGGCCTCGGCGCGGGCGACGCGGAGCTGAGCGGTGCGCAGCGCCTCGCGTGTACGGTTCTCCAGCTCCAGGCGCCGCAGGGCGATTTGCGCGAGAGTGCTGCGCGCCTGACGTGCTCTCTCGCTGGCCTGATCATGCTGCTGCCGCGTATCGAGCAGGGTCACCTGCGTGATGAGCCCCTGGCGACGGAGGGCCTGTTGCGCCTCCAGACGTTGCGCGAGGAGACGAATGCGCTCTTCTGCGCTGCGCAGCGCGGCCTCGGCCTCTGCCTCCTGCTGGTCCAGCGCTTTGCGCTCGAGGTCGGCCTGGCGCGCGCCGAAGGCGACGAGTTGCGCGTGTTCGTCCCGCGCAGCGGCGAGCTCTTCCCGGACTGTCTGCAGTTCATCCAGCAGGTCCGGCTGGACCAGCCAGGCGACTACCTCGCCTTCCGAGACGCTGTCACCAATCTGGACGGTGATGTCGCTGATCCGGCCGTCGGTAGGCGAGACAACTTCGAGGACTCCGCCGCTCCGAAGGAGAATACCGCGGCCCTGGACTTTGGTCGGGATCCTGCCCGCGACGCTCCATGCGACTCCCACGATCAGGAGAAGGCAGATCGCCGCCAGGCCCACCCAACCCCGCGGGTTTGTCGCTTCGAGAACCTGGTCCAGTTGATCAGCGGAAAGCGCACGCTGAACGGCGACCTTGCGAAACAGATTGCTCCGGTCCATCGATTGCCCCCGGGCACGAGGCTCATGGTCACGAGATCGGCTCGGGGGCGTGGACGTTGACCTTTACCCCCTCGCGCGAGCGCTCGACAAGGAGGCCTGCCTCGAACCGGAGTCGGACGACCGCGCGCGCTTGCGCCAGATGCTGTGCAACCTCGTCCAGCGTCGCCACCGTCAGCGCATCCTCCGCAAGCAAGACGTCCATGATCGTGGCCGTGCCGAATTCGTACTTCAGTCGCTCGTTGGCTACGGCCTCGCGATAGAGTTCGACCGCCCTTCGGCTCTCGAGCAGGGCGGCCGTGGCCCGCCGCAGTTCCGCGACGGCGACATGCACGGCACTGATGATTTCGCGCACGAGTTGCGCGTGCTGTACCCTGGCGTGGTTCCTGAGCGCGAGTTGCTGGGCAAACCGGCCGCGCGCCTCGGCGTTCGCCGGCGCAAACGAGTAGTGTACGCCCAGGGACACCCCGAAACCATCCTGGCGCGTCGTCAGAAGCCCCCTGGACGATGGCGCAACGCGCTGGAAGCCGAGCGACCCTGCCAAGTCGAGGCGAGGGCGGAGATCGTTCCGTGCGGCGTCGAGGTCGATGTCTAGCGCGCGCGACTCTGCGATCAGCGCCGCGAGATCGGCACGCCGAGTGAGGGCAGCCTGGACCCAGCGCTCCACGGTCGCTGAGTCCGGCTGGAAGGGTTCTGCGGGCGGGAAGGACGTGCCCGGATCGGGAAGCGCGACGATGACCGCCGGATCCACGCCCATGGCAAGGCCGAGCTGGCGGCGCGCCTCGATGAGCTCCTGTTCCGCTGCGATGCGGGCCACGCGCTGGCTGCTGAGGCGAGCAAGCGCCTGGTTGAGATCCGCCGCGGGGCGCTCGTCGGCCCGCACCAGGAGCTCCATCTCGCTAACCATGCGACGGGCGCGGGCCTCGGCAGAGTCCCAAACGGCCAACCGATGGTACGCGGCAAGATAGTCCCAGTACGCCAGGACCGCGTCACGGACGCCCTCCGCGATGGCGCTCTCCAGACGGAGAGTTGCCGCCCGGTACCTCGCTTCGCTGGCCTGCTCCTCTGCGCGCTGCACCGCACCCCAGCGGTTGTTCGCGAGTGGCAATTCGAACCTGAGAGCTATACTTGCGGCGTATGGCTCGCCGATGGCCGACGGGGTTGCCCGCGAAACCACGACCTCCGGCTGGATGAGAATCCCCTGGCGGAGTAGCTTGCTTGCGCCGATGGTGTAGGTTGTGCCCGTCCCAGCAACGGGCAGGCCCCCTTCGCCCCTATTCGCGTCTCGCTCGTGGCTTCCCGTGACGGAAGCATGCAGGGTCGTGCCGTATGGGGCGCCCGCTTCGAGGAGTTCCCCTTCCCGCGCGTCCCGCTCGATCGTCCCTCTCAGAATGCCGGGATTCCCTGTAAGCGTATAGTCGATAATGTCTTGCAGAGATAGCGTGCGGCGCGCGGGCTCCTGCGCACGACCCGTCGCAGGCGGACCAAGCGACAGCATCGCCAGTAGGAGCTGAGCCGCACCCCTACCAACGGTCCGCATCGAACTCGGCAACCCCCCCGAGAAGGGCCAGCGCCCGCGCGAGACCGCCGATCACCAGGTCCAGCTCGCGATCCGAGAGCTCATCGCGCCGGTCCACGGCATCCGCGCCCGCCTCCGCGCCGGCATCGGCGACCACCACCTCTCCACTGTCGGTGGAGTGATGGGCATGCGGTGGCAAACCCGTTTCTTTCATAGTGTCCCGCCAGCTTGCCGTAATCGACTAATCCGCGCTGGCCTTGTACTGCTCGGCCACGTCCGCCCGGCGTTCCTGCGCCTCCCGCGTTGCCCGCTTAGCTATGGCGGCGGGTCCGACCACGTCGGGTCGCCTGTCCCTCCGGCGACAGACCCGAGGTCGTCGTCGTCGATCGCGGCGTCTTCGCGGAAATCAGGCAAGACGACAAGCGCGTCGAGATCGGGATCCTTTTCGATGAACTTGATGCGGAACGTATCGATCAGCCGGATTCCGAATTCGTCCAGGATCGCGGCGCGCGGGTCCTGGAGCAGACGCCCCCGGAACGCTCGATCCAAGGTTGCGCGCTGCAGGATCTCCTGCAAAAGCGTGCTGAGGGGCGGGTTCGAGGCTGCCACGATTCCTCCTCGAAGCGAACAGTGGGCTCGTGAGCGCCCGATCGGAGGGCAAGTCGCGTGCACACGCGCGCCCCTGAGGTCATCTCATTTTCTGTTCGGGCGTTACGAAGCGGCGGGCGAGTAGGACGCCGGATGGGATTGGCGCTGGTCCTCTATCCGATAGAGCTCGGGATCTATCAGCGGCGCGCGGCGAGCTGCGCGCAGCTTCGGGAAACACATGAGGGCGAGGTACGCCTTCGCCTCAATCCGTGCATCGTCGCCGACGCTCAGCTTCACGTGATTCAGCCGACGATGAAGGACGCTGGGCCAGAGGTCGTGAGCAAGCACGTGCGTCGTGCACCCGGGCCAGCGTGCGAGTTGCCGGCGACAATCAGCATCGCACCAACCTCGTAGCACGAGCAAGTCGAGGAACCGTTCTTCGTGCAACTGCCCGCGGAACTGCGGTCGCCGCGCGAAGACATACTCCAGGCCTACACGCGGCGCTGCCTGACTGACGAGGTCGACGGCGGTGACGCCAGGTCCGACGAAGGCCGCCCCACGGCGCACCCGTGCCAGATCTACCATGAGTTGAGCCAGCACGTCGTGGGCTCCGGGCCACCCGATGGCGCGCAGGAACGCCAACAAGGGACGGCCATCGAAGCGCTCCACGCAGAGCCGTATGCCGCCCCCGGCTCGCTGCAGCATCACACCGAGGTAAGGCGGGTAGGCCCCGGCGGGCAGTGCGGTCATCGCGGAGCGAACCAGTGGAGCCGCGGCGCGGAGCGCTTCGCCGTCGAGAAGCGCGGCGAGCGCCTTAGCAGCGAGCTGAAAGCGCGCCTCGGGCGACGCCCCGCCGAAGGCGGCCCGGCGCCACTCGATGAAGATCCCGGGGGCAGGAGGTGGATCACCGCCGCGCGGTTTCCTGAGCGGCGTGTCGAACTCGAGCCATATCCGCCCGACGGCTTTCCGCAGGGGCACGCTGCCGACGAGCCACTGCCGGCAAAAAAAGCGGATCCTCTGCCAGACCGGGTTCGTGAGGAATTCGGCAGGAAGCGCGATCCTGCGGTTCGCTCCGGCGAGGATCTCTGCGCCGTCGTTCTCCACGGCGAGACTGAGATCCGCTGGCCCCCCCCGATCGGCGAGGCGAGTCTCGAAATAGAGACAGCGAGACAGGACCGCGGGCAGCCGGTCTGCCAACCCGAACATCCATGCCCGGGCACGTTGCGGAACAAGCGCGCCCGGCAGATACGGCTCAACGACGCGAAGCGTGGCCGAGAGCGGAATCATGCCTCGTGTGTCCAATAAGGTCAGCGGCGCCGCCGCCCGACTTGAGCTGTGGCCGCATTGCAAGCGGTGTGCACGCTCCGTGAGACTGCGGTTGGAGCAGGCTGCGCGGCACTGGGAACGGCGTTCCGCCCGGACTCCGACGCGGTACGGCTAGGTCACGGAGGTCGGCCGCAAGTGCTCGACGACGTGGCATGCCCCCCGCCTCGGCGCGGTATGATCGAGCCGGAATAGAGCTGTGACTCTATCGCGCTCCGTGCTCGATCGCCACCGTCATGGGGCTGCGTGTGTTCGCCTCGTGGCGGCCGTGGCCACGCGATGCCGGATCGGCGTCGGCCGGCCCCGGCCGGCACGAGGATTGCCTGCGCCGGCGCCCGGAACGGTGGTCTGGTCGGCGGAGTCGCGAGCCGGCGAAGAGAGCGGAACCGTCCGCCAACCCATCCGCGCGTCACGAGGGTGCACCTGCACCGCGGCGCGGATCCGTCCGAGATTGCTCGATGACATCACCTCGTCTCACCCAGTCAACCGAGGATCTCCTCACGCGGCTGGCCGAGGACCGCGCGGAACTGGCCGCACTTCTCGGCCACTCGCCCGGCGACGTCGCTGCAATCGTTCCCGGCGCGGCGGCCCACGAGTCTCAGGCACCATACGCCGCGATCGTCCGCTTCACATCGGGTACAGAGGTGCTTTACCGGGCGTCTGGAGCCGATGCGGACCGTAGCTTCAGGGCGCTGGTGCACTGGGTGAACCGGCAGGCGGTCGGCCCCGCGCTCGAGATGCGCCCCCTTCTGGACCGGGGGACCCATTGCTGGGTGATACGGCCCAAGGCGCAGCCACCCCGATCGGTTGAGGAGTCACGACGCTATTACCGGCGCGCTGGCATGCTGCTTTGCCTGCTCTACGCGACGAGGGCGACCCAGGTGCGCGGCGACGATCCGGTCGCCCGGGGGGAGCACCTGCTGTTGACGCCGCATTTCGGTTCGAGCGTGGGCGCGGCGAGCCCCGGTGCTGTCACAACGGTGAAGCGGCACTTGCTGGCTCCTTTGGAGTTCGATCGTGATTCGGTGATCGAGACGGAGTTTCTCTGCGAGTGGCCGGATCCTACCTGCCATGAGGGGGGAGAACGGATCCTGCCTGTTGGCGGCGCGCCGGAAGAGCCCGCTCGCATCCTGTGGGTCGGCGGGACCGGCGGCGGCGAACCGGCCATGCATTCGCAGTGTGAGACAGCCGATCGCGAGGATCCCTCCCGCGATGCCATCGCGCAGAGCGAACTGGTGGTCGAGGGATTCCGCCGGGTCTACCGCCTGCTGTTGGAGCATCGGGCCGAGCTGGCCGGAGTGAGTGGCGCGCGCGATCCGGACCCTGGCCGCGCCGACTCTGCGGCCACGCCGGTGCGCGATGCGGCCGTGTCGTTTCATCCCAGGTTACGAGATGGGTTCACTCGCATGAGCGAGGAGGACCTCGGTACGCAGTGCGCGCTGGTGCGCGACGCGATCCGACTACATGCAACTGCGCGGCAGGCGCGGTCGCGGTTCGATGTCGTGCCGGCCGAAGAGCTCGCGCGCGTCGAACCCGCCGAAAAGGCTGCGTGGCTCGACTTCGCGCTCCAGTTCGCGGCCGAGCTCCGCGATCGGGCGATCCCGCTGCAGGGTGGGGGCGTGGGGTGGCTCAAGCTCGGGGCCCGCGGAGCGGGCCGGCGGCGGCTCCAGCCGCTCGGCCTTCGCCTTTCCGATGGACAGGTCGGCCTTGCGTTCTTCCTCGCCGCGCTCGGGCACGCGACGGGGCGAGCCGACTACCGGGACCTTGCTCGGGCGGCGCTGCTTCCGTTGCGGCAGAGGATCGCGGCGTGGCGCGATGACGAGGCTCCTGACGCGCTCGGCCTCGGTGCATGTACGGGGCTGGGTTCTGCGATCTACGCGCTGGTCCGATGCGCCGGCTGGCTGTGTGAGCCGGCGCTGCTCGGCGATGCGCGGCGGCTCGCCGCGCTGGCGACCTCCGAGCGGGTCTCCCGAGACGAAGCGCTCGACGTCATGGACGGCGCGGCCGGGCTCCTCCTTGCCCTGCTCGCTCTCGATCGGGCCGACCCCGCCGCCGGAGCGCTGGATCTCGCGCACCTCTGCGCCGAGAGGCTGCTGCAGGCACGCACGGTGAGTTCCACCGGGCTCAGGGCGTGGGCGACAGGCCCGCGCCGTCGCCTGTTGACAGGGTTCGGACACGGCGCAGCGGGGATCGCGTATGCCCTGGCCCGTATGGCCGCGGCCTCGGGGAACGGTGTTTTCGCTGAGGCCGCGCGAGAAGGCATGGCGTACGAGCGCACGCAGTTCCTGCCGGCGCAACGGACGTGGGCCGATCTACGCTTCGACTCACGAGGCAGGGCGCCAACGAATGAGGGCTGGTGCGTCGGCGCACCTGGTATCGCACTCGCGCGCATCGGCGTGCTGGATGTCGTGGACGATGCCGCGATCCGCGGCGACATTGATCTCGCGCTGGACGTCATCCGCCGTGCGGATGTCACGCCTCACCATCATCTGTGCTGCGGCACGATGGCTGTGGTGGAAGCCCAGCTCACGGCGGCACGCCGCCTCATGCGGCCGGACCTCGAGGCAGAAGCGCAGCGGCGTGCGACGCTGGCCATCCGCCAGCTCTCGCTGGTCGGGGAGCGGCTTCGTGCGTGCGGCGGCACCCCGATGTACGTCGACCTGTTCGAGGGCCGGGCGGGAATCGCGTACGAATGCCTGCGTCTCGCGCAGCCGGACCGACTGAGCGTCCTGCTGCTCTTCGAATGACCAGACCCGTGCGGCGCTGCGGCGGCCGGACTCCGGCGCCGGGATTGGCGGGTCCGGGTGCGGGACGGCCGCGCGGGCTCAGCGCGTGGCCGTCGTCGCCTGTGCGGGGGCCACGGCTGAGCTTGCGACCGCGAAGGTCGACGAGGTGCGGCCCGGCAGATCCGTGAAGCGGCGGCACCAGGGAATGGCAAGCCGCTGCAGGAAGGCCCCGACGCCTGCGCTGCCGGTCGCGTAGTCGGTCGAGATTCTGTCGAGCCACCGTCCGGGGAAGGCCATGCCGCCGGGGCGCGGGATGCGGTACAAGAGGATCGATTCGGCGAGGTCCGCCGCCGCATCGCGGTACGAGGCATCACCGGTGAGGCGCCACATGTCGATGTGGAATTCGCCGATCCCGCTCATGCCCTCCCATTGGCCGGGCAGCAGTGTGAACTTTGCGCGCAGGCTCTCCGCAATGCGTTCGGCGAAATCGAGGTAGTAGGTGTCTCCGAGCTCCTCGTAGAACCGCAGGACGGTGGTGCCCACGCCAGCACCACCGTGCAGCCAGTAGGGCTCGACCAGGTGGTCGCCGGGAAATCGCCCCCAGGCAAGCCCTTCGCGGGTCACGTGTGCGTTGCGAAGATCGTGTTCCAATGCGCCGACGGCTGCGGCCATGAACTCGTGGTCGCCCGTTCTCAGCCCCAGATGGAGGAGGAACAGAGCGATGCCGCTGGCGCCGTAGGCGAATCCGAAGTGCACGCGGCCGTCCAGGCTGTGGCGCCACGAGAGCAGCCCATCCTCGCGCTCGGCTGTCGCGAGCAGGTGGGCGCCCGCCGCGATCGCGCGCTCCAGGTACTCGGCATCACCGGTGCGATCGTGGAAGTAGAGACTCGCCCAACCCCAACCGGCCGCACCGATCAGCATGGTGGGATCGGCGAAGAGCAGGGGCGAACGGTACGCCATGTGCATGACCTCTTCGCCTCTGGCAGGGAAGCCGAGCTCCGCCAGCGCGTACGCGATGCCGGCAAGGCCGAGATAGAGGCCCGGCGGGTAGCTGGCAGTGTCGAGAGGCTGGTCAAGCAGCCAGTGGCTGATGTCCTCGGGTAGCTCTCCGAATACATCCTGGAGGAACAACGCGGTTCCAGACGCGCCGTATGCGATGCTCATGGGATTGGTAGAGTACACGAGGAAATGAGAGGGCCAGAGACGGTCCCGTCTCGATGTGTCCGTGGTCCCGAGTATGAACCGCGCAATGGCCTTCGGGGCCTCCGCCAGCTCCTCAAGGGAGTCGCTCATCAGAACCTCCTCGGGTCCGCTCACGTTGCTCCGTGATCCGTCTCCCGCGCAGTTGGCAAGGATGGGCGCCACGCCGCTCACCAGCCGGCTGCGGCGAGCCGATGACTCGCCTCGTCGGGGCGCCCGTGGAGCAGGGCATTGATGATGTGCCGGACCTCCGGTGGTATGCCCAGCCGCACGCACTCGTCCAGGAACAGGTCTCGCGCCGACGGGTGGAGGGCAAAGAACTGCTGGACCGGGATCACAGCGCAGTAGAGCAGCATCCCGACGGCGTACCAGTCGTCCGACGGATCCGCGGTCGCGCGCGTGGACCGCTCCGGGTTCATGTAGCCCGGCGTATGCCATTGGCGCCCGAACGCCGCGAAGTCACCGTTCGTCTCGCCAAGCACGGTTGCGCCCTCGAAGTCGATGAAGCGAACCTCGAACGGATCCCGGGTGATGAAGACGTTGCGCGGCGATAGATCACCCAGAACGACACCAGCGGCGTGAACAGACGCGACGGCCTTGATCAGAGCCTCGGCCGTCGCTCGGAACTTCGGAAGGAACGCCTCGATCCGACCGGGTCTGCGAATGAAAGGGCACAGCAGATTCTCGCGGTCCACCCAGAAGTTCCAGTACGTCGTCCCCCGGATGAACTCCTCGACGAGGAACGTGTGCTCCCACTCCGTGAAGAGCGCGATCGCCTTCGGCACGCAGCCGAGGCGCTGAAGCCGCTGCAGAATCGCCCATTCCCGTTCAAGAAACCGGCTGGCGTGCAGGAATACCCCCCCGACCGTCCAGGGCGCGGTGTACGGGCGCGCTTCTTTGATGACGATCTCCTGCCCCGTTTCGAGGTCCGTGCCAGCGTAGATGCCTCCCGAGTTCGAGAAGCGGATCGCTGATTCCACCCGAAATCGGCCGCGCAGGATAGGCTCGCTCCTGCCGTCCTCGTCAGCCGGCGTGGGGAACGGGTCCCGGACCCATTCCGGCAACTGGAAGAACGGCGTCCGGACATCGGGAACCCACTCGCCGGCCGGCGACTGGATGAGCGGGGTCTTGGTGCCGTCGATGTTGAGGCGCTGGCGTCGCTCGAAGCCGCCGTAACGGTAGAACAGGACCTTGCTGTCCTTGTAGCGCCGATCGGAGAGAATGTATGGTCCAACGAAGTCGCGGTCGCGCGTCTTCACGTACAGCGCCTCGATGAGCTCCCGGAAGGCATCCTCGGTTGGCGGATAGATGGTGATGAACTTCCCGGAGTTGCCGCGGTTGAAGCCCTTCGAGTTGAGCACGTGCAGCATCCTTGGATCGGCGGCCACCTTGAAAGTGAACCCGCGATCCACGCATTCGGAGGCGACCAGCCGGAGGAGAGTTTGCGCCTGCGCCGGAATGCTGGAAACATGGATCTTGAAGCCCTGGGGCGGAAACGCGGCGCCGTTCGAGACGCCTAGCCAGGGGCCGTCACGTACCGTTTTCCACCCCTCCGGGAGGATGGAGGCGAGTACGTCCGCGTAGTGCGGCGTGATGGTGTACCTCGTGGGCGATTCGAAGTACTCCGGGTGCGCGATGACGTAGAGATTCTCGTGCATGCCGGCCCTTGTGAAGGGGTGCTGAATCGACGCCGCCTCGCGACGATCCGCGTCGCGAGGCGGCGCCCGCGAAGTGACCTCAGCCGGCGGATCAAAGGTACCCGATGACGCGAGGTCGGGTCATCTAATCAGGCTCGGGCAGAGAGCCTGTGCCCGCGCCGGTGTGGCTGTTGCAACGGAGGCTGACCGTGCTGTCCACCTCCGCATTCTCGTGGGAAGCGGGTCCATCTTCCGGGGATCGAGGACGCATCTCATTAGGATGCTTCCGCGAATTGAGCTGGCGTTCCCGGTCTAGAGAATTCCTGCGCCGGCCGAGGTCATGAGCGAGCGGCTGCGGAACGGGCTATTACTGCTGCTCCTCTTCGCAGCCCAGGCTGGTGGCGCTCTGACTCCCACAGCACGCGCTGGCGAAACTATCCGCGGGAGTCTCGATCTCCTGGGCGAAAGCGAGCATCTGGAGACGGAGGATGGTGCTCATTGCTTGCTCCTTTCTTATGATGGGTGCATGGATGACAACTGCGACTTGGCACCTGCGCGATTCTGCCTGAGGTTCACGTCATGCTACCTCCGATCTGTTGAGAGAGTAGTGCACCGGTGCCGCTTCCAAGCCGATTGATGGGCAACCGGTCGCCAATGAACCGCGGACCCCCGCCCGTTCGCGGAGTTGAGTCTGGCTACGCCCGTCTCTTCGGCTTCGCGTGGGCTCGCTGATTCGTGCCGAGCCTTGCGTGCCGGAGGTTCGGGCCGGCTTCTGTCATGAGGATCGTCAATCGTCGCGCTGACGGAAAGCAATTGCCGTGCCGATGGGCACGGAATCATAAGTCATTGCGCCGCACCGAAATCGCTACGTTGCACGGCGCGGGTGGTAGAGGCCTGGCGCTACGGGTAGAGCGTGGTTCCTAGAAGCAGGGCGCACCGGCTGCCCGAGGCCGGCCCTGACCACGGTGGCGGGGTGCACGAGCCGGCTCGCGCGTCGGCGTGCATGGTGCGTGGCAGGAAAGCGCTTGCTCAGCGTGCGCGCTCCGGGCGGGCGGAGATGACGTGTCCCCATTTCGCCCACGGCGTCTCCTCAACGTTGCACCTGTCGCCGCAGAGTGGCGCTCCACCTCTATTGTAGCCGCCCTCCGACGAGGAGCTCCCGACTGCATGTCGCGTCCGCCGGACTCTATGGCGGCACCCGCGCCCGGCACGTCGTTTGCCTCGGGCCTCGCACGCTCGGCCGTGAACGGCCGCCCGCTCCTCACCGCAGCAGTGTCCGTACGGCGGGTAATCGATCTCCGCGGAGACCTCGACTGTGACAGCCGGCAGGAGGGCGGTCGATGTTCGCCGGAAACGGCGCAGGGAACACTGCTGACGTGCTGCTCGTCAGCATGCCCTTTGCGCCGCTTTCCATGGGCCGCCGTGCGCAAGGTTGCCGCAAACGGTCGCAGCGGCGCTTCGGGCCCGGCCGCGCGGCACGTCAGGCCGCCAGGCGGCCTCGCGCCTCGAGGAACTCCAGCAGGTCTGCGTTGAGCCGGTCTTTGTGCGTGGCGGTCAGGCCGTGCGGCGCGCCGGGATAGACCTTCAGGGTCGCGCCCTCGATGATCTCCACGGAGCGCCGGGCCGAAGCGTCGATCGGCACGATCTGGTCGTCGTCGCCGTGGATGATGAGCGTCGGGACGTCGATCTTCTCCAGGTCCTCCGTGAAGTCCGTCTCGGAGAACGCCGCGACGCACGCGTACGCGCCCGCGAGCCCGGCCTGCATGCACCAGAGCCAGAACGCGTCCCGCACGCCCTGCGACACCTCGGCGCCCGGCCTGTTCGCGCCGTAGAACGCGGCGCTCAGGTCCCTGTAGTACTGCGAGTGGTCCCTGAAGAGCCCGCTGCGGATCTCGTCGAACACGTCCAGCGGCAGGCCGCCGGGGTTGCCCGGCGTCTTCAGCATCAGCGGCGGCACGGCGCTGATCAGCACGAGCCGTGCGACCCGCTCCGTTCCGTGGCGGCCGATGTAGCGCACCACCTCGCCGCCTCCCGTGGAGTGGCCCACGAGCACGATGTCATTCAGGTCGAGCGCCTCGATCAGCGCGGCGAGGTCGTCGGCGTAGGTGTCCATGTCGTTGCCGTGCCACGGCTGGTCGGAGCGGCCGTGGCCGCGCCGGTCGTGCGCGATGCAGCGATAGCCGTGGGATGCCAGGAAGAGCATCTGGTCATCCCAAGCATCCGCGTTCAACGGCCAGCCGTGGCTGAACACGACGGGTTGACCGGCGCCCCAGTCCTTGTAGTAGATCTGCGTGCCGTCCTTCGTGCGCATCGTGCTCATCGTGTTCCCTCGCCGTTTCCCCGGCAGGCGCCGCCCGCAGAGCGGGCATCGTGCAGCGGCACCGGTGTCAGTGACGCCGATTCGATGACGCCTGCCGGCCGGGCAAGGAGTGCGCCGCGGACACGGCGGGAGACCAGCCCGCGGCACACGTTGCGGCGCCGCTGCGGCCGTGGATGCGACCGGCCGAGAGGGGAGGGGAGACTCGATGCCGCCGCGCCGGCCCCGGTTACGACTGTGCTCGCCCCTACAGCTCCAGCTCCCACGTCTCGCTGATGAGGTCGTGCCCGAAGCTGTGAAGCGGCTCCCGGTGAACGAGCCGGTAGCCCTCCCGCTCGTAGATGCGCCGCGCGGCCTCGAGCACGCTGGTCGTCCACAGCGTGATCTTCCGGTACCCCACCTGCCGCGCGAAGCGCGTGCACTCCTGCACGAGCCGCCGGCCGATCCCCAGCCCGCGCGCATGCGGCTCCACCAGCAGCAGCCGCAGCTTCGCCACGCCTTCCCGTTCCGGGTGCTTCACCAGGAAGACGGAGCCGACGTTCTCCCCATCCTTCTCCGCGATCCAGCAGCGCTCGCGCCGCGGATCGTAGTCCCGGATGAAGGCCGCGACGATCTCCGCCACCAGCGCCTCGAACGTCTCGTCCCAACCGGACTCCCGGTTGTAGAGCACGCCGTGGCGGTGCACCACCCAGCCCATGTCCCCGGGCTGGTGCGGCCGCAGGATGTAAGGGACGCGATGCTCCACCGGCGCTCCGAGGAGCGACTCGATCGTCTGCATCGCATGGAGCAGCCGGTCCTGCTCCGCCGGCGAGAGGTCGCGGAGCATCGCTTCGATCTCGTTCCGCGACGCCGCATTGATCTCGCTGAACGCCGCCTGCCCGCGTTCGGTCAACGAGATCAGCACCTGACGGCCGTCCGCGTCCGAGCGCCGCCGGCCGATCAGCCCGCGCTGCTGCAGCCGCCGCAGGATGCGGCTCAGGTAGCCCGGATCCAGCTCCAGCTCCTGGGCCAGGTGCGTCGCCGTCGTCTGCTCGTGATGCGCGAGCTCGTACACCACCCGCGCCTCCGCCAGAGAGAACGGGCTGTTCAGGAGCCCCTCGTTCAGGACCCCGATCTGCTTGGTGTAGAAGCGGTTGAAGCGCCGGACGGCCTCGACGCGTCGGAGCAGGTCGGCACTGGCCATGGGTGGTCGCTCACGGTGGGTGCTCGTTCGGCTGGTCGAATGGTAGCCAGAGTAGATCAGTTGAGTTGCCGCAGTCAAGCATCGCAGGGTGGGTCCCTCGGGGATGCTCGGCGGCCAGCCGTCTCGACCCGCACCGTGCGTCGAGCGCACCGGCCGCGGGTGCGGCTCTTGCGGCCGGTCGGGGGCCGCAAACGCGTGCGCCGGAGGGCGGAGATGGTCAGACTGGAGCTCGATCGCGAGCAGGCCGAGATGCTGCGCGAGATGCTGGAGAGCTACCTGGGCGACCTGCGAATGGAGATCTCGCAGACGGACCAGATGGACTTTCGCGAGGACCTGAAGAAGCGGGAGGCGCTGCTGAAGGAGCTGATCGCGCGCCTGGAGCAACCCGGGTGACTGGCCGGGCGGCTTGCGCCGTCCGGGACACGCCGCCGATGGCGTGATCGCCGATCCGGACGGCGGCGGCCGTGCGCCGGCCGCCTCAATCGCACCCGTCGGGCGGCGCGCCGGTCCAGATCAGCCGGTAATGATCCGGCGGCAGCCGTGCGCCGGCGGCCTCGAAGTAGCGGGTCCAGAACTCGCGCACGCGCACGCCCTGCGGGCTGGTCGCGTCCGCGCCGATCACGATGATGCACGCGCCGTCGAGCCGCGGCACGAGGCCCCGCTGGCGCTGGGCGGCGATCCACTCTGCGGGGGGTGTGCCGTCGGGCCGGCTCATCTCGATGCCGTGGGCGGACTGGATCATGTCGGAGAGCAGCACGATCGTGGTGCGGCGGCCGCCGGCGTCGCGCAGGAACTCGCTCGCGACGTGCAGCGTGGCGAACAGGTCGGTGGTGGGGAGCTTGCCGGCCGAGTCCGCGGCGAACAGCGTGCGTGCGACGGAACGCGCCGCACGCTTGACGGCCTCGAGGTTCTCCCGGTCGAGCGAGGAAGGGCGTGCGCCGTCGCGCAAGCGCGGCGCGGTGTCCCACCAGCGGCGCGCGTGTTCCTCCTGCGCGCGCAGGCGGTGCACCTGGAGCAGGACGATGCGGTCGCCGTAGGAGAGCCGGTCGATGATGCCCTCGAGCGCCCGCCGGCTCTCGCTGCGCCGCCGTTCGCTCTGGCTGCCCGAGAGGTCGAGCGCGACGATGTACTGGCGCCCCGGCGCGCCCGGCGCCGCGGCCGCCGGGCGCGCGCCCGGGTGATCGGAGTCGCAGCCCGCGAGGACGAGTGGGAGGAGCGCGGCCGCGACGCGTGGGCTCATGCCGCGCGTGCAGGGTCCGGGTCCGGATCCGCGGCCTGGCGCTCGCCCGCCGCGCGCAGCCCGAGCAGCATGGCGGCGCGCGCGCGCAGCGCCTCGAGCCGCTCCTGCTGCTGGATCAGCTCCGCCGGCGCGGTCAGCATCGCATCTTCCTCGCCGGGCGCGGCGGCCAATGCAACGGGCTTCTGGAACGCGGCGATGTTGGCCGTGTCGATGCCGCGCGCGCGGGCGTTCTCGACGCGAAAGCGCGGGATCACGGCCCGCAGCCGGTCCAGCATCGCCTCCCAGCCCTGGAGCGGCCGCGAGTGGAGCAGGTAGTTCGCCGCGGCGAATTCGCGCCGGACGGCGACGTCGAGCCGCGCGAGCGCCTCGCGGCGCCGCGCCTCGTCGCGCCCCAGCGCGCGCAGCTCGCGCCGCAGCTCCGCCGCCCGCGGGTTGTCCAGCCGGCCGTGCAGCGAGTCTCTCGTCGCGAGGTACGCAGCCAGCGCGGCGGCCACGGCGAGCACGAAGTTGAGCAGCAGGATCGGCCAGTTCATGCGTGCGATCACGTCCGCGTAGTCCGCCCGGTCGATGCGCTGCGCGAGGAGGTGCTGCGCATCATCCAGGCGCTGCTCGGCTTCGCCGATCGCCATGAGGTCCTCCGCCGCGCGCGCGGCGGCGAGCTGCTCCTGGATCTCCGCGACCTGCGCCTCCGCTTCCGCCACCTGTTCCGACGTCGACCGCTCGAGCTGGTAGCGCGCCAGCCACAGGAAGCCCAGAACGGCGACGATGCCGATCGAGCTCGCCAGCGCAGCGAACCCGAACTGGCGCCGGTGGCCGCGAATCGTCGTCGCGGCGGAGGGCGTCTCCGCTTCATCCAGCGATGTGCGGCGCCGCACCGCCTCGCCGAACACGTGCGCGAGGAACACGAGGAAGATGATCACGCCGAGCGCGAGCACCGACGCATCCGGATGGTGCGCGGCCCGCGCGGCCGCGCGGTACAGCCCGCCCAGGGGGCCGTACTGCTCCGAGTCCGCCACGATCTGCCGCCACGCCGCCTCCGCGCCCGGATCCTTCGGCAACAGCTCCGAAAAGACCGGCACGTTCGCCACCCAGTCCACGAGCACCAGCATCCCGATCAGCAGCCGGTATTTCCACGGCGCGAAGTACCGGCGCACCTCGAGCGTGGCGTAGCCGGCCGTCGTTTCCGCTTCCGCGCGCTCGAGGGCGGCGGCGGCGGCCTTCATGCGGATTCCCCCAAGCTCGAGCTCGACCAGCTCGTGCTCGTACGCGGAGAGGTGGGCGCCGGCGCGGCGAGTACAGTTCTGGATCGCATCCTGGACGCGCGTCCGCACGCGCTCGACCCACCCGCGGAAAACGGCGCCCGCACGCCTCGCCAGCGCCTCCTCCTCCGGCACGCTCTCGTACGCCACGTCGGTCCGCGGCAGCCCCGCCGCCGCGGCGGCGTGTGCCAGCTCGACCGCCGCGGCCTCCAGCTCGGCGACCTGCTGGTCGAACCAGTGATCCGCCGGCGCGCGGACCTGGCGGAGTCCCTCCGCGAGCGCGTCGGGCTCGGAATCGGGGCCGGGCAGGGGCAGGGCGGGCGCGGACGTGCGGCGGAGCCAGGCCAGCCAGCGGCGGCGGCGTGGCTCGCGCTCCGCGAGGAGTGCGGGCATGGCGGCTTTCCCTCCGGTTGCGGTTCGCAGGGCGCGTGCGCCGCGGCGCCGCGGCAGCACGCTCCCACCCGCGTCCAGCGCGGACGCGAAGCGGAGGGAGCACCATTGCAAGAAGGGTGAAAACGGGATGGGCCCGGTGAACGGCCTCAGCCCGCGGGATCGCCCATCCGGATGCTGCCGTTCACCCGGCCGCCTTCCTCGACGACGAGCCGCCGGGCCCGGACGTCGCCCTCGACGAGCCCCGTCGCAGCGAGGGTCAGGCGGCCGTCGGCCATCAGCCCGCCGCTCACGCGTCCGCGCACCACGGCATCCGTCGTCACCACCCCGCCGCCGACTTCGCCCCTGTCATGCACCTCGACGCGTTCGGCCGCGACCTTCCCTCCCACGTGGCCGGCCACCAGGACCGTTCCGGCCGGGGCCCGGCCGTCCGGCCCGGTCACGTTCCCATCCACGCGGCCGTCAGCCACCACCTCGATGTGGGTGGCACGGACGTCGCCCGTGATGTGTCCTTCCACCACGAGTCGCCCCGGGACCTCGCACTGCCCCTGGATCCGCAGGCCCTTACTGACCACGGACACGGGTGCGCTCGCCGCGGGTTGCGCTCCCGCCTGCGGCGTGTCTTTCAGGATCTTGGCCATCGCGACGCCTCATCTTGATGGTTCGGTGATCTGGGTATCAGAGTCTAAGCGCCCGGGGCCGCGCCCGTAAGGGCCTGGCGGCGCGCCCCCGGGCGCTGCATCTTAACTCGTTTGCCCAGCGCCTCAGGCCTCCCGCGGCCACATCGGGTACTTCTGCCGCAGGAAGCGCTGCTCGTCGAGCACGATGCGGAACGGGTTCGGCTGCTCGGCGAGGTACAGCGCGACCAGGGCGCCCTCGAGCCGAACCACCCGACCCTCGACTTCCGCCTCGTGCCCGCGGCTGAACCGGATCACGCCCCGGATGACGCCGTCCAGCGCGAACGAGTGCGTGCCCGGCGGCCTCACAGGTAGCCGCGGCACCGCTCGCTACCGCAGCGGCAGGGGAGCGTGCCGTCGTGCTGTGTCTCGCCGTAATCGCAGGTGATCTCTTCGCCCGGCTCGATGGGGCGCAGCGTCCAGATCTCGACGCGGCCCCGGATGCGCCGGATGTACGCGTTGGGCTCGCACGAGTGGTTCACGTAGCGGAATGCGTTGCCGGCGACGGTCCCGTCGAGCGCCGTGCCGTCCTCGAACTCGACGATGGCGATCCGCCGCCGCCCACGCGCCCTGCGGCGCGCTTCGCGCAGACTGATGCGTTCGCCAGCCAGCTCGCCGAGCTTGCGTCGTGCCGGGAACCGGACCGTCGCGAACAGGCCGCGGCGGTCGATGGGGCTCGGGCGAACCTCGAAGCCGGCCGGCGCACGGCCGGCCGGCGCACGGCCGGCCGACAGCCGCCGCGCGCCGCTCTCCCAGCCGCGCGTGGGGCGGTGGGTCGTCCGGTCACGCATCCCGGGCATCGCCGCCCTCTCGTGGTGCTGACGGTTGCGGGCCCGGGCGCGCGCGACCCGGCCGGGCGGAGAGGCCGCTGACGGGCGGCCGGACCGGGCGACTCGCCCTGCGAAACGGCGCCGGCATCAGCCGGCGGCTTCGCCCATGCGAATGTTGCCGTTGACCTGGCCGCCTTCCTCGACGACGAGGCGCCGCGCGCGCACGTCGCCCTCGACGACCCCCGTGGCGGTGAGCGTGAGGCGCCCCTCCGCGACGAGGCCGCCGCGCACACGGCCGCGGACCACGGCGTCTGCGGACTTCACACCCCGCATGACCTCGCCCTTGTCGTGCACCTCGACGCGGCCGCCGCGGACCTCGCCGCCCACGTGCCCGGCGATGATGACGGCGCTGGCCGGGCTCTTGCCATCCGGCCCGGTCACGCTGCCGTCCACGCGGCCGCCGTGCAGCACCTCGAGGTGGGCAGCGCGCACATCGCCGGTGATGTGGCCCTCCACCACGAGCCGGCCGGGCACCTCGCACTCGCCCTGGATGCGGAGCCCCTTTGCGACGACTGAAACCTCCGCGCCCTGGGACACGGGGATCACCGGTACGTCACCGAGTATCTTGGCCATCACGACCCTCGCCCTCCTGAAATCGGTCCTTCCAGATCGCAGCAGTCTAATCTCCCGGGCCAGCGTGCGTAAGGGGCACCGATCGGCCCCGCGGCCTTCCTGGCGCGGGGCGCCTTGCCGTAGCGGCCCCCGTACGGCGCCACCCGGCCGCGAGAGGTCCCCCGGATTCCCCGGGGCCATGCTGGCGCGGCCCGGGCCTGCGACGCATCTTGTGCCCTCTCTCCGCAAACGCCGGGAGCACGGCATGCCGACACGGGAACCGCCACGCCCGGCCTCCGGCGTCGGGGCCGCCCCCACGCTCCGCCGCCGCCGTTCCGCCGGCCCGCGGCGCGCCGCCAGCCGCAGGCGCAGTGCGCGGCGGGGCGGCGTCGCCCGGGAACGCGAGAGGCGCGCGGCCTTGCGCGCGGCGGAGCCCCGCGAGCGCCTCCGGGATGCGCCGGCCGCGACCACTCGCCGGGCATTTCTCCAGCGCCTCGGCGCCGCGCTGGCGTTCGGTGCGCTGCCGCGCTGCGCCGACGCGGACGACTGGACGCAGCCGCCGACCGGACCCGACCTCGGCATCCAGCTCTACACGCTGCGCAGCATTCTGCCGCAGGACTTCGAGGGCACCCTCGCCCGGCTCGCCGGCATCGGCTACCGCGAGGTCGAGTTCGCGGGCTATCACGGCCGCGACCCCGCCGCCGTCCGCGCGGCGCTCGACGCGGCAGGCCTGCGCGCGCCATCCGCACACGTGGCGATCGAGGAGCTGGACGCCGACTGGGAGCGCACGCTCGAGGCCGCGCACGCCATCGGCCACGAGTGGCTCGTCGTCGCGTGGATCCCGGAGGAGCTGCGCCCCGATCTGGATGGCTACCGCCGCGTCGCGGAGCGCTTCAACCAGGCGGCCGCTGCGGCGCGCGAGGCGGGCATCGGCTTCGCCTACCACAACCACGACTTCGAGTTCGCGCCGCTCGAGGGCCGGACGCCGTACGACGTGCTGCTCGAGGAGACGGACCCGGAGCTGGTACGGCTCGAGCTGGACCTCTACTGGATCACGAAAGGCGGACGCGACCCGCTGGAATACTTCGCGCGCTACCCTGGCCGCTTCCCGCTCGTGCACGTCAAGGACATGGGCGAGGACGGCGGGATGGTGGACGTGGGGAAGGGGACGATCGACTTCGCGCGCATCATCGCGCGAGGCGAGGAGGCCGGCATCCGCCACTGGTTCGTCGAGCACGACGTGCCGGCCGACCCCATGCGCACCGCACGGGTGAGCTACGAGAACCTGCGTGCGCTCATGGATGCGCACGCGGCGTGACGGCGGCGTGCACGGCCGCGCGCTTCCGCGGTGTAGCACGCGCGTGCCACTCAGTCAAGAACCGGTGTGAGGCCGCAGGTTCGTGATTCATCGAGCGAGTCGCAACCGGACGGTGCCCGGCGAACCCGCGGCCCATCTCCGCGCCGTCAGCCCAACCCCGAACCGCACCTACTCCCCTCGCAGCGCCTCCATCGGGTCCACCCGCGTCGCGTGCCGGGCGGGAGCGTAGCAGGCCGCGAGCGCGGTTGCGGTGAGCACGGCGGCTGCGCCCACGAACGTGACCGGGTCCCACGGCTGGACCCCGTACAGCAACCCGCGCAGCAGCCGCACCGCACCCGCCGCGAGCACCAGCCCCACACCCAGCCCGATGAGCGCGGGCGTCATCCCCTGCCGCACGACGAGCGCGCGCACGTCTGCGGCGCGCGCGCCCAGCGCCATGCGCACGCCGATCTCGCGCGTGCGCTGCTGCACGGTGTGGCTGAGAACGCCGAACAGGCCGACGGCCGCGAGCGCCAGCGCGGCAATGGCGAAGAGCGTGAGCAGGCGCGCATTGAACCGCTCCGGCGTGAGCGCCTGCGCGAGCAGCGAGTCGAGCGTCCGCGCCTCGCGCACGACGACGTCGGGATCGATCTCGCGGATCGCGTTGCGCACGAGCGGGGCCAGCGCGGCCGCATCGCCGCGCCCGCGCACGATGAGCACGCCGGGCGTCCAGAAGCCGTCCTCGGTGGAGAGGCCGGCGCCGCGCGGCTGGTAGACCTGGAAGCGGTCGGGCACGGCGGCGCTGGCGGGCACGTGGCGCGCCACGCCCACCACCGTCCGCCACGGCCCCTCGCCGAAGCGCAGCCGCAGGCCGAGCGCGCTGCCCGCCGGCGCGAGCCGCCGCGCCAGCTGCTCGCCGACGACGAGCACCGGTGCGCCCGTCCGCTCCTCCTGCTGCGTGAAGCCCCGTCCCTCGAGCAGCGGGATGCCGAGCACGCGGAAATGCCCCTCGCCCACTTCCTCCAGGGTGATCAGCTCCGCCTCCGCGCCCGCCGCGTCGCGACCATCCACCTCGAGGCGTCCGCCCGGGATGCGGTAGGTCGGCGGCGCGGTCGCCGCCCACGTGGCGCCCGCCACCTCGGGCAGCGCGCGCACGCGCGCGAGTACGTCGTCGCTGAACGTCATGTACGACGCGAACGTGCTCGGGTCCGGCAGGTCCCCCATGAAGGGGAGCGCGGGGCGCACGACGAGCAGCTCCTCGGGCCGGGCGATCCCCGGATCCACCCGCTGCATGCGGGTCAGGCTACGCACCAGCAGGCCGGCGCTCACCAGCAGCACGACGGAGAACGCGAGCTCCGCGGCGATCAGTGCCGTGCGTCCGCGGGCGCGGGGTGAGCCGGCCGTGCCGTGCGCCGCGGAAGCAGCGCGCAGCGCGTCCGCACGGCGCAGGTCCGTCAGGGCGACGGCGGGGAAGAGGCCGGACAGGAGGCCGGTGGCCGTCGAGAGCGCGAGGCCGAAGGCGAGCACGCGGGCGTCGATGCCGAGGCGGCCGAGGTCCGCGAACGTCGCGGGCCCCAGCCGCGCGAGCGCGTCCACGCCCCACCATGCGAGCAGCAAACCGAGCGCGCCGGCGGCCAGCGAGAGGAGCAAGCTCTCAACGAGGAGCTGGCGGATCAGGCGACGTCGCCCCGCGCCGAGCGCCGCGCGGATCGCCAGCTCGCGGCCGCGGCCGGCCCCGCGCGCGAGCAGGAGCTGCGCGACGTTCGCGCACGCGATGAGCAGGACGAGCCCGACGGCGGCGAAGAGGACGAGGAGCGCGGCGTGCACGTCGTCGTCCACCGCATCTTGCGGCCGCTCGATGCGTGCGGTCCAGTTCGAGAAGAACGCGAACATCGGCGGCAGTGCCGTGCGCGCGCGGATCGCCTCCAGCTCGCGCGCGGCCGCGTCCGGCGAGATGCCGGGCCGCAGGCGCCCCACGAGGCCGATGAAGCGCAGCGCCGTGTCGCTGACTGCGTCCAGCCGCAACGGCAGCCACACGTCGCTCGGCTCGTACAGGTCGAGGCGTTGCGGCATGACGCCGATGATCGTGTGCACGCCGTCGTCCAGCTCGATCGTCTGGCCGAGCACGTCGCGGCTGCCGCCGAACTCGCGCCGCCAGAGCCCGTGACCCAGCAGCGCGACCCTGTCGTCTTCGGCCGTGAACATCCGTCCGAGCGCGGGCGTGATCCCGAGGAAGGCGAAGAAGCCGGGCGAGGTCTCGCTGCGCGACACGATGTCTGACCCGTCAGCGGTGTGCAGCAGCCCGCGCCGCGTCGCGATCGCCTCGAGCGGCTCGAACGAGCGCGCCTCCTCGAGCCACGCGCGGGCAAGCGCGAGCGGTGGGTCCGCGCTCGCGCCGGATACGGGCTCGTGCAGGCGCGCGAACACGATGCGGTCCCCGTCCGGGAACGGCAGCGGTTCGAGCAGCAGGCGGTTGACCGCCGAGAAGATCGCGGTGCTCGCGCCGAGCCCGAGCCCGAGCGTGAGCACGGCGATGGCGGTGAAGCCGGGCCGCCCCCGCAGCGTGCGGAGCGCGTAGCGGAGGTCGTAGAAGAGCGTTTCCATTGCAGCGATCCTCTGCGCGATGGTCGGCGGCCGCGTGCGCCGCGGGCACCGTGCCGTGCACGCCCGCCCCGCGCGCCGGCGGCGCTGCGCGAGCGCGGCAGGCGCGGCCGCGTGCCCCGAGCTACTCCGCCCGCAGCGCCACCACCGGGTCCACGTTCGCCGCGCGGCGGGCGGGGACGTAGCACGCGAGCAGCGCGACGGCGCCGAGCGCCACGCGGATCCCGATCTCGTGCGGGCGCTGCCGCGCGTTGTACGCCACGACGCCGTAGATCCCGACCGCGGTCAGCCCCAGCGCCAGGCCCGCGAACATGGCGAGCAGCCGGAGGAGGAACCGATCCCTCGCGATGGACGCGGCCACCACCTGCGTGAGCGGCCGCATGCGCAGGATCGGCTGCTGCGGGTCGGCCTCGTGGATCGCCTCGCGCAGCGGCGCGGCCAGCGCCGCCGGGTTCTCCGCACGCACGAGGAACGCGGCGGCGAACCACTCGTTGACCATGCGCGTGAACCCGTCCGTGGCCTGCGCGCGCGGGATGAACACCGTGGGCCGGGCGCTTTGCCGCAGGCTCATCAGATCCTTCATGTCGCGCACGACGCCCACGACGGTGCGCTCCACATCGTTCCCCACGTAGATGCGCGCGCCCAGCGGCTCGTGCGCGGAGAGGAAGCGGCGCACGAAGGCCTCGTTGACGAGGGCGACCGGCGGCGCGCCCGCGTGGTCGGCCTCCGTGAAGTCGCGGCCTTGCCGCAGGGCTGCGCCGATCACGCGCAGGTAGTCCGGGCTGACGACCCGCGCCTCGATGACGTCGTGCTGTCACTCGCCCGGCGCCAGGACGGTGGCGCCGATGTTCAGGCCGCGCTCGAGCGGCAGGTTGGCGGTCGAGGCCGCGGCGACGACGCCGGGCAGCGCGCGGACGCGTTCCAGCACCTGGCTCTCGAAGCGCCGCGTCGCCTCCGCCGTCCTGTAGCGCTCCGGCGGGAGCGCGACCTCGGCGGTGTACACGCCCTCGGGCTCGAAGCCGAGCTGAACGCCGCTCAACCGCAGGTAGCTCGCGATGAAGAGCCCGGCGCCGATCAGGAGCACGAAGGAGAGGGCGGCCTCGGCAGCGACCAGGGCGCCGCGCGCGCGGAGCCGCCCCGGCCCGCCCGTGCGCGCGCGGCCGCCCTCCCGGAGCGCCGTCGCCAGGTCCGCGCCCGCCGCGCGCAGGCCGCCGGCGAGCCCGGTGACCACGCCCGTCGCCAGCGAGATCGCGAGCGTGAAGCCCAGGACCGGCAGGTTCACCGCCGCGCGGTCCAGGCCGGCGATCCCGGCGGGCACCAGCGCGAGCACGGCGTCCAGGCCCCAGGCGGCGAGGAGAAGCCCCGCGGCGCCGCCGGCCAGCGCCAGGAGCACGCTCTCCGCGAGCAGGTGGCGCAGGATCCGGCCGCGGCCGGCGCCCAGCGCCGCGCGGATCGCCAGCTCGGCTTGCCGGGTGGCCGTGCGCGCGAGCAGCAGGTTCGCCACGTTGGCGCACGCGATCAGCAGCACCAGCCCCACCGCCCCGAAGAGCATCCAGACCGGCCCGGCCGCGTCGCCCACCACGAACTCCCGGTAGCTCGCGACCTCGAACGTCCTTCCAGAGCTGCCCCTGTGCCGGCGTGAGCGTCGGCGTGCTGCCGCGGCCTTCCCCCCAGCTCCAGCCGACGACCGCCAGCCGGTCCAGCTCCGGCCACGGCACCGGGCGCAGCACCGTGCGGTCCGGCACGCTGAAGATCGCTGTTCGCGCCGATGCCGAGCGCGAGCGTGAGGATCGCGATGGTGGTGAAGCCCGGCGTGCGGCGCAGGGCGCGCAGCGCGTGGCGGAAGTCCTGGCCGAACGTGGTCATGGAGCTCTCCGTGGCTGGTCGGTGATCGGGTCTCTACGCACGGCGGCGTTGCCCGCGCCGGTGGACGTGCGGCCCATGCGCCATCACTCCTGCCGGAGCATCTCCATCGCGTCCGCGGCCGCTGCACGCCGCGCCGGCAGCCAGATGGCGAGGCCGGCGAGCGCGGCGAGCGTGACGGACACGGCCGCGAACGTCCGGGGGTCCGTCGGGCTCACGCCGAAGAGCAGCCCGCTCATCAGGCGTGTCAGGGCCGCCGCCGCCACGACCCCCGCACCCAGCCCCAGCGCCACGGGCGCCATGCCCTCGCGGAGCGCCCCCCGCACCACGGCCTCACGCTGCGCGCCGAGCGCCACGCGGATCGCGATCTCCCTCGCGCGCTGCCGCGCCGTGTAGGCCGCAATGCCGTAGATCCCGATCGCGGTCAGCACCAGCGCCAGCGCCGCGAACGCGCTGAGCAGCACCGTGTTGAAGCGCTCCTGCGCCATGGATGCCCCGACCACCTCCGTCATCTCGCGGAAGCGCGGCGCCGGCATGCGCGGCTCGAGCGTACGGATCGCCTCCAGCACGGCAGGCGCGACCGCAGACGCACGCCCTGCGCGCGGGTCCACGCGCACCGCCAGCGTCGCCAGCCCTCCGAGTCCGAAGGCCTGGGGCGCCTGCGCGCGCGGGATGTACATCGTCTCGATCGGCGCCTCGTCGAGCCGCAGGACGTGCACCGCGCCCACGACGCCCACGATCTCGCGCTCCGGGTCGTCGAACCCCGGGATCGCCTCGCGGCCCTGCCACGTCCCGATGTCGATCCGCTTGCCGATCGGGTCCTCGCCCGGGAAGTACTTGCGCGCGAACAGCTCGTCGATGATGACGACGGGCGGCCCGGACGGGCCGTCCCGCTCCGTGAACGCCCGCCCGCGCAGCAGCGGGATGCGCAGCGTCTCGAAGTATGCGGGGCCGACCGCCCGCCACTGCACATCGCTGCGCGTGGCGTCCGGCCGGCCCACGACCGTCATGGGGAAGTTGAACTGGGACTCGAGCGGCAGCGCCGAGGACGCCGCCGCGGAGAGCACGCCGGGCAGCCCCCGGATCCGCGCGAGCAACGCGTCCTCGAGCTGCCGGGCCCGCGCGACGGCCGCGTACTCCGGCGGCGTGCGGCGGAACTCGACCGCGAGCACGTGCTCCGCTTCGAACCCGGCATCCACGCCTCGCAGCTCGAAGAAGCTCCTGATCAGCAGCCCCGCGCCGGTGAGGAGCACGACGGCGAGCGCGGCCTCCGCTGCGGCAATGGCCGAGCGGGCCCGGCGCCGCTCGGGCGTCCCGGCCTGCCGCGCGCCGCGCAGCGGCGCCGCGGGATCGGCACGGAACGCGTGCGCCGCCGCGGCCAGGCCGAACGCCAGGCCCGTCCCCAGCGCGACGGCCAGCGTGAAGCCGAGCACGCGCCAGTCCAGCGCGATCTCCTGCATGCGCGGCAGGCCGGCCGGCGCGAGCGCGAGCAGCGCATCCATGCTCCAGCCGGCGAGCAGCACGCCGAGCGCCGCACCCGCCACGGCCAGCACCAGACTCTCGGCCAGGAGCTGCCGCACGATGCGGCCGCGGCCCGCGCCGATCGCCGCGCGCACGGCGATCTCACGCTCCCGCGCGATCGCGCGCGCGAGCATCAGATGCGCCACGTTCGCGCACGCGATCAGCAGCACGAACCCCACGGCGCCCAGCAGGAGCCAGAGCGTGCGGGCGAGGCCGCCCACGAACACGTCGCCGTACCCGAGCAGCGTGAAACCGATCTCGTCCGCGTCCATCAGCTCCGGATGCGCTTCCCGGAAGCGCGCCGAGAGCGTACGCAGCTCGGCCTCCGCGCGCTCGCGCGTCACCCCCGGCGCGAGGCGTGCGCGGACGACGTAGTTCTGACCCTCGTCCCGCGGATCCGGCTCGAACACGTAGGGCACCATGAAGTCCGCGTAGTCCGGCAGCTCCGGCAGGCGCACGCCGGCCGGCAGCACGCCCACCACGGTGTGGGGCACGCCGCCCAGCCGCACCGCGCGGCCCAGCACGGCCGGGTCCGCGTCGAACCGCGTGCGCCAGACGGCCTCGCTCAGGACGACGACGGGGCCCGCGCCGGGCCGGGCCTCCTCGTCCGTGAACGCGCGGCCCATCATCGGGGCGATGCCGTTGACGCGGAACACGTCGGGCGTCGCGCGCAGCCCGCGCACCTCATCCCCGGCCTCGCCGAGCTCCGTGAGCCACGCCCGCTCCGTGCTCACGCCTTCGAACACGCGCGCGTGCTCTCGCAGGAACGCGTACTTGAAGGCCGTGATGCTCGGGTTCACCGCGCCGCTGCCCCAGCGCCAGCCGACGTAGACGAGCCGGTCCGGCTCCGGGAACGGCAGCGGCCGGAGCAGCACGCCGTTCACCACGCTGAAGACCGCGGTGTTCGCGCCGATGCCCAGCGCGAGCGTCAGCACCACGACGGCGGTGAAGCCGGGCGCGCGGCGCAGCGCGCGGAACGCGTAACGCAGGTCACGAACAATGGTGTCCATGGGCAGTCCTCGATCCCCTCACTCCGCCCGCAGCGCCACGACCGGGTCCACCCGCGCGGCGCGGCGCGCCGGGACCCAGCTCGCGCAGCCTGCCACGCCGGCCAGCAGGAGCGCCGCCGCGGCGTACGCCGCCGGATGCGTCGGCTCGACGCCGTAGAGCAGCCCGCGCAGCAGCCGGGTCAGCAACAGCGCGGCGATGGTGCCGCCCGCCAGCCCGACGAGGACCAGCTTGAACGAGCCGGCGACGACGAGCCCCTCGACCTGCCGGGCCCGCGCGCCGAGCGCGATGCGGACGCCGATCTCGGCGGTACGCCGTGCGACGACGTACGCGACCACGCCGTACAACCCGATCGCGGCGAGCGCGAGCGCGATGCCCGCGGCCAGGCCGAGCAGCGCCAGCGTGAACGACTGCCGGCCCATTGAGCGGTCCACGGCCGTCCGCAGCTCCTCGACGTTGGCGAGCGCGACGGCCGGGTCCAGCTCCGCGACGGCGCGGCGGATCGCGGGCAACAGCGACGCCGGATCCGCCAGCTCCGTCCGCACGACGGCCAGCATGCGCACGCCGCCGAAGGGCCCCGCGCCAGGGACCGGAACGGTCGGGTAGTAGATCGCGATGGCCGGCTCCTCCTGCACCGAGCTCGCGTACACGTCGCCGACCACGCCGATCACGCGGTAGAACGGCCCATCCCGCCGGCCGTTCGGCGCCACGCCCTTGCCGACCGGGTCCTCGCCCGGCCAGAAGCGCTCCGCGAACGCCTGGCTCACCACCGCGACGGCCTCGCCTCGCGCCGTGTTGTCCGCCTCCGTGAACGTCCGGCCGGCGACGAGCGGGATCCCGAGCGCATCGAAGTAGCCGGGCGTGACGGGGGTCTGGCCGGCGCAGGTCGTGAGCCCCGCGTCCTCGAGGCGGGTGTACACCTCCCGGTCCTCGAACCCCTGCGCCGTGCAGCCGTAGCCGCCGCCGAACGGGACGTCGAGGCCGACCCCCGCCGTGACGACGCCCGGCAGGGCGCGCCACCGCTCGAGCAGCCCCTCGTAGAAGGCCCAGCGCGCCGCGTCGTCCTGGTAGCGAACCGGCGGCAGGTACAATTCCATCGTGAGCACGCCCTCGGGATCCACGCCGGGGTCCACGGCGCGCAGGCGACGGAAGCTCTCGAGCAGCAGGCCGGCGCCGACGACGAGCACCAGGGCGAGCGCGACCTGGCTCGCGACGAGGGCCGAGCGCAGCCGCTGCCGCTCGCGTCCGGCCGTCGCGCCCCGGCCGCTGTCGCCCAGCGCCGTGATGCCGCCGGACGCGCCGTGCCGCAGCGCCGCCACCGCCGCCAGCCCAGCCGCAACGAGGAGCGAGAGGGCCAGCCCGAAGCCGGCCACGCTCGCGTCGATCCGGACTCCGTCCAGCCGCGGGATCCCCACCGGCGCGATCGAGGTCAGCCAGCCGAGGCCCCAGGAGCCGAGCACCAGCGCCGCCGCGCCGCCGGCCAGCGAGAGCAGCGCGCTTTCCGCGAGGCAGTGCCGGGCGATCGCCGCGCGCGATGCGCCGAGCGCGGCCCGCACCGCCAGCTCGCGGCGCCGGCCCTCGATGCGCACGAGGAACAGGTTGGCGACGTTCGCCGTCGCGATCAGCAGCACGAGCCCGACGGCGCCGAGCAGGATCCAGAGGTTGCGGGCGACGTCGCCGACCACGTCGTCCTCGAGCGAGCGGAGGACCGTCTGGAGCCCGAGCCGCTCGAACAGCGCAGGCGTATAGATCTGCGGATACGCCTCCATCAGGCCGGTCCGCAGCGCATCCAGCTCCGCGCGGGCCGACTCGAGCGTCGCGCCGGGGCGGAGGCGCGCGAGCGCCGGCAGCGTGTGGCTCTGGAGACTGGTCGGGTCGAAGCCGTACGAGAGCCACACGTCGGTCCGGAACCGGCCGGCCGTCATGGCCGCCTCCGGCAGGTCCGCCCCCTCCGCCAGCACGCCCACGACTTCGGCCTGGATCCCGCCCAGGTCGATCACCCTGCCGACCACGGCCGGGTCGCCGCCGAACCGGCTCTGCCAGAAGCCGTGGGCGAGCACGGCGACGGGCGGGGCGCCCGGTGCTTCGTCCTCATCCTCGAGCAGCCGCCCCGCCACCGGCCGCGCGCCCAGGATGCGCAGCAGGCCGGCGGTCGCGATCACGCCGTTCGCGCGCACGGCGCCGTCCGGGCCGGCGATGATCGCCCCGCCGATCCGGTAGACGCCGATCTCGTCGAACGAGCGCGCGTGCTCGCGGAAGTACAGGTACTGCGCCGGCGAGATGTGCCACTCCGCGTCGGCGCCCACGCCGGGCACCGCGTTCCGGATGCGCACGAGCCGGTCCGCGTCCGGGTAGGGCAGGGGATCGAGCACGACGTGCTCGAGCATCGCGTAGATCGTGGTCGTCGCGCCGATGCCCAGCGCGAGCGTCAGCACGGCGACGGCGGCGAAGCCGGGCGCACGGCGAAGCGCGCGGAACGCGTGGCGTAGCTCCTGGAAGGTCGTCTGCATGGCGCGGGCTCCGGGATGGCCGGGAGGGACTTTACAGCCGCCTCACGCTGGGGGAAAGCGGTGTGCCAGGCCCGGCGACCGGTGTATGTTGTGTTCCTGCAAAGAGAAACGACGATGCAACCCGCGGCCGGACCGACCGGCCGGTGTCCGATGGCGGGACGGGCGATCACGCAGGCGGACACGCCGCGCCGGCCCTGCCCGGCGTCGCCCGGGTGCCGGCGCGGCAAGAGCGAAGCTCCCGCTCCGCCGCGGCACCCGCCCCCGCCCGGGCGGCAGGGAGGCGGTGCCCCCGCCCCGGCCCCGGGGAGGGGCAGGGGACGAGGGGCTACGTCCTCGCCGGCTCGATGTCCACCACGATCTGCCGCCACTTGCCCTGCCGGAACCGCGCGACGCTGAGGGTCGCGCGTGTGAGGTGGCCGAGCACGATCGCGAGCCAGATGTCGCCGGGCTGGAGGCCGCGCGTCTCCTGGAAGACGAAGCAGAGGCCGAGCGGCACCACGATCTGCGAGATGATCGAGATGTAGAGCGGGCTGCGCGTGTCACCGCTGCCCTGGAGCCCGCCCGTGTAGGTGAGCGCGACCGTGATGAAGAACCCGGACACGCTCAGATACCGCATGAGCTGCACGCCGAGGTCGGCGGCGACCGGGTCCGTCATGCCGAACACGCCCAGCAGCACGCGCGGGATGGCGAGGAACAGGAGAGCGACGATCGCGGCGGCGAGGAGGCCGATGCGCGAGGCCATCGCCACCGCGCGGATCGCGCGGTCCGGCCGGCTCGCCCCCAGGTTCTGCCCCACCACCGCCGCCGTCGCGCCCATGATCCCCACCGACGTGAACGTGATCAGCGAGAACAGCTCCGTGTAGGCGACCGCGTACGCCGCCTGCGCCGCCGCGCTCTGCTCCAGCGAGCCGATGAAGCGCAGGAGCAGCACGCCCGCCACGTTCATCGCGATGCCCTGGATGCCCGTGGGCAGGCCGAAGCGGAACAGCGAGCGGATGATGTTCCAGTCGGGCCGCAGCCCCATGCCGCGCGGGAACGCGACCACCCAGCGGCCGCGCAGGAGCATGACCAGCGCCCAGACGCCCGCGCCGCCGGTCGCCAGCACCGTCCCCACCGCCGCGCCCACCGTGCCGAGCAGCGGGATGAAGATGGTGTTCAGCACGATGTTCAGCACGGTCACGACGACGCCGTAGCGGAGCGGCGTGCGCGCGTCGCCCGCCGCGCGCAGCGCGCCGCCCAGCATGAAGAAGAACAGCGAGCCGAAGCCGAACAGGAAGAGCACGCGCAGGTAGGGGAGCGCCTCCGCCTTCACCTCGGGGGCGGCGTTCACCAGGTCGAGCAGCGCAGGCGCGAGGAAGTAGCCGAGCAGCGCCAGCCCGAGCGAGAGCGCGAGCGACGTGAGGAACGCCTGGTAGACCGTGCGGTTGACCTTGTCCCCGTCGCCCTGGCCCGCGAACCGCGCGACCAGCACGCCCATGCCCGCGTACAGCGACGAGACGAACACGACCACGACCAGGAAGATCTGCCAGCTCACCCCGATCGCGGCGTTGCCCGTGTAGCCGACGAAGTGCCCCACCATCGCGTGGTCCACCATGCCCTGGAGCCCGCCGATGATGTTGTGGAGCATCGTCGGCCACGCGATCTTCCACACCGCCGGCAGCACAGGCCCCTCGACGATCGAGCGGTCGAAGCGCCCGGCCCGTGCCGCCGCGGGCGCACCCACGGGCGCCGATGCCGCGCCCGCTCGCTCGCCGGCCACGCCGGCTGCCCCGGCGCCGCCTGCGCCGCCCGGCACCCCCGGGACAGCCACGTCGCTGAGGCCGCCCTCGCGTTCCGTCCGTTCCCCGTCCGCGCTCACGTACCCGTATCCGTCGCCAGAGCCTCCTGCGTTCGCCGTGGGGGTCGTTTACCCCGCCGCCGTGCTGCCGGCCGGCGGCACCGAGCGCAGAACGTCCGGGGCACGGCGAACGCGACAGTCTAACTGCTCGCGTTCGATTCCGCACCCGTCGGGCAGCGGCGGTGCGACGCCCGCCGTGCCGGGCCGCCGGCGGTCCATGGGGCGGCGCCGCGCCAGGAGGTGGTCGGGGCATCCATGGCGCGGGAGCGCTTCAGCACGGTGCTGCTCAGCACGTTCGCGGCGCCACCCGGCCGTTCGGGTGCCGGCCTTGTCCGCACCCCCGAGAACCCGCATCTTGCCGCGACTCTTTCCTCCATGCTCCATGGGCGGATCCGCCTTCGCGACCGGAGGGTGCTCCATGCGTTCCGTACCCGTTCGCATCGCAGCGCGCCGCACCCGCAACGTCCTGACCGCGCTGTTGCTCCTGCTGCTCCCCGCCGCCGCCCGGGCGCAGGAGCCGGTGGACGAGGCATACACCGCGGACATCAAGCGCTTCACCACCGAGCCCTTCTTCCTCACGCCGCTGGTGGACCACCTGCCCGCCTCGAGCACGGTGCCCACGCCGCTCCAGGTACTCGGCCACATCGCCGGGGCCGCCGATGTGCTCAGCTACCCCGAGGAGATCTACCGCTACATGCGCGCGGTGGACGAGGCGTCCGACCGCGTCAAGGTCTTCTCCATCGGCGAGACGGAGGAAGGCCGGGAAATGATCCTGGTGGTGGTGGCCGATGAGCAGACGCTCGCGGAGTTGGACCGCTACAAGGACATGCTGGCCCGCCTCGCCGACCCGCGGAAGACGCCCGAGGCGGAGGCGCAACGGCTGATCCGCCAGGCGAAGCCGATCTACTACGCCACCGGCGCGATCCACTCGCCCGAGACCGGGTCGCCCGAGATGCTGATGGAGCTGGTCTACCGGCTGGCCGTGGGGGAGTCCGAGCACATCCGCGCGATCCGCGACAACCTCATCTTCATGGCCACGCCGATCGTGGAGGTGGACGGCCGCGCCAAGGTGGTGGACCTGCACATGGCCCGGCGCAAGGACCCGGACGCGAACCTGCCTCCCCGCCCGCTCTACTGGGGCAAGTACGTCGCGCACGACAACAACCGGGACGGGATGGGGCTCTCGCTCGCGCTCACGCAGAACGTGCTGAAGGTGTACCTCGAGTACCACCCCACCGTGCTGCACGACCTGCACGAGTCGGCCTCCTACCTCTACACGTCCACCGGCCGGGGGCCCTACAACGCGTGGATCGATCCGATCCTGGTCAACGAGTGGAGCCGGCTCGCCTACAAGGAAGTCAAGGACATGACCGCGTTCGGCGTGCCGGGCGTCTACACCCATGACTTCTACGACGGCTGGGCGCCCAACTACCTGTTCTGGATCGCGAACATGCGCAACTCGATCGGCCGGTTCTACGAGACGCAGGGCGCCGGCGACGGCTCGAACCGGATCGTGCGCACGAACGTGGACCGGCAATGGCACCGGCCCAGCACGCCGCTGCCCGAGGTGGTGTGGTCCATCCGGAACAACGTGAACCTCCAGCAGAGCGCGCTGCTGATCGCGCTGCGCGAGGTCGCGGATCACCGAGAGGAGTACCTCTCGAATTTCTGGCTCAAGAGCAAGCGCTCGGTGGCCAAGGCGCGGACGGAGGGGCCGGCCGCCTACGTGATGCCCGCGAGCGATCCGCGGCCGGGCCAGCAGGCGCAGCTGCTCTCGCTGCTCCAGCGGCACGGGATCGAGGTGCACCGCGCCACGCGGGCGTTCGAGGCGGGCGGCCGCGAGTTCCCGGCGGGCAGCTACGTGGTGCGCATGGACCAGCCCTACTCGCGGGCGGCGGACATGCTGCTGGACAAGCAGTACTACAACCCGGACGACCCGCGCCCCTACGACGACACGGGCTGGACCTTCGGCCCCCTGTTCAACGTGGAGACCGTCCGGGTGGAGGACACGGCCATCCTGGACGCGCCCATGGTGCTCGTGGAGGAGCCGGTCCGCGCGCCGGGTCGCGTCGAGAACGCGCGAGGCGCCCGGGTCTTCCTCATCAACTACAACGGAGACAACAACCTCGCCGCGTTCCGCTTCCGCCACCGTGCGCTGGCCATCGAGGCCGCGGAGCAGGCTTTCACGCACGACGGCCGGGCATACAACGCCGGCTCGTTCATCGTGCCCGCGAGCCCCGAAGCCGTGCAGGTGCTGCAGGCGGCCGCGCCCGAGTTCGGCTTCACGGCCTACGGCGCCTCGAGCCCGCCTGCCGTGCCCACGCACCCCGTGGCCGCGCCGCGCATCGCGGTGATGCACACGTGGCAGACCACGCAGAACGAGGGCTGGGTGCGGATCGCGTTCGACGAGTACGGCATCCCGTACGACTACATCTCGGTGCACGACGTCCGCGACGACCCCCGCCTGGCCGATCGCTACGACGTGATCGTGTTCGGCCCGTCGTTGAACGACGCGCTGAGCATCGTGCGGGGCCTCACCGGGCCGAAGCCCATCCCGTGGAAGCGGACGGAGCTCACGCCGAACATCGGGCGGCAGGCCGAGACGGACGACATGCGCGGCGGGCTGGAGCTCACCGGAGTGCTGCACCTCCAGGAGTTCGTGAAGGCGGGCGGCACGTTCATCACGCTCACCAACAGCTCCGCCCTGCCCGTCCATTTCGGCCTCGCCGACGGGGTGCGGATCCGCGAGACGGAGGACCTCTGGGCGCCGGGCGGCGTGTTCCGCGTGACCCTCGCGGATTCGCTGAGCCCGATCGCGTACGGCTATGGCACGGAGCTCGGCGTCTACTTCGACGAAGGCCCCGTCTTCGCCCTGGGCGCGGCCGGCCGTGGCGGGCGCGGCAGATTCGGCGCGCAGGCCGCCGCGCCACGCCGTACCGAGGACGGCAGCACCACGGCGCGGCGGAGCGGGCGCGGCGGGCTGGACGAGGAAGACATCGTGCAGGGCCGGCCGCGGGACATGGGCCGCGCCGCGGTCGAGGAGTTCAGGCGCACCCGGGAGGAGCAGGGCGAGCCGGCCGGCTTCGGCGCCCAGCAGGCGCTCACGGCCAATGTGCGCACGATCTTCCGCTTCAGCCCGGATGTGAAGGAGCTGCTGATCAGCGGCGGCCTGATGAACGGGCACGAGCTCGCGAACGCGCCGGCGCTCGTGGACGTGAAGCTGGGAGGCGGGCACGTCGTGCTCTTCAGCTTCAATCCCATGTGGCGGGGCGAGACGCTCGGCTCCTATGCCCTCGTCTTCAACACGCTGCTGCACCACGGGCACCTCGACGTCGGCCGGGAGCGCCCGGCAGAGGCGATGACCGAGGCGGCCGGGCGTTGAAGGAGCCGCCACCGTGGCCGGGCCGCGCCGGTGACCCGGACGGGCGGCTGACCGGGGCGCCCGGCGCGCCCTGCGCCCCCGGCGCGTCCCGGCCGCCCGGAGCGCCCCGGCGTCGCTGCCCCGACGGGGGGCGTCGCTCGCCCCCCGTCCACCGGCACGGCGACGCCGGGGAAATATCTTCGCGCGGGTGTTGACGTTCCGCCCGGCCGTTCCTATACGTGCATACACGTATGCGAAAGCGGATTCTCGCCGTCGGCCGACGGCCCGGCACTCATCGAGCATTCGCCCGCCGTGCCGCGCTCGCCGCGCTCCTGGCCGCGGCGGCAGTGGCGAGCCCCGGCGAGGCGGTGCTGCCCGGCGGGTACCCCGCCGGGTCGCCCGCGCTGGCGCCTGAACCCGCTGCCGCCGTGGAGGCGGAAGCGGGCCTGGCCACCGGCGCGGAAGTGCTGCCGGACGGGTGGCCGGCTGCGTCTCTGACGGCGCCGGATGGGGCGGCCCCTTCGGCCCTGCTTGCGGCGGCGCCGCCGTCCTTGGAGTTCGTCACCGAGCGCGAGGCGCCCAGCGCGCGCATGCGCGCGCGCGGGGAGCGGTGCCTGTGCCGTGCCACTCTGCCGCGCCGACCGCTGAAGCCGGACGCGCCCCGCATCCGGCTCCTCGAACTCACCCACCGTAGCTTCCAGGCCGTTCTGGTCGCAGCCCGTGCCGGCGTGCTGTCTGCGCGCAGCACGGTCGTGCCCCCTCCGTCGGCTTCCATCTGAATCGGACCTGAGACGGGCTCCGAGCCCGGGCGCAGCGGCACGGAGCTGTTGCGTCCCGGCTCGCTGCCACCGGTTCGGCTGCCCAGTTGCGGGCGCCGGGCGTCCGCCCGCGCGTGCCCTCGCAGAATGGGCGGCCGGAGCGGGGTGCGTGCGCCGCGAGAGCCCGTCAGCCGAGATCGCCGGCCGGCAGCCTCTCACCGGACCGGACACCCGTAGCCGGATCCGGCGGGACCACCGCTGGATGCCAGGAGGTCACCATGGAAGAGCAGCAGCAGATGTTCGCGCACCTGATCGCCAGCAAGCCTCGCCGGGAGGGACGTGCGGCCACCGCCGCCACGCTCGTCTCCCTCCTCTTTCATGGCGCGTTGGTGGCGGGTCTCGTCTGGGCCACGCTGGCGGTCGGCCAGGAGACCGAGGAGCCGGAGGAGCAGGTGACGCTGTTCCAGCTCCCGGAGGAGGAGCCCATCCCGCCGCCTCCCCCGCCGCCTCCTCCGCCCGAGGTCAGAGTGGAGGCGCCGCCCGAGGCCCTGGAGGACGTGCCGCGTGGGTTCCAGACCCTCTCGATGCCGACGGTCATCCTCCCCGAGATCCCGCCGCCCTCCACGTTCGCCACGAACGAGTTGGACTTCTCCGGCGAGGGCGTCGAGGGAGGCAAGGCGGACGGGAAGGCGGTGGAGGGGGGCACGGGGGACGTCTACGCGGGGCCGATGTTCACGCCGTACACGGTCGCGCCGGAGCTGAAGAACCGGGAAGAAGTGGCGCGGGCGCTCAGTCGGTACTACCCGCCCTTGCTCCGCGATGCCGGGATCGGCGGCACCGTGCTAGTCTGGTTCCTCATCGACGAGGAGGGCAAGGTCCGGAAATACCAGGTAAAGGAGTCGAGCGGCCACGAGGCCCTGGACGAGGCCGCGCTGAAGGTCGCAGACATCATGCGCTTCTCGCCCGCGCTCAACCGCGACCGCAAGGTAACGGTGTGGGTTGCTCTGCCGATCACGTTCACCGTGCGTTGAATCGAGTTCAGGACACGGATCCGCCGCCCCGATCGGGCGGCCAGGAAAGGAAGCCACGATGAATGTCTCGCTGATCGAGCTCTGGGGAACGATGGGTTGGTTCGCCCGGGGCATCGTGTTCGTGCTCATGGGTATGTCGGTTTACGCCGCGGCCATCGCGATCCGGAAGCTGGTGCACTTCAGCCGGTCCCGGCGCGCCACCATCGCCTTCTCGAAGCCCTTCTCGGACGCGCTCGCCCGTGAGGACTTCGCCGCGGCGGAGCAGCTCGTTGCCAAGCATCCTCGGAGCCACCTGGCCGCTGCGTTCCGGCGCGTGTTCCCGAGCCTGACCTTCCACTCGGAGGACAAGACGCTCTCCGCCGTGGAGATCGCCTCCGTACAGCGCACCATCGAGCTGAACACGCTCGAGCAGCTCTCGCGCTTCCGCAAAGGGCTGGGCGTGCTCGCGACCATCGGCGCAACGGCACCGTTCGTGGGGCTGCTGGGCACGACCATGGGCGTGGTCAACGCGTTCACGGGCATGGCGGAAACAGGCAGCGCCGGAATGGCGGCCATCTCCGCTGGTATCGCGGAGGCGCTGATCACGACGGCGTTCGGCCTGCTCGTCGCCATTCCATCCGTGTGGCTGTATAACTACTTCATCAATCGCATCGACTACGTGTCGATGGAGATCAACTACGCGTCCAAGGAGCTGATGGATTTCCTCATCCGCTACGAGGCGCGGCTCGCCGGCGGATCCGGCCGCGGGACCGCCACGATCGAGCTCGAGGCCGCGAGTGCGGCACGCCGGCACTGAGCCCGGAGGTGGACCATGGCCATGCAGGTTGATGGCAACTCGTCGGAGGTGATGGGCGAGATCAACGTCACGCCCATGGTGGATGTGATGCTGGTGCTGCTCATCATCTTCATGCTGGTCACACCGGCGCTCGTGGCAGGGTTCAACGCGCAGATGCCGGAGGGCGTTCACCTGAAGTCCCGGCCCGATGACGAGAGCCGGGTGACCCTCGGCATCGACCGCGATGGCAACTACTTCCTGAACAAGGAGCGGATCCGGCGCGAGGACGCGGCCATGTTGCTGAAGCGCGAATTCGATGCGCGGCCGCAGGACCGCGTGCTCTTCGTGAAGGCGGATCGCTCGCTGAAGTACCAGGAGATCCTGGACGCCATGGAGCTCGCGCGTGCCGCCGGAGCCCGCGTCGTCGCGGCGGTAACGGACCAGCAGCCCGGAACGGAGCCCGATGACGAGGAGGAGAACCGGTGATGAAGGCGGCCGGCTCCCCTCGTCCGGTCCGGCGCCAGTCGCAGGACGGAAAGGAGGCATGACGTGGCGATCTCGATGGGCGGCACGGGGAAGAAGAACATCGGGGACATCAACATGACCCCGATGATCGATGTGCTGCTCGTGCTGCTGGTGATCTTCATGATCGTGGTGCCGCAGCTACAGCGGAGCATCGACGTGCAGTTGCCCCTGGAAAAGCCGCAGGACGCGTCCTCAGCCGATAACACGCAGATCGTGCTGGAGATCGATGCCCAGGGCAACATGACGATCAACACACAGCCCGTGCCCCCGGGCGAGCTGGAACAGCGGCTGCGCGAGATCTACAGCAACCGCCCGGACAAGGTGCTGTTCGTGAAGGCGGATGGACAGCTCACCTACCAGGACGTCATCTCCGCGATGGACGCGGCCCGCGGCGCGGGAGTGACGGTGCTGGGCGCCATGCTGCCCAGGGACTAGCGAAGCGCGCGACTCGCCGGGGCGCCCGGCAGCCCGGCGCGCCCCGGCAATCGCCGCTCCTACAGGAGCCCCCTCGCCCACCCCCCATCCACCGGCACGGACACGCCGGTGATGAAGCCCGCGCGCTCCGATGCGAGGAACGCGACCAGCGCTGCGAGCTCCCGGGGCTCGCCCAGGCGGCGCATGGGGATCTCCCGGACCCAGGCCTGCAGCGCCTCGTCCGGTGTGATGCCGCGCGCTGCCGCCGTCCGCTCCGCCAGCTCCTCGACCCTGCGCGTCCGCGTGTAGCCCGGCAGCACGTTGTTCACCGTGATCCCGAACGGCGCGACCTCGTTCGCCAACGTGCGCGCGAAGCCGGTCACCGCCGCTCGCACGCTGTTCGAGAGGATCAGCCCGTCCACCGGTTGCTTGACCGCGATGGACGTGATGTTGATGATGCGGCCCCACCGGCGTTCCTTCATCCCGGGCAGCACGGCGCGCGTCAGGTTCACCACGCTCTCGAGGTTGATCCGCACGGCATCCCGCCACGCCTCGGGCGCGTGGCTCTCGAACGGGCCCGCGGGTGGGCCGCCAGCGTTGGTCACGAGGATGTCCACGCGGCTGTGAGCGTCGAGGGCCGCAGCCACGACCCGCTCCACCCCTTCCGGCTCGCCGATGTCGGCGGGCACGGCGATCACCGCGGCACCCGTGGCGCCCTCGATCGCGTCCCGCGCTTCTGCGAGCGCGGCCTCGCCTCTCGCGCAGAGCACCAGGCGTGCGCCTTCCGCCGCCAACTCCTCCGCGACCGCGCGCCCCAGCCCTTTGCTCGACGCGGCGACCAGCGCGACCTTGCCCTCCAGCCCGAGCTGCATCCCGCGCCTCCCGCCGCTACGTGCGGCGCAGGTAATCGTCCGTGCCGGTCAGCCAGTCCCGGCGCGGCGGGCTGAACACGTCCACGTCCAGCGTGTCCTCCAGCGCCTCCGCCTTGTGCGGCACGTTCGAGGGGATGTGCAGGACCTCCCCTGCACGGACGACGATCTCCTCCTCCTCGTCCTCGCCGATCCAGAAGCGCAACGCGCCCTCGAGGATGTAGGTGATCTGTTCGTTCTCATGTGCGTGTCGCGGCACGATGCAACCCTGCTTCAGGTACACGTGCGCGATCATCACGCGCTCGCCCGTGATCACGCGCCGCTCCAGCGCATCCGTCACCCGCTCCCGCGGCAGTGCTTCCCAGCGGTAGTGACGGACTCGACTCTCCGTTTTCATTCAGATCCCTCCTCACCGATGGACGGCCGCGGCGCCACCCCGGCGATGGATCGCCGAGGGGCCGGGCGCGGCCAGTTCCCGCGGGAATACCCGACCCCCGACCCTCACCGGTCGAGGGGCGTCTCGCCCTGCGGCCCCTGGTACCGGACGCGGCCGCCCAGGATCGTATAAACGACCTGCGTGCCGGGAATCTGCTCCTCCGGCACGGTCATGATGTCTCGCGAGAGGACGACGATGTCCGCGAGCTTGCCGGGCGTGATGGACCCCTTCACGTCCTCCTCGAATGCGGCGTAGGCGTTGTTCAGCGTGTAGCTGCGCAGCGCCTCCTCGCGTGTCATGCGCTGCTCGCCGTAGAACACCGACCCATCCGGGAGCCGGCGCGAGACAGAGGCATAGAAGCTGGCGATCGGGTTCGGGTCCTCCACCGGCGTGTCCGTGCCGTTCGTGACGATGGCGCCCGAGCGGATCAGGTCCCGCCAGACGTAGGCGCCCGTGCGGGCGCGCTCCTCCCCGATGCGCTTCGGCACCCACGGCCCGTCCGACGTCGCATGCACGCCCTGCATCGAGGCGATCACGCCGAGCTGGGCGAAGCGCGGAATGTCCGCCGGATGCAGATGCTGCGCGTGCTCGATGCGCCAGCGCAGGTCCGTCTGGTCCGGATGGGCGCGGAAGATTTCCTCGTACAGGTCCAGGATCTCGCGGTTGCCACGGTCCCCGATCGCGTGCGTGTTCAACTGGAATCCGTGCTGGATCGCCAGCTCGGCCGTCCCTCGGATGCTCTCCAGCGGCTCCAGGGTGAGCCCGGTGCTGGAGGGCAGGTCCGCGTACGGCTCGAGCATCCACGCGCCGTGGGAGCCCAGCGCGCCGTCCACCTGCCGCTTGATGGAGCGCACGGTGAGGAATCCATTGCCCGCGCCGATGATCCGGTACCGGGGCAGCTTGACGGCGAGCGACTCGTTGGGCTCGCCCCGGACCATGACGTAGAGCCGGACGGGCAGACTGTCCTTCTCCGCCAGTTCACGCAGGAAATCGATCGTCTCGAAGTCGGAGCCCGCGTCATGGAAGCTGGTGATGCCCTTGCGGAGCAGTTCCTCGCCCGCCAGCTCGACGGCGCGCTTGCGCTCCGCCCGGATCATTTCCGGCGAGCGTTGCGCCCGGTCGCGCTCGAGCATGCGGCGAACCAGACCCTGCGCCGTCTCGCGCAGCAGGCCCGTCGGCTCGCCGCGCCCGTCCTTCACGATCTCGCCGCCCGGAGGATTGCGCGTCGCGCGGGTAATGCCCGCCAGCTCGAGCGCGCGGGCATTGACGAACGATGCGTGCCCGCTGGCGTGCGTCAGGATGACAGGGTTGCGTGGCGAGACGCGGCTCAGCTCGTGATGCGTGGGTACGCCCTCGACCGTCCGCGCCGGCGGCGGGTTCCACTTCTCCTGGTGCCAGCCACGTCCCTGGATCCACTCGCCCGGTTCCGCCTTCTCCGCCGCGGCCGCGACCATGGCGACGATCTCCTCCCACGTCCCGGCCTGCGAGAGGTCCAGGATCATACGCGCCTGCCCGAGCCCCATGAAGTGGCCGTGCCCCTCGATGAACCCGGGCACCGCGAGGCGGCCCTCGAGATCGATGACCTGCGTGGTCTCGCCGATGTAGCGCGCGATCTCTTCGCTCGTCCCCACGGCCACGATGGTGTCGCCGGCAATGGCGACCGCCTCAGCCTCGGGCCGCAGCGAGTCCACCGTCACGACCTTGCCGTTGGTGAGCACCAGGTCGGCGGGCATGATGCCGGCGCCGGGATCGCAGGCGAGGACCACAGCGGCGCCGAGGCACACGAGGGCGTGCGCGGCAGCGGAGGGCCGGGCTGTGCGAGCGTCCACGCTTCCTCCTTCAGTTCGGGAGCTCCGGGTCGAACGAGCGGCCGCGACTGCGGGCCGCGCCGTTTGTGCTTGTGGGGAGGGCCTTAGTGTTAGGCCGTCACGTCGCCGCCCGCAAGTCGGGCCGTGCACGCCGGGCACGTCGTGGCTGCGCGGCCAGCGGTGTGGGCGTGCCGCCGCGGAACACGGAGACGTCACTCGGCGTACCGTCCGCTCGACCAACAGGAGGCAACCAGCATGCGTGCAGCCCTTCTCGCGCTCTCGCTCGGCGCCCTCGCCGCCTGCGGCGGCCAGACCGCACACGACGCCTCCGAGGCCGGCCGCGCCGCGGACGGCGCCGCTGCCCCGTCGCCCGCTGCGACGACGTCGCCTGCCGGATCCGCGGGGAGCGATGCCGCCTTCGCCGCCCTGCAGGAGCGCGGCAGAGTGGGGATGGGTGTCGACCAGTACACTTCCACCCACCGGTTCGACTCCCTGGAGGACGGCGGCCGGATCGAGCTGCAGCGGGACGTGGAGGATGCCGAGGGCGTGGCCATCATCCGCGCCCATCTACGGGAGATCGCGGAGGCGTTTGCTCGCGGAGACTTCCGCACGCCCGGCTTCGTGCACGCGCAGGAGGTCCCCGGCACGCGCGTCATGGCCGCCCGCCGCGAGCACATCCGCTACACGTTCCGCGAGCTGCCGCGCGGCGGCGAGGTCCGCATCACCACGCGCGACCCCGAAGCGCTCGCGGCGGTGCACGAATTCCTCGCGTTCCAGCGGAAGGAGCACCGGGCAGGCGGGCACGTGCACTGACGGGCTGGCCGGGGCGCGCGGAGGCTGGCGCATCGAACCGCCCGGAGCCGCGGCCGCGGCTCGCCGCTCCTCGTCGAGCGCAATGCGGCTGGCTCGGCGATGACGGCCGGATCGGGGGTTCAGGCCCCGGTTGTTCTCGTGCGGGTGAGGAGCGGAGTGCGGCGGGGAGGCGACGTGCTCCGACTCAGAGCCACCGATCCAGGTACTCGAGCACGCCCTTGATCTTCTCGACCATGAAGATCAGCGCGAGGGCGACGAGGCCCGCGACCACGCCGATCATCACCGCGTACTCGGAGAGCCCCTGGCCGGCCTCATCCCCGTGCAGCTTCGCAAGGGGACGGCCAGACGGTCCCGCCGGAGGGGGCCGGCGGGTTTCCCCGGTCGCGGCGCCTTCGCTCGGGCGCCGGTCGTCGCGACTTTGCGGCTGCATGGGTCTCGCCAGGGGCCCGTGAGTGGAACGTTTGCCGCGGGCCAAATCGGAAATGCAAGCGCCGTTCCAGCGCCTATCCATAGCGATGACCTGGCCCAAAGTCAACCATCTCGTGGATTCCGCCGGGCCAGGGGGCGAGGGCCCGCGGAAGGTGTCGCTCTGGCGCTACGGCGGCGCCGCCCCGGGTGCGCCACCGCGTGCGGCAGGGCCGCCCCGGCGCCGCAGGCGGCCAGGTGGCGGGGGCCGGCACGCCGCGTGGCCATGCTCCCATGGCCGGTGACGGGGGCGGCCCCGAGCCCCGCAGCCGACTGCGGCTCCCGGTGTGTCACGCGTGGCCGGCGACGCGGCCGGCCCGCGCCGCACCGTCACGCCGCCCGCCTGAGCCGGAGGATCTCGTCCACCTTCGCGCGGATCGCGTCCAGGGAGGCAGGCTTGGCCATGTAGGCGTCGCAGCAGCCCGAGCGCAGGACCGCCTCCGCGTCGCCCGCGCCGGCCAGAGCGGTGAGCGCCAGGATCGCCGGGCCCGCGGGCCCCAGTTCCCGCTTGATCCACCGGCCCGCCTCGATGCCGTCCATGGACGGCAGTTGCAGGTCGAGGATGACGACGTCGGGCCGGAACGTCCTGGCCACCTCGATGGCCTCCTCGCCGCGCCTCGCGGTCGCGATCTCGTGCTCGGCCGAGAGCAGCTCGCGCAGGATCGTGAGCAGGTCCAGGTTGTCTTCCACCACCAGGATCCTGGCCATGGCCAGCCGCCTCACCCCAGGGCCGGGCCGGCTGCCGTGGGAGCGCGCAGCGTCGAGAGTGGCACCGAGACGTCGCCCTCGCCGGCCATGCGCAGCACGTGCTCGATCCGCCGCGCGTCCAGCTCCTGCGCGTCGAGACCCGCGTCCGCCAGCGCGGCCAGGACTTCGGCCTTCAAGCCGGGCCGGTCGCCGTGGGCGCCGGCGTACACCTCCAGCCGGCCGTCGAACACCTCCGCACGGCGCGCCACCACGCGGAACGGCACGGGGCGCTGCAACCAGATCGTCCGGGTCATGCGTGGATTCGCCACCAGCCGGTCGATGAGGGAGCGCGGCACGTTGGGCGAGCCGTGCTCGTGCACCAGCCTCGCCAGCTCGATGACGTCCGCATTCGCCATCCGCACGCACCCGTGCGAGGTGGGCCTGCCCAGGCTGCGCCGGTACGGCGTGCCGTGGATGTAATAGAGGTTCCGGAAGTACAGCTTGACCCGGCCCATCGGGTTCCGCGGCCCCGGCGGCACGGGCCGCTTGCCCCGCGCCCACGGGCGGTTCGGCGGGTGCCACCACGGGTTCCAGATCACGCGCGAAATGTGGTAGGCGCCCCGCGGCGTACGGTGTCCCGGCTTGCCCACCGCCACGCGATAGCTGCGGATGCGCTCGCCGTTCTCGTAGACATGGAGCCGATACGCCGCTGTGTTGAGCACGAGACGCAGCGAAGCCGCCGCCTCGCTGTCCGCCGCCTCCCTGTCTGCGGCGCCCGTGCCCCGGTCCACGTTCGCGCTGGCGATCCCGGCCGCCAGGCCCAGGACCAGCGCCGTCCGGCTGCGAGGTCCTCGGGTGATCCGCACGGCGCACCTCCCGGAAAGAATTCCGCCATCTCCGCATGGAGAAGAGCGCAATCCATATGCCGCATCCTGCGTTGCCAGAACGCGAAACGGGCGCCCCCGCGGGGGCGCCCGGGACGCGCTTTTCGCCGGAATCAGTCGCCGGAACGAGGCCCGGCCAGCTCGCGCAGCAGCGTGCCCGTGCGCTCGAGCGCGGCGGCGAGGTCGGAAGGCGGCAGGCCGTAGCCGATGCGGAGGTAGTGTTCCATGCCGAAGTGTGCGCCGGGGACGACCAGCACGTCCTGCTCTGCGCGCAGGCGCTCGGCCAGCTCGAGCGAGGCGACCGGCAGCTCGTAGCGCAGGAAGCAGATGGCGCCGGCGTCGGGCGGCCGGAACCGGAAGATCCCGAGCGCGCGCGCCCAGGTGGTGAGGGTCTCGAGGCCGGCGTGGAGCATGGCCCGCGTGCGCTGGAGCAGGCGCGGCCTGAGCGTCGGGTCGAGCGCGAGCGTGGCGAGCCGGTCCGTCAGCTCGCCGGGCGAGATGGTCGTGTAGTCCGTGCGCGCCCACAGGCGGGCTGCGAGGTCCGCCGGCGCGACGAGCCAGCCGATGCGGAGTCCCGGCAAGCCGTACGCCTTCGAGAGCGAGCCGGTGGCGACGACGCGCGGGTACTGCCCCCAGAACGAGCGGGTTTCCGGGCCACTCAGCTCCGCGCCCGTGTAGACCTCGTCCGCCAGGATCCACGCGCCGACGCGGTCGGCCGCGCGGATCAGCGCATCGCGCGCCTGGCTGGCGAGCACCGCGCCCGTGGGGTTGTTGGGGTTGGTGACGACGACGACGCGCGTCCGCTCCGTGATCGCCCGCGCGATCTCGTCGGGGTCCGGCTGCCAGCCCTGCTCCTCGTGCAGCCAGATCGCCTCCACCCGCGCACCGAACATTTCGGCGAGACCGTGCGCCTGCATGTAGGCCGGCAGCACCATGGCGACGTCGCCGCCGCCCTCGAGCAGCTCCCACAGCGTGACGAAATTCGCCTCGGCGCTGCCGTTGGTGACCACCACGTTGGCCTCGCTCGCCCCCGGGTACAGCCGGGCGATGTGCTCGCGCAGCTCATCGCTGCCGTTGGACTGGCCGTAGGAGAGTGGCGTGCCGACGATGCCCCGGGAGGCCCCCGCCATCTCGACCAGCTCGCCGAAGGTGAGAGGATGCACCCCGCTCTCCGAGAGGTTGTAGGCCACCCGGTTCTCGTACGTGGACTGCCAGCGCTCCATCGCGAACGGCTTCATTCGGTTGACTCCAGGGCTCGAGGGTCACGCGCCGGGTTTTTCCGGTCCCGCATGTGCGTGGGCGAAGGATGATGCGCGGTGCGGGCCGCGGCAACCGCTTGCGGGCCAGCGGGCGTGCGTACAGCCCACCGGAACGGACATTGCACGGCGCGCCCGCCTCCGGCTAGCTTTCGGCCGGCGTGGAGCAGCCGCCGGGTTGGAAGCGCGGAGCGAGCGTCGTGCACCCTCGCCCCGCGCCGCCGCCGGCGGCGCGGCGGTGGCGGGAGGGGCCGCTCTCGCCCCCGCCCGCTGGATTCGGCCAGGACCGGGCGCGAACGCGGACCACCGCGGAGGAGCCAGATGGCTGTCGCATTGCCGGACGATCTGGTGGAGCACGGGGAGAGCCGCATCGTCCTCGTGGTGATGGACGGGCTCGGCGGACTCCCCGATCCCGAGAGCGGGCGCACCGAGCTCGAAACCGCGAGCACACCGAACCTCGACCGGCTCGCGCGTGCAGCCGCCGTGGGCATGCTCGAGCCGGTGGCGCCCGGCATCTCGCCCGGCAGCGGCCCCGGCCATCTCGCGCTCTTCGGCTACGACCCCGTGCGCTGGAACATCGGCCGCGGCGTGCTCAGCGCGCTCGGCGTCGGATTCGACCTGCGCGAGGGAGACGTCGCCGCGCGGCTCAACTTCGCCACGCTGGACGCGGAGGGCCGCGTCGTGGACCGCCGCGCGGGTCGGCCGTCGGACGCGGAGAACCGCCGCCTGGTCGAGCGCCTGCGGGCCGACGTGCCCGCGCCGGAGGGCGTCGAGCTCTTCTTCGAGCCCGAGAAGGAGCATCGCGCGGTCATGGTGTTGCGCGGCGGCGGCCTTTCCGCCGCGCTCTCGGACACGGACCCGCAGGAGACCGGCGTGCCGCCGCTGCACGTGCGCCCGCTCGCCGAGGGCGCCGAGCGCACCGCGCGCATCGTGCAGGACATCCTGGATGCCGCCGCGCGTGCGCTCGCGGACGAGCCCAGGGCCAATGGCCTGCTGGCCCGCGGCTTCGCCGCGTACGAGCGCTACCCCTCGCTCGCGGACCGCTTCAAGTTGCGCGGCCTGGCGATCGCGCGTTATCCGATGTACCGCGGGCTCGCGCGCCTGCTGGGCATGGACGTCGCGCCCGTGCCGGAGACGGACGAGGGCAGCGTCGCCACGCTCGAACGCGCCTTCACCAGCTACGACTTCCATTTCATCCACTTCAAGTACGTGGACTCGCGGGGCGAGGACGGGGACTTCCTCGCGAAGGTGAAGGCCATCGAGGCCGTGGACGCGCTGATCCCGCGCATCGAGGCGCTGGCCCCGGACGTCCTCATCGTGACGGGCGATCATTCCACGCCTTCTCGCATGCGCGCCCATTCCTGGCATCCGGTGCCGGTGCTGATCGCATCGAAGTGGGCGCGTGGCGGCGGCGTCACCGGCTTCGGCGAGCGCGAGTGCCGCAAGGGCGAGCTGGGCATCTTCGCGGCGAAGCACCTGATGTCGCTGGCGCTGGCGCACGCCGGGCGCCTCGCCAGGTTCGGGGCCTGAACGCCCGGCGCTGGGATCGCGGGAAGCCGTATGGCAGATGTCGAGCAGGTGTTGCATGAAGCGCTCGCCCTCGGAGATGAGGGGAGCTGGGCGGAGATGGCGGACGTGCTGGCGCGCGGCCTCGAGGAGTCGCCGGACGATCCATACCTGCTGTGCTGGTTGGGCGTCGCCGAGCGCGAGCTGGGCAACGAGGGCATGGCCTACGAGTACTTCCGCCGCTGCCTCGCGGAGGAGCCCGCCGACCCGCACCTCCTGGCGCTGGCCGGCTCCGGCCTCGCCGCCTTCGATGACCCGGAGGCCGAAGCCGCGCTCCGCCTGGCCGCGCTCTCCGCGCCCGACCTTCCAACGGCACGGCTCCAGTACGGCGCGTACCTCGCGCGCGAGGGCCTGTTCGAGGAGGCGATGACCCATCTGCGCGCGGCGGCGGAGCTCGCGCCCGAGGACCCCGCCGTCCACAGCGAGCTCGGCGCCGCGCTCGCGCTCCAGGGCGATGCCGAGGGCGCCATCGCGGAGCTGGAGACCACGCTCGACCTCGCGCCGGACGACTCGTGGACGCGCGTGCTCCTCGGCCTGCTCTACGCGGAGCAGGGGAGGATGGAAGAGGCGGCCCAGGAGCTGGTCCGCGCCGCGGAAGAGCGCGAGGACGACGCGGAGGCCCACGTGCTCGCCGCGCTCGCCTCCGCCGCCGTCGGCTGGGAGGATGCCGCGCACACCGCGCTCGCGCGCGCCGGCTACGTGGCGGAACGCGCGGACGTGCAGCTCCTCGAGGAAGCGGAAGAGCGCGTGGCGGAGGGTCCGGAGGCCGCGCGCGCGATGCTGCTCCAGACCGTGGGCCCGTCCGTGCTCCGCGAGCGGCTGGCCCAGCCACTCTGAGCGATGAGCGACGCCGGGACGATCTGGTTGCGCGCGGTCCTCGCCCTCGCGGCGAGCGCGCTCCTCGTGTGGGCCGCGACGGTCGCGCTGGTCCTGGTCGCGGGCGCGAGGCCGGCGCTGCGCCCCGCGGACGCGATCCTGGTGCTCGGCGCGGCGCAGTACAACGGCCGGCCCTCGCCCGTGCTGCGCGCGCGCCTCGATCACGCCCTCGCGCTGTACCGCCAGGGCCTCGCACCCATGCTCGTGTTCACCGGCGGCGTCGGCGCCGGGGACTCGGTGAGTGAGGGCGAGGTCGCGCGGCGGTACGCGGAGGAGCACGGCGTCCCGCCGGACGCGATCCTGCTCGAGCGCCAGGGCATGACCTCCGCCGAGTCGGTCAGCGCGGCGGCGGCGCTGATGCGAGCCCGCGGATTGGAGAGCGCCCTCGTCGTCAGCGACCCGTTCCACATGCTGCGGCTCGAGCTCTTGGCGCGGCGCGCCGGGATCCGTCCGTACCGCGCCCCCGCGCCGGGGAGCCCCATCGATCGCGTGCCCGAGCAGCGCTGGCGCTACGTGCTGCGCGAGAGCCTGATCTTCCCGGCCGCCGCGCTGGTGGGAGGGCGGTAACGCGCCGCCGCGCGCCGCCCCGTCGCTGACCGCGGGCCGTTAGCGAGCGCTTCGCGCTGTCGCCATCCGGTGTTACTTTCCACCACGGCGCTCGTGAAAGTGTAAAGGCATCGCGATGGAGGTCCGATTGGCCGCGCGGCCCTACATTCTGGCGGAAACCGACTGGAAGTCCGTCGCCACGGGGAGCTACGACCTCGCCGTCCTGCCCTGGGGCGCGACGGAAGCGCACAACACCCACCTGCCGTACGGCACGGACACGCTCCATGCCGAGCGGGTCGCCGCCGAGGCGGCCAGGATCGCGTGGGAGTCCGGTGTGCGCCTCGTCGTGCTGCCGGCCGTCCCCTTCGGCGTGCAGACGGGGCAGCTCGACATCCCGTTCTGCCTGAACCTGAATCCGACCACGCAGGCGGCGGTGCTCGCTGACCTCGCCCGCTCCCTGGATGGGCAGGGCGTCCGCAAGCTGGTGATCCTGAACGGCCACGGCGGCAACGATTTCCGCCCGGCCATCCGCGAGCTCCAGCCGCAGCTCGGACTGTTCATCTGCGTGCTCAACTGGTATGCCTGCGTGGACCCGCGCCCGTTCTTCCGGGACCCCGGGGACCATGCGGGCGAGCTCGAGACCAGCGTCGTGCTGCACCTGGCGCCCGAGCTCGTGCGGCGCCTCGAGGAGGCGGGGTCCGGCCGGGCGCGTGCCTTCCGCGTCGCCGCCCTGCGCGAGGGCTGGGCGTGGGCGCCCCGCCGCTGGACGCAGGTCACGGAGGACACGGGCGTGGGGGACCCCCGCGCGGCCACCGCCGAAAAGGGCGCGGCGTTCTTCCGCGCGGCGACCGAGCGGATCGCCGGGTTCCTGATGGAGCTCGCGGCGGCGGACCCGGCGGACCTGTACGCGGGGTAGGACGGGAGAGACGCCCGGGCGCCGGGCGGCCCCGGTGGCCGGCCGCCACCGGCGCCGGTGGCGGCCGCGCGAGCTGCGCCGCGGCGCCCCGGCCGCGCGGCGGCGCGGGCGGTCGGCCCATCTGAACATGGCGTTTCCCGAACCGCCCGAGTACACTAAATGCAGACAGGAGGGCCTGCCGCCCCGGGCCGCCCGGCGCGGCATTGCCGTCGCCGTCGAGCGCCGGCCCCGATCGGTTGCCGGCCGGCCGGACCCCCAACAGCCGACGAGGAGCGAGAAGGGTGTTACGGATCCCCTTCGAACGGTTCCGCCTGGACAACGGACTGCGCGTGATCCTCTCGCGTGAGCCGAGCGCGCCGGTCGTCGCGACCAACCTGTGGTACGGGGTCGGGTCGCGGGACGAGCGGGCCGGCCGCACCGGCTTCGCCCACCTGTTCGAGCACATGATGTTCCAGGGCTCCGAGCACGTGCCCGAGACGGCGCATTTCGCGCTGATCGAGAAGGCGGGCGGCACCCTGAACGGCTCTACCTGGCTGGACCGGACCAACTATTTCGAGACGTTGCCTGCCCATTACCTCGACCTCGCGCTCTGGCTCGAGGCAGACCGGATGGGGTGGTTGTTGCCGGCCATGACGCAGGCGAAGCTGGACAACCAGCGGGACGTGGTGAAGAACGAGCGGCGCTGGCGCGTGGACAACCAGCCGTACGGCGACTGGGACGAGCGGATCCAGGCGATGGTCTACCCGCCGGAGCACCCCTACCATCACTCGGTGATCGGGTCGATGGAGGACCTGGATGCCGCGAGTCTGGAGGATGTCGAGCAGTTCTTCCGGACGTACTACGCGCCGAACAACGCCGTCCTCACGTTGTGCGGCGACATCGATCCCGCGCATGCGCTCGCGCGTGTTCGGCACTGGTTCGGCGAGATCCCGCCCGGCCCCCCCGTGCCGCCGATCCCGGGCGTGACGGAGCTGCCGCCGATCCTGGGTGCGCCGGTGCGCCAGGTGGTCGAGCAGGACATTTCGTTGCCGCGCGTCTACGTGGCGTTCCGCATCGCGCCATTCGGCGCAGCCGACTATTATCCTGCGGCAGTCGCGGCGTACGTGCTGGCGTGGGGCAAGGCGTCGCTCCTGTATCGCCGCCTGATCCGGGATCTGCGCGTGGCGCAGGACGTGACGGCGTACGCCTTCCCGATCGTCGTGGGCGCGTCGATGCTGGTCGTCTGGGCGACCGCGCGGCCCGGCGTGACGGCGGACGCCCTCGAGGCCGCGCTCGACCGCGAGCTCGCGACCTTGCGCAACGTCGACGCCGTGGATGTCGAGCGGGCGGTGAACCTCATCGAGGCCCGCCAGCTCTCCGAGCTGCAGCGCGTGGACGAGCGCGCGGACCTGCTCTCCATGTTCACCATGCTCTTCGACGATCCGGAGCGGATCAACACGGAGCTGGACCGCATTCGCGCCGTGACGCCACGCGCCGTGAGGGAGTTCGCCGAATCCCGCATCGTGGAGGAAAACCGCGCCACCCTGCAATACGTGCCGCGCAAGTGAAGGAGAGCGTCGTGAGCGCACCGGCCCGCAGCCAGCCGCCCTCCCCGGGACCCATCCGCCCCTTTGCGTTCCCCCGCCTCGAGCGGCGCCGGCTCGAGAACGGCCTGACCGTCATCGCGGCGCGCGCTGGCGACCTGCCGCTCGTGACTGCGGCGCTGCTGGTGGATGCGGGGGCGGCGAGCGACCCCGCTGGCAAGGCCGGCCTCGCCCATCTGACGGCGCGCGCGCTCGAGACCGGCACGCGCGCGCGTTCCGCGGAGGAGGTGGCCTGGGCGTTCGAGCGTCTGGGCGTCGAGTTCGAGGCGGCTGCGAACTGGGATGCCGCCTCCGCCCACATCACCGTCCCCGCGGAGCGGATCGAGCCCGCACTCGAGCTGTTCGCGGAGGTCGTGCGCAGCCCCGTCTTCCCGGACCACGAGGTGGCGCGGCTGCGGGACGAGCAGCTCGCGGAGATCATGCAGCGCCGGAAGGAGCCCCGCGCGCTGGCCAGCGACATGGCGGCCCGGTTCATCTTCGCGCCGGAGGTGCCTTACGCCCGCCCGCTCATCGGCACGGCCACGAGCGTGACCGGCCTCCAGCGCGACGACGTGGAGGCGTTCTACCGCGCGCACTACCTGCCGAACACCGCGTCGCTCATCCTCGTCGGCGCGATCGACATCGAGCGGGCCGAGCGGCTCGGGCGCCGCTTCTTCGGGGACTGGCCGCCGGCCACACCGCCGACCACGGAGTTCGAGGTCGTTGGCGCCGTCCGGTCGACGACGATCTTCGTCGTGGATCGGCCCGGCTCGGTCCAGTCCGAGATCCGCATCGGCGACGTCGGCGTCCAGCGCCAGCACCCGGATTACTTCCCGCTGCTCGTGATGAACACCATCCTGGGCGGCGCGTTCACCAGCCGGCTCAACCTGAGCCTGCGCGAGCGGCACGGCTTCACCTACGGCGCGCGCAGCGCCTTCATTTTCCGGCGCCAGCCCGGGCCGTTCCTCGTCCAGGCCGCCGTCGCCACGGACGTGACGGCGCGCGCCGTCGAGGAGGCGCTCAAGGAGATCGCGCTGCTCCGCGAGAAGGGCGCCAGTGAGGAGGAGACGGCGGCCGCGCGGGACTACCTCGCGGGCATCCTGCCGCTCGAGCTCCAGACCACGGAGCAGCTCGCCGCCCGCATCGGCGACATCGTCACGTTCGGCCTGCCCGACTCCTATTTCCAGGACTACGGTGCCAGTCTCGCCAGGGTCACGCCGGATGACGTCCACCGCGTCGCCCGCACGCACCTGCGCAGCGGACGCCTCGCCATCGTCGTGATCGGCGACGCCGAGCAGGTCACGGGGCCGTTGCGCGCCCTCGGCGTCGGGCCCGTCGAGGTCCACCGGGTGGAGGAGTGAGGCGCCGCCTTCCTTCCGCCGCTATCCCCTCAGGACCGGATCGAGGATGATGAACCTGGATTCCGCGCCCCCCGGCCCGGGGCTCGTCGCGCGCCGCCCGGTCTACCGTGGCCGCATCGTGGACCTCTCGGTGGACACCGTCCGCTTCCCGGACGGCTCGGTCGGTCAGCTCGAGTTCATCCGCCACTCCGGCGCCGCCGCGGTGCTGCCCGTGCTCGACGACCCGGCAGCACCGGACCCCCGGATCCTGCTGATCCGGCAGTACCGGTACGCCGCCGGGGGCTACCTGTTCGAGGTCCCTGCCGGCCGGCCGGACCGGCCGGGCGAGGACTGGGAAGTCTGTGCGCGGCGGGAGCTCGAGGAGGAGACCGGCCTCATCGCCGGCCGGCTGCTGCCGCTCACCACCATCTACACGACCCCCGGCTTCTGCGACGAGCGCATCCACCTCTTCCTCGCGCTGGACCTCACGCAGGGTCGCACCTCCCTGGACCAGGACGAGTTCCTCGAGCCCGTCGTCCTCCCGCTCTCGGAAGCGCTCGACCGCGTACGGGCGGGCGAGATCACGGATGCGAAGACCGTGTGCACGCTGCTCTACGCGGCGGGCTACGCTTTGAAGAGCATGCACTAGAGAGTGTCCACTTTTCCGCGGCGCGTGTCCCTGTGAGGGGACACGCCGCGCGGGCGCCCGGTCGCGGCATGCCGTCACAAGTCACTGCGGTGCTGTAAGTTGCGATCTGGAGACCCGGCTGGCGGCCGGGAAGGCGCGTGGTACGGAATCTGCACCCGTGCCCGCCCACCCGGAGGCCGCGAGACCCGAGCGAAGCCGCCGGGTCGGAATCTCCGCCCTCTTGCCCGGAACGGGGGATGCCATGATCGACGTCGCGACGCGCGCCACCAAGGGCCAGGTCAGGCCGCGGCCGCAACCCTTGACAGAGCTGGACGACAGCAGTCTGGTCGCCCAGTTCCTCGCGGGCGAGAAGCGGGCGTTCAACGAGCTGGTGGGGCGGTACCAGGTCCGGCTGCTGAACTTCATCTATCGGACGATCGGGGACCGCGACCGGTCGGAGGACCTGGTGCAGGAGACGTTCGTTCGAGTCTACCGGCACCTGCACCGGTTCGACCAGTCGAAGAAGTTCTCGACGTGGGTGTACACGATCGCGAGCAACCTGGCGAAGAACGAGCTGCGCAACCGCTCGCGCAACCCGCTCGTCCTCTTCCAGACGATCAAGAAGAACTGGGAGGCGGACCACCGGCCGCTGGAGTGGGAGGACAACACGTACCGGCCGGACGACCTGTTCCGCAAGCGGCACCTGAAGGAGATGGTGGAGCGCGCGGTGGCGCAGTTGCCGGAGCATCATCGGGTGGTGTTCGTGCTCCGCGAGATGGAAGGCAAGACCTACGAGGAGATCTCGGACATCACGGGGGTGAACCTGGGCACGGTGAAGAGCCGGCTGAACCGTGCGCGGAACAACTTCGCGCAGATCATCGCGCCGATGCTCCAGTAGCCGGATCTCGCCCTCCGCGAGGCGCGGGGGGCGAGCCGCGGGGAACGGGTTGTGCCGATCGGGCCGGGGCTCAAACCCCCGGCCCTTCGTCATTCACGTCGCGCCAGGGCGGCACGGCGCTGACGCGCGGCTCGGCGACCGCGCTCCTGTAGCTATGGCCGTCCGCGCCCCCTCAACGCCGGCGGTAGGCGCGCAGGCGCCGCAGGTTCTTGCGGTCGCTCGCCACCGGCGGCCCCTTCGTCATCCCGGCCGCACCATGGCGGCGCGGAATCCGGGGGCTTCGCCGGCCCCACGCATGGCTCCGCCGGACGCCGGGACGGCTGCTCCCGCCGCAGCCAGCAAGTGCCCCGGCCGGCCCTGCGGGCCCCCGGCGCTGCGTCCGGGGGAACCTCCACCCGCCAGGGCCAGTAGAACAGACCCGCCGACACGGGAGCCCGGCCTGGTCGCCGGCGAGTCGGACGGTGCGCCGCCCGTCGGCAGCGGCGCGGCTGTGGGTTGCACCCCCGGGAGTACCGAATGACCTGCCAGGAGTTTCTGGCCCGTTATTCCGAATATCTCGACGAGCTGGTCGACCCGCTCGAGGCCGCGCGCTGGCGTCGCCACATCGAGGACTGTGTCGCCTGCGGCCGTTATGACCGCGTCATGCGGCAGGGGCTCGAGCTGGTGCGCACGCTGCCGCGCATCGAGCCCTCGCCGGACTTCGCGGCGCGGTTGCAGCACCGCCTCTTCCACGTCCGCGACGAGGACGTCGGCGAGCGCACCTCCGGCGCCAGCGCCGTGGTCGCGCTGGCGATCGCGGGCATGCTCGCGGCCGTGGCCTGGAGCCCGCTGCTCCGGCCGGATCGGTTCACCATCGAGGTGCCGGAGGCCCCGGCGCGCGTACCGGACCGGACGGCACGCGCCTCGACCCGGCAGCCGTTCGCGCTGCCGGCCGCATGGCCCGACTCCCGGCCCGTGGCCAGCGAATCCGGAACGCCTGGCCCGAGATGGCAGGCGTGGGACCTGCCTCCGCTCGAGGCCTGGGATCTCCCTCCGTTCGAGCCCGGGTCGGACGCACTCCTGCTCGACTTCGTCTACTCCCCGTTCACCGACGTGCCCGGTCCTTACTCTCCCCTGATCGTGGATCATCCGGACTTCGGCGTGGCGGAGCCGCGCGTGCTGGGTGCGTCCGCAACGGGTGGGGGCGGGACGGCGTTCGGGCGAGAGTAGCGCCGCCCCATGCCGGTGCTCGGCCGCGAAGTCCTGGAGCGCGAGCTCGCTGCGGGCCGCCGCGGCGGCGTTTTCTTTCTGTTCGGCGAGGATGAGTACGGCAAGGAGGAAGCGGCTGCGGGGCTGGTCGCCGCCCATCTCGATCCGGCCACGCGGGAGTTCAACCTCGATCAGCTCCGCGGGAGCGAGCTCGCCGAGGAGACGCTGGCTTCCGCCATCGCGACGCCGCCTCTCATGGCCGAATGGCGTGTCGTGCTGGTGCGGGAAGCGCAGGCGCTCGCGGCGTCCGCGCGCATGCGCGGCATCATCGAGGCCGTGCTCGCGCGTCCCGTCCCGGGCCTTGCCCTGATCCTCGTCGCGACGATCCCGGAGCAGAGTAAGGCTCAGTTCTACCAGCGGCTGCGCAAGGAGGCCGTGGCCGTCGAGTTCCCTGCGCTCTCGGCCGCAGACGTACCCGGCGTGCTGATGGAGCGCGCCGCACGCCTCGGCTTCGAGCTGGATGCGGACGCGGCGCGGGAGCTGGCCGCGGCGATCGGGCCGGACCTGGGCGTGCTCATGGCCGAGCTCGGCAAGCTGCGTGATTACGCGGCCGGCCGCACGCGCATCGGCGTCGAGGACGTCCGTGCCGTCACGGGACGCATCGAGCGCCAGAACCGGTGGGCGTGGTTCGACCTCGTCGGCGGCCGGCGCTTCGCCGAGGCGCGCGCCGCCCTGCCTGCGCTGTTCGACACGGGCGAGTCCGGCGTCGGCCTCGTGCTCGGCCTCGGCACACAGTTCCTGCGGCTCGCGCTCGCCGCCGCGGGCGGCGAGCGCGCCCTGCAGGCCGAGCTGCCGCCGAACCAGCGCTGGCTGGCCTCACGGCTCTCGCGTCAAGCGCGGAGCTGGCCCCTGGCTGCGCTGGACGCCGCGCTCGAAGACCTCCTGCGTGCAGACCGGTTGCTCAAGTCCGCTCCGCTCTCGGACCGGCAGGTGATCGAGGAGTTGCTGCTCCGGCTCGAGGCGCGGGCGGCGGTGCCCGCGGCGACATGATGCGCACGCTCGCACTGCTGGCGCTCGGCGTGATCGCGCCCGCCGCCCTTGCCGCGCAGCCGCCTTCGCTGGACGAGGCGGAACAACTCATCGCGCGCGGCGAGTACGCCGCGGCGCGCGCGCTCCTCGAGCGCTGGTGGCGGGAGGAGCCGGCGGCCAACGCCACCGTCGCCCCGACCGCTCGGCCCCGCGCACTCCTGCTCCGCGCCCGCCTCGCCACCGACCCGGCCGCCGCCGAGCAGGACTATCTGGCGCTCACGCTGGGTCACCCGTCCTCCCCGGAGGCCGCAGAGGCCCTGCTCCGACTCGGGCAGGGGCTGCTCGCGTCCGGGCAGCCACCCCGCGCCATCGTCTACCTCGAGCGGCTCGCGCGCGACCACCCCCTCAGCCCCCACCGCGCCCTCGGCCTGCTCTGGCTCGCGCGCGCGCGCCGCGCGGCCGGCCTGCCCGGACCCGCTTGCGAGGCGGTGACGGAAGCCGCGGCGCTCGGCGGCAGCTCCCCGGGGCTCGCCGACCTGATCCGGAGCGAGCAGGTCGCGAGCTGCAGGCGCATCCCGGACGAGCCCCGCCCCGCTCGCCCCCAGCGGCAGGGCGCGGGCCGGGCCGCCCCGCAGGCCGGCGCGCGGCGCGCCCCGGCCGGCCAGACGGACGGCGCCGCGTTCGCCGCGCAGGCCGGCGCCTTTCGCGACTCCAAAGGCGCGCAAGCCCTCGCTGCGCAGCTCCGCTCTGCCGGCTTCGAGCCGCGCGTCGTCCGCATCGCGGGCAGCCGGCTCTTCCGCGTCCGCGTCGGCAGGTTCAACGACGCCGCGGAGGCGGAGGCGCTCGCCGCCCGCCTGCGCGCGGCGGGCTTCCCGGCATTCGTGGTCCGCGACGCCGCCCGCGAGTTGCCCCCGCCCTGAAACGCGGTCGCACGCACCGCCGGCTCCCGGGCGCGGCAATTCCGCCAGTTCCCGGCGCAGTCGCCGCCGCGATCCGCCCCCTGCCGGCCATCAGCCCGGTTGTGCCTCGATGTGACGGGGGCCGCGCTGCTGCACAGGTCCGAAAATTGCGTCCGCCCTCGCCCCGCTCCCACAACACAAGGAGTACCCTGCATGAGCGCGATGCTGACGGTGCTCCTCGCCGAAGACGAGCCGCTCAACGCGCTGGCTCTGCACGCTCAGCTCGAGACCCTCGGCCATCAGGTCATCGGGCCCGCCACGGACGGGCAGGCCGCCGTCGAGCTGGCGCGCCAACACCCGATCGACCTCGCCATCCTCGACATCCGTCTGCCCGGGCTCTCCGGCCTCGAAGCGGCACGGCAGATCTTCGCGGCGAGACCGGTCCCGATCATCGTGCTCACCGGCTACAGCGACTCCGAGACGGTCGCCGAGGCGGCTGACGCGCCGGTGTTCCACTACCTCATCAAGCCGATCTCCATCGACGATCTCCAGCCCGCCATCTCCGTGGCGCGCTCCCGCTTCCTCGAATGGCGGACCTTCACGGACGAGGCCGCGACGCTCGAGCGCAAGCTCGCGGACCGCAAGGTGATCGAGCAGGCCAAGCGCGTGCTCATGGAGGCCAGGCACTGCACCGAGGCCGAGGCGTACCGGCTCCTGCAGCGCGAGAGCCAGAACCGCAACCACCCCATGGTCGAGGTCGCCCGCGCCGTCCTCATCGCGCAGGGACTCCCGTCCGATGCCCCCGAGGAGGGGTTCACTCCCAGCGACCCGGAGGCGTGAGTCCTGCCGCCCGCGCGCCACGAGGTCGAGCTCCTCCCGATCGGTGATGTCGCGTCCCCACTTCTGGAGTCGCTCGTGCCCGCACTCGCGCGGCGCATGGATCTTCGCGCACGCGTCGCGCCGCCGTCCGAGCCGCGCCCCGAATGGTACGATCCCGTCCGCAAGCAGTACCGCGCGGACCTCGTGCTCGACAGCCTCGTGGAGAGGCGTGCCGACCGCAGCGCCTGGACGCTCGCGATCCTCGCCGGCGACCTCTTCGTCCCCGGCTTCAACTACGTCTTCGGTCAGGCGACCGTGGACGGCTGCTGCGCCATCATCGGGCTCCACCGGCTGCGGCCGGAGTTCAACGGCGAGCCGGCCGACGAGGCGTGCTTCCGGCGGCGCGTCCTCACCGAGGCCGTCCACGAGCTCGGCCACGTCGCCGGGCTCGGCCATTGCCCGGATCCCCGCTGCGCCCTCCACTTCTCCAGCACGGTCGCCGACACGGACCTCAAAGGGCCGGACCTGTGCGACCGCTGCCGCCAACGGGTCCGCTCGAGGCTGAACGGCTGACCCGGCGCCGGCGTCCGGCCCAGGCCCGTGGGCCCAACCTCGTCGAGCTCGCGGCCGCACTCCGCGCCCCGCTCACGGCCGACGAGCTCCGCGGGCCTTGTCGCCGGTCGGGGCGTGCCGCTAGTGTGGGGCCGATGGCCGACGCTCCCAGCACGCCCCGCCAGCTCTACCTCGCCTGGGTCGAGGAGCAGATCGAGGAGTACAAGGCCCGCCTGCCGCGCGAGGAGCTGCTGCAGCTCGCCGACCAGGCCGTTCAGGAGCTCTTCGCCGCCGAAGACGGGCAGTATCCGCTCACCGAGATCCTGCTGCGGGACGCCGTGGACGCGCTGGTCTTCCGGAGACTGGGGCTGCCGAGCTACCGGGCGTGGCTGAGACGGCACCGGGCGGCGGGGGAGCCGCCTGTGTCAGATTGACACGCCGGGCGACCTCCACAGGGTACATCCTCCTCCAGGGGCATCGCGCTTCCATCCTCTCAGTTCGTTATTCGACAACGCGTTATGTGGACGGGCACGGGCGGTACGGAGCGTGCTCGGTGGATCCCGCGTCGGTGACGACAGCGGTGTTCATTGCAGCACGGAGTGGTGGTGCATGACAGAGGAAGTTGCTCCCGCAGGAGGGGGCGAACCGGTTGACCCGCCGGGGATCGTGATCCAGGGTGGTGCGAGGCCGCCCCGGCGGCCCGTGATCTCGGCCTTCATCTGGGGAGGAAAGGTCAGGCCGGTGCCCACGTTGCCGTTCGGGCGCTGGAAGCCGTCCCCCGCGTAGACCGCGCGGGGTGGGTCCAGGAGACGGAAGGGGGCCGCGAGCGCTCGCGGCCCCCTTTTTGTGCGCTGGTGACGCGGCTGGGCTCGCGGCGAGCGGGTGCGCCCGCAGCGCTGGTGCGAGGATGCGTGGGCACGGCAGGTGGGCTCGAGGCGCCGTAGCCCGTGAAGCCGGACTCGGGCGCGGCCGCCTGCAGCACCTGCACGGCTTCGGGGGTCGCGGGCCGCGGTTGGCGTTCGGCTCCGCCCGCCCGCAACTGCCCGGCGCGCTGCGTCCGCCGGGGCGCGAAACCTGCGCGGCGCGGGGCATGGGAGTGCGGGAGGTGGGGCATGGGACGGTTCCAGGGGTGGGGCTGGTCCCCGGCGCTCCTCGCGGCAGCCGCGCTGGGAGCCTGCATCGCGCCGTTGAGCCGGGATTACGAGGCGCGGCCTGTGGCGGCGGGTGCCGCGCAAGATGGGCGGCTGGTCGCCGAGCGGTTGGGCGTGAGGGTCGCGGCGGGCCCGCCATCGGAATTCCCCTACGCGGTGGCGGTCGCGGGGCGGACGCGGGTGCGAGGCCGCTATCAGCTCTTCACGCGGGTGCGGGTCGAGAACCGGCGCGCGGACGTGGTCGAGGTCTTGTGGCCGGAGGCGCGGCTGGAGGTGCCGGACGGCGAGCCGTTGGGCCTGGTGGAGAGCATCGGAACGCCGGACGGCCGGGCTGACGGGCAACCGCCTGCCCCGGCCGAGCGACTCGGGCCCGGCCAGGCGGCGGTGCGGGCGCTGATTCCGGAGTCCCTCCGCACGATCGACGTCGATGAGCCGCTGGTGCAGCTATGCGACGGGTGCGAGTATCGGCTGGTGATCCCCGTCCGGGTTGCGGGAAGAGAGGAGCTCCTCGTGCTGCCCTTCCGGCTGGAGGCACGCCGCGGCGGGGATGAGGTGCGGGTTCTCTTCTGGAACTGAGGGAGCTCGGCCGCGTCTTGCGCCTGGGGGCGCCTGCAAGGCTAGGGCAGTATTCACGCTTCCACCACTGGAGGGGAGCCCGGCCGCGTGTTGCGCCGTGCGGTGCAGGCAAAGGCACGCGTCGGCTGTTCTCTCTCGCCCCCCAGCTCGCCGGGCACGGCGAAAAAATCCGGAAGGCGCAGGGAGGGGCGCGCGTCGGCTGTTCTCTCTTGATTGACGTTTGCTTCAGCCGCAGTTTTTATCGGCCCCGCGAAGCGTGTGCGGCCGTGCGGCGTCCTCGCTGGGGCACGGGCCGACCGGGTGCCGACCTCGGTGGTTCCGGGGTGCCGCGCTCCCGGGCGCGCCTTTTTGTTGCAGGTCGAGGAGCAGGAATGGCAAGCAAGCGTGAGGATGGATCGGCCCTCGAAGTGGGCTCGCGCGCGGAGGGCGGTGGGTCCGGCCGCCGATCGACGCGGGGCGGCCCGTCACGCGGGCGCGCGCCGTCGGAGGTGGAGGAGCGGCCGGGCCGGGGGGAGAGGGCCCGCGGGGCGTGGTCGCAGGCCAGCGGCCCGCTCCTCACGCTGGCGGCTGCGCTCGCGCTCGAGGTGCTGTTCCTGACCGAACGGGTGTCTCCGGACCTCGGCGCGTTCCTCGTCATCGCGGTCATGTACTCCGCGTTCCTGGGAGGGTTGCGCGCGGGGTTGATCAGCGCGGCCATCATGGTCGCCTACTACGCACACCGCCTGATGTTGCCCGCGGAGCCGGTGCACTCGAGCGCGCGGGAGCAGCTCGTCGTGGTCGCGGTGATCTCGCCGGTCGTGGCCCTGATCTCGGGCTACCTCAAGAAGCGGCTGGACCGGATCCGGGAGCGTGACCGTGCGGCGCGGGCGGAAGCGGAGGCGGCGGAACGGCGCTCGCGATTCCTCGCCGAGGCGAGCCGCGCGCTCTCCGCATCGCTCGATCACGAAAAGACGCTGGCCAACCTCGCGGCGCTGGCCGTCCCGATGATCGCGGACTACTGCCTGATCCACGTGGTGGAGGAAGACGGCACGATCCGGCAGGTCGCGGCGGCGCATGCGGATCCGGAGAAGGAGCCACTGCTCCGGGAGCTGGCCCGGCAACTGACGCCGGACCCCGACCACCCGGCAGGCATCATCGCGCGGGTGCTGCGTCGGCGGGAGCCGGAGCTGATCGCGCACTTGCCGCCACGGTGGGTGGAGGAGATCACCGAGAATCCGGAGGTTCGCCGCATCGACCGCGAGCTGGGTCCGAGGTCTGCGTTGGTGATCCCGCTGATCTCACACGGGGATGCGTTCGGGGCGATCACGCTGGCATTCTCCCAATCGGGGCGGCTGTACACGTCGGAGGACCTCGACCTGGCGGAAGAGCTGGCCCGGCGCGCGGCGCTGGCCGTGGAGAACGCGCGGTTGTACGAGGCCGCGCTCGCCGCCAGCAAGGCGAAGTCGGACTTCCTCGCCGTCATGAGCCACGAGCTCAAGACGCCGCTCACGACCATCGTGGCGTGCACGGATCTGCTCGAGGCGGAGATCGCGGGTCCTCTGACGCAAGATCAGAGGGACCAGCTCGGGCACGTGCTGGCGAGTGCGCTGCACCTGCTCCAGTTGATCGACGAGATCCTGAGCTTCTCGCGGATGGAGGCGGGGCGTGAGAGGGTCCACCTCGAGCGGGTCGAGCTGGGCGCGCTCGCTCGCGAGGCGGCGGGCCTGATCCGGCCGGTGGCGCAAGATCGCGGGCTGCAGTTCCGGGTGGAGGGCCCGGCAGAGCCGCAGCCCATCGAGACGGACCCGCCCAAGGTGCGGCAGATCCTGCTCAACCTGCTCTCGAACGCAGTGAAGTTCACGGAGACGGGTGAGGTGGTGCTGGGCGTTTCCGTGGAGGGGCCGTGGGCCGTGTTCCATATCAGGGACACGGGAATCGGCATTCCGCCCGAGCATCAGGATCGCATCTTCGAGGCGTTCTGGCAGGTGGAGCAGTCGACGGTGCGGCGGGTCGGCGGTACCGGCCTGGGTCTGAGCGTCACGCGCCGTTTGTGCCGGATGCTGGGCGGGGATGTGACGGTCGAGAGCACGCCGGGAAAGGGGAGCACCTTCACGGTCCGCCTGCCGCTGAGCAAGGACGCGAGTCCTGCGAAGGAGCCGGTTCCGGCGGGAGCAGGGCCGGCATGAGCGTGTGATGGCGGCGCTCGACGTCGCGGTGGTCGGCGCGGGCCCCGCCGGTCTGGCCGCTGGCTGGGCACTCGCGGCGGCCGGCGCGCGCGTCACGCTCTACGAGCGGAGAGCCGAGCCGGGCGGGCGCATGCGGACGGACGAGCTGGACGGCGCGCGGGTGGACGCGGGCGTCCAGCTCCTCGGATCCTACTACGGCGAAACCTTCCGCCTCGCGGCGAAGGCCGGCGCAGGCGACCTGCTGGTGCGCTCCCCGGGCCGGGACGCGCTCTGGCGGGGTGGCCGCGCGCATCCGCTGACCTACGGCTCGGTCGCGAGCATGGCGGCGTCCGGTGCCCTCCCCGCGGGGCTCAAGCTCCGTCTCGCCACGCGGTATCTCTCCTTCCTCACCCGCAACATCCCGGAGCAGGAGGTCAACGAGCCCGCGCGCGGGGCAAGCGGCCGTGGAGACCGGGAGTCCATCGCGGAATGGGGGCGTCGCGAGATCGGGAGCGACTTCGTCGAGCTGCTCGCGTATCCGACGCTGGGCTCGTACTACTGCGCGATCCCGGAGGAGACGTCGGCCCGGTTCTACCACGCGCTCGCGCGGGCGGCAGTGGACCTGGCCGTCCACGCCGCGCGCGGCGGGATGGGCGACCTGGCGCGCGCCATCGCGCGGGCGATCGAGGCGCGCGGCGGGCGGCTGGTGACGGAGCGTGAGGTCGAGACCGTCGCCGCGGGCCGGCACGATGTCGGGCTGCGTTTCAGTGCGGGTGACGAGGCCCGGCACGCCGCGGCCGTCCTCGCCGTGCCGGCGGCGGAGGCCGCCCGGATCGGCGGGTTGGGCGAACCGGCGCTCGCGTGGCTGGCCGGCGTCCGGACGCGCCCCACCGCCACCCTCGCGTTGCGGCTCGACCGGCCGGCGCCCGGCAACTGGTTCGGGCTCTCGTTTCCCCGGACCGCGCCTCCCGGGGACCGCCTGGTCGCTGCGTGCGCGCTCGAACGGAAGGCCGCGGACCTCGTGCCGCCGGGTGGAGGGCTTCTGGTGCTCTATCCGGCCCCCGCGTTCGCGCCCCGCGTCGTCGAGGCCGAGGCCGCGACCGTCGCGGATCTGCTGCTTCCGGCGCTCGAGCACGCGCTGCCGGGCATCGGCTCGCGCGTGACGCGTGCGCGCGTCTACCGCTTCCTGGAGGGCGCCGTGCAGTTCTACCCGGGTTACCTCGAGCACCTGGGGCGCTTCGACGAGGCGTGGCTGCCGGAGCGCCTAGCGCTGGCCGGAGACTACCTCGTCGCCCCCACCGTCGAGGGCGCCGTGCGGAGCGGGCTGCGCGCCGCCGCGCGGCTGCTGCGCGGCGGGGCCCTCCGCGCCGGCGCGTGAAGCGTCGCGGATCACCACGGTTTCCACGATCTTGTCGTGGATGGCCTGGCGGTTTCGGTCCCAGAAGACCTGCGCGAATCCGAGCAGGCCGGTGAACAGGCCCGCCGTGTAGCCGCCGAACCGCTCGAAGGCGAGCCACCAGCCGATCGGCTTCCGGTCCAGGCGGATCACACGGATGCGCAGCAGCCGCTTGCCGGGCGTCTGGCCCCGCCAGAGCGCCGTGAACGCGGTGAAGTAGAGGCCGCCCCAGCCGAAGCCGAGGCCGAGGTCGTCCGCCAGGCCGCGGAGGTAGGCGAGCAGTCCGGCCCCCTCGCGCAGCTCCTCGAGCGTTGCGGCCAGCGAGTCGCGCACCCGCTCGAGGCGCTCGTTGCGGCGGCGGAGCGCGGCCAGCTCGTCACGGGCCAGCTCGGCGGCGAGGCGGGGGCGCAGGTCGGTGGTCGCCGCGGCATCACCGGCCGCGAGCGCAGCCGCGTAGGCGAGGGCCAGCGAGTCCGCCGCGGGCGTCACCACGGGGACGTCGGCTACGCCGAACGCGCGGCGCAGGGCCCGGACGATCCTCTCATCCTCGCCCGCATCCGCCGCGCGGAGCTCGTCCCGGATCTCGGCGAGCCGGGCCTCGGACACGCCGCTCTCGCGGAGGCGCCGGACGAGCCGGTCCGCGGCGGCCTGCGCCTCCGCGTCCGTCGCGGCGGTCCCCAGCGCCACCGCATCTGCCGAGAGCAGGATCATCTCGTGGGGCCGCAGGTCGAGATTCGTGAGAGCGACGCCCGCGGCTTCGCCGGCCGCGTCCGCCCGGCCCGCGGCTGGCGCGTCGTCGTCGTCCTCCCAGAAGCCCCACGTTTCGACCACGGTGACGAAGAGCACGAAGGCGGCGGCGAACCGCAGCGCACGCCGGGTCCACCACCGCCGCGCGGGTGCATCGGGCCGTGCCGCGGATGCACGGAACAGCGTGATCGCGGCGGCGAGGCCGAAGAACACGCCCCCGGCGTTCGCGAGCAGCGCGATGGCCAGGAGATCGATCAGCATCGCGGCCGCGCGCCGCGCCGGCGACGCGAGCGGCAGGCCCAGCAGCTCCGGGGCGACCGCGAACGAGTCCGGCGCGATGAGCCTCCGTGGACCCTGCATCTCGCTCGTACCGGCAGGAATCGAGTCGCGGCGTGACGGATCGCAACGTAGCGGGGATGCAGGCAGGCCGAAAGACGCCAGGGGCGGGGGCGCGCTCGGCGGGCCGGCGGGCGCAGCGCACGCTCAGAGCTGGTCGGCCGTCAGCCGCAGCTCCCTCCGCTCTCCCTTGCGCACGATCCCGAGGCGGATCACCCGCGGCCCGCCCGCCCCGTCCCGCACGAGCGCCGCGCGCAGGTCCCCGACCGTCCGCACGGGCCGGCCATCCACCGACACCACGACATCGCCGGGTTCGAGCCGCGCGCGCGCGGCCGGCGTGGCGGGTGCCACGCGCAGCGTCAGCAGCCCGTCCTCCACCCCGCCGAAGTACTGCGCCAGCCCGTCGTTCATCTCCACGAACTCCGCGCCCGCCACGCCGCGCTGGCCGAGGGCGTGGATCACGTGGACGCCCGGCGGGAACACGGCGATCCGCTCCGGCAGCACCGCCGGGTGAGCGCCCGCCGCGAGGCCGGCGGCGTCCGCGCGGCCCGGCTGGAACCAGCGCAGCGCGGCCGTGTCCATTCCGAACAGCCACGCTCCACGTGCGCGGTCCGCGATCGCGGCTGCCGAGGCGTGCAACCGCAGCAGCGAGTCCTGGATGCGCAGCAGTGAGTCCTGCATGCGGGCGTGCCGCCGCTGCCGAGCTGCGAGCGCGACCTCGACCATCCGGCGTTGCTCGCCGGCCGAGTCCGCGACCATCCCGCGCAGGCGGATGGCGGCCAGCGCCGCGGCGCGCGCCGAATCCATTAGCTCGATCGTGAGGCGCTTCAACCTGTCTTCCGGGACCACCCACCGCAGCCGGTAGCGCCGGGGCCGTTCACCCGCGATGACGGTCACCGGCCGGTCTCGACCATGCCGCTGCACCACGAACCGCACCGTATCTCCCACCGCGAGCGAGAACGGCAGCGCTCGGAACACCCCCACCACGCCGTCGTCGCCGTTGATGCGCACCACGGTGTCCCCGGTCCTGAGCCCTGCCCGCTCCGCGGGCGAGCCGGGTTCGACCCACGTGATCACGATGCTCTCCCGCACGGCGCCGTCGCTGTACGCGAACCGCGTGTCCACACCCACGCCCAGCCACCCGGTGCCCGGCACGCGCTCCGGCGCGGCCCGGCGCGATGCGGATGGCGGTTGGCTGCCTGCCTGCGCCGCGCCGGGAGAAGGGGCCAGCGCGAGTGCGGCGGCCGCCAGCGCGCCCAGAACGCGGCGCGCGGCGCCCCACGGCCCGGGTTGCTTGCCCGATCCCCTTCGCCCGATGCGCTGCGTGCCCTTCATGACCGTCTCATCGTGGCCGGCCGGCCTCAGTACCAGGGCTCGGCCGGGTCGAACGCGATCTGCCTGAGGGTGGACTCCCTCTGGGCCAGAGCCGAGAGGTGATAGCCGTTGATCACCGGATCCGCCGGCGCCTGGTCCAGCGCCGCCCGCGTGGTGAGCACGATGCTCTCGAGCGTGGCCAGCCGCGTCAGCGGATCTGCCGCCGTGGTCGGCCCGGCGATCTCCGCGTAGCGCTCGAGCGCGGCGAGGTACGCGGCTTCGGTCTGCCTCAGGATCTCGGCCGCTTCTTCCACCGTCGTCGCGCCGCGCGCATCCGCGTTCGCCACCGCCTCCAGCCCGCCAGCGGCCGGGCGGCCACGCAGCGCAAACCCGGCGACGCCGCCGAGCAGGAAGATCGCCAGCGAGGCGGCGAGATGCACCCAGGACGGCGCGGCCCGGCGCCGCACTCCTCGGATCAATCCCTCACCCCGCAGCCGCGCCTCGATCGCCGGCCAGATGTCCGGTGGCGGCTCCAGATCCGGCAGGTCCGCCAGGTCGGCGGTCTGTTCACGCAGCGCTTCCAGTTCTGCGCGGCACTCCACACACGCCGCCAGGTGCGCCGCCTCCTCCGCCTCCGCGGGCTCGTCCAGCAGGCGTGCGAGCGTTTCGAGACTCAGGTGTGCCATGCTTCCTCCTGCACCACGGGCTCGGAGGCGGCGCGCAGAAGTTGTCGCATCCGCGCCCGTGCCTTGAACAACTGGCTCTTCGAGGTGCCCGGATTCACTCCCAGCGCCTCGCCGATCTCCTCATGTGTGTACCCTTCCACGTCATGGAGCACCAGGACCTGACGCATGCGCTCCGGCAGGCGTTCCAGCGCGCGCTCCAAGTGGAGCCGGAGCAGCGTCCGCTCGCCCGCGGCGCCGACGGGGACCGTCTCCGGCAACGGGGTTTCCCGCTCGGTGCGCCGCAGGCGCGCACGCCGGCCATGCAGGGCACTGTTGACGGCGATGCGATGCAGCCAGGTCGAGAACTGCGAGTCGCCGCGGAACGTGGGCAGCGCGCGGATGGCGCGGACCCACGCCTCCTGGGCCCAGTCCTCCGCCAGACTGTCGTCGCCCGCGAGGCGCCGGATCGTGGCGTAGACGCGCGGCGCGTGCCGCAGGTACAGCGCGCGGATCGCGCTGTCCTCGCCGTTCCGGGCGCGCTCGATGAGTTCCCTCTCGGTCATCGTCCCATCCGATGGTCCGAGCCCTTCGATGCCGCGGCGCGCGCGCAGGGTTGCCGGTCCACCGGCGGGTGGGTGGCCGAACGGGCAGCATCATGGGCGGCGGCGCGTCCGGCTGCAATCGCCGCCGGCGCGCGGCACTCCGGGGCGCGGCGTCCGGCCACCCAACGCGTCGCGGCGGCGCGGCGTCCGGCCGCCCAACGCGTCCCGGCGGCACCGCCCTTGCACGGATCCCGCACCCGATGGAGGCGGAGCCGGGCGACGCCCAGCGGCGGAGGGATAGCGGCATCGTGTGGCGGTGCATCGAGGCGGACGGGTGCGCGTGGGAAGCGCGCGTGATCACGGGGCCGGCCGCGGGGATGATCTCTCCGCGTGATAGGGAGCTGGACCTCCTCGAGTTCCGCGCGCTGGATGGGCTCCGGCCCCCGCGGCGCACCGTGATTCGGGCAGGCGAGCTCGAGACGATGGATGACGGCGCGTTGCACGTGGCGTACCGGCGCGCCCTGCCGATCGGCGGCGACCACTACGGCCGGCCCGGCAAGCGTATGGGGGACGCGAGCCCGGGCGGATAGCTCGCGCTGGCCCGCGCGATGCGCAGCTCTGGCCGTTGCCCGCGGGGGCCGCCTGCGCGATATTCCGCCCGCTCCTCACGACTCATCACGGAACAGGATCCTGGCGACGATGTCCATTCCACGGTCCGCGCGCGGTGCCACGCACCTCGAGTGCACGCGTTGCGGGCAGGAGTTCGAGAGCGAACGGCTCTGGCGCCTCTCACCCTGCTGCGCGAAGCCCCTCTACGCGCGCTACGACCTCGATCGCATCCGGCCGCACTTCCGGCCCGCGGACCTGCGCGGCCGGCGCGCCGACCTGTGGCGGTACGCGGAGGTGCTGCCCGTGCGTGCCGACGCGTTCCGCCTCACGCTCGGCGAGGGCTTCACGCCGCTCGTGCCGGCGGCGCGGCTCGCGGCGGCGCTCGGCCTCGAGCGCGTGTGGGTCAAGGATGAGGGCCAGAATCCGACCGGCAGCTTCAAGGCGCGCGGCCTCGCGCTGGCGGTCGCGCGCGCGTGGGAGCTCGGCGTGCGCGACGTCGCGATCCCCTCTGCGGGCAACGCGGGCTCCGCCGCCGCGGCGTACGCAGCCGCCGCAGGGCTCGCGGCGCACGTCGTCGTCCCTGCGGACACGCCGCACGCGATCCAGGAGGAGATCCGCGCCCTCGGCGCCCAGCTCGAGCTGGTCGATGGGCTGATCACCGATGCGGCCGCGCGCGTGGCCGAGGGCGCCGAGGCACACGGCTGGTTCGACCTCTCGACGTTGAAGGAACCCTACCGCGTCGAGGGCAAGAAGACGATGGGCTACGAGCTGTTCGAGCAGCTCGGCGGCCGGCTGCCGGACGCGATCGTCTACCCGACCGGCGGCGGCACGGGCCTCGTGGGGATGTGGAAGGCGTTCGACGAGATGGAGCGGCTCGGCTGGATCGGCCCCGCGCGCCCGCGCATGATCGCGGTGCAGGCGGCCGGGTGTGCGCCCATCGTGCGGGCGTGGGACGCAGGCGCGGAGGTCGCGGAGCCCTGGAACGATGCCGCGACCTACGCCTCGGGCCTGCGCGTGCCCCGCGCCATTGGCGACTTCCTGATCCTGCGCGCCATCCGGGAGTCCGGTGGCGCTGCGCTCGCGGTGGAGGACGCGGCGATCCGCGAGGCCGTGCGGATCCTCGGCCGAACCACGGGGATCTACGCGGCACCCGAAGGCGCGGCCACGGTCGCCGCGATCCCCGATCTGCTCCGCCGCGGATTGCTGCGACCGGACGAGGAAGTCGTGCTGTTCAATACGGGGAGCGGTCTCAAGTACGCGGGCGCATGAGCCGGACGGCGGCGCGTGGCTCGCCTCTGGCCGGCAGGGCACGGCGCGGCAGGCACGTCGCGTGCATTGGGCGGGCCACATGCGGCGGAGTCTCCATCGGTCTCGCTTCTCGTCGCGCGGGCGTCGCGCCGCGGTTCTGCTCGGCGGCGCCGCTGCGGCGGCCATGCTCCTGCTCCTACCGTGGCGGAATCGCGCGCCGCGGCTCGAGCTCCTCGCGCTCGGTCCGGAAGGCCGGTTCGAGCAGGCCATCACCGTGCCGGCCGCGTGGGCGGACACCGAGCGAGCCGCGCCGGGGGTGGCGGCGCGCGTGCCGCTCGTCCTCGCCGTGCGGAACACCGGTCGCGATGCCGCACGGCCGGAGCGGCTCGAGCTGAGCGCCCCCGTGCGCGTGCACCTGTCGCTGCCGGACGGCCGCGCGCTGCCCGGCCGCACGGTGTCCGGCAGCCCGCTGATCCACTACGAGCTCACCGGCGCGTTCCCGCTCATCGAGCCCGGCCGCATGCCCAGGCTCCTGCCCGGTGCGGACACCATTTGGCTGGAGCTCGTCGTCCCTTCCTTCTACTGCATGACGCTCTCGGACTCCGTGCCGGAGTTCGTGCCGGCGCCGCGCCCGGATCCGGCCGCCGTCTCGCGTGCCCAGATCTTCTACTCGTTCGAAGGCGAAGAGCTGAAGGAGCGGCAGACGGGACTCCTCACGATCCAGCTCGATCCCGCGCTGGTGGCGGCGGAAGTGCCCGAGCCGCCGCCATCCTTCCCCGTCGAGATGCGCGAGCCCGGCGTGCCGCTGCCCTCCTTCGGGTGGCTCCGGTACGAGGGCAGCCGCCGCGGCTTCTGCGGCGAGCCGGAGGAACCGATCGAGCTGCTCACCACGGTGTGGAGCACGCCGTCGGGCGGCCGCTTCTTCGTGCTGGACTACGGCGGCGCGCCACGCAAGTACCTGTTCGACCTCGATCGCGACAGCATCATCGAGCTCGAGATGTGGGATCCGGACGCGGACGGCCGCTTCGAGGCCCGCCGTGCGGCCCGGCTCGCCATCCCGCCGTTCCTCCTGCCCCGGCCCCGAGAGGGGCCGACGTACGACGTCCTCGCGCTCGCGGCCCTGCCGGACACCACCCTCGCGCGCTACGACCGGTTCCGCGGCGCGATGACGTACGGGCCGCGTGAGGCGCCGTCGGACACTGCGACCCGCCGCAACCGCTTCCACCCGCTCGCGGTGGGCCGTGACCGGGACGAGGATGACGACGATGCGCCGCGGTATGCGATCACGTGGGGGCCCGGATACGCCCCGGGCGGGGCAGCGCGGCCCGGCGCGGCGCCGCGCGTCACGCGCGGCGCGGGCGCGGCACCGCCCGATGCATCGCCGGGGCGCGCCCCGCCGGACCGGGAGGCCGTGGCGCCACGCGATGCGGCGCCCCGTGATGCGCCGCCAGCCGACGCGCCGGCAGCGGCCGGCACTCCGCCCGACGCGGCCGAGCGCCCTGCGCAGGACTCCGCCGCGACCCCGGTGCCGGGCCGCAGGTTCCGCGAGCCGCGCCGGCCCATCCAGCTCCTCGGCAGGCCTGCAGAGCCCGGTGCAGAGGAGGGGGAGCTGCCGCGGGACGAGGCGCCGGGTCGCCGCTGAACGTCGCGGCCCCGCCGCGGGCGCGCGGGAACGGTTGTTGCGCTCCACGTCACGTGCGGCGGCCCGCGCGCCGTCACCGATGTCCACGGCAGTGCGCAAGATGGGGATGACGAAGAAGCAGCGGGCACACCTGGAGCAGCGGTTGCTGCGCGAGCGAGAGCGGGCGCTCCGGATGCTGGCCCGCTTCAACGAGGACACCAGCGATGCCCGGCTGGGCGGCGACGGCGACCTCACGCTCTACCCCCTGCATCTCGCGGATGAGGGGACCGACACCATCGAGCAGGAGAAGGGGTTCCTGCTCGCGAGCAAGGAGGGGCGGCTCGTGTACTGGATCGATGACGCCCTGCGCACCCTCTACCGCGAGCCCGAGCGCTTCGGCGTCTGCGTCGACTGCGGTCGCCCGATCGGCTTCGAGCGCCTGGACATCGTGCCCTGGGCCCGCCTCTGCATCGACTGCCAGCGGAATCAGGAACAACGCTTCTTGGAAGCCGCCTGACGCCTGCCGCCGCGCGAGGGTCCGCCCGCAGCGGCGCGGCAGCCCCTCGTGGTTGACGAGCCCCGTCCCGGGGGCCTAGCTTGCCGTGGACTCCCCGGGCCCGACATGATCCTGTCAGTCCTTTCGCTCGGTTTTGCGCTGATGCTCACGGTGGTGGTCGTGCTCCACTACCGGCGCCGGGCCGCGTCTTCGGCGCAGGACTCACTGCTCACCGATGACATGATCCGCCAGATCGAGCAGGAGGGTCGGCTCGAGCTCGAGGATGATGAGCCCCTGGATCTGGACGAGATCCGCGAGCTGGAAGAGCAATTCTGGGAGGAATCGTGGGACGAGCCGGACGAGTGGTGATGCTCGCACACGTGCTGGCATGCGCCGCGGCATGCGCCGCGTCGGGCGCGGCGCCGGCGGCGGCGCAGGCGACTGCCCCCCAGGCGCCGGAGCAAGGCGGCCCGGCGTACGACTACCTGATCCGTGGCGGCACCGTGGTGGATGGCACCGGCGCCCCACGCTTTGCAGCGGACGTGGCCGTGCGCGGCGACCGCATCGTCCGCGTCTCGCGTGAGCCCATTCCACCCGAGCAGGCGCGCATCGTGCTGAACGCGCGCGGCCTCATCGTCGCGCCGGGGTTCATCGATACGCACGCCCATGTCGAGGCGCTGCCGTCGCGCCCCATCGCGGAGAACTTCCTGCGCCAGGGCGTGACCACGGTCGTGTATGCGCCGGACGGCGGCATGCCCTGGCCGTTCGGCGAGTACGTCGCGCGCCTGCGCGAGCGCGGCCACGCGCCCAACATCGCCCTCTTCGCCGGATTCAACACCGCCCGCCGGGAGGTGATGGGGAGCGCGGACCGTGCGCCGACCCCGGCCGAGCTCGAGCGCATGAAGGCGATGATCGACGAAGCCATGCGCGAGGGCGCGATCGGCCTCTCGGCCGGCCTGCGCTACGTGCCCGCGACCTACGCGACGACCGAGGAGGTCATCGAGCTGGCCCGCGTCGCGGCACGCTACGGCGGGATCTACTCCTCCCACATCCGCGACGAGGGGGAGGGCTCGATCGAGGCCGTCGCAGAGGTGATCCGCATCGCGCGCGAGGCCGGCCTCCCCGCCCAGGTCTCGCACCACAAGCTCATGGGTCAGCCCCAGTGGGGCCAGAGCGTCCGCACCCTCGCCATGGTGGATTCGGCGCGCGCGCAGGGGCTCGACATCACCATCGATGCGTACCCTTACACCGCCACGTCCACCGGCACCGCCGTGCTGTTCCCCTCCTGGGCGTTGGCCGGTGGGCGCGACTCGCTCCGCGCTCGGCTCGACGACCCGGAGACTCGCGCGCGCATCGTCGAGGGCATCAAGCGCACCATCCTCGAGGAGCGGGGCGGCGGCGACCTCGATCGGATCCAGCTCGCCGCCGTGTCGTTCAACCACGCGTGGGAAGGCAAGACGTTCGCGGACATCGCGCGCGAGCGTGGCCGTGAGCCCGACCTGGACTTCGCCGTCGAGCTGGCCATCGAGATCCAGCTCCAGGGCGGCGCGAGCGGCGTCTGGCACGTCGTGAACGAGGAGGACGTGCGCCGCATCATGCGTCACCCCTGGACCATGATCTCTTCCGACGGCGCGATCGGCGCGCTGGGCCACGGGCACCCGCACCCGCGCGGCTACGGCGCGTTCGCGCGCGTGCTCGGCCACTACGTGCGTGAAGAGAAGGTCCTCACGCTCGAAGAAGCGGTGCGCAAGATGACCTCGCTGCCCGCCTGGCGCATCGGGCAGGACGACCGCGGCAGGATCGCCGAGGGCATGCTGGCCGACATCACCGTGTTCGACCCGGAGCGGATCCGCGATCGCGCGACGTTCACCGACCCGCACCAGTTCGCTGTCGGCGTCGAGCACGTGCTGGTGAACGGCGTGCCGGTCATCGTGAGCGCCTCGCTGACCGGCGAGAAGCCGGGGCGCGTGCTCACGCGGCGCGCCGCGCCGAAGGCGAGCGAGTAGGGAAGGCCCGGGATGCGGGGTGGGGCAGGGGGAACCCGTTCCCCCGGCCCCGCCCTGGCTTCCCGAGGAGCCCCGACCCGAAGGCCGGGAGGGATCACACGTTCGGGAAGTCCGTCTCCACCACCTCCACCCCCGTCTCCGTCCTGACGACCCGGTAGTCTCCGAACAGCTCGGGCGCCTCCTCCCGCAGGACGCCCAAGATGGCGATCGCCAGCCGCCGGATCTCCGCTTCCGCGCCCTCCGCGCCACGCAGCTCGATCACGTGGCGCCACGCCCGCGCGTTCCCCGTCACCACGATCTTGGTCTCCGTCGCGTTCGGCAGCACGCTGCGCGCTGCCTGGCGCGCGCGCTTGCGGCGCCGCGTCCCCGATGGCTCGTCAGCGACCTGCTCCTCGATGCGCGCGAGCAGCGCGCGGTACTCCTCGAGAGACCGCTCGCAGCTCCGGCGCCAGATCTCGAACGCCTCCGTGCCCTCCTCGATCTCCGGCGGGAGCACGAACCCGACTTGCGACTCGTCCACGTAGCGCTGGCTGAGCTGAGAGAAGGAGAGGTGGCGGTGGCGCACCAGCTCGTGCGTCAGGGCGCGGCTCACGCCCTCGATCAGCAGCGTCCAGACCGCGTGCTCGATCACGCTCCCGTGCCGCACCGCGAGGATGTTCGCCAGGTAATCGCGGTTGGTGGTGCGGCCCGCGATCAGGCGGTGGCCACCCTCGATGCCCGCGTCCGGCCCGAAGCTCAGGTAGCACACACGACCCGCGAACTCGGCCACGGCCTGCGCCGGCACGTCCGTGTCGCTCTTCCAGCGGATGTGCGGTGCTCCCAGGTACTGCTGCCTCGCGAGGACCGTGACCCTCGGCTCGCGGAAGATCTGCATCGTCCTCTCTCCGGTGTTCTCGTTCGGGGGTGGCCCCGCGCGTGGAACCGACTGCGGCACCCGCTGGCCAAGCTACGCGGCTGCCCGGCGAGCCGAAAGGGCCCGCGCTGGCGCCGAACGTGACGGCGCTGGCCCGCTGGGGCAGGAGGGCATGGAGGTGGCCAGGCGTTACTCCGCGGAGGCGGCTCGCGTCGCGGCGGCAGGGAGCCGTGGGGCCCGGCCCGACGCGCATCAGACTTGCGGGCTGTCGCCCGCACGGCCAAGATGCACGCCCGTGATGAACCCCCGGACCGCGCTCGACGGAGTGTGCATGGCCGAACCCACGGTGCGCTTCCAGCCGACCCCCAACCCCAACGCGGGCAAGTTCTCGACGGGCCGCACGGTGGTGCAGGACGGCTCGAGATCCTACTTCTCGGCGGAGCAGGCGGCTGGCGATCCCGTCGCGGAGGCGCTCTTCGCGATCCCGGGGGTCGCGAGCGTCTTCATGGTCGCGGATTTCATCACGGTCACGAAGACGCCGGACGCGCAGTGGGACGCGCTCGTGCCGCGCGTCGAGCAGGCCATCCGCGCGGCCCTGCGGTGAGCGCCGCCGTCCCCTCCGCGGGCCGCGGGGCACGGCGCCCCAGAGCGGCTCCTGCGAGGCACGCATGACCCGGCATGCGCCGGACGTCGCGCTCCACGCAGCCCGGCGGGCGCGCGTGCTCCAGGCTCTTGGGACGGACGCCGTGATGGTGCTGCCCGCCGCGCCCGAGCCCCGCATCGGCCGCGACGTCGAGCTCCGCTACCAGCCGGATCCGGACCTGTACTATCTCACCGGCTGCCCGGATCCGGACGCCGTGGCCGTGCTCGCGCCCGCACGCACGGATGCGCCGTTCAGCCTCTTCGTCAGGCCGCGCGACCCCGAGGCGGAGGTGTGGACCGGGCCCCGCGGTGGGCCGGACGCGGCGAAGGACCTCTTCGGCGCCGACGAGGCGTACCCGATCGACGAACTGCCCGAACGCCTTCCTCCCATTCTCGCCGCGGCCGACACGATCTACTTCCGCCTCGGCACGGGGCGCGACGACGTGGAGGCGCTGGTCCGCGAGTCCATCATCCGGGCGCGGCGAGGCCGCCAGCGGGAGGGCCGCGGGCCGCGCACGCTCGCGGACCCCGGCGCCATCCTGGACGACATGCGGCTCGTGAAGGACGCGCACGAGATCGCGCTCCTCCGCGAGGCCGCGCGCATCAGCGCCGACGCGTTCCGCGAGGCCGCCCCGCGCATCCGGCCCGGCGCCGGCGAGTGGGAGATCGAGGCCGCCCTCGAGGGCGCGTTCCGTCGCCGCGGCGCGGATGGCCCCGCGTTCCCCAGCATCGTCGCCGGCGGAGGCAACGCCACCGTCCTCCACTACACCGAGAACGCCGACACGCTCGAGGCCGGACGCCTCGTGCTCCTGGACGCGGGCGCGCGCCTCCGCATGTACTGCGGCGACATCAGCCGCACCTTCCCGGTGTCCGGCGCCTTCACGCCCGCACAGCGCGAGGTCTACGACGCGGTGCTCGCCGCGCGCGACGCGGCCATCGCCCTCGTCCGCCCCGGCACGACCATCGACGAGGTGCTCGATGCCGCGCTGCGCGCCGTGCTCGGCGCGCTCGTCGAGCTGGGGCTCCTCCGGGGCACCGTGGACGCCCTCCTCGAAAACAAGGAGGAGTACCGCCCGTTCCTGCCCCACCGGACGTCACACTGGCTCGGCCTCGATGTGCACGACGTCGGCGACTACAGGCTCGCGGGCGAGCCTCGCCGGCTCGAGCCCGGCATGGTCCTCACCGTCGAGCCCGGCATCTACCTTCCCGCTGGCCACGACGCAGTGCCCGACGCGCTGCGCGGCACCGGCATCCGGATCGAGGACGACGTCCTCGTCACGCCGTCCGGCCATGAGGTGCTGACTGCGGCGCTCCCGGCCTCCGCACGCGAGGTGGAGGAGCTCCTGCGGCCCTGAGGCGGCGGCCGCCTCAGGGGCCTCCTGTCCGGTTGCCGTCCCGCGCCCCCGCTCCTCACGCGGCCGCCGCCGGGAGCCGCTCCTCCGCCGGGCGGGACGCGAGGTATCGGCGCACCAGCGCCGCCGCCCGCCGGTTCACCCCACGCTCCGTCACCGGCCGGCCATCCCGCCACTGCTCGTAGTGCACCACCTCGTGCGCCAGGTCGTGCAGCAACTTCTCCAGCGCGGCGCCGCGGCCGTACCCGTACACCGTCTCCATCACGCGCGCCGCGCCCGCCCCGAGGAAGATCCGCACCACGTCCCCTGGCACGTAGTCCGCCGATGGAATGAGGAACACCGCCCACCCCGCCACGCCCTCGTGCCCCATGACCGTCGCGTGCGGCACCACCGTCACCCAGACCGGATGCCGGAAACGCAGCTCTCCCCGCAGCCAGCGCGCAAACGCCTTCAGCTCCGCGCGCGCGTCCTCCCGGACTCCGGGATAGAACCGCAGCCGGAACCCCGGCACCCCCGTCCGGATCACCCGGCGCTCCCGCGCCCGGTGTGGCGGACCGTGCGCGTACAGATAGCCCAATCGCTTGTCATGAAGCACGTTGCACCTCCATCGCCCACGTCGGCAACGCCCGGACCGCGCCCCCTGCACGGCGCGCGGCCGGGTAGCCGGCCCCGATCCCGAGCCGGCCCCTACCGGACTCTTACACCGCCCCCCTCGCCCGAAGTTGCTGAACGGCGGTCGGAGCGCGGCCCGGCTCGCCGCGGGCTGGGCCGCGGCCGTCGCACGGGCCAGCCCGCAGCCCGCCGGCGCCGCTGATCCGCCCGCACCCGGGCCGTGGCTCCGCGGCCACCGGGCGCCGCAGGCGCGCGGCGCGGGCCTCGGGTGTGCCGCGATCCCCGGCCCGCCCCGCTGGCGCGCGCGCCGTCCCCGCGGCATATTTGGCAAAGTTCCCGACCACGCATGGGAGCGCGGGACGTGCGGTCCCGCCTCGCGTCGCGAAACTGGGCCGGCCGCCGCGATGCCGCCCGGCTCGCCCCCTGCATCGAACACGACCAGCAGGCCCCTCCCGGCCAGGTGCCGGGAGGGGCCGCGTCTTCCACCAGAGATTCGATGTATGGAAGAGCCAGCTCTGAGCCGGATCCGCAGGGCGCGCGAGCGGCTGGGCGCCCTCTGGCCCCACCGGGCCGAACTGCCGCCCGCTGCCCGGCGCTCGGTCCGCGAGGCGCTGCGAGAGCTCTCGCGCGCCGCGCGCGAGCTCGAGACGCACTGGCGCGACGACGCACCGACTCTCGGGCCGGTGGACGACACGGCGCCGCTGGAGGCGGCCACGCTCGAGGCGACGCGGCTGTATCGCAGGGCGCGCGACGCCCTCCGCCTCCGCGATGAGGTCCTCGCCCTCGTTTCGCACGACCTGCGGAATCCCCTGAATACGATCTCGATTTGCGTGACGCTCCTCGCGGACACGTTGCCGCGTCCGGCGCGGACGCGTGTGGTGATGCGCCGGCTGGACCTGATCCGGCGCTCCGTGGCCCAGATGGACCAGCTCATCCAGGACCTGCTCGATGCGGCGCGCGCGGAGGCCGGCCGGCTGGAGCTCGTGCCGAGCGAGCTGTCGCCCGGGCCGCTGCTCGCCGGGGCCGTGCTCACGCTCCGCCCGCTCGCGGCGGAAAAGTCGCAGCGCCTCGAGCTCGACGTGGCGGACGATGTGCCGCTCGTCAGGGCCGACCGCCAGCGCATCACCCAGGTGGTCTCCAACCTCGTGGGCAACGCGATCAAGTTCACGCCGCCCGGGGGCCGCATCACGGTGCGCGCCCGCCGCATCCCGGCCGGCGCCCTGATCTGCGTGGAGGACAGCGGGTCCGGCATCGCCCCCGAGGACCTGCCGCACATCTTCGACCGCTTCTGGCATGCGCAGCGCGAGCGGCGCGCGGGCGCCGGGCTCGGCCTCGCCATCGCGCGCGGCATCGTGGAGGCGCACGGCGGCCGGATCTGGGCGGAGAGCAGCCCGGGCCGGGGCGCGAAGCTCTGCTTCACCCTTCCCGCGGCGCGGCGCGGGAGGCGGGAGCAGCCGATGCGCGCTCCCGCTGCGGCCCGCGCCGCCGTGCGGCGCGGCATTGACGCGCCGGACAGCGGGCCTTAGGATTGCGTCAGAACCAGGGCAGTACCCGGCGGACGGATTTGTTCGGCCGCTTGCCACCGCCGGGCGGGGCGCTCCCCGGGAGCGCCGGACCGCCGAACCAAAAGGCCTAAAGTGCCGGGAAGCCGAACGTTGTCGGATTCGTGGACTGGCGGCCCCGCACGATCGCAAGTGGCGGGGCCGTTTCCTTATTCCCGTGGCGCGATGCGCGAGAGTCACTACCTCGACACGCTCAGCCGCCGCGTCCTCGTCTACGACGGCGCGATGGGCACGAGCATCCAGGCGCTCGGCCTCTCGGCCGCGGACTTCGGCGGCCCGGGCCTCGAGGGCTGCAACGACCACCTCGTCCTCTCGCGGCCGGACGCGATCGAGCACATCCATGCCTCGTTCCTCGAGGTCGGGTGCGACGTCGTCGAGACGGACACCTTCCGCGCCAACCGCCTCACGCTGCGCGAGTACGGGCTCCAGGACCGCGTCGTCGAGCTGAACCGCGCGGCCGCCGCGCTCGCCCGCCGCGTGGCGGACCACTTCGCCACGCCCGAGCGCCCGCGCTTCGTCGCCGGCAGCATCGGGCCGAGCGGGTTCCTGCCCAGCACCTCCGACCCCACGCTCGGCAACATCACATACGACGAGCTGGCCGACGTATTCGCCGAGCAGGCGCGGGGGCTCGTCGAGGGCGGCGTGGATGTGCTGCTCATCGAGACCAGCCAGGACATTCTCGAGGTCAAGGCGCAGGTCGCCGGCATCCGGCGCTACTTCCGCGAGGCCGGCGTGTGGCGGCCCGTGCAGGTCCAGGTCACGCTCGACGTGACCGGCCGCATGCTGCTCGGCACGGACATCGGCGCGGCCATGGTCACGATCGAGGCGCTGCGCGCCGACGTCATCGGGCTCAACTGCTCGACCGGCCCCGAGCACATGCGCCAGCCCGTGCGCTTCCTGTGCGAGAACTCGCGCCTGCCCATCAGCGTGATCCCCAACGCGGGCATCCCGCACAACGAGGGCGGGCGGGCGGTCTACCCGCTCACGCCGGAGGAGCTGGCCGCCGCGCACGAGGAGTTCGTCACGCGTTTCGGCGTCGCCATCGTCGGCGGCTGCTGCGGTACCACGCCCGAGCACCTGCGCCAGGTCGTCGAGCGCGTGTGGGGCAAGCCCGTGCTGCCGCGCACGGTCGAGCGCGTGCCGCGCGTCGCCAGCGCGATGAAGGCGACGTCGCTCGTCCAGGACCCGGCGCCCACGCTCGTCGGCGAGCGCGTCAACGCGCAGGGCTCCCGCAGGGTCAAGCGGCTCCTCCTCGCCGACGATTACGACGGCGTGCTCCAGGTCGCGCGCGAGCAGGTCGAGGGCAACGCGCACCTCCTCGACGTGTGCGTCGCGCTCACCGAGCGGCAGGACGAGGCCGAGCAGATGCGCCGGCTGGTCAAGCTGCTCGCCCAGGGCGTGGGCGCGCCGCTGATGTTCGACACCACCGAGGTCGACGTGGTGGAGGCCGCGCTGAAGCAGTACCCCGGCCGCGCCGTCGTAAACTCGATCAACCTCGAGAACGGGCGCGCGCGCATCGACGCGGTGCTGCCGCACGTCGTCGAGCACGGTGCCGCCGTCGTCGCGCTCACCATCGACGAGCAGGGCATGGCCAAGACGGCGGAGCGCAAGCTCGAGGTCGCGCGCCGCATCCACGACATCGCCACGCAGGAGTTCGGCCTCGAGCCCGACGCCCTGATCTTCGACGCGCTCACGTTCACGCTCGCGACGGGCGAGGCCGAGTTCCGGCGGTCGGCGGTGGAGACGATCGAGGGCATCCGCCGCATCAAGCGGGAGCTGCCGGGCGTGCTCACGATCCTGGGCGTCTCCAATGTGTCGTTCGGGCTGGCGCCGCACGCGCGCGCGGTGCTCAACTCCGTGTTCCTGCACCGGTGCGTCGAGGCCGGCCTGGACCTGGCGATCGTGAACCCGGCGCACGTGATCCCGTACGCCGAGATCGCGCCGGAGGAACGCGAGCTCGCGGACGACCTGATCCTCGACCGCCGCGAAGATGCGCTGCCGCGCTTCATCGCGTACTACGAGACGCACCGCGCCGAGCAGACGGAAGCCGCGGACCCGACGGCGAGCATGACGCCCGAGGAGGCGATCCACTGGAAGATCCTGCACCGCAAGAAGGAGGGGATCGAGGAGCTGGTGGATCTCGCGGTGCAGAATCGGGTCGGGGTCCCACCCTCGCCCGTCCCCGCCACCCGGGCGGGGGCGAGGGCGGGAGAGGACGCAGCCACGGAGGTGGCGGCTGGCCCGGAATCCGACCCCGCCGACCCCCGCCCTCGCCCTGGCCCCGGCCCTGCCTCCACCCACGAAGCTGGCGTCTGGGTCCTGAACAACGTCTTGCTCCCGGCCATGAAGGAGGTCGGCGACCGGTTCGGCGCGGGCGAGCTGATCCTGCCGTTCGTGCTCCAGAGCGCGGAGGTCATGAAGCGCGCGGTGGCGCGGCTCGAGACGTACCTGGACAAGGTCGAGGGGCAGAGCAAGGGACGGGTCGTGCTGGCCACCGTGTTCGGCGACGTGCACGACATCGGCAAGAACCTCGTGCACACGATCCTGTCCAACAACGGCTACACCGTCTACGACCTGGGCAAGCAGGTCCCGGTCAACGTGATCATCGAGAAGGCGCAGGAGGTGAACGCGGACGCGATCGGCCTCTCCGCGCTGCTCGTCTCGACCTCCAAGCAGATGCCGCTGTGCGTGCAGGAGCTGCACGCGCGCGGCCTCAGCTTCCCCGTGCTGTGTGGGGGCGCGGCGATCAACCCCTCGTTCGTCCGGGCCGCCGCCTTCGTCGACGAGGCGAAGACCGAGCTGTACCCGCCCGGCGTCTACTACTGCAAGGACGCGTTCGAGGGGCTCGCCGCCGTGGAGGCGCTCGTCGACCCGGCGCGGCGCGAGGCGTTCATCGCGCAGCGCCGTGACGAGATCCTCGAGGGCGTCGCGCGACGCGCAGAGCTGGTCGAGAAGGCGCGCGCGGCACGGCCTGCCCGCGCGAACGTCGGGCCGCGCCGTGACATCGAGATCCCCACGCCCGCGTTCTGGGGCACGAAGGTGCTCGAACGGCTGCCGGCTGCCGATCTGTACCGCTACATCGACCTCAACACGCTGTACCGACTGCACTGGGGCGCGAAGAACGCCAAGGGCGAGCAGTGGGAGCGGCTCGTGAGGGACGAATTCGAGCCGCGGCTCGAGCGCTACCGCAAGGAGGTCCAGGCCAGTGGCCTGCTCCGGGTGCGGGCGGCATACGGCTTCTTCCCGGCTGCAGCCGATGGCGATGAGCTGGTCGTCTTCGACCCGGACGACCACGCAAGTGAGATCGCGCGCTTCCCGTTCCCCCGCCAGGGAGACCGCGACCGCCTCTGCCTCGCCGATTACTTCGCGCCCGCGAACGGCACGCGGCCCGTGGATGTGGTCGGCTTCCAGGTCGTCACCGTCGGCGATCGGCTGCTCGAGCGCGCCGACGCGCTCATGAAGGGCGGCGATTACAGCGAAGGGTACTTCCTGCACGGCTTCGGTGTGCGGCTGGCCGAGGCGGCCGCGGAGTACGTGCACCGGCTGATGCGCCGCGAGTTGGGCATCCCGATGGACCGCGGGCTGCGCTACTCGTGGGGCTACCCCGCCTGCCCGGACCACAGGCAGCACGAGATCCTGTTCCGGCTGCTGCCCGCGCGCGAGCGCTTGGGGATGGATCTCACGGAGGCGGGGGCGCTGGTGCCGGAGCTGTCCACGGCGGCGCTGGTGGTGCACCATCCGGAGGCGAAGTACTTCAGCGCGGTGTGAACCTGCCCCTCGCCCCTGCCCATCCCCGGGCCGGGGCGAGGGCGGGGGCGGGGGAGGTGGGCCGGATCGGCTATGGCCTTGCCCATGGCGCCGAACGTATGGATTCCTCGGATGGCCACCCCGTACGCGTACGCGTACGCCTACGCGTGCCCCTGCCCGGCCCTGGTGTGCGAGGATGCCTACGTGGAAACCCTCGATCACGAGCGCCTGGAAGTCTACCAGCTCTCGATCATTGCGATCGCAGCAGCTCACGAGGTCCTGAGCACTGTGCCGCGCGGCCACGCGAATCTGAGCGATCAACTCTATCGTGCCGTGATGTCGATCGCGCTGAACATCGCCGAAGGAGCCGACGAGCACCGCCCCCTCGAGAAGGCACGGTTCTACAGGATCGCCCGGCGATCAGCGGCGGAAGCGTCGGCGGCGCTCGACGTCCTCGCGTGCTTGGGGTTGACGGATCGTGGAGCGATCCAGAATGCCAAAGTCCTCCTGGCACGCATCGTGGCGATGCTCGTGCGGCTCGCGCAGGCGATGGACCAGCCGGGCAGGAGCACGCGTAGGCGTACGCATACGGGTAGGGCAACAGCTCCGCGGAAAGCTCAGCAATGACCTCCTTCCTCGACCTCATCACAGACACCCGCCCGCACCTCTTCGACGGCGCGATGGGCACGATGCTCTACCAGAAGGGCATCTTCATCAACCGTTGCTACGACGAGCTCAACCTCCGCGAGCCGGAGCTGGTGAAGGACGTGCACCGCGCCTACGTCCGCGCCGGGGCGGAGCTGATCGAGACCAACACGTTCGGCGCCAATCGGTTCAAGCTCGCACAGTTCGGGCTCGAGGAGCGGGTGCGCGAAATCAACGCGCGCGCGGCAGAGCTGGCCCGCGAGGCGGCGGGCGGCCGTGCGCTGGTCGGCGGGGCGATCGGCCCGCTCGGCATCCGCATCGAGCCGTACGGCCCGACCTCGATGGAGGAGGCGCGCGCCGCGTTCCGCGAGCAGGCCGAGGGGCTCGCCGAGGGCGGCGTCGCGTTCTTCATCCTCGAGACGTTCAGCGACCTGATGGAGATCCACCAGGCGCTACTGGCGGCGCGCGAGGTCGGTGATTTCCCCGTCGTCGCGCAGATGACCGTGCAGGAGACCAGCGCGACCGCGTACGGCACCGCGCCGGAGGTGTGCGCCGCGCGGCTGGACGAGTGGGGCGCGGATGCGATCGGTCTCAACTGCTCGGTCGGCCCGCACGGCATCCTGTCGGCGCTCGAAGCGATGGCCTCGGCCACGCAGAAGAAGCTCTCGGCCCAGCCCAACGCGGGCCTGCCCCGCGAGGTCCACGGCCGCCAGATCTACATGGCCTCGCCCGAGTACTTCGGCAAGTACGCGCAGCGGCTGATCCGCGCGGGGGCGAAGTTCGTCGGCGGCTGCTGCGGCACGACGCCCGAGCACATCCGCCGCATGGCGGACGCGCTGCACGCGCTCGCGCCGCGCCGCGTCATCGTGCGCGGCGGCGTGCCGGAACAGGACGCGGCGCCGCGCGCGGACGCCGTCCCGCTCGCCGAGCGCTCGAACTGGGGCCGCAAGCTCGCCGCGGGCGAGCTCGTCACCAGCGTCGAGATCGTGCCGCCCAGGGGCACGGATCCGGCGGCGATGCTGGCGGGCGTGCGGCTACTCAAGCGCGCGGGGGTCGATGCCGTGAACGTGCCGGACGGGCCCCGCGCACAGATGCGCATGGGCGCGCTCGCCACGTCCGTGCTGGTCGAGCAGAGGGTCGGCATCGAGGCCGTCGTGCATTACTGCTGCCGCGACCGCAACCTGCTCGGCATGCTGTCCGACCTGCTGGGCGCGCACGCGCTCGGCCTGCGCAACCTGCTGCTCATCACGGGCGACCCGCCCAAGATGGGCCCGTACCCCGAGGCGACCGCCGTCTTCGACATCGACTCGATCGGGCTCACGAACCTGGTGCGGCGGCTCAACCAGGGGCTGGACCCGGGCGGCAACGCGCTCGGCGAACCGACGTCGTTCGTCATCGGCGTGGGTGCGAACCCCGCTGCCATGGACCGCGACTACGAGCTGCACCGGTTCTACTGGAAGGTCGAGGCGGGAGCCGAGTACGCGATCACGCAGCCGGTGTTCGACCCCGACCAGCTCCTGGCGTTCATCGAGGAGCTGAAGACGCGCGGGATCTGGATCCCCATCGTCGCCGGCATCTGGCCGCTCGTCTCCGCGCGCAACGCCGAGTTCCTCGCCAACGAGGTGCCCGGAGTGGTGGTGCCGCCGGAGGTCGTCGAGCGCATGCGCCGCGCGAGCGAGAAGGGCAAGGAGGCCGCGCTGGAGGAAGGCATCCTGATCGCGCGCGAGATGTTCGAGCGCGTGCGCCCGCATGTGCAGGGCATCCAGGTCAGCGCGCCCTTTGGCCGCATCCCGTTCGCGCTCCGCGCGTTCGAGGGCATTCCGGGCGTCGACGCCGCCGTGGCGCAGGGCGGGGAGGAGCTGGAGTCGGACGACGACGCGGGGTTCGCGCCGCCGGCGCGGCGCGTGCTACGCGGCACGGCGGCCACGATGGGTGAGGCCGAGTACTGACCGCCCAGCCCGTCCGCAACCGCGCAGGAGCAGCACGCCCTTCGGCCGTTCGCCCGTGCTCATGCGCAGCGCCACGGCGGGCTCGCGCGGGACTCCACGGTGGACTCCGACTCCCAGCCGCCGAGCGGTGACACTCCGCGGAATCCCGGAAACCCGTCAATCAACACACGTGGGCGGTTCGCGACCGACGCTGAGGGCGCCCGTGCGCGCCGAGTCGGTTGCTGCCGCCTGGCATCGGCGTTGCATCCTTCGCATTCGGGCGATCGAGACCGAAGCGGGAGGGGCGAGGCATGCCCACGCGTTACGAGTTCGGGTTCGGCTACGGCGAGATCTACCGGCGCAGGCAGCGGGGCGGTGAGGCGATGTGGCGGCGGCGCGAGCGCTGGGAGCGCGAGCTGCCGCCGGAGGAGCGCCGGCACTACGAATCCGACTACTATGGGCTGCGCGGCTCCGGGCAGCCGGGCAGCTACGAGACGGAGTTCCGCGTCCGCCCGCGCTCCGAGTCGCGATCGGGCGGGCCGCGGCGCCGTTACTACCGCCGCCGTCCCGGGCCCCGGCGGGGCCGCAGGCGCTGACGGGCTCCGCGCCGCGCGCCGGCGTTCCCGGCTGCCCCGACCGGATGGTCGCGCTCGCCATGGGGCGGGGGGCCGAGGCGCGGGTCACCGGAATGGTTCAAAGCCACAGGCGAGGGACGCACGGGCGCGGTACGGGGCGCAGGACACGGATGCGCGGACCAGCGGAATGGTTCAAGTTTGAACCATCCCGGGAATCGCGGGAACGTGCCCCCGCGCCGGCGCGCCGCGCCCCGCTCTTTCGTCCGGCGCATCTCGAACTCGGGCTGCGTGCCCTGCCTCGGCGCACCGCGCCGCCCCCGGCGGCCGCGCGCCGCGAGCCGCCGCCCCGTGCGCGAACCCTCCTGACCGTGTAGGATCCCAGCCGCGCGTCCGGCGGCCGCCGGGCGCGCCGAACGTGACATTGAAGCGCAACCCACGACGCACAGAGAGCCCCGCATGCCCGAGCTTCCCTTCGCCAAGGGCCAGGCCCTCGGCAACGACTACCTCGTGCTCGATGCCGCGGACCTGCCGTGGCCGCTCGAGCCGCATCGCATCCGCATGCTCTGCGACCGCCACCTCGGCATTGGGTCCGACGGCATCCTGCTCGGCTTTCTGGAAGAGCGGCCGATCCGCTTGCGCATCTACAACCCGGACGGCAGCGAGGCGGAGAAGAGCGGCAACGGTCTGCGCATCTTCGCCGCCTACCTGCACGGCCGCGGCATCGTGCGGGACGAGCCGTTCGCCGTCGCGCTGCCGAAGGACACGGTCGAGATGCGCGTCGAGGCGACGCTGCCGGACGGGCAGCTCATGATCGCCGTGGACATCGGCACGCCGTCGTTCCTCGGCGCCGCTGTCGGCTTCGTGCCCGAGCCGGGCGAGGCGCTGGGCGTCGAGCTGGACCTGGGCGAGGCGGGCGCGGCGCGCGTGAACCCGGTCTCGCTCGGCAACCCGCACTGCGTGGTGTTCGTCGACGAGCTGGACCGCGCGGACTTCCTGCGCCGCGCGCCCGCGCTCGCCACGCACCCCGCGTTCGCCGCCGGCACGAACGTGCAGTTCGCGCGCGTCGCGGGGCCGGACCGGCTCGAGGCGTGGATCTGGGAGCGCGGCGTGGGCGAGACGCTGGCGTCCGGCTCGAGCGCGAGCGCGGTCGCGGCGGCGGCGAGGCGGCTAGGCCTCGTCGCTGCGCGTGACCTCGTGGTGGACATGCCGGGCGGCCGGGTGCAGGTCCAGGCAGGGGAGGGCGAGGCGCTTCGGCTGCGCGGCCCCGCGGAGATCGTCTACCGCGGCCGCCTCGCGGAGGCGGTGGCGCAGCGGCTGGGTTGACGGCGGCGCCGGCCTCGCCCGAACACGGCCGGCATTGCCCGAACCGGCGCCGGCCTCAGCCGGCCCGGGCCGGCCGGCGCCGCGGGCGGCTGTCGCCGCCCGCCCCCGGCCGTGCCCCCGGGCTCCTCACCAGGTCAGCGCCTTCCCATCCAGGTCTCCGGGCGCCGGGATGCCGAGCAGCCGCGCGAGCGTGGGCGCCAAGTCCACGGTCGCGGCGCGGGTCGAATCAATGCCCGGCGGGATCCCCGGCCCCATGAAGAGCAGCGGGACGTGCCGGTCGTCGTAGTACGGCGAGCCGTGGGTCGCGCCGCGCGGGTAGCTGATAAAGCCCGGCACGAAGCGCACCTCGACGCCGAGCCGGCCGAGCGCGCCGGCTTCGCGCCCCGGGTGCCGCGAGTTCCGGTAGAGCGCCATGAACGAGTCGGCGGGCGGCGTTCCTGCGTCCAGCTCCGCGTGCGTCCAGGCGTCCTCGACGAAGGGGAGCTGCTCGACTGCCTCTGCGATGGAGCGGGCGACGGCGGCGTCATCAGCGCCCTTCGCGTTCGCCTGCGCCGTGGCGACGGCGCGCTCGAGCGCCTCCCGCTCGCGCTGGGTCGCGCGCAGCCCGGGCCGCCCGAGCGCCTGCGCAACCTCCGGCGCGACGTGGACGCCGTGGTCCGCGCTGAGCGCGAGCACCCACCGGCCGGCGCCGACCGTCTCGTCGAGGAACGTGAAGAAGTCGCCCAGCTCGCGGTCCAGCCGGAGCAGGTTGTCGAGCTGCTCGCGGCTGAGCGGGCCGTACTGGTGCCCGACGCGGTCCGTCTGCGAGAGCGAGACGGAGAGGAAGTCGGGCGAGCCGTCCCGGCCCAGCCCGAGCGCCTCCACCGCGGCCTTCGCGAAGCCGAGCGTCGCCGCATCCAGCATGGGCGTCGCTCCGAACCAGCGCCAGAAGGAGCTCGGGTCCGAGTCGTTCCGCACGTCCGCGAACCGGTGCGGGAAGTAGGTGTGGATGCCGTCCCCCTCGTGCGCGCTGGTGTCGGGCTGCGCGAAGGCCAACACCGCCGCGGGGATCGTGCTCTCCCAGACGGAGTCACGCGCGTGGGTCGGCAGCACGTCCCGGTTGAACGCCGTGACCCAATCCGGGTCCTCGGTCCGGTAATAGGTGGACGTGACGAAGCGCCCAACCTCCGGCTCGAACCAGTACACGTAGCCGCGGGTGTGGGCCGCGGGCAGGATCGCGCCCCGGTCCTTGCCGGAGACGGAGACGACGATCGATGCGCTGTCCGCGGCGAGCAGCCAGTCGGCAAACCCGTCGCGCACGAGCCGGTGCGGCGAGGCGCCGGCGACGCCCGGCGCACCGACGATCTCGACGTCGGGGTCGTGCACGTTCTCGACGCTCGTCCACTCGCCATTGACCCTCTCGGCCCAGCTGTTGCTGACGATGCCGTGCCGAGCGGGGTAGACGCCGGTGGACAGCGTCGCATGGCCGGGCGCGGTGTAGGTCCCGGCGTGATCGTGCGTCGCGTTCACGAACTGGCGCGACTCGTCCCGCAACCGGCGGAACCCGCCGGTGAAGAGCGAGTCGTAGCGCACGAGCAGGTCCGCCCAGAGCTGGTCCACGACGACGAGGACGGCGAGCGTCGGACGCTCGGGCTGCGGCGCTCCGCCGCAGGCACCGAGTAGCAGCGCGAGGGCGGCCGCCAGGCCGAACGCGGGCCCCGTGCGCCGTCCGGCGCGGGCGGGGCGGGTACCGGGACATGCCGTGCAGTCCATTCGGGTCTCCTTTTCGAGTCTATCGGCGCTGTGCGGGCCCATCATCCGGCGGCGGCGCCGGACACGCAAGGGGGCCTCACGTCCTCGCCTTCACCATCAGGACTGTCGCCCCGGCCGCGAAGACGAGGTTCGGCAACCATGCGGCGACCACCGGCGGCAGGTTGCCCGTGGCGCCGGCGGCGCCGGCGACGCGGAAGAGCATGAGGTAGACGAGCGTGATGCCGAGCGCGATGCCAATGCCGTAGGCCGGTCCGCCGCGCTGCGCGGACATGGCGAGCGGCGCGGCGAAGAGGATGATGATGAGCGTCGCTACCGGGACCGCGATCTTCTGCGCGAGCTCCACCTGGAGCTCGAGCGGCCGGCCGCCCGAACGCTCGATGATGTCGATGAAGCGCCGGAGCTCGGCGTAGCGCATCTCCTCCGGATCCTTGGGTTGGGCGAGGAGCTGTTCGGGCGTCTCCTCGAAGCCGAGCGGCCGCATGCGGTCGAACTTGAACGTGCGTTCCGCATCCTGGCCGAAGAACATGCGGTAATAGCCGTCGTGCAGGACCCAGCCCCTGGCCTGCTCGTACACGCCGGTCTCGGCGGTGGCATGGATGGTGGGCACGCGCGGCTCATCCCCCTCCCGCTCCATCGAGACGCCCGCGATCTGGCTCCTCTCCACGTCCAGCCGCCGGATGGAGTAGACGCGCCCGTCCGTCGTCCGGTAGACGAAGTCCGTGCGGGACGACCGCACGCGGCTCCTCTGCCCGAGGATCTCCGCACGCAGCCGGTTGGCGATCGGGACCAGCTCGGAGAGGGCGAGCGCTCCACCCGTGAGCAGCACGCCCAGCAGCGGGAGCGGGGCGATCAGGCGGTAGAAGCTGATGCCGCCTGCCTTGGCCGCGGTCAGCTCCGAGTACCGCGCCATGTTGTTGATGGTGAAGATGGTAGCGATCAGCGCCGCCACTGGGAACGCGTACAGGACGAAGAGCGGGAGCTGGTACACGTAGCTCAGCGCCACCCGGGCCGGCGGAATGCCCCGCGCCAGATGGCGATCCAGGTTGTCCGTGATGTCGAAGATCACGAACATCAGCGGGGATGCCAGCGCGAAGAGCAGGAACAGCCGCAGGAACTCGCGGACGACGTAGCGGTCCAGGATCCTCATGCCCGCCCTGCACGGCGCTTGCGGGACAAGAGGCGCAACGGCAGCGCCGGCACGGCCCGCAGTGATTGGAAGAGGTCCTCCCAGCCACCGCCGGCCGCCGTCGCGGCCTCACGCCCGATCCGGGCGAGACCCCAGAACGCCAGGCCGAGGAACAAGATGTTCGGCGCCCACATGACCAACGCCGGCGAGGCGAGCCCCTCGTCACCCAGACTCTCCCCACCGATCAGGCACATGTAATAGATGGTGAAGACGGTGAGCGAGACGGCGATCACCATTCCCACCCCCCCGCGCGGGTAGCGCACGCTGATGGGGGCCCCGACCAGGATGAACACGATGCAGGCGAACGGGATCGAGAACTTCTTGTGGTACTCGACGTCGTACTCGTTCATCTGCGTGGTCAGCGCTTCCGCCCGGCTGCGAAGCGACTGCAGCTCGTAGCCGACTCGCCGCACGAGATTGTCTACCCCACCGCCGGCCGGCGTGGCCGCCCTCGGCGGCGCGGCCCGCCCCTGCCGCGGCTCGACGCGGAAGGAGGCGGCATCCACGATGTCCCCCGGAGGGCCCAGCGGCCCGTCCGGCGCGGCCGGGCCCGCCAGCGCACGCTGGACCGCCTCGGCCACGAGCGCACGCATCTGCTCTCGCACCTCCTCCAGCTCCTTCCGCCGCTGCTCCACCTCGGCGCGCAACATGGCCAGCGACATCTCGCGGTCGCTCCGGTAGCTGCCCCGCAGCCCCTCCTCGAGCCGGTTACCCACGCCCTCCAGCCGGATCAGTTGCCGGTCATAGAACAAGCGCTGGAAGGACTCCGGCTCCCCGTCCCGCATCTCGTGGATGACGCCATCGTACAGCGTGAGGAACAGATCCGTCCGGTCCTGGTTAAAAGCCATCCGTCCACTGTCCGCGTAGATCGTGCGATCGCGCTCCGGGCTGCTCATATCGTAGATGACCACGTCGCGCAGGCGGTTGGTCGCGGGCTCGATCTTCGCCGCCTGCAAGAAGTAACGGGTGCGCAGGTCTCCCGTCTGGATCTCGTTGATGGTCTGCTCCTTCAACTCCAGCGTCGGGCTCTTGCGCCCGATGTCCACCAGCAGATTCGCCAACCGGTGGTTGCTCTCCGGCAAGACCCGATCGTTGAACCAGACCATCCCGGCTGCCAGGATCGCCCCCGTGACGGTCAGGGGGAGCAGCAGACGGACCAGGTCGACCCCGCTCGCCTTGAGCGCCGTGATCTCGTTGTCCGCCGCCAGGACGCTGAACGTGTAGAGCACGGCGACGAGCACCGCCATGGGCAGCGAGAGCGCCACGACGTGGGGGATGGAGAGGACGAAGACCTCGGCGATGACGGAAAACGGTAGACCCTTGCCCGCAAGATCCTCGAAACGCCGCGCAACCGTGTTGATCAGCAGCAACCCGGTCAGCACACTGAGGGCAAACAGGAACGGCCCGAGGTGAGCCCGGAGCAGGTACCGCGTCAGGATCCGCATTGGCCGGTCGTTGTTTGGCTACGCGCCGGCAGCGCGGAATCGAGCCGGCCGTTGAGAGTGCTGTAAGTGCCCATTATATTTGACCATTCCGATTACGGCAAGCTTCCATGACCGCCCGCCCGCCCTGTGCCTCCGCTCCCAGGGCGCACGCATGCGGGGCAGCGTGCGGGTGCTGATGCTATGCGCCTCCATTACTGCCTGCCTGCCGCGCTCCTGCTCCTGGGCGCCGGCTCGCTGACCGCGCAGGAGCCACCGCCGGACAGCACGGCCGCCGCGGCACGGGACACCACCGCTGTCGCGGGGGACAGCGCGGCCGTCGCGGGGGACAGCGCGCTCGCCGCCGGGGCGGACAGCACCGGCGCGGCGGACCCGGATTCCGCGGCGCGGGAGCGCGGCCTCATGCTCGGCCTGAAGCCGGTGCCGCGGCCGTTCGACATCCGGTTCCCGCCAGCGCCGGGGCTGGACGCCGTGTGGCTCCGGCCGCGCTTCGCGGACTGGGCGGGCGAGTGGGCCAAGGAGACCCGGAGTCGGGTCGAGGCGGAGAGCCGGATCCGCTGGCTGGACCCGGAGCTGGCGGCCAAGGCAGCGGCGCCGGATTCCGTCCCGTACCTGCCGCCCCCGCCCCAGCGGGATACGGCGAAGTCGCGGGGGATCCTCCCGGGAGTCGTGAGCGAGCACGCAGACCTGGGGATGATGGTGAACGGGCGCGCCGAGCTGGGCGGGAGCTGGGTCCGCACCGAGCCGTGCATGCCGGGGCTCCAGCTCACCTGCAATCCCAGTCTGATCCCGCAGCTCAAGCCGGACATCCAGTTCGGCGTGCGCGTGGCCGGGACGATCTCCGAGCGCGTCCACGTCAACGTCGACTACGACCAGCGGCGCGAGTTCGACGCGGCGAACAACATCAACGTCTACTACCAGGGGCTGGAGGACGAGATCCTCCAGCGCCTCGAGGTGGGGGACGTCTCGATCCGGCTACCCCCCTCCCGCTTCATCACGCAGGGAATCCCGGCGGGGAACTTCGGCTTCCGCGCCGAGGGGCAGCTCGGGCCGCTCGACTTCCAGGCGGTCTGGGCCCAGCAGAAGGGCGATGTCTCGCAGCGGGAGTTCCAGCTCGGCGGCGGCAGCGGGGGTCAGGCCGGCCTGGTCCAGGACCTCGAGGTCGTGCTGGACGACGCGGACTACGTGCAGGGCCAGTTCTTCTTCATCGTGGACCCGGACAGTCTGACGGGCGCGCCGCACGTGGACGTGCTCAGCCTGCAGCCGGGCGACGCCTCTCCGTCCGTGCGCCCGCAGGCAGGCACGCTGCTCGTGTACCGGGACGAGCGGGCATCCCAGCTCAACCCGCAGCAGAGCGCGCAGCTCGGCTACTTCCAGGCACGCGCGGTGGCGGCCAGGGACACGGCGATCCAGCACTCCGGCATGTTCCGGCGGCTCACGCTGGGCGAGGACTACATCGTCCACTCGAGCGGGTTCTGGATCGTGCTCCGCGTGCCGTTGCGCCCCGACGAGGCGCTCGCCGTGGTCTACACCACCGAATCCGGCACGCAGGTCGGCACGCCCAACCCGGAGCAGGCGCCGGCCGGCACCACGCCCACACTCCGGCTGATCCGCGGACCGGAGGCCATCCATCAGCCAGGGCAGCCGACCTGGGAGTACGAGATGCACCAGGTCTACCGGCTGGACAGCTCGAGCGGCGTGGAGCTGAACAGCATTCAGCTCTCGATCTCGCTGGGCGAGCTGGTCGGCGGCGTGACGTACCGGGACTTCAACGGCCAGCAGGTCACGTTCCTCAAGCTGTTCGGCATGGACGAGGATGCGCCCACCGACCAGGTGGATGCGGCGCAGGTCTACCAGCCCGGGCGCGACCCGTTCGGCGGCACCTCGACCGATGGGGGCATCGCCGGGACGTTCATCGTGTTCCCCACGCTCCGCCCCTTCGCAGAGCCGCCCCCGGTGCCGAGTCTGGGCCTGAGCGCGGATGACGCCCTCGCCGTTCTGGCCGCCGATTCCAACGCCGTGATCTACGAGGACCCGGACCCCGTGGCCCGTGAGGGGGGCGGCCGCTTCCGGCTCAACCTGAAGTACCGCGTGCGGCTGGAGGGGCTGATCTCGCAGTTCAACCTGGGAGCGTTCGGGATCCGCGAGGGCAGCGAGCGGATCCTCGTGGATGGTGTCCCGCTCGTGCGCGGCGAGGACTACACCATCGACTACGACATCGGCCAGGTCGTCCTGACCAACCCCCAGGAGATCTTTGGGACCAACCCGAACGCGCAGATCCGCGCGACCTACGAACAGAAATCCTTGTTCCAGATCGCCCCCACGTCCGTCTTCGGGATGAGCACGCGCTACCGGCTCGGCGCGCGGGGCGAGCTGAACCTGATGGGGCTGTATCAGTCGGAGAAGTCGCTGGTCAGCCGCCCCCAGCTCGGGCTCGAGCCGGGCGCGATCTTCCTCGGCGGCGCGAGCGGGCGGCTCGATCTGGGTGGCGGGTGGCTGGATCGCCTGCTGGGCGCCGTGCCCGGCCTGCGCGCCTCGGGTGCCTCCAGCGTGAACCTGACGGGCGAGCTGGCCATGTCGCTGCCCAACCCGAACACCCGGGGCGACACCTACCTCGACGACTTCGAAGCGACGGACGAGATCCCGATCCTCCTGAACCGCTACGTCTGGCGCCTCGGCTCGCGGCCGGAGGACCCGACCGGCGCCGAGATGTACCTGCCCCTGCCCCTGGACGTCCCGACCGCAGGGCGCATCGTCTGGCAGGACCTCCTCGAGAACGACGTCGGCCAGATCTATGGCCCGCTCCCCCCCGACGCGATCGATCGGCAGATCAAGGTCGCGGGCGGGGTGATCAACGAGGCGGTGATGTACATCTCGTTCGGCGACACGCTCTCGCCGCCGGGCCAGCGCCTGTGGCGTTCGCTGACGACCGTCCTGTCCACGACGGGCCGGGACCTGACGCGGAGCGAGTACCTCGAGTTCTACGTCGTCCCACCCATCGGCACGGACCACGCGCTCATCATCGACCTCGGCGAGGTCAGCGAGGACGCGTTCTACTTCGATGCGAACGGCGCGACGACGGGCACGTACCAGGATGGACGGCCGTGGGGCCTGGGCGTGCTGGATGAGGAGGCGCGCGTCGTCGAACAGGAGATCTGGAGCAACCAGGTGCACGACGCGCGCGGCCTCTGGGACCAGCCTTGCCAGGCGACGGCGAACAAGACCGCCTACCCCCTGGGCGACGAGACGGCCAACTGCGCACGCGGGAACGGGCGGGTCGACACGGAAGACCTGAACGGCAACGGCTCGCCGGACCTCAGCGACGGCGCGTACTTCCGCTACGTCGTTCCGCTCGACGGCAGCTCGCCCTACCTGGTGCGGGACACGGCGGGGACGGGGACGCACTTCGTCCTCTACCGGATCCCGCTGCGCGCGGCGGACCGGATCGCGGTCGGCGGCGCCTCAGAGGGGACTCTCCGCTTCGTCAAGCACCTGCGCATGACGATCACCGGCAGCCCTGGCCGACTCGTCCTGGCGCGCATGCGCGTCGTGGGCTCGCGCTGGGTGAAGCGGAACACGCACGGGATCCTCGCGGGCCTCACGGGTGACGAGCCGGGGGCGGGGAGCGCCGTGACGCGCTTCGAGGTCGGGCCGGTCAGCCAGCTCACGGACGGAGGCGCCTACCAGCCGCCGCCCGGCGTGCGCGACCAGCTCCAGGACCCGTCCCAGAACTTCAGCATCGGCGGGACGGAGTTCAACGAGAAGGGATTGCGGCTGAACTACACCGACCTGGGGCCGGGCGAGCGCGCCGAGATCTACTTCCGCTATGGCCAGCAGCCGCGGAACTTCCTCAGCTACCGGCAGCTCCGCCTGTGGGCGGTGGCGCGGGCGGGACAATGGGGGCCCCAGGGGACCGAGCGGTTGCTGGTCAAGCTGGGCACGGACGCGAACAACTACTACCTCTTCCAGACACCGCTGAACCCGTCGGTCGGCGGCGGGGCCGTGACGACCGACGATTGGCGGCCCGAGCTCGTGATCGACTTCGAGCGCTGGATCGCGCTGCGCTCGCAGGCGGAGCAGCAGCTCATCACGGCCCCACCACCCGCGGGGGAGCCGCTCGTCCTGTGGAGCGAAGACAGCACCTACGCGGTCGTGCTCGAGGAGCGGGGCCGCGCGCCCAACCTGGCGGCCGTCCGCGAGATCGTGTTCGCGGTCTACAACGACGGCACGGTCCCGGCGACGGGCGAGGTGTGGCTGAACGAGTTGCGCCTGGGCGGTGCGGTCCGCGACCCCGGCTACGCCGGCCAGTTGAACCTCGATGTGCGGGCCGGTGACTTCCTGACCACGAATCTCGCCTTCGCGAGCCAGGGCGCGCTCTTCCGCCAGCTCAACCAGGAAGCGACCTACCAGCGGTCCGCCGACCTGAGCGTGAACTCGACGGCGCAGCTCGGCAACCTGCTCCCGTCCGCGTGGGGCGTGAACCTGCCCGTGAGCTTCAGTCACGCGCGCACGACGACGGATCCCACGTTCCTGGACCGGACGGATGTGCGCGCGGACCAGCTCGCGGGGCTGCGGCCGACCGGTTCGACCCGCACGCGGGTGGGCGTCTCGCTGAGCAAGCGCACGCCCACGGCCAACCCGTTCCTGAGCGTGCTGGTGGACGGCGTGTCCCTGCGGTTCGGCTACAACACATCGAACTCCGGCACGGTGACCTCGGAGGCGGACAGCCGCAGCGTGGACGGCAGTCTGAGCTACTCCCGCCAGCTCTCCGCCCGCGAGCTGGACATCGTGCCGGGCGTGATCGAAGGCCTGCTGCGGGCGTTGCTGCCCCGTAGCGTCGAGCGAAGCGAATTCTTCCGGCGGCTCGCGGGCGCGCGCCTGCGCTGGAACCCCGCCAGCATCAGCTTCTCGACCAGCTACTTCGACCAGGTCGGCCGGACCTTCCGCTTCGACCGCATCCTCGAGTCGGAGGCGGACACGCTGGTCGCTCCGGTCGAGTCGCGGCGGCGCGGCCTCGAGAACGATGCACGCATCTCGCTCCAGCCGTTCGAGTCCCTGACCGCAGACCTGTCCGTCTCGAGCTCGCGGGACCTGCTCCCACCCGCGAACGCGACGCCACGGGAGAACGAGCAGGAGGCGATCCAGCGCGCCCGCTCGACCTTCGCCGGCATGGACATCGGCTGGGAGACCAACCGCACCATGGCGACGCAGATCGCGTTCCGGCCGGAGCTCGCGCCCTGGCTGCGCCCCGGCCTCACGGTCTCGACCCGCTTCAGCACCAACCGCAACCCCTCGTACATCGAGACGATCGAGCTGGATGGGGACAGCGTGTCCCTCCTCCAGCGCAACTTCCAGGCGGACCGGCAGATCGGCCGGACGCTCCAGCTCGAGACGGCCGGGCTGGTGAACGCCCTCTTCGGCCCCGCGCCCACCAGCGGCTTCTCCCTCAAGCGCCTGCTCCACGGCGCGGGGCAGATCCTCCAGCCGATCGATCTCGCGTGGAATACCGCACTCAACTCGCAGTTCGAGCGCGAGGTGATCGAGCCGGGGCTGGAGTACCAGTTCGGGCTGGGCGACCTCGATGCGTTCCGGTTCATCGGCGGTGACACGGCCATCGCCGCGCGTGAGACCGAGACGTTCCGGGCGCGCACGGGGCTCGCCATCCCCCGGCTGCCCCAGCTCGACGTCGCCTACGGCGAGAGCCGGGCGTACGCGCCGAGTGTGCGCGCCGGCGACCAGCGGCGGTTCGAGCGCACCTGGCCGGAGCTGCGGCTCAACTGGTCCGACGTGCCGCTACCCGCGCCGGCCCGATCGTTCGTGACCAGGCTCTCACTGACCGGCGGCTTCACCTTCCGCGAGAGCCGAGATGCATTCGGCTCGGGCGATGCCGTGCAGCTCCGCAGCAGCGAATCCCGCGCCATCCCCATCTCGGCGAACCTGATGCTCGCGACCGGCTGGAGCGCCGGGTACAGCGGCAATCTCAGCAGCGGCGTCGGTCGCGATGCGACGGGCCGGACCGAGGAGTCGGGGGCGAGCCACCAGTTCTCGCTCACGGCCCGCATCGATCCGCCCGAGGCGATGCGGCGCCGCTTCCCGCAGCCGATCCAGGCATCCCTGCGCTACAGCTACCAGGCGCGGCAGCAATGCCGGGTGCGTTCGAGCACGGCTGACGAGACGGCGGCGTGCACGCCCTACGTGGACGTCATCAACCGCAGCTTCAACCTGAACCTGGACACGGTGCTCTCACAGCTCGACGTCGGGTTCCAGGTGAGCTACTCCGATACGAAGAGCTTCATCGGGCAGCGCGGCGGCACCAGCCAGTTCCAGCTCGGATTGTACGGCCAGTTCCACTTCGCCACTGGAGAGCTGCCGGGAACGCGCTGAGACGGAGGCATGCGCGCGCGCCGCACGGTGATGGCGTTGCGCGAGGGCGCGACCGGAGACGGGGCGGGCGCCCGGCCGGAGGCGCCCGTCGCGGCGCAGGCGGCGCCGTCAGCCCCCGGCGCCGGCGCGACCCGCTCGCTGTACGGGGACGGCGCTCCACGGCACGGGCAAGCCGCTGGTTTTGGCCGTTCCACGCATGCCGCTGTCCACTGCCGCCATTCCCTCCACGGCGGCGCGGGGCTACACTCGAGCGGGCTCGCGCCTTCCGGACCCCCTGCTCGACCCATGAACCTCTCCTCCGACGAGTCCCGTGCCCTCGCCTTCATCGCGCTGGTCGTCGCCCTTGCGGCCGCGGCGCGCGTGGCAGGCCGGTCGGGGCAGCTGGAGGGGACCGCCGATCCGCTCGACGCCGCCCGCCTCGCCGCGGCCAGCGACAGCATGCTGCGCGCCGCCGGGCGCCGTCCGGATCGGCTCGGGCCGGGCCAGCGGCTGGATCCCAACGTAGCGCCCGCCGAAGAGCTCGCGCGCCTGCCGCGGGTGTCACGCGCGCTGGCGGAGCGCATCGTCGCGGAACGGCAGCGCGGCGGGCCGTTCCGCGCGGTGTCTGATCTGGAGCGCGTGCCCGGCATCGGGCCGCGCACGGCGGAGCGGCTCGCTCCGTTCCTGAAGCTCCCTGCGCCCACCGCGCCGGCGCCCGCCGAGCCCCGCCTGCACCCCGGCTCGGTCCTCATCGAGCCGGGCACGGGTGTGGCTGGGCGGCCGGCGGGGGCGGCGCCCCGTCCCCCCGCGCCGCTGGACGTCAATCGTGCGACCGCGGCGGAGCTGGAGCGGCTCCCCGGGATCGGCCCGACGCTGGCGGCGCGCATCGTCGCCTACCGTGATTCGGCCGGCGATTTCGGCTCGGCGGACGAGCTGCTGCGGATCCGCGGCATCGGACCCGCGCTCCTGGCCCGATTGAGGCCGCACATCGTCGCGAGACCTTGACGCCCCCCCGGGGCACGGGTATTATTTGCGCACCTTCCCGTTCGCCCTCTCCCCGGGCAACTCGATCCCGATCCTCCATGGCAACCACGGCGACGGTCGATCGCCTTGGCGAGCTCCTGGTGCGAAATGGCCTCATTACCCAGGAGCAGCTTGCGAGAGCACTCGCCGATGCGCGCGCCAACGGCACGCGCATCGGCCATTCCCTGATCAAGCTCGGCTTCGTCAGCGAGGACGACGTCGTGCGCGTGCTCGCGCGCCAGTACCGCGTGCCGGCCGTCGATCTGTCCAACATCGTCATCGACCCGAGGATCATCCGGCTCGTCCCGTCCGAGATCGCGCTGAAGCACACCATCCTCCCGCTGCGGCGCGTGGGGCGGACGCTCACCGTCGCGATGGCGAATCCGACGGACGCAGGCGCGCTGGACGACCTGAAGTTCGTCACGCGGCACGACATCGAGCCCGTGGTCGCGGGCGAGTTCACGCTGCGGAAGCAGATCGAGAAGTACTACGAGGCGACGGACGAGCGGCTGCAGGAGCTGCTCGAGGAGATCGAAGCGGAGGACGTCGAGGTCCTCGAGCAGGAAGAGGAGGACGTCAGTCTCGCCGCCCTCCAGGCACAGATCGACGACGCGCCCGTCGTCAAGCTGATCAACGGCATTCTGACAGACGCGGTGCTGCGCGGCGCCTCGGACATCCACATCGAGCCGTACGAGAAGGAGATCCGCGTCCGCTACCGCATCGACGGCGTGCTGCAGGAGATCATGAAGCCGCCCATGAAGATGAAGGCGGCTCTCACCTCGCGCATCAAGATCCTCGCGGATCTCAACATCGCCGAGCGCCGCGTCCCCCAGGACGGGCGCATCAAGCTGAAGATCAAGAACAAGATCGTGGACTTCCGCGTCTCGACCCTGCCGGTGATCTTCGGCGAGAAGATCGTGCTCCGTATCCTGGACAAGGGGAATCTGTCCCTGGATCTCGAGAAGTTCGGGATGGAGCCCAAGGCGGAGAAGGACTTCATGTCCGCCATCATGAACCCGTACGGCATGGTGCTGGTCACGGGGCCGACGGGTTCGGGGAAGACGACGACGCTGTACTCCGCCCTCTCCAAGATCAACACGACGGAGGTCAACATCATGACCTCCGAGGACCCGGTCGAGTACAACCTGCACGGCATCAACCAGGTGCAGATCCGGCCGGAGGTCGGCCTGGACTTCGCCGCCGCGCTGCGCGCCTTCCTGCGCCAGGACCCGAACATCATCATGGTCGGTGAGATCCGCGACCTGGAGACGGGCTCCATCGCCATCAAGGCGGCGCTCACCGGCCACCTCGTGCTCTCCACGCTGCACACGAACGACGCCCCGTCCACGGTGACGCGCCTGATCGACATGGGCCTGGAGCCGTTCAACGTGGCGGCGGCGATCAACCTCGTCACCGCCCAGCGGCTGGTGCGGCGGATCTGCCCCAACTGTCGGGTAGAAGCCACCTACCCGCAGGAGTACCTGGAGGCCGCCCGGCTCACGCCCGAGCAGCTCCGGAGCCTCAAGTTCTACAAGGGCAAGGGCTGTGACGCCTGCGGCGGGAGCGGCTACCGCGGGCGCCAGGGACTCTACGAGGTCATGGCCATGTCGCCGACGTTGCGGCGCATGATCATGCAGGGGGCGAGCACGGACGAGCTTCGCGAGCAGGCGATCAAGGAAGGCATGCTCACGCTGCGCATGGACGGCCTGCTCAAGGTCTCGCGCGGCATCACCACGTTGGAGGAAGTCATCAAGGAAACGGCAGCCACATGAGCGGAAGCTTGATAATGGAGGATCGGCCTGCGAAGGGCGCCGACGGGCAGCAGCTCACGGTGAATCTGCGCGCGCTGCTCGAGGAGATGATCCGCGTAGGGGCGAGCGACCTGCACATCACGGCGGGCGAGCGGCCCAAGTTGCGCGTGGACGGCAGGATCGTCAACGCGGTGACGAACCCCGTCCTCACGCCCAAGGACACGCTGAGCCTGGCCTACTCGATCCTCACGGAGAACCAGAAGAAGCGGTTCGAGACGGAGGACGAGCTGGACTTCTCCTTTGGGATCGCGAACCTGGCGCGCTTCCGCGGCAACGTCTACCGGCAGCGGGGCTGCGTCTCGCTCGCGATCCGCCAGATCCCGTTCCAAATCAAGACGCTCGCCGAGCTCAACCTCCCGCCGCAGGTCGAGAAGCTGGCGGAGCGCCCGCGCGGGCTCGTGCTGGTCACTGGACCGACGGGCTCGGGGAAGAGCACGACCCTCGCGGCGATGATCGACAAGATCAACCGCGAGCGGCAGGGCCACATCCTGACGGTCGAGGACCCGATCGAGTTCATCCACAAGCACCAGGGCTGCCTGGTCAACCAGCGCGAGGTGGGTGCGGACACCAAGAGCTTCGCCTCCGCCCTGAAGTACGCGCTGCGCCAGGATCCGGACGTGATCCTCATCGGAGAGATGCGGGACCTGGAAACGATCGCGGCCGCGCTGACGATCGCGGAGACCGGGCACCTTGCCCTGGCGACGCTCCACACGAACTCCGCCGCGGAGTCGATCAACCGCATCATCGACGTGTTCCCCTCCCACCAGCAGGCGCAGGTGCGAGCGCAGCTCGCCTTCGTGCTCGAAGGTGTGGTCACCCAGACGTTGCTGCCGCGCGCCAAGGGGAGCGGGCGGGTCTGTGCCTGCGAGATCATGATCTGCACGCCGGCCGTGCGGGCCTGCATTCGGGACGACAAGGTGCACCAGATCTACTCGATCATGCAGGCAGGCAAGAAGCACGGCATGCAGACCATGAACGATGCCTTCTACCAGCTCATCGTCTCGGGCGAGGTGACCGAGGAGGAATGCCTCAAGCGTTCTTCCGACCCCGGCGAGCTGCTGCGCATGCTGGGGAAGCCGGCTCCCGCGAACTGAGCTCGGAGGATCACCATGGCGACGTTCACGTACTCGGCCCGCACGCTGACCGGCGAGCTCCAGAGTGGAACCGTCGACCTGCCCAGCCGGGATGAGGTCGTCAGCTACCTCCGGCGGCAGCGGTTGATCCCGGTCAAGGTCGAGGAGAAGAAGAGCCAGTTCGAGCTGAGCATCGGCTCCGGGATCAATACCCGGCAGATCGTGATCTTCACGCGGCAGTTCGCGACGATGATCAACTCGGGCCTGCCGCTGGTGCAGAGCCTCGACATCCTCGCGAAGCAGACCGAGAGCAAGGCGCTGCGGAAGGTGATCGAGCAGGTGCTGTACGACGTGGAGGCGGGGAACACGCTCGCCGACTCGATGCGGAAGCACCCCAAGGCCTTCTCGGACCTGTACGTGAACATGGTGGCGGCGGGCGAGGCGGGCGGAATCCTGGATGTGATCCTCCTGCGCCTCGCCACCTTCCTGGAAAAGGCGGACGCGCTACGCCGGAAGATCAAAGGGGCGATGATCTACCCCGCCGTGATCATGGTGGTCGCGGCGGCAGCCGTCGCCACGCTGCTGATCTTCGTGATCCCGACATTCGAGAACATGTTCGCGAGCGCCGGTGTCCCGCTCCCGCTCCCGACCCGGATCGTGATCCAGTTGAGCCGCTTGCTGCAGTCCTACTGGTGGGCGGTGCTCGGCGGCATCGTGGCCGCGGCGGCCGCCATCCGGCAGGTCTACAAGACGCCCTCCGGCCAGCTCGCCATCGACCGCTTCATGCTTCGGGTCCCGCTGATCGGCAGCCTGTTGCGCAAGGCGGCCATCGCCCGCTTCACCCGCACGCTCGGCACGCTGGTGTCGAGCGGCGTCTCGATCCTCGACGGCCTGGAGATCACGGCACGGACGGCCGGGAACCGGGTGCTGCACGACGCGATCATGAGCTCCCGGGCCAGCATCGCGGGAGGCGAGACGATCTCGGAGCCGCTCAAGCGGTCGGGAGTGTTCCCGCCCATGGTCGTCCAGATGATCAACGTGGGCGAGCAGACGGGCGGCCTGGACGAGATGCTGACGAAGATCGCGGACTTCTACGACGACGAGGTGGACTCGGCGGTCGAGGCGCTGCTCGCCGCGATGGAGCCGATCATGATCGTGGTGCTGGGCGTGGTGGTCGGCGGCATGATCGTGGCGATGTACCTGCCCATCTTCGACATGATCAACGCGGTGCAAGGATGATGGCCCCAATGGAGATACGACCTTCCCTGCGAGGGCCCCGGCACGGAGGCGCCCCCGGCGCCGTTCTCGCCGCCCTGCTGCTGATCGCCGCGGGGTGCGACTACGACCCCAACGCGCCGGGTCGCCTGGGCGGCGGGAGAGGCAGCCCCGGCGGGGCCGTCGACATGAGCGGCGACTGGAGCTACGAGAGCGAGCTCTTCCTTGCCGGTGGAGGGTTCAGTTGCAGCATCGAAGGCATGACCCTCACACTCGAGCAACGCGACTCGACGTTCTCGGGCTCGTACTCCGGCGCGACCCTCATCTGCGCCGGGACGGGGCAGCCGCCGGACACCATGAGGGAAGTGACGGGTGTCGTCGTGGGCGGCAGGGTCCGTGGCGATTCGGTGTTCTTCGATATCGATGACTCGCGCTTCCGCCATGCCGGCCGGCGCAGCGGCACGACCGTCACCGGGACCGCTGTCATGGTGCTCGACGATAGCCATACCCTGTCCGGTTCCTTCTCGGCGGCGAGGCAGTAGCGGAGCGGCGCTGACGGATCGTCGAAATCGCCGGACGGGGCTCCGTCGCGCGGACGGAGTCCCGTTTCGCATCGATGCGGGCAGATGCGCGGGCATCGCCCTGGTGCGCGCGCATCTGGTTTGACGCGCGAGCGCCTCGGGCACGCCGTTCCGCAGCGAGGCCGACTTGCGGGGACCGCGTCCTCGGCGCCAGATTCGGTGCGCGTGCGGCGCGTCCGGGGCGGTGGCCTGCTCCCGCCGGTGCGGCGCGGGCCTGGCTACGACGCGGGCGCCTCGCGCATCACGAGGTTATCTCTCCCAAAGCAAGGATTCTGGCCATGAAGCAGCACCTGGTGGCCCGCAGGCGGGGGTTGCAGACGACCTTCGCCGTCCTCGCCCTTCTCTCTCTCCTCCCCGGCACGGCACCCGCGCAGAGCACGCCGCGCCGCGGCGCGGTGACCGTCGACCCCGCCCGCGCCGCTGAGCTGTACGTGAGCAACCGGCCGGAGGACCACGACCCGTATCGGGACTACGAGCGCGACATCCGCGCCAAAGCCAGGACGGACAGCATCTACGAGGCCGTCACGCGCGGCGTGGTGGACTACCGCAAGATCACGTACCGGAGCCGGGTCGGGGACATGGAGATCCCCGCTTACCTGTTCCAGCCGCTCGAGAAGCGGGGGCCGCGCGGCCACGCCGCCATGGTCTGGGTGCACGGCGGCGTGCACGGCAACTGGAGCGCCGGGATGTGGCCCTTCGTCCGTGAGGCGGTCGAGCGCGGCTACGTGATCATCGCGCCCGAGTACCGCGGCAGCACCGGCTACGGCGCGGCGCACCACAACGCCATCGACTACGGCGGCTACGAGGTGGACGACGTCATCTCCGCCTACGACTGGCTGGTGGAGAACCTGCCGCACGTGGATCCGGACCGCGTCGGCATCATGGGCTGGAGCCACGGCGGCTTCATCACGCTGCACGCGCTGTTCCGGGATGACAACCCGTTCAAGGCGGGAGCGGCGATCGTGCCGGTGACCAACCTGGTGTTCCGCCTCTCCTACAAGGGGCCCCGGTACCAGCGCCTGTTTGCCACGCAGGAGCGGCTGCGTGGACTGCCCTTCGAGAAGCGCCGCGAGTACATCGAGCGCTCGCCCGTGTACCATGTCGACCGGCTGGAGGTCCCTCTCCTGGTCCACGTGGCCACGAATGACAAGGACGTGGACTTCGTGGAGGCGGAAATGCTCATCAACGCCCTCCGCGCGAAGAAGCCGGACCTCGCGGAGACCCGGATCTACGTGGATCCGCCAGGCGGCCACGGGTTCAGCCGGCGCGTGGATCCACGCACGCTCGAGCGGCTCGACACGCCCGAGCAGCGCGACTCGTGGAACCGGACCTGGACGCTCTTCGACTGGACGCTCCGGCCATACATGGACGGGTCCCAGGCGGCGGCCTCACGTGAAGCGCGCGGACGCTGATGGGGGTGTGAGGGGGTGCCGATTCCCGACGAGCTCAGGCCGGAGCCGCGCGCCCGCTCGACGCCGATGAACGGGCGAGTCCTGATCGTCGAGGATGATGCCGAGGTCCGGGAAGTCTTCCGCCGGACGGTGGAGCGCGCGGGGTACGTCGCGGCGACTGCGGAGAGCGGCGAGCGTGCGCTCGCAATGATCGATGAGTCCGCGCCGGATCTGGTGCTCACCGACGTCCGCATGGAACGGATCTCCGGCCTCGATCTCCTCGAGCGCGTGCGCGAGGCACAGCCCGACGTGGACGTGGTGGTGGTCACGGGGATGGACGACATGGAGACGGCCGTCGCGGCCATGAAGGCGGGCGCTTACGACTTCCTCGTCAAGCCCCTGGATGCCGCGCAGATCCGCCACGTGGTCGAGCGCTGCTTCCGAGACCGGGCCGTGCGACGGCGGCTGCGGCACCTGACCCGCGAGGTTTCCGAGCCCTATTCCCTCTCGCGTCTGGTGGGCCGTTCGCCGCGCATGATCGAGATCTACAAGATGATCGGCGCGCTCGCCCGCACGCGCACGCCCATCCTGATCCGCGGCGAGACCGGCACCGGGAAGGAGGTCATCGCGCGGGCGATCCACTTCAACTCCGTGGACGCGGAGGAGCCCTTCGTCGCTGTCAACTGCACCGCGCTGCCTCCCACGCTGCTCGAGTCGGAGCTGTTCGGGCACGTGCGCGGCGCCTTCACGGGTGCCGACCGCGACCGGAAGGGACGCTTCGAGCTCGCCGGCTCCGGCACCATCTTCCTGGACGAGATCGGGGACACCACCCCCGAGTTCCAGGCGAAGCTGCTTCGCGTCGTCCAGGAGCGCGAGTTCTACCCGGTCGGCGGCGACCGGCCCCGCAGCACCCTCGCCCGCGTGATCGCGGCGACCCACCGGCCCATCGAGGACCTCGTCCGCCAGGGACGCTTCCGCGAGGACCTCTACTACCGCCTCAAGGTCGTGGAGATCAACGTGCCGCCGTTGCGCGAGCGGCCCGGCGACATCCCCCTGCTCGTCCGGCACCTGCTGAGGAAGATTTGTGTGGAGATGCACCAGGAGGTCCGCATCGTCCCCGACGACGTGATGGCCGCGCTAGTGGCCTACGACTGGCCCGGCAACGTGCGCGAGCTGGAGAACGCGCTGACGCGTGCCGCGGTGCTCACGCGTGGCCCCACCATCCGCCTGGAAGACCTCGCCCTCGGCCAGGGCCTCTCCGCCCGCGATGCCGACGCGCCTCCGTTGCAGGACGAGAGCCTGGCTGCAGCCGAGCGCGCCCACATCGAGCGCATCCTGCGCCGCACCGGAGGCAACAAGCGGCAGACGGCCCGCCTGCTCCGCATCTCTCGCTCGCGCCTGGACCGGCTCCTGAAGAAGTACGAGCTGCTGTAGCGAAACGGGGCCGGCCGGCTCCGAAACGAGGCCGGCCGGCCCCTCCGCTCGATCCGCTCGAGTTTCCGATCTCGGTTTCCGATAATCAGTTGTGGATAATGCGGCAGTGTGGCACGGTCCGTGCCATCAGCGCGCCCCGATCCGACTGACGCCGTCCCCCACGACGGGGGCGGCGCCGGCCGGGCCGGCGCCGGCCGGCGCGGTTGATCGTTTGGGCCGGCATTGCGGAGATGGCATCGGGAAAGAGTGCAGATATGCGGAGTTTGTTCGGTGCATTGAAGCAGCGGGCGGAGCCGCCGGCCTCGCTCGCAACGGAACTGGAGGAGCTGGAGAAACAGGCGCAGCATGCATCGCCGGGGTACGACGCGCAGCTCTACAACCGTGCAGCGGATCTTTGCCTGGCCGCGGGAGACCGGGCGGGCGCGTTGAAGTACCTCGGCCGCGCGATCGATGTCTACCTGGACACCGGGCGGTTCAACGCGGCCGCGGTGCTGTGCCAGAAAGTGCTTCGCATCTCCCCGGATGCGGTGCGTGCGCGCTCGACGCTGACCTGGCTCGCCCTGGGGCAGGGCGACGAGGAGGGCGCCAAGCAGGCGCTGGCGAGCTACGTGTTGGCGGCGCAGCGTGCCGGCCAGGAGGTCCTCGCGCTGAAGCAGCTCCACATGATGGCGGAGGCGACGCCGAGCGCATCGCTCCGCGAAGCGATCGCGTACTGGTTGATCGAGCTGGGCGATCAGGAAGGCGGGGATCTGATCTTCGGGGAGCTGTTCGCGGAACGGAACGGGCTACGGCCTCCGCGGTCCGCTGACCAGGCCGAGCGCTGGCTAACGGTGCTGCGGGCGACGACGATGGGGCCGAAGGAGCTGAGGCGGTTGGCGTCGGAGCGTGACGGGGCGCGAGGAGAGCCGGCCCGGGCAATCGCATGACCGGCGAGCGGGCGAGGGCGCCGGACGGTCGGAGCGGGGCGTGTGGGGTCGGCGCGCAGTCTCCGGCTGCTGCCGCGCCGCGGACGGCGCGGCCGTTCCGGAGGCGCGGGCGCAGCGGCTGTGCGCCGCGTTCGAGCGTGCGCCGGTCGGCATGGCGATCCTCGACCTGGACGGGCGCTGGCTGGAGGTGAACGCACGGCTGCTGGAGCTGTTGGGTCGCACGGAGGCGGAGCTGGTCGGGGCGACATACTACCGGGACGTCGTCCATCCCGACCATCATGCCGTGCTCCAGATTCTGTCGCAGCGGCTCCGGCGGGGGGCGCTGGACGCGTACGCGCTCGAGGCGCGGCTCCTGTGCAGTGATGGCACCGCGGTCTGGGCCTACGTGAGGGCCTCGCGTGCGCGAGGGCCCGCGGGTGGCGAGGACTGCGTGATCGTGGCGGTGGAGGAGGTGGCCGAGCGCAGGGCCATGCTCGAGGCGTTGCAGACCGCGCAGCGGCTCCAGGAGGCGCTGCTGTGCAACATCCCGGATGCCGCATGGCTCAAGGCGGCCGACGGGCATTACCTGGCCGTGAACAACGCCTTCGCGCGGGCCTGCGGGTGGGCGCAGGGCGAGGTGGTCGGTCGCACAGACGCGGAGATCTGGCCCGCCGATCGGGCGGCGCGGTACCGCGCCGAGGACGCGCGCGTGCTCGAGACCGGGCGCCCGCTGGTCGTCGAGGAGGCGATCGAGCTCCCGGACGGCACGTCGCGCTGGTACGAGACCGTGAAAGCGCCGGTCCGGGATGCGACAGGGCGGTGGATCGGCACGGTGGGAGTGAAGCGTGACATTACGGACCGCAAGCGTGCAGAAGAGGCGCTGCGGCGGAGCGAGGAGCAGCTCCGGCAGGTGCTGAAGCTGGAGGCGGTCGGGCGGCTCGCGGGCGGGATCGCGCACGATTTCAACAACATCCTCACGGCGGTGGGCGGGCACGCCACCCTGCTGCTCGATGAGATCCCGCCCGGGAGCCCGCTGCGCCCCGGCGTCGAGGAGATCGTGCGGGGCATGGATCGCGCGGCGTCGCTCACACGCCAGCTCCTGGCGTTCAGCCGCAAGCAGGCGCTCCAGCGGCGCGTGCTCGACCTCACGACCGTGGTGGCCGAGACGCAGAGCATGCTCAGCCGCCTGATTGGCGAGGACATCGAGCTGCGTACCCGTGCCGAGCCGGGTCTCGGCCGCGTCCGGGCCGACCCCGGTCAGATCCAGCAGGTGATCGTGAACCTGGCCGTGAATGCGCGGGATGCCATGCCCGAGGGTGGCGTGCTGTCCATCGAGCTCGACAACGCGGATGTCGACGAGAGCATGGCGGGCCAGCACGGGGGCGTCCAGCCCGCCGGCCGCTACGTCCGCCTCTCGGTGTCGGATACCGGCACGGGGATCCCGGAAGAGATAAAGCCCCACATCTTCGAGCCGTTCTTCACGACCAAGCCGAAGGGGAAGGGCACGGGGCTCGGGCTCTCCACCGTCTACGGCATCGTGAAGCAGAGTGGCGGCTTCATCTGGGTGTACAGCGAGCCAGGACAGGGGACCACCTTCAAGATCTACCTGCCGCGCGTGGACGCGGCCCCGGAGCCCGGCGTCGTGGCGCAGGAGGTGGCCGCGCTTTCCGGTGATGAGACCATCCTGCTCGTGGAGGACGAGGCCGCCGTGCGCACGCTCGCGCGCCAGATCCTCGAACGGAAAGGTTATCGGGTGATCACCGCGCAGCACGGCGGCGAGGCTCTGCGGGTGGCGCGCGAGTGCGCCGACCCGGTCGACCTGCTCCTGACCGACCTCGTCATGCCCCACATGGATGGGCGCGAGCTCGCCCAGCAGCTCACCGCCATCTGGCCCGGCTTGCGGGTGCTGTTCATGTCCGGCTACACCGGCGACACGATCGTCCGGCGTGGCCTGTTCGACCCGGATGTGGCGTTCCTTGAGAAGCCCTTCACGCCGGCGGCGCTCGCCCGCAAGGTCCGCGAACTGCTGGACGGCCGGGCCAAGCCGTAGCTGCGGCGGCAACGCGGACCCACCTGCCTCGACGCGCCTCGACTTGCGCGCGACGCCCCGACTCGCCGATCATTCCGCCACCGGGAACTCTGAAACCCCGGGCTGCCGAGCCCCGTACGGCATTGCGTGGCGCCGCCTGCGCCGCACGACCTCCAACTCGCGGGTGAGACGATGATCCGCTTCGCGCTGCGCCTCTGCATGCTCCTGTGCCTGCTCGTGCTCGCGGCGTTCGCAGCCGCGCTGCTCGGTGGCCCGGTCGCGGCGGCCGCCGGCCTGCTCGCCCTGCCAGTGCTGCTGGCCGTGGGCGCCATCGCGCTGCCGGTTGTGCTCGTGCTCGCCGTGGTGGCTGCGGCGGTCTCGGTCGTCGGCGCCCTGGTCGGCGCGGTGTTTTCCCTCGCTCTCTTCGCGGCCAAGGTGCTGCTCTTCGTGGTCGCACCCATCGCGTTGCTGGGCTACCTCGCCGTTCGACTCCTCGCGGCGTAGGGCTCCGACGCCCCTTCCCCTCTCTCGGGGCCGGAGCGTCCCCGCAGGCAGGACGCGGCGCGTCCGACCCCCCGACCTGGCTGCTCCTCCATCCCACCGCGTGCGAGCAAGGACGCCCGGGGCAATGAGCGCAGGGACTCCCGCCGGCATCACCAGCCGGGCGCGATCTGGAAGCCCCAGTGCCAGCCCTTGTCCGGCCGCTGGAAGGGGTAGGCGTAGTACGCCTCGAGCACCAGGTAGCCGAGCAGGTTCACTCGCGCGCTGATCCCGGTGCTGAACACCGGCGTACGCTCGGCGGAGCGCCGAGCCAGGTCGAACTCCACGCCTTCATCGCCCGTCCAGGCCGCGCCCGCGTCCAGGAAGACGCTCAGCTCGGTCGGCAGGGCGGGGAGGGGGATCAGCCCGAACTGGCTGGTGCCGAACAGCGGCACGCGCAGCTCGAGGTTCGCCACGGCGATCCGGCTGCCGATCAGGCGATCGAACTCGGGACACGTCGAGGACCCACTGCACTCGCCCGCGTCGAACGAGCCGAAGCTGTAACCACGGACCAGGGTCTGCTCGCCCAGGAACAACGGGGTCAGCCGGTCGCTGTCCGCATCCTTGCCGTAGCGCCCGTAGTGGAGACCACGCAGCGCGAGCGTGACGGGCGCGCGGAAGAAGTAGCGCCGCCAGTCGGCGAGGAGGGTCTGGTAGTTGAGCGTGCCGATGCGCGGGGACACCTCCAGCCTGTAGCGCCCGCCCGAGATGGGCGAGGTGAACCCGAAGTAGGAGTCGTCTCCGACCAGCGCGGCCGAGACCTGCGCGAGGTGCACGCCCTCCGGCGCCGGCAGCTCCCGCGTTTCGCGGGCGACCTCCGTGCCTCCGACGAGCACCGTCTCCTCGACTTCGCGGTCGAAGCCCATGTGCACGTAGCCGCCGGTCAGCTCGACGCGGCGCGTGGTCGAGAACGGGTACTGCGTCCCGACCAGCGCCTGGTCGTAGTAGGTGCGCTCCCGGTACTGTGAGATCCGCCGGCCGAGCACCGGCTGGCCGTCCACGTCCACGACCCCGCTTTCCAGCGTGGTGAAGCCGGTCAGGTACGGCACGCGGCCGCCCCCCACCAGCCAGTTCCAGCGCCGGGAGCGGTTCACGTAGAAGACCTCGCCGCCGAGGTCCTTCGGCGTGCCTGCGGCGAACGCGCTCACGCCCAGCGTGCGGTTGCCCAGCATGTCCCCGAAGTACAGCGCCGCGCTGCCGCCCAGGTAGGTGCCCAGGCTCCCCGTTCCCACGCCGACCGTCGGCGCGCCGACGTAGTCGAGCCCGAGCGAAGGCCGGTAATCCGTCACCTCGTAGAGCTGCGGCGCCGGCAGCCAGGCGAGGGGATCGGCCAGGTACGTGCCGACCCGTGTCTCTGCGTTCGCCGGCGGCAGCGCACCCGCGACGGCGGCCTTCATGTCGCCCTGCGGCACCCGTTCGCCCTGCGCCGCCGCCGGGTCCAGCGCGTAGATGCCGTAGCCGCGGCTCTCGAACACGGAGAACGCGAGGCGGCCCGTGCGCGAGGAGATGGAGAGCGCCGGCGCCAGCGCGGTGATGCCGCTCACGCCCGTCGCGAGCCGCGTCACCTGGAACACCTCGCCGCTCCGGAGGTCGAGCCGGTAGATGTCGCTGAACCCCTCGCGGTCCGAGACGAAGTACAGGGCCGCGCCGTCCGGCGAGAACTGCGGGCTCAGGTGCTTCGCCCCCTCGAACACGGTCAGCAGCTCCACTTCGCCGCCGCCGGCAGCGATCCGCGCGAGCCGCGGCGGGCCGTAGGCCAGACGCTCGAAGTCCGTTGCGGCGCCCCGGTCCGTCACGAACGCCAGCGTGCGGCCGTCCGGCGACCACGCCGGCTGCAGATCCGCGTGCCGGTCCCGCGTGAGCTGCCGGACCGCGCCGCTCTCCACGTCCAGCACGTACAGGTCGCTCACGCCGCCGGCCATGCCGGAGAACGCGATGCTCCGGCTGTCTGGCGACCATGCCGGCCCCGAGATCGCGCCCACGCCCGGTACCGGAATCCGCTCGACATCGCCCGACGCGACGTCCAGCACCGCGAGCTGGTTGTCACCCTCCGCGATCGCCACGAAGGCGAACTTCCGCCCGTCCGGCGACCACGTTCCCGCCGAGTTGATGAAGCTGATCGCGTCGAAGTGCGTGTCTGTGTTCGGGCCGGCCAGCTTCCGCAGCACTTTCCCCGTCCGCGCGTCGGCCACCCAGATCTCCACGGTGAAGAGCCCGCGCTCCGAGAAGAACGCGACGTAGCGCCCGTCGGGGCTCAGCACCGGCGAGAGGTTCATCTCGCCCGGCTCGCGCACGGGGATGAGGCGCTCGCCCGCGTCCGCGGGAGCGGTGCGGCCCTGCATCGCGTGGAAGTAGGCCTCCCGAATGGCGGCGTGCCATTCCCGCGACAACTCGGCGCTGTTCGTGCGCAGCACCTTCGCCAGCGCGGGTTCCCAACCCTCGCGCACCGCCGCGCGGAACAGAGCCGCCGCAGTCGAGTCGCTCCAGCGCCCGCCGATGTACGCCCACAGCGCGTGGCCGAAGCGGTACGGGAAGTAGCGCGGATCACGCGTCAGTTGCGCGATCGTCGGCATGTCGCCGCGCAGCACGGCATCTCGCAACCACATGGCCGTGTGCGGGTCATCGCGGCCGAGGGAGAGGTACTCCGCCAGCCCCTCGATCACCCACAACGGCAGCCGCCCCAATCCCTCGAATCCGCCCCCGAGGGGCGAGGTCGCCAGGTCGTACTGGAACGCGTGCACCAGCTCGTGACCGAGCACGTGGTCGTTCTCCCGGTACACGCCGGTGAGCGGCAGGGTCACCCGCTCCCGCAGCGCCTCCGTGACGCCGCCCGTCCCCTCGCCGATCATCCCGCCGACGACGTTGGTCTGCTGGAAGTCGGGGTGGTCCGCGTACAGGATGATCGGCGTCTTCCCCGTCAGGTCGTGGCCGAACACGCCCGCGATCCGCCCGTACCACCGCTCCGCCATCCTGGCAGCGTCCGCGGCCGGCTCCTCCGCCGGCGGGTAGTGGTGCAGGTCGAAGTGCGGCGTGTGGAGCACGCGAAAGTCGAAGCGGTCGTACTGGACCTTGCTGCGACCGAAATACTGCGCAGATGCCTGTCCGGGAAAGAGGACGGCCGCGAGGACCAGTGACGCGAGCGCCGCCGCCAGCCGGCGCGGCCCGTGCGCGTTGAGGCCGCGGCCGATTCGGTCATCATCCATAGTGCGTCCCCTCCTGGTCTATCCCGACGGCGTACGCCGACTCCCGCACGCCTGTCGAACCTGCGCGGAAAACGGCCGAGGGCTGTCGTGCGGGGCGGCGTGGATCGGGCAAATGATGGACCAGCGCGCGGCGTCGTGCCGCGACTGATTCTGGACGCGTACGGGCGGAGTGTATGAATCTACCGCCCCCGCCAGGAGTGGCCACGATCCTCGTTGCAGGTGCGACCGGCCAGCTCGGCAGCCTGGTGGCGCGACGCCTTCTCGCCCGTGGCGAAGTCGTACGCATCCTCGTGCGGCCCGGTTCCCGCTTCCAGCCGCTCGCGGATGAGGGTGCGCAGCCCGTATTCGGCGATCTCGAGGACCCGCCTTCGCTCGCGGCGGCCTGCGAGGGCGTCGACGCCGTCGTCACGGGAGGTGGTCTCACAGCTCGCGGCCGGCCTGGACGGCTGGGACTCGCCGCTCGAGATGGCGGAGACGGCCGCCATCTTCGGCGTGCGGCTCACCAGGCTCGATAACGTGCACGAGTACGTGCACGTGCACGAGTACGAGTACGTGTACGTTAACATGCACCTACCTCGTGCTCGTACTCGTGCACGTACCTCGTGCACGTGCACGTACTCAGCCGTCAGAGACTCGGGTCGCCGTCCGCCGCGCGGCGCAGCCACAGGGTGCGATGCCCGTTCAGCGGCAGGCCGTGCCGCTCGCGCCAGGTCAGCTCCGCGAACCGCTCGGCCAGGTGGCGCACCACACCGTCCGGCGGCGCAGTGGGGTGGCGGCTCTGGACGCGCAGGTCGCACTGGTCGTTGACGTAATCGATGACGTAGAACGGCCGGCCGCCGGCCGTGTAGAGCGTTCCCGGCAGGGCGACCTCGTCCGCCAGACAGATCTCCGTGGAAAAGAAGTCCATGCCCGTGAGCCGCCCGACCTCCGCGGCGAGGCGGGCCAGCGGCAGCAGGTCGTGCCGCCACATCTCGCGCAGGCTCACCTGCCGGTACTCACACGTCTCCGGGCTCCACCAGCACGGGATCACCTCCCCGAAGATCGAGAACACGCGCCACCATGCGGGGCGTTCACGGCCCTCGTCGTCCGGCAGGCGGGCGTACCTGACCTGCCGCTGCACGAGGTAGTCGTCGCCCCGGTCGTGGTCCCGCGCCCGCGCGATCGCTTCCGGCTCCGGCGGCGCGCCCAGCACCACCCCGCGCCAGCCCCAGCCGCGCGCCGGCTTGATCACCACCAGGTCGCCCAGGATCGCCCGCTCTTCTGGCGTCAGCGGCCGGTCCGCCGTCCAGCGCCGCAGCACCACCGTGGGCGGGACCGGCAGCCCCGCGCGCACGAGCAGGTGGTGCGTCGCCGCCTTGTGGTCCGCCACGGCGGCCGCATCCGGATCGTCGATGACCCGGCCGCCACAGTCCTTCACCGCGTAACAGAGTCGCACGTACGGATCGTCCTCCTGCCCCCACGCCGCCGTCAGGTCGAGCAGGACGCGCACCTTCAGCCGGCCTCCGCACAGCTCCCGCCTCAGCTCCTCGACCACCCCTTCATGCGCCACCTCGCAGCTCAGGCCCCGCAGCGCGCACGCCTCGCGCAGCCAGCAAAGGAACTCATCCCCGTCCTCCCGCTGCCCCACGCACAAATCCAGCACGCTCGGGCCGCTCCGCGCCGCCGGCGCACCCTCCATGACGACTCCTCCAGACTCCTTCCCGCCGGGCCCGGGCGATGCCGGCCCCGTGTCCAACCCCGTTCCGTGCAGCGGCACGGGTCGCCCCGGCGCACCCGCGCCTGGCGCCGGACCGGCCCCCGGCCGGCGCCCCGCATCCCGTGGCGCGCCGGCGGCAGCCGACCGGCGCTCCTCCACCGCGGGCGCCGGCCAGGCCAGCCCGACCCACCCGCGTGATCCCCATGGCTCCCCCGGCTCGTCTGCTTCGCCCGCGGCTTCCGCCTCCGAGGACGGCCGACCCGCGGTGCGCAGCGGCCACGGCAGCCCCAACTCCCTCCTCGCCATAGGCGACCCTCGCCTCCTCCCCCGATGTCCCGGCAAGGCGCGTGCGGCCACGCCGCCGTCGCATGGGCCCACACGCCTCGTCCTGAAGCCCGGAAGCCGCAACGACTGCGCCGGATGCCGTCGCCGCCGGCAGCGGACTGCCGGCGGATTCGGCGGGCGCGGGGCCGGCGTGCCGCCGTCGTGGCCTCGGGCCGGACGGCGGGCGTCGATTCGGCAGGGCCGGGTCTGGCGGCGAGGCGTGGGGTGAACGCGCGCCCCCTGCCGCCGCGGCTGGCGCCGGCGGCGTCCAGGGAGTGTGTCCGCGGCTCGGTCGCCCGGAGCGGGAACAGCGGCGCCCGGCGCGGCACGGACCCGTGCCGCGTCGCCCTTGGCCCCATCACCGTGCCCCGATCCCGCTTGCGGCGGCGCCCGGGCAAGGGTCGGATCGAGGCGCACGCTCCGCGTCCACGGCCCGGCTGAATCCTTGGCGGGCGCGCGCGGGCGGGGGCCCGGCGCGGGACGTCTTTCGTTTTGCAATACCCGGCCCTTGCATCCTGCAACACGAGGCGCTAGGTTCTCGCGGTCCTTCCGTTCGCCGGCCGATCCTGCCGGCGCTCCTCCCCGGATAGGCACGCATTCTTTTCTGCATGGGTCAGCCCCGAGGTCTGCTCCGCTGGCTCTACCTCGGCCGCCTCACTGTGGTGGCCGGTGTGTTCCTCGCCGCGCTGCTGGTCTGGCCGGACACGGAGCCGGCGACGACCCGGCTCGTCACGCTGCTGTTCCTGCTGGCGCTCGTGGCGACGCTGGGCGGCGTGTGGCACACGCACCTGCGCGGCCGCCAGCCGGGGCGCGCGTTCCTGTACGGCCAGGTGGCGTTCGACACGCTGCTGGTCACCGTCGTCGTGCATGTGACCGGGGGGGCGGAGAGCGACTTCGTCCCGCTCTACATCCTCGTGATCGCGGCGGGCGCGTTGCTGCTCCCGCTGCCCGGCGGCGTGCTGATGGGCGGGCTGGCGAGCGCTCTCTACGTCGGTCAGGCCGTGCTGCTGACCGAGGCCGCCCCGCCCGCGAGTCTGGCGGTGCAGGCGGTGCTGTTCGCGGCGGTCGCCCTGGCGACGGGCTACCTGGCGGACCGGGTGCGCCGCGCGGGGGCGGAGCTGGGTGAGGCCCGCACGGAGCTGCGGCAGCTCCGTGCGGAGACCAGCGACATTCTGGGCGCGATGGAGACCGGCGTGGTGACGGTGGACGCCGTCGGCCGGCTGGTCTACCTGAACCCAGCGGCGGAGCGGATCCTGGCCCTGCCCGCGCGCGGGTGGTTGGGCCGGCCCGTGCTGGAGGAGCTGGAGCGGTGGGTCCCGGAAATGGCGGCGCTCGTGCGCAGGACGGCGGCGCAGTGCGGGCCGATCCGGCGGGAGGAGGTCCGGCTCGCGGCCGGCGGGCCGGAGCGCATCCTGGGCGTGCGCACGACGGTCATCGTGCGGGAGGACGGCCCCTGGGTGACGGTCGTGTTCCAGGACATCACGGATGGTAAGAGGGTCGAGGAGCTGAACCGGCGTGCGGAGCGGCTGAAGGCGGTGGCCGAGCTGGCGGCGTCACTGGCCCACGAGATCAAGAACCCGCTCGCATCGATCCGCAGCGCCGTCGAGCAGCTCGCGGGCGGCGAGCTTTCTTCCGAAGACCAGACGGTGCTGAAGGAGCTGGTCGTCTCCGAGTCGGACCGGCTGAGCCGGCTCCTCTCGGAGTTCATCGAGTTCAGCCGCGTCGAGGTGCGAGGGTACGGCACGGTGGACCTCGGCGTGGTGGCGCGCGAAGCGATCGGCCTGGTCAAGCAGCATCCGGAGGCGGGCGCAGCGTGCATCGAGTTCGTCGCGCCGGGGGAGCCGCTGCTGATCGAGGGCGACGCAGACCTGCTCCACCGGACCGTGTTCAATCTGGTGCTCAACGCCGTCCAGCACGCGGGGGCCCAGGGGGTCGTGCGCGTCGAGCTCGGGCGCGTCTCGGAGCCGGAGCTGCCGCCCGGGGTGCGCGTCCCGGCGCCCGTGCGGCTCGCCGTCCGGGACAACGGGGCCGGCATCCGCGCCGAGGACATCCCGCGCATCTTCGATCCGTTCTTCAGCACGCGCCGGGGCGGCACGGGGCTCGGCCTCGCGCTCGTGCACCGGGCGGTCCAGGCCCATCACGGCGCGATCCTGGTGGACGGCGGTGCGGGGCAGGGCACGCAATTCACCGTTTACTTGCCGGCGCGGCGGAACGGGCTGCCGGCCGATCGGAGGGCTTGAGTCGATGGCGTTGAGGGTTCTCGTCGTGGACGACGAGTCCGCAATCCTGCACACTCTCCAGATCCTGCTCCGGGGCGAGGGCTTCGAGGTCGCGGTCGCGCGGAGCGGGCGGGAGGCGCTCGAGCGCTTCGCCGATTTCCGCCCCGACGTCGTCCTCACCGACATCCGCATGCCCGGCATGGACGGCCTGGAGCTGCTCGCCACGCTGCGCAAGGAAGACCCCGAGGTGCCCGTCATCCTCATGACGGCGCAGGCCTCGCTCCAATCCGCGGTGCAGGCGGTGAACGAGGGGGCGTTCTACTATCTGCAAAAGCCGTTCAGCAACGGCGACCTCGTGGCGCTGTGCCGTCGCGCGGGCGAGACGCGCGAGCTGAAGCGCGAGAACCGGGCGCTCAAGCACGAGATCCGCCGGCGCGAGCAGTCCCGGGGCATGCGGCCTGTGGGCAAAAGCCGCGCGTTCGTCGAGGTAGTCAAGCTCGCGGAGATGGTCGCGCCCACGGACTCCACCGTGCTCATCACCGGCGAGAGCGGCACCGGGAAGGAGATCCTCGCGCGCTACATCCACGCGCTCTCCGACCGGGAGGGCAAGCCGTTCGTCTCCGTCAACTGCGGTGCGCTGCCCGAGACCCTGCTCGAATCCGAGCTGTTCGGCCACGTCAAGGGCAGCTTCACCGGCGCGGTGAGGGACAAGGAGGGCCTGCTGGTGGCGGCCCGCGGCGGCACGTTCTTCCTGGACGAGGTCGCGGAGATGTCCCCCGCGCTCCAGGTCAAGCTGCTGCGGGCGCTGCAGGAGCGCGAGGTGATCCCGGTGGGCGCCACCGCGCCCGTCTCGATCGACGTGCGCGTGATCGCGGCGACGAACCGCGACCTCGAGATCGAGATGCGCCGCGGCACGTTCCGCAGCGATCTCTACTACCGCCTCAACGTGATCGCGTTGCACATCCCGCCGCTGCGCGAGCGGCTGGACGACCTGCCGTTGCTGGCGGACCACTTCCTCCAGCGGCTCGCGAGTGAGCGTAACGGCGGCGGCCGCGCGCTGCGGCTGGGCGAGGAAGCCCTGGCGGCCATGCAGCGCTACGACTGGCCGGGCAACGTGCGCGAGCTCGAGAACGCGCTCGAGCGCGCTGCCGTCATCACGGCGACGGACGTCATCGGCCCCGAGGCGTTGCCCAGCAGGATCGTGGAGGCGCCGGCCGCGCCGCTGGTCGCCGACCGGCCGCCCGCGAACCCCACGCTGGACGTGATCGAGCGCGCCTACATCATGTGGGTACTCCAGGCGGAAGGCGGCAACAAGGCGCGGGCCGCCGAGGTATTGGGGATCGATCCATCGACCCTGTACCGCAAGCTGAACCGCTACGGAGTCACCGACTCATGACGCTGCGCTGGAACCAGGTCCGCATCAGCGTACTCATGCCCGTCTACAACGAGGCGGCGCACGTGGCGAAGGCCATCGAGCGCGTGCGCGCCGTCCCGCTCGACATCGAGATCGTGTGCGTGGACGACGGCTCGACCGATGGCACGCGGGACATCCTCGAGCGCCTCGCGGAAGCCGGCATCATCGACCACCTCATCCTCCAGCCGAAGAACAGGGGGAAGGGGGCGGCCGTGCGCGCCGCGATCCGGGCCGCGACCGGCGACGTGATGATCATCCAGGATGCGGACCTCGAGTACGACCCTGCGGAGATCCCGCGGCTGCTGGAGCCGATCCTGGACGGCCGGGCCGACGCCGTCTTCGGCAGCCGGTTCATGGGTGGGCCGCACCGCGTCCTCTACTTCTGGCACCGCGTGGGCAACGGCGTCCTCACCCT
>DASVDH010000021.1:0-44420 GCA_036381195.1 Longimicrobiales bacterium | reverse complement strand
TTGACGAGCAGGACCAGGTCCGTGTGCGCGTGGATGTCGATGAATCCCGGCGCGAGCGCGAGCCCGCGCAGGTTTACCTGCTCCGCGCCCTGCGCTGGCAGCCGTGCGCCCACCGCCGCGATCCGGTCGCCGCTCACTCGCACGTCCGCCTCGACAGGCGGCGCCCCGGTGCCGTCGTAGACCAGCGCGCCGCGCAGCAGCAGCTCCGCCGCCGAGCCGCGCGGCCGGCTGCGGATCACGGCAGGTGCGCCCGCCATCAGCACGCGCTCCGGTGCGAGCAACGCGGGACCCAGCGCCGCCGCGGCGGCGGTCAGGAATCGTCTGCGATCCATTGCCTCGTTTGTCTCCAGGGAACTCGGATCGACCCTACCGATGCTCGTGTGTGCGGCCGTTCGAAGAGGGACGCCGCGCGGGGCGGCCGGCGGCTCGCCCCGGCCGGCCCTGGCACGGCTCAGGCCCCGTCCCCCGGCGGCCAGCGGCCAGACTCGATCCGCCGCCGCGGCGTCAGCCGCCGTGCCAGCTTCGGCCCCGCGACGTAGATCCAGCAAGCGACTCCGTCCACGACCGCGGCCACGCGCCGGAACAGCCCGTCGGCCACGGCTTCGTAGGCGTCCAGCCGCGCGAGCACGCGTGCAGGGCAGCGCCAGATCTCGCCCTGTACGCGCCCCGTGCCGGCGAGCACGAGCGCCGGGTACTCGCCGTCGATGTCGTACAGCGTCCCCGTGATCGTTGCGGGCCCGACCGGCTCGCACCCTTCCAGCAGCGCGGCCCCGTCCCCGCCGCGCCGGAGCGTGCCGTACGTGAACAGGTGGAAGCCGCGCCCGCGGTACGGCCGCCGCGCCGCGCGCTCCCCGGCTCCGCCGCCCCCCGTCTCCAGCGCGCCCGTCATGCCCACCCGCACGGCAGGGATCCGCCGCCAGGCGCCACGGCCCCGGCGCCGGGCCCTCGGGCCTCACCCATCGCCGCCGCTCCGCCGGATCCGCCCCGGCTCCAGGCCGCCCGCCGCCAGGATCTTGTGCTCCAGCCGCTCCGCCTGCTCCTCCACGAACGCGTGCACCGCACTCAGGTGCGACGACGCCTCCTCGAACTCCGCCGCCGGGAAATCCTCCGCCTCCGCGTGGCGGAGCGAACCCGCAACCGCCTCGAGCTCCCGGTCCGCCTTCTCCAGCGCGCGCCTCAGCCGAGCCAGCGCCCGGCGCGCTTCGCCTTCGACCGTGCCCCGCATTCCCGCTCGCTCCTCCGCGAACCGACCAGTCGCCCCCGACCGCCCGCGCCGCCCCGGAGCGCATGATGGGCCGCGGGGCGGGGCAGCGCAATGCGCCGGCTGGGCCGCGCGTCAGCCCGATGCTGGCGCTGCGCGCCGAGTAGCACCGGCGGGCGGGAGGTGGCAGGCCGCCGCCGCTCGCCGTTCAGCCATCATGCGGGAGTCGGCGGCGACGCTGAAGAAGGTCTCCCTCGAGCGGGGCGGCAAGTCGCCGAACATCATCTCCGGCCACCAACCCGCGCAGGCGGTGGATGCTAGCTCCCCGGCAGCGGCGCCCGGCCGCCCCGGAAGCGGCCTCCCCGCAGCCCGCGCACCCACAGCCTGCTCCGCACCTCCCGCACGCCCGGCACCGCGCGGGCCGTCTCCTCCGCGGCCGCCGCGGCCGCGGGGTGGGGGACCGGCCCCTCCAGCGTGATCACCGCATCGTTCGCGTACACCGCAACGCGTGCAGCGGCCTCGCCGATCGTCTCGTAGAGCGCGAAATCCACCGCGCGCGCGAGGTCGCGGTCCCTGAGCGCGCCCAGGTGCCGGCCGTACGCGCCGCCGGACAGGCGGTGGATCGGCGACGGCCAGCCGCTCCGCTCCGGCTCGGCCGGCCGGAGCAGGCCGCGCGGCTCCGCGTACTCCCGCCGCTCCGCGTACGCGCCGTGGAAGCCGTCCGCGTAGCCGAAGCCGCCGCGCTCGACGCGCGCGACCGCCTCGCGGTCCAGCCGCTCATGCGCCCGACGGTAGCGGCGCGCCAGCATCTCCGAGGGGTGGGGGTGGGATCGGCCAGCCATGCTCGCGTCCTCCGCGTGTAGGTGTCCCCGGCCGCCGCACACGGCCGCGCCGCACCGCCGCAGGTTTCGCACCGCACGGCTGCCGCGCGTGGGCTCGGCACCCGCGCCGGCGCGCGTCACACCACGCCGAGCGCCCTCCCCACCGCGAGCCCGCCCAGCACCAGCGTCACCAGCACCACCAGCACGCCGAGCACGTTCAGCACGGGGCCGTTCGCCCGCGCACCCATCCGTGCCCGGTCGTTCGCCGCCACGAGCAAGAACACGGCGACCGCCGGCAGCAGCACGCCGTTCGCCACCTGCGCGAACACGATCGCCGGCACCGGCCGGACGCCCATCGCGGAGAAGACCAGTCCCGCACCCAGCACGGCCAGCCACACCGCCCTGAGCCGCCGGTCCCGCAGGTCCCGCGGCCAGCCCAGCACGCCCGCCGTCGCGTACGCCGCCGCGAGCGGCGCCGTGATCGCCGAGGTGAGCCCGGCCGCCAGCAGGCCCGCCGCGAAGAACACGCGCGCCCACTCGCCCAGCAACGGCTCGAGCTGCACCGCCATGTCGGCAGCGCTGGCCACCTCGGCGCCCTGCAGAGACGCGGCCGTGGCGACGATCGCGTAACTGACCACCACCCCCAGCGCGATGCTCACCGTGAGATCCAGCCGCGCGGCCGGCAGGTGCTCCGCGCCGTTCCAGCGCTCGGCCACCGCCGCCGCGTGCAGGAACAGGTTGTACGGCACGACCGTCGTCCCGATCAGACCCACCGCGACCAGCACACCCTCGCCACCCGACAGCCGGGGCATGGCGAGCCCGCGCACCAGCTCCGCCGCCGGCGGCGCCAGCACCGCCGCCGTCACCACGAAAACGACGGACATCAGCGCCACCATCCCCATCAGCGCCCGCTCGAGGACGCGATAACGGCCGGTCCACAGCAGAAAAAAAGCGGCGCCGCCCGAGAGCAGCGCCCACGTCCGCGTCGTGCCGCCCGCGATCACGCTCGCCCCCATCCCCGCACCGAGCAGGTTGCCCGTCTCGTACGCCGCGTTCCCGAACGCGATGGCCGAAAGGACCAACGCGGCGGCTACGAGGCGGCTCCCCCGGCCCCCGAACCGCGCGCGGATCGCCTCGCCCAGCCCCACGCCCGTCACCACACCCAGCCGCGCCGCCATCTCCTGCAGCACCAGCGTCGCGACCAGCGCGAACGTCAGCGCCCACAGCAACGTGTAGCCGAACCGCGCACCCGCCAGCGTCGCCGTCGTCACCGTGCCGGGGCCGATGAACGCCGCCACCACCACGGCGCCCGGGCCGATGGTGCGGAGCGCAGCCGCGGCGCCCGGGCGCCGCGCGGCGACGCCAGCCGTGGCCGCAGGCGGGCGCGTCGGCGCGCTCACACGGCTCGATCCTTTCGCTCGGGCTCGGGGAAGGGGAGCGCGACCACGCGCGCCGGCGCGCCATCGGGCCCGCCCAGCCGCAGCTCCGCCGGCGGCTCCACCTCCCGCCGCACGTAGCCCAGCCCGATGGTCTGACCCTGCGCGGGCGATGCACAGGCGCTCGTCACGCGCCCCACCGGCTTTGCCTCACCCGCCCGCACCAGCACCGTCCCGCGCGCCAGCGCGGGCGCCTCGCCCAGCAGCAGGCCGCGCAGGTGCCAGTTCACGTGGCCGCGGTGCAGGATTCGCACGATCACCTCCTGCCCCGTGTAACAGCCCTTGGTCTGGCTGATCGCGCGATCGCCGAGCCCCGCCTCCAGCGGGATCACGGTTTCGTCCAGCTCCGCGCCCCAGCGCGGCCGCCCCGCCTCGATCCGCAGCACCTCCAGCGTGCCGTGACCCGCCGGCCGCGCGCCCGCTTCGACCAGCGCGCGCCACACCGCCCCGAGCCGGTCCCTCGGCACGACGACGTCGTACCCATCCACTCCCGCGTAGAGCGTGCGCAGCACGAGGAGCCCCCGATCCGCGCCGCCGCTCCCCGCCCCTCCCGACGCCGCCGCGGCCGAGCCCCGGGGCTCGCCGGCCTCGCCGTCCCCGTGGCCACGGCCAGCCCCGCTCGCGCCGCCCGCCGCCGCATCACCGGCCCCGCCCGCCCGCGGCCCGGCGACCGCCACGAACGCATCCTCCGTCATGTCTTCCGGCAGCTCGGCCCCGAGCGCCGCGCCCACCGCCTGCCGCGCCGCAGGGCCGTAGACGCCCACCACGCCGAGCGCCCCCGTCACGTCCTCGAAGCGCGCGAACAGCGGCGGCACATACTTGCGCAGGTGCTCGAGCACGCCCGGCAGCGCGCCGGCATCCAGCTCCAGCAGCACGTCCCCCTGCGGACGCCGCAGCACCCGCAGGTCCGCGATCATCTTTCCCTTCGGCGTCAGCATCGCGGCGTACACGCCCTGACCCTCGGGCGCACCCGCCACATCGTTGCTGACCAGCCCCTGGATCATCCGCAACGGGTCGCGGCCGAACAGCCGCACGAGGGCCCGGTCCGCACGGTCCACCACCGCCGCGTGATTCCGCGCTGCCGCGTACTCGCCCGCGGGATCACCGTAATGCCGCGGAACCTCCCGGCCCGCGACCTCGCCGAGCCGCGCGCCCAGCGCCTCGTGCACGTGATGCAGACTGCTTGCTTCCATCCGCGCCCCCTGTCGCCACGCCGCGTCCCGCAGCGGCCGCGCGGGCGGATGGCGGCGCCCGCTCCCTGCCGCCTCCACCCCGGAGCCGGGCAGCGGAACGCGGCCGCGTGGCAGCCGCCCCACCGCCGTCCGCCCGCCGGGTCGCGGGTCACCGCTTCGGCTAGAGGCCCCGCCGCGGGACTGCGGCGAGGCCGTGGCATGCTCAGGACCGCTCGCCCCGGCCCAGCTCCCGGATCAGCTCGCGCACGCGCCGGGCATCCGGTGCCTCCGGCGCCGAGTTCAGGTAGCGCTGCAGGTCCGCGATCGCCTCGCCCACTCGCCCGATCCGCGCCAGCAGCATCCCGCGGTCCCGAACCTCGCCCGTCGCGCCCGGGCGCAGCAGCAGGATCCGCTCGACCGCCGCCAGGGCGCGGCGGTCGTCACGCGCGTTCAGGTAGATGCCCTTCAGGTTCGTCAGGATCCGCACCAGGATGTCCCGCTTGCTCGCCGGTTGCAGGAACTCCGGCTGCAGCGGGACCATCCCGCCGTACACCCGGTCGAGGAGCTCCTGCGCCTGGTCCTCGAATCGCAGGCGCCCGCCCTCGAACGGGTCCACCAGCAGCCGCACGGCCTCCCCTTCGTACCGCACCAGGAAATGCCCCGGGAACCCCACGCCCACCAGCGGCAGACCCAGACGCCACCCCACCTCCAGGTACACCACGCTCAGCGTGATCGGGATCCCGAGCCGGCGGTCCAGCACGTCGTTCAGGAACGAGTTCCGCACGTCGTAATACGCCTCGACGTTGCCGCGGAACCCCTCCTCCACGAACAGCACGCGGCTCAGCTCCTGCACCACCACCAGCGGCGCGGTCTCGTCCCCTAGCCGATCGTGCACCCGCTCCGCCAGCAGGTCGAGCCGCCGCAGATACGGCGCGAGCGGAAGCTGCGGATACTCCTCCGCCGCAACCAGGAGCGCCGCGCTCGCAAGGTCCAGCTCGGGCTCCGGCCGCAGCACGGCTGCCTCGAACCGCGAGCGCACCGAGGAATGCGGCGCGCTCACGGCCCGCGACCTTCCCGGAAGATGCGCTCGAGGATCTCCACCTGCCCCGCCAGCTCCCGCACCGCCCGGTTCACCTCCGCGTTCGTCGCCGCGTTGGGCAGCGGGACCTCCCGCTCCTCTGCGCCGTCGTGCGCGAGATACACGATCGTCATCCGATACCCCTGCACACCCGTGGCCCGCCGCGCCACGAGGTCCACCGTGTACGTGCGGCCGTCGATCTCCATCCGGTCCACCAGCCGGTGCTCTTTCCAGGACGTGCCGCGCCCGATCTTGCCCATGTTCGCCTTCCTGCCTTCCGTGCCGACGCCCCTCACGCCAACTTACGCGGCGCCCGCGGGCGCCAGCAACGGCCCGCGCTCGCCCGCCGTTCCGCCTACGCCTCGGCGAGGGCGGCCGCGAGCGACGAGCGCCCCGGCCGGCATCACGCGCCCGGCACGCAGGCCGACGGGCGACGCGATGCGCGCGCGTGCGCGGCTCGCCCCAAACGCCCGGTACGGACCGGCGGCCCCACGCCCGCCACGGGCTACAGGCGCCAGGGCAACGGCCTCATGCGCACGCGGCGGCGGGCGTCGGCCGACCCGCAGCACGGCTGCCCGCAGGCCCGCCCGGCAGGGGCGGGAAGGACCGGCCGCCCCCACCTGGCTCCTTGCGGGCGCGGGCGCCGTGGCGAGGTCCAGCTTCACGTCACCGCCCTCGATGCGCCCCGCTTCCGGCACGCGGCGACACCGTGGTGCTCGCTTCTTCGGATGCCCTCCGACGAGGTCGCGCCGGCGCAGGAGGCGGCCTCTCTCACGCCGCTTCCCGGCGGCCCTCCCCCTCCCCGCGGCTCAGATCCAACGCAGCCGCGCGGCCGCAACTGTGGCAGTAGAGAATGACGGTGTAGTTCCCGTCGGGCGACGTCGGCACCGCCGCACCCCGCTCCATGCTGCGCGCGTCCAGGAAGCACACGACCTCGATCGTGCCCGGCCCACAATGCGGACACGGGACGTTCGACGGGTCGTCCAGGTACGCACGGGCCAGCGCCATGCCGTCCTGGAGATCGAATTCCGGCGCGCCGCCATCGGGATCCTTGTACTCCGACATGCGCCCCTCCCTGGCCAGCGACCACTCCCGATCCGCGCAAAGTCCATTCCGCCGCCCTTTGCCGCGCATTTCCTCGCTTCCCCGCGCGCCCACCCCGCAAGTTCTTCACGCAACCCGTGCGCGACCCACGCCAAACCCTGGCCCCGCTCGCGTGTATTAATTAAATGTCCGACAATGTGTTACGCGTTTGAGGACCCCGGGCGCGACCCGCCCGGACACCCGCACCCATCGCACGAGGACACGCAATGGCGTCGCTTGTTCAGTTGATCGACAACATCCGCACCACGGGCGAGGACTGGGCGCGCAAGCGCCGTGAGCTGGCCGCCCTCCAGAACCGGCGCAAGGCGCTCCACGTCGCGCTGCGCGACCGCGCGCTCCGCGCCGCCGCCGCCCGCGGCGAGAAGCTCAGTGTCAGCGCGGCGGCGGAGGACGCGCGCGCCCATCCCGAGTACATCGCCTGCCTCGACGAGATCGCGCTCAAGCAGTTCGAGGTCGACCTCGCGGAGGTCGCCTACGTCTCCGCGCGCGCCCTCTTCCAGGCGGCGGTCGCGGCGCGCGATGAGGCGGGCGCGGTGCTCGAGGACGCGGCCTCGCTGGGCGCCGGGCGCTCCGCGGCCTGACTCCGCTGCGCGCGCGACCGCAAGCGCGTGCTCGGAACGGCACCCCGTCCGCGTCTCACGGCATCCGGCGGCCCCCCGCCGTCCGCTGCTTCTCGCGGCCGGGAGCCGCGGCGGTGGGTCGGAGGTGCGCGACGGCCCGCGGTCCGCTAAGATTCCCCGCATGAGGACGAACGACGAACCCAGAGACCAGCGGCCGCAGCTCCGGCTGACGCAGCTCTCGCACGGCGCCGGTTGAGCGTGTAAGCTCGGCGCCTCCGAGCTGACGCAGGTCCTGCGTCACCTGGTCCCGTTCCAGGACGCCGCGGTGCTGGTCGACGCCACCACGTCCGACGACGCCGCGGTCTATCGCGTGGACGCGGAGCGTGCTCTCGTGGCCACGGTGGACTTCTTTACGCCCATCGTGGACGACCCGCGCGACTTCGGCCGCATCGCGGCCACGAACGCGCTCTCGGACATCTACGCGATGGGTGCGCGCCCGCTCTTCGCCCTCAATCTGGTCGGCTTCCCGCGCGATCACCTGGGCACCGGCGTGCTCGAGGAGATCCTGCGCGGCGCGGGCGAGGTCGCGCGGGAGGCGGGCATCGCCATCGTCGGCGGCCACTCGATCGATGATCCGGAGCCCAAGTTCGGCCTGTGCGTCATCGGCGAGGTCGCGCCCGACGCGATCGTGCGGAACTCGACGGCGCGTGCCGGCGACGCGCTCGTGCTGACCAAGCCGATCGGCACGGGCGCCATCGCGACGGCGCTGAAGCGCGGGCTCGCCGAGCCGGCCGCGGTCCAGGCGGCGGTGGCCAGCATGGCGACGCTGAACCGTACCGCCGCCGAGGCGATGCTGCGCGCCGGCGCCAGCGCGGCCACGGACGTGACCGGCTTCGGCCTGCTCGGCCACCTGCGCGAGATCGCGCGCGGCAGCCGGCTCGGCGCCGTCGTCCGCGCCTCCGCCGTCCCGCTCCTGCCCACCGCGCTCGACCTCGCCGCGCGCGGCATCCTGCCTGGCGGCACCCGACGCAACTTCGCGGACGCCGCAGACGCCGTGCGCTGGGACGATGCCGTGCCGGAGCCGCTGCGCCTGCTGCTCTGTGATGCGCAGACCTCCGGCGGGCTGCTGATCGCCATCGCGCCGGACCGCGCGCCCGGCCTGCTCGCCGAGCTGCGCGCCGCGGGCCTGACCGCCGCCGAGATCGGCCGGCTGACCGAGGGTCCTGCCGGGATGATCTGGGTGGAGGCGTGAGAGGGGAACGCTGAAGGCAGGAACCCGCCCCGCAGGCAGACGGGCGGCAGGGCGGGAAGGGCCGGGCCGCCCCCACCTGCCTTCTCGCGGGCGGCGGCCCGGGCGGCGGGCGAGGGCCCGCGTAGCGCCCCCGCCCTCGCCCTTGCTCTCGCCCCGGCCCGGGGCGGGGGCAGGGGGGCCCGGGTTCAGATGTGCATCGCCCTCCCGAGCGCGGCCAGCGCGGCTTCGCCGATCGCCTCCGAGAGCGTCGGGTGCGGGTGCATCGCGCGATCCATCTCTTCGACCGTCGTCTCGAGTCGCCGGCCCACCACGAACTCGCCGATCAGCTCGCTCGCGTGGGCGCCCACGATGTGCGCGCCCAGCACCTCGCTGTAGCGCTTGTCGCGGATCACCTTCACGAAGCCCTCGGTGTCGCCGGCCGTCCGCGCACGCCCGTTCGCGCTGAACGGGAACACCCCGACCTCGATGTCCAGCCCGCGCTGGCGCGCGGCTTCTTCCGTCAGGCCCACCGAGGCCACCTCGGGGTGGCAGTACGTGACGCTCGGGATGTTGTCGTAATCCACGCCGGCGTGCGGGTCCCCCGCGATCGCCTCCGCCGCAGCCACGCCCTCGTGCATCGCCTTGTGCGCCAGCAACGGCGGCCGCGCGACGTCGCCGATCGCGTAGATGCCCGGCACGTTCGTGCGCATCTGCGCGTCCACCGTGATGAAGCCGCGCTCGACCTTCACCCCCGCCGTCTCCAGCCCGATGTCATCCACGATCGGCGCACGGCCGACCGCCACCAACACGCGCTCCACGTCGAGCGTCTGCGCCTTCCCGTTCTTCGGCTGCACGACCAGCTTCACGCCCTGCTTGCCGACCGTCGCCTTCTCCAGCCGCGCGCCGGCCAGGACCTCGATCCCGCGCTTGCGGAAGCTCTTCTCCACCGCGGCCGAGGACTCCTTGTCCTCGTTCGGCAGCACCCGCTCCAGCGCTTCGATGATCGTGACCTTCGCGCCGAACGACGCGTACACGTCCGCGAACTCCATCCCCACCGCGCCCGCGCCGATCACCGCCAGCGTCTCCGGCATCGCGCTCGGGAACACCGCGTGGTCCGAGCTCCACACGCGGTCGCCATCGATCTTCAGGATCGGCAGGTCCCTGGCGCGCGAGCCCGTCGCCACGATGATGTTCTTCGCCTCCAGGACCCGTTCCCCGTCCTCCCCCTTCACGGCAACCTTGCCCTTGCCCGCCAGGCGGCCCCACCCCTTGACGTGCTCGATCTTGTTTTTCTTGAACAGGAAGCCGACGCCGCGCGCGCCTTGCTCCGCCACCTTCTTCGCTCGCTTGGCCGCCGTGGCGATGTCCAGCTTCACGTCGCCGACCTGGATGCCGAACTCGGCCAGCCCGCCCAGGCGCGTGGCGTAATGCGCGCTCTCGAGCATCGCCTTCGTCGGGATGCAACCCCAGTTGTTGCACACCCCGCCCAGCTTGTCGGCCTCCACGCACGCGACCTTCATCCCGAGCTGGGCCGCGCGGATCGCCGCGACGTACCCGCCCGGGCCCGAGCCGATCACCACGACATCGAACCTGTCATCCGCCACGCCGCACCTCGTGTATTCGGGTCCAGAAAGCTCGATCAGTGTTTCGTCGCCTGCACCAGCACAGCGTTCCGGGGATGCTGCCGGCTCACGCCAGCATCATCCCCGGCTCTTCCAGGAAGTCCTTCAGCGTCTGGAGGAAGCGCGCGCCCGTCGCGCCGTCGACCACGCGGTGGTCGCAGCTCATCGTGACGCGCATGCGCGGGCGCACCACCACCGCGCCGTTCTCCACCACCGGCTTCTCCTCGACCTGCCCGATCGCGAGGATCCCGGACTCCGGCGGGTTGATGATCGCCGTGAACTCGACGATGCCGAACATCCCCAGGTTCGAGACGGAGAACGTCGCGCCCGTGTACTCCTCGGGCATCAGCTTCTTCTGCCGCGCGCGCGCCGCGAGGTCGCGCACCTCGCGCGCGATCTGCGCCACGCCCTTGAGGTCCGCATCCCGCACGACCGGCGTGATCAGGCCATCCTCGACCGCGACGGCCACGCCCACGTGCACGCGGCCGTAGCGCCGGATCACGCCCTCGCCCCACGAGGCGTTCACCTCCGGGTGCCGGCGCAGCGCCTCCGCCGTCGCCTTGATGATGAAGTCGTTGATGGACGCCTTCTCACCGGCGGCCGCCAGGCGCGCGTTCACCCGCTCGCGCGTCTCCAGCAGCCGCCCCGCATCCACCTCGATCGTCAGGTAGAACGTCGGCACCGGGCCGATGGACGTGACCAGCCGCTTCGCGATCGTCTTCCGCATCTGCGAGGCCGGCACCTCCTCCACCTCCGGCACCGGCGGCGCCCCGACCGGCGGCCGCGAGATGGGCGGCGCCTCTACTGCCGCCGGCGGCGCCGCCGCCGCCAGCGCGCCCTCGATGTCCCGCTTCGTGATCCGGCCGCCCGGCCCCGTGCCCCGCACGGCGCCCAGCTCGAGCCCCGCCTCCGCCGCCAGCCGCCGCGCCAGCGGCGATGCCTTCACCCGCCCGTCCGGCGGCACCTCGACCGGCTCGACCCGGCCCCCCGCGATCCGCGCCTGCTCCGTCCCGGGCGGCGCGGGCGTCGGCCGCCGGTCTGGCGACTCCACCGCTGCCTGGATCCCCGTCGCCGCCTGCTCCCGCTCGGTCTTGTCCGCGCCGGCCAGGTCGGCCGCTGCGCGCCCCACCTGCTGCGCGCCGCGCGTCTCCTCCGGCGGCCCCGCCGCCGGAGCCGGCGAGGGCGCCTCATGCGTCGGGCCTTCCGCGCCGGCCGGCGCCTCCTGCAGCAGCTCCGAGATGTCCTCGTCCGGCGCCGCGATCACGCCGATCACCGCGCCCACCGGCGCTGTGCCGCCCTCCTTCAGCAACTGCTTCCGCAGGACCCCCGAGCCCCGCGCCACCAGCTCCATCGTGGCCTTGTCCGTCTCGATCTCGGCCAGGATGTCGCCTTCCTTCACCTCGTCGCCCTCGGATTTCACCCACCGCACGACCTGCCCCTCTTCCATCGTGGGCGAGAGGGCCTCCATGTGAACCTTGGTTGCCATGATCGAACCTTGAAGGCTTCGCGCGCGCCCCGGAGGCACGCGCTGGGTTCCGCGGCGGCCGCGCCGCCGGGCTCCTCGGCGTCAGCTCACCGATAGAGCACCCGGCGGCACGCCCCCACCACCCGCTCCGCCGACGGCTTGGCCAGCTTCTCCAGTCCCCGATTGTACGGCATCGGCACGTCCGCCTGCGTCACCCGCAGCACCGGCGCGTCCAGGTAGTCGAACGCCTCCTCCTGGATCAAGGACACGATCTGCGCGCCGATCCCGACGTACGGCCAGCCCTCCTCCACGTACACGGCGCGGTTCGTCTTCTTCACCGTCGCGACGATCGCCTCCATGTCCAGCGGCCTGAGCGAACGCAGATCCAGGACCTCCGCCTGCACACCCTCCTTCTCGAGCTGCGACGCCGCCTGCAGCGCCACGTGCACCATCTTGCCGTGCGTGATGATGCTGACGTCCGCACCCTCGCGCTTCACATCCGCCACACCCAGCGGCACGATGAAATCCGCGTCCTCCGGGACCTCGCCCTTCAACGCGTACAGCAGCTCACCCTCCATCACGACGACCGGATCGTCGTCCCGGATCGCCGCCTTCAGCAGCCCCTTCGCATCTGCCGGCGTCGCCGGCGCGCAGAGCTTGATTCCCGGGAAGTGCGCGTACGGCGACTCCATCGCCTGCGAGTGCTGCGCCGAGAGCGCGATCGCCGCGCCCGTCGGACCGCGAAACACGATCGGGCACTTGAACTGCCCGCCCGACATGTACAGCATCTTCGCGGCGCTGTTGAACACCTGGTCCATCGCCAGGATCGAGAAGTTGAACGTCATGAACTCGATGATCGGCCTGAGCCCGACCATCGCCGCGCCAATCCCCAACCCGGCGAAGCCCAGCTCCGTGATCGGCGTGTCCACCACCCGCATCTCGCCGAACCGGTCGAGCATCCCCTTCGAGACCTTGTACGCGCCGTTGTAGACCCCGACCTCTTCACCCATCAGGAAGACGTTCGGGTCCCGCTCCATCTCCTCGACCATCGCCTGGTTGAGGGCCTCACGGTACGTGATCACCGCCATGCTTCAGCCCTCCACCCGGTCCTTGCGGTCGAAGAACAACCAGCCACGCTCCGGCATCTGAGCGTACACGTCCTCGTACAGATCCTCCGGCGACGGCTCCGGCGAGCGGTCCGCGAACTCCGCCGCGTCATCCACCTCCGCCTGCGCCTTCGCGTCCATCTCGTTCAGCTCGTCATCCGTCAGCAGATCGTGCTCCTTGAGCTGGTCGATGAAGATCCGGATCGGATCCTTCTTCTTCGCCTCCTCGACCTCCTCCTTCGTCCGGTAGACGCCGTGCACCGGGTCGGACATCGAATGCCCCATGAACCGATAACAGCGCGCCTCGATCAGCGTCGGCACCGATTCCTCGCGCGCGCGCGTCACCGCTTCCTCGACCGCCGCCCGCATCGCCAGCACGTCCATGCCATCCGTGACCGCAGACGGCATGTCGTACGCGGACGCCTTCTGCGAGATGTCGTACAGCGACGACGCCCGCTCCCACGCGGTGCCCATGCCGAACCGGTTGTTCTCCACGATGTAGATCACGGGCAGCTTCCAGAGCGCGGCCATGTTCAGCGACTCGTGGAACGCACCCTGGTTCACCGCCGCCTCGCCCATGAAGCAGACGCAGACCCGGTCCTCGCCCCGATACTTGATCGCCCAGCCCACGCCCGTTGCGAGCGGGATCTGGCCGCCGACGATGCCCCAGCCGCCCAGGAAGTTCTTCTCGGCGCTGTACAGGTGCATCGAGCCGCCCTTGCCCTTCGAGCAGCCGTCCACCCGACCGTACAGCTCCGCCATCACCTCGCGCGCCGTCATGCCCTTCGTCAGCGCCTGCACGTGCTCCCGGTACGCCGTGATCACGTAGTCGTCCGGCCGCAGCACGCTCGTCGCACCCACCGCCACCGCCTCCTGCCCGATGTACAGGTGGCAGAAGCCGCCGATCTTCCCCAGCGCGTACGCTTCGGCGCACTTCTCCTCGAAACGGCGGCCCAGCAGCATCTGGTAGAGGAGGTGATGCAGCTCCTCGCGGTCCAGGCCGCCGAGCTTGCGCCCGTCCCGGCCCGGCCGCTCCATCAGCTCCTTGCGCGCCGCCGTCCTGGTCTCCGCCATGCCGTTCTCCGTCCGTTTCGCCCTCTTGCCTGCACCCCCCGCCGAGCGGCGGGGCCCACGCGACCCGCGCGACCCGCGTTCCCCCGCCACCTCAACCCCCCACCGCACGGCGCGGCGCGAGTTGCACGAGCGCCGGCGGGCTGCCGCCGGCCCCGGCTTCGCGCCCGCCGCCGCGTACCCCCATCACCTCCGCTGGTGCCGGCACGTCCGCCTCCAGGATCTCCTGGATCCGGCCCACGCCGCCCGCCTGCACCGCCCGCGCCTGCCTCTCCGCGTGGTAGCTCGACCGCACCAGCGGGCCGGACTCCACGTGCCGGAATCCCAGCTCCTCCTCGCCCACCCGCTTCCACTCCGCAAACTCCTCCGGCGTCACCCACCGCGCGACCGGCGCGTGATGCGGCGATGGCCGCAGGTACTGCCCCAGCGTCAGGATGTCCACGCCGGCTTCCCGCAGGTCCGCCATCGCCTGCCGGATCTCCTCCGCCGTCTCGCCGAGCCCGAGGATCACCCCCGACTTCGTCAGCATCCCCGGATCCATCCGCTTGGCCGCACCCAGCAGCGAGACGCTCCGCCAGTACCGGCCGCCCGGACGCGCCCACGGATGCAGCCGCTCCACCGTCTCCAGGTTGTGGTTCAGGATGTCCGGCCGCGCCTCGACCACCACCCGCAGCGCCGCCTCGTCGCCCTTGAAGTCCGGGATCAGCACCTCGACCGTACAGTCCGGCCGCCGCTCCCGGCACAGGCGGATCGTCTCCGCGAAGATCGCCGCGCCGCCGTCCGCCAGCTCGTCACGGTTCACGCTCGTGATGACGACGTGCTCGAGCTCCAGCTCCGCGACCGCCTCCGCGACCCGCCGCGGCTCGTCCCAGTCCAGCTCCGTCGGCATGCCGTGCGCGATCGCGCAGTACTTGCACGCCCGCGTGCACACGTCCCCGAGAATCAGGAACGTGGCCGTCCCCGCCTCCCAGCACTCCCCAATGTTCGGGCAGCCCGCCTCCTCGCACACCGAGTGCAGCCGGTGCCCTCGCATCAGCCGCTTCAGCCGCAGGTAGTTCGGCCCCCCGGGCGAACGCACCTTCAGCCACGGCGGCTTGCGCTCCCCCAGCGGGATCGGCCGCTGCCCCTCCAGCACCGGCAGCCGCGCCGTCCCCTTGGACTTCACGACGCCCGTGTCCTTGCCCTGGGGCGCGTAACCGGACGTCACCCTCGCTTTGCCGCTCATTCCAGTCCCGTGTTCCCGCGCCGCGGCACCCGCCCGCGCCGGCGCCACGGCCGCTTCAGCGGGATTGCCCCCGCCGCGTTCTCGGTTCAAGACCCCTAAACATACCACCCGCGCCAAGGTCGCAGCAAACGGCCCGGGCCGGCACCGGCCAGCGCGCACCGGCCAGCGGGCACCGGGCGACCCGATTCGCCCACCGGACAAGCGGCCTCGATCCGGACCGGACGCGCGCGCACCGGGCTGCCCGGTTCGCCACTGAGCAAACGACACGGACCCGCACCGGGGCAGCGGGCGACCCGATCCGCCGCTGGGCAAACAGCCCGGACCCGCGCCGGCCCTGCCCCGCGCACTTCGGGGGCGGGCCCGGCTCCCAGCGGCGACAACCGGGCGGGTGAAGGGGGGAGGGAGGTGGGAGAGGTGGGGCAGGCCCGGCCTCTGGCCCGGGGCAGGGGCTCAGCTCAGCAGTTGCCGCAACGCTGGCTCCAGCGCCGGCAGCCGGAACCGGTACCCGGAGTCCAGCAGTCGCCGCGGCACGACGCGTGCGCCCGCGAGCAGCATCTCGTCCGCCATCTCACCGGCCACCAGCCGCGCGGCGAACGCCGGCACCCCGAACGGCGCGGGCCTCCGCACCACCCGTCCCAGCACTCGCGTGAATTCCGCGTTCGAGACCGGCTCCGGCGCCGTGAAGTTCACCGCGCCGGCGAGCGCCTCCGTCTCGAGCACGTGGAGCGCGGCCTCGACCACGTCGTCGAGCGCGATCCAGCTCCAGACCTGCTCGCCACTGCCCAGCGTGCCCCCCAGCCCCAGCCGGAACACGGGCAGCATCCTCGCGAGCGCACCGCCCCGCGGGCTCAGCACCAGGCCGAACCGCGCGTGGACCACCCGGATGCCTGCCGCCCGCGCCGCCGCCGCGGCCGCCTCCCACTCCACCGCCACCTCCGCCAGGAACCCGCGCCCGGCGGGCGTGCTCTCGTCCACGACCTCCTCCGGCGCGCGCGGGCCGTAGAACCCGATCGCGGACGCCGCCAGGAGCGCCCGCGGGGGCCGGGCCAGCCCCGCCAGCGCCTCCGCCAGCACGCGCGTGCCGCGCACCCGGCTCTCACGGATCCGCCGCTTCTTCGCGCGCGTCCAGACCCCGACCAGACTCTCGCCCGCCAGGTGGACGACGACGTCGTGGCCCTCCAGCGCCGGCGCGTCGATCTCGCCGCGCACCGGGTCCCAGAACACGGAGCCGGGCGCACGCGCCCGGCCCCTGTCCCGGACGAGCCGGGTCACCTCGTGCCCTGCGTCCCGGAGCCGCGCGACCAGCGCCGTGCCGATCAGGCCCGTGGACCCTGTGACCGCTACGCGCATCGCGACCGCTTTCCTCGCGCGCTGCTCGGGCGCCCCGGACGGAGATCAGCGCGGGAGAGCAGCCGGCCCGCGCGTCCCCGGCCCCCTACCGATGCCGCTCCAGCGTGACCTCGTGCTCCTCGCCGTGCCGGGCCCGCTCCCTCAGCGCCTCGTTCCGCGCCGACTTCTGGTACTCCTGCTTCAGCCGCTCCATCATCTCCGCGCGCCGGCCGAACAGCCGCTTCGGCTCCCGCGGCGCCCGCCGCGCCAGCGCGTACGCCGCCAGCAACGGCAACCCGATCGTCGAGTCCGCGTAGCAGACCACCGCGTCCGGCAGCCGGTCCGGGTCCACCTTGCCCCAGCTCACCGCCTCCGCCGGCGTGGCGCCCGACAGCCCGCCCGTGTCCGGCCGCGCATCCGTGATCTGCAGGAAGTAATCGTGCCCCCGCTCCTCGATCCCCAGCACCTCCTGGATCTGCGGCTCCGTCTGGAGCATGAAGTTCTTCGGGCTCCCGCCGCCCAGGATGAGCACCGCCGAACGGCCGCCACGCCGCTTCGCATCCAGCACGATCGCCGCCGTCTCGTTCACGTCCGCGCTGACGTCCAGCATCAGCTCGCTCCCCTGGAGCGCCATCGCCGCCACGTTCATCCCGATGGATGAGTCGCCAGGCGACGACGTGTACACCGGCACCTCGTACTCCCAGCACGCCGCGAGGAACGATCGGCGCCCGTGCCCCAGCGCCCGCTCCCGCTCCGCCAGGTACTTGCCGCACAGGTAATGGAACTCCGCCGTGGACATGGCGCGCTGGAACTCGCGCGCGCGGATCATCTCGCGGAAGAACGCGTCCGTGTCCAGCAGCACCGAATAGTCGAAGAAGATGTCGTAGATCCGCACGACCTCTTCTTCCCTCAGCACCACGTCCGAGACGAACGGGTTGCCCTGGTGCATCTCCAGACCCAACCCGAAGTGAGCGTCGTGGTACAGGTTCGCGCCCGTCGAGACCACCCAGTCGATGAACCCTGCTTCCACGAGCGGGATCAACGCGCTGACGCCCAGCCCCGCCGGCGTCAGCGCGCCCGTGATCGAGACGCCCACCGTGACGTCGTCCTCGAGCATCTTCTCGGCGAACAGCCGGCAACCCTCCCGCAGCCGCCCCGCGTTGTAGGCGAGGAACGTCCCGTCGATCAACTCGGGCACGGAGATGTCCGCCGTGATCCGCCGCGGGTCGATCCGGTGACCGCTCAGGAACTTGCTCTTCTTCGTCATGGCGCCCTCGCTAGAGACCTCGCCTCCGTCCCCGACTCGCGACCGGCCGCGGCGGCGGCCGGAACCCACCCCGCCCGTTGCCCGCCCCCTCGCGCGCCACGCTCTCGAGCTGGGCCTGGTAGTACTGCAGGACCACCTTGACCGCCTCCTCGGGCGAGTCCGTCACGATGAGCAGGTCCAGGTCGTCCACCGAGATCTTGCCCTCCGCCGCCATGCGCGCCTTCAGCCAGTCCAGCAAGCCCTGCCAGTAGTCCCGGCCGAACAGGACCACCGGGAAGTTCCGGACCTTCCCCGTCTGGATCAGCGTCAACGCCTCGAACAGCTCGTCCAGCGTGCCGAAGCCGCCCGGGAAAATGACGAACCCTTCCGAGTACTTCACGAACATCGTCTTCCGCACGAAGAAGTAGCGGAAGTTGATCGCGATGTCGACGTAATCGTTCACGCCCTGCTCGAACGGCAGCTCGATGTTGCAGCCCACCGACGCACCGCCGCCCTCCACCGCGCCCCGGTTCGCGGCCTCCATGATGCCCGGCCCGCCGCCCGTGATCACCGCGAAGCCCGCCTCCGCGAGCCGCCGCGCCGTCTCCTGCGCCGCCGCGTACATCGGGTCGTCCCGCGCGATCCGCGCGCTGCCGAAGATGCTGACCGCCGGGCCCAGGTCCATCAGCGTGTCGAAGCCCTCCACGAACTCGCCCATGATGCGAAAGACCCGCCACGCATCCTTATAGATCGCCTCCGGCGTGACCACACGCTCGGCTTCGCGTGTGAGGAGCCGCTCGTCCTCCGTCTTCGGCCTCCGGTCCTGCGTCCGCACCGGCGCGGACTTCTTCCTCGCACTCATGATGACTCCCTGTGCAGGCCACCCGCTCACCCGTGCCGCGAGCGGTACCATCCCGCCGTGCGCGCGACCGCTTCCTCGAGCCCCACACGGCCATGCCAACCCAGCTCGCGTCGCGCGCGCGTCGTGTCGTATGGATCGTCGGTCAGCAGCCGGCCCACTGCCCGGCGCAGCCCGGGCCCCACCCGGCCGGGGAGAAGACGGGCCGCCGCGTCGCCCGCCACGGCGGCCAGACGGAGGAATGATGGCGGGATCGACACACAGCGCGGGCTCCGGCCGAGCGCCCGCCCGAACAGCTCCACGAGCTCCCGCGCACGGACCGGGTGATCCGCGCTCAGATTGTACGCTCGGCCCGCCGCCTCATCACGCTCCACCGCGGACACGATCCCGTCCGCGAGGTTCCCGGCGTACACCAGCGGGAGCCTCCTCCGGCCGCCGTCCGGCAGCGGCACCACCGGCAACCGCAGCACAGCGGCCAGCCGCGGCATGAACCACCGATCCCCTTCGCCGTACACGACGCCCGGCCGGACCACCGTCAGCCGCACCAGCCCGGCGTCGTGCAGCCGCCACGCCGCTTCCTCCGCCGCCCGCTTCGACCGCGCGTAATGCGCACCCCGCGAGATCCGCCCCTCCCGCCACGCCTCTTCCCCCAGCGGCACGCGGCCCTCTTGCTGCCCGTACACCGCGATGCTCGAAACGTGCAGCACGCGGCGCACACCCGCCGCCCCCGCGGCCCTCAGCACTCGCTCCGTCCCCTCCACGTTCACCCGCCCGAACCGCCCCGCGTCCCTCGCGAACAACTCCGCCGCCGCATGCACCACCGCGTCGCAGCCGGCCATCAGCGGCGAGAGCCGCTCCACCGCGTCGCACACATCGCCCTCCACCCGCACCACACCCAGCCGCCCCAGCTCCGGCGCCTCACGGCCCGGCCGCACCAGCGCCACCACATCGTGACCCCGCTCCCGCAGCCGCCGCGCAACGTGAGAGCCCACAAGCCCCGTCCCACCCGTCAGGAAAACGCGCATCGCGTCAGCCCTCTCAGCGCCGCCGGAAATCCAAGATAGAACCGCGCCTGTCCCGGGTCCAGCTTGGCACGCCGCGGCGCTCCACGCCGCGCCCGGCGCGGGCCGCGCCCGCCCGCCGCCAGGAACGACGACCCGGACGTAAGGGTACAAATGTCCGCAGGACAACAACTTACGAGACTGCCATGCAAGGCACCCTCGACCGCTACGGCACCGCCGAGCAGCGCATCCGCGCGTTCTACCAGCGCTTCCCGGAAGGATCCATTCAGACCGACCTCGTCCGCCTGGAGCCCGGCCTGCTCATCTTCCGCGCGCGGGCCTTCCGGGACCGCACCGACCCCGTCCCCACCACAGGCTGGGCGTACGACCGGCCTGGTTCCGACGCGGACGGCGCCGCGACGGCCCGCATCCTCGCCGCTTGCGAGGCCGCGGCGATCGGCCGCGCGCTCGCGAACCTCGGCCTTGCCGGGCCGCTCCGCCCGTGCCGCGAGGAGATGGAGAAGGTCGCCCGGCTTCGCGCCGCCGATCGGGCATCGCGGAGCGGGGGCGGGTCCCGTGGGGGCCAGGTGCACGGCCCGCGGCGCGATGCGGCCGACCGCCGCGCGGGCGAAGCCGCCGGCCGACCGGATCCCGCCGACCGCATCCGCGCGCTGCTCTCCTCGCTCCGGCTCCCCGCGGAGCGGCGGCGGCGCATCGAGGCGCGGCTCGAGAAGGGCATGACGGATCGGGAGGCGCACGAGATCGAGGCCTATCTCCTGGCGTTGCGCTCGCAGGCGGCCAGCCGGCGGGCCGGGGTGGACGCCGCCCTCGGGCGCCGGTAGCTTTCCGGCTCATGGAATGCCCCGTCTGCCACGCCGAGGCGCGGGGCGCCTTCTGCGCACGCTGCGGCGCGCCCCTCGAGGGGGCCGCGTGCCGCCAGTGCGCCGCGCCCCTCGTCCCCGGCGCTCGCTACTGTGTCAATTGCGGCCAGCCGGTCCGGCCCGCGCCCTCCAGCGCGCCCTGGTACGTCGCTGCCGCAGCCACGATCGCCCTGGTCGCCGTGGTGCTGGCTGCCGTCCTGCGGCCCGCGCGCAGCGACGCGCCACCGCCGCCCGCTGCCAACGGCCAGGCCGGGATGGATGGCGCGCTGGCGGCGCCGCCTCTGACCGGCACGCCGCGCGAGCAGGCAGACCGGCTCTACGATCGGATCATGCGGGCGAGCACGGCCGGAGACAGCGCCCAGGTCGCCTTCTTCCTGCCGATGGCGCTCGCCGCGTATCGCGGGGCGGGCCCGCTCGACGCCGACGGGCTGTATCATCTCAGCGTGCTGGAAGCCGCGGCGGGAGACTACGCGGCCGCGCGCGCGAGCGCGGAGAAGATCCTGGAGACGCACCCGGATCATCTGCTCGGCCTCGCAGCCGCGGCGCGTGCGGCGCGGTCGGCGGGCGCGGAGGACGACGCGCGTCGCCTGTACAGCCGGCTCCTCGAGGTCTACGACACCGAACGTGCACGCGGCCTGCCCGAGTACGCGGACCACGCGACGATCCTGCCGCTCTACCAGCAGGAGGCGCGCGAGCTGCTGGGGCGGTGATGCGCGCCGCCGCTCATCAGAGCGCGGAGAGCAGCCGCTCCGGATCCACGGGCTTCGTGAAGAAGAGCTCGACGCCGTGGCGCTCGACCTCGTCGCTCACCCGCTCCAGTGACGTGCCGGTGATCACGCCCACTCGCACCTCGGGGTCCAGCGCCCGTACGTGGTCCACCAGCTCCCAGCCGCTCAATCCCGGCAGCCCGAGGTCAGTCAACAACACACTGTAGCGGCCCGGCTCGAACACCCGCAGCGCCTCCTCCCCGCTGGCCGCCGTCACCACGGTGAATCCGCCGGCGCGGAGCGTCGCGGCCATCGCCTCGAGACTCAGCGGGTTGTCGTCTACCAGCAGGATGCCGGCCGCGCTTGCGGCCGCGCGCTCCTCCCCGGCGGGCGGGGCGACCGGCAGACGCAGCAGGACGGTGGTGCCCACGCCTGGCCAGCTCTCGAGCTCCATCTCGCCGTTGTGCCGGCGCACGATGCCCGCCACCTGGGAGAGCCCCAGCCCCGTGCCCCGCGGGCCTTTCGTGGTGAAGAAGGGCTCCGGCGCCCGCTCCAGCACCTCGCGCGTCATCCCTGCCCCGGTGTCCTGCACGGCCAGCAGGACGTGGCTCCCCGCGGCGCAGCCCACGAGGCGCAGCGTGCCGCCGTCCGGCATCGCGTCCACCGCGTTCAGGATCAGGTTGAGCAGCGCCTCGCGGAGCTCGATCGCGTTCGCGAGCACCAGCAGGTCCTCGCCGACGGACACCTCCACCCGCACCGCGCCGCCGCGGCTCCGGGCCTCCAGCACCGGGCGCGTCAGCTCGACCGCCTCCCGGACCACGCCCGTGAGCGAGACCGCCGTGCGCCGCGTGGTGTCCGGCCGGCGCTGTGTGAAGCTCTGGATGCGACGCACCGTTTCCGCGCCGTCTCGCGCAGCGAGGAGGATCCGCTCGGCAAACACGCGGACGCGCTCCGGGTCGTGCGGCCGGGAACGGATCAGCTCCGCGAACGCGACGATCGGGTTCAACGCGTTGTTGATGTCGTGGGCCACGCCCGCCGCGAGCTCTCCCAGGGCCGCGAGCCAGCGCGTCCGCGCCAGGCCCTGCATCTCGTCCGCCGCATCGCGGCCGGCCGACCGGTCCCCGGCCCCCGGCTCGCGCGACTGCCGTTGCACGATCATGGCCCGCAGATCGGCCAGCACGGGCAGGAGCTCCCGCATCTCCGCTTCTTCGCCCGCCGCCACGTTCACGGCCACGAGCGCGCCCACCCCGACCCCTGCCTGCCGCACCGGCACCGCCACGGCGTTGCGCATCGCGCGCTCGCCCAGCAGCGCGCGCAGAAGCGCGTCCGGCGGGAACGCCGTGGGCGCCTCGAGCCGCACGGGCGCCTCCTCCACCAGCGCGCGATGCACCAGCGTCCCGCTTCGCGGGAGCTGCCGGCCGCGCGGCGCCGCCGCCTCGTCCGCGCCCGCCACTTCCACGACCCGGAGCTCCCGTCCCCCCTTGGCCAGATCGATCACGGCAAACACGTCCGCTCCCAACAGGCGGCGCGCGCCCCGCGCCAGCAGGGCCGTGACCTCGGACGCCGCACGCTGCTGGGCGAGGAACGCGCAGACCTCGCGCACTACCGCCAGCGCGAGCGCCGCTCGCCGGCCGGCGCCGGCCGCGGCACCCGGCTCCCCGTACCCCGGCGGCCGCGCGCTCACGGATGCGCCTCCACGCGTCCAGCGCCCGGCGCACGGCCTCGATGCAGCCGGTTGGCTCGCTGGCGGGACGCGCCGCAGAACGCCACGCATCCAGCTCCCAGCGCAGCGCCCCGATGCAACGTGGGCCTGCACATCCATCCGGAGGACGACCGCACGGGCTCCTCCTCTGTCGCTGGCCGACTTTCGAAGCGGAAGAAATCGTGCGCAAAGCTAAACGGCAGGAACCCGGGACGCGAGAGGGCAGGGGATCGGCCGGGGCTCCGCCGTCGCTCTGGACCCGCTCACGCTGCCCGCTTCGTGGGCGCGTCCCGGGACGCGGCGCGGCGCGCCAACGCGTGCCCCCGGTCTGCCTGTGACCCGCCGACTCACATCCCCGTCGGCAGGTCCAGGAACTCCCACTCCAGCCCGAACCGCTCCTCGAGATGCGCCGCGAGCGCCCGTACGCCCCACACCTCCGTCGCGTAATGGCCGCCGTAATACACGTTGATCCCGCACTCCATCGCGTCGAAGTACGTGTGGTGCGCCCCCTCCCCCGTCACGTACGCGTCCAGGCCCGCCGCAACCGCCTCGCCGATCAGGTCGCCTCCCTGCCCGGTCAGCACTCCAACGCGCCGCACGACCTCCGGCCCGCCAGCCAGCATCCGCACCCGCCCCCCGAGCAGCTCGTCCAGCCGGGCCGCCAGCGCTTCCCGCTTCAACTCCAGCTCGCCCCACACCCCGAGCTTCACCCCCTGGTACTCGCCGAACCAGCCCTCCACCCGCACGCCCAGCTCGCGCGCCAGGACCACGTTGTTCCCCACCACCGGGTGCAGGTCCAGCGGAATGTGCGCCCCGTACACCGCGATCCCGTGCCGCAGCAGCAGCTCCACCTTTCGGTACCGCCGGCCCGTCAGCGGCCGCAGTCCCTCCCAGAACAGCCCATGGTGCACCAGCAGCAGATCACACCCCCGCCGGATCGCCTCGCGGATCGCCGCCTCGCTCGCATCCACTGCCGCCGCCACCCGCGTCACCTCCCCGCCGTTCTCCACCTGCAGCCCGTTCAGCGCCCGCGGCGAATCCGGCACCTCCCCCACCCTCAGATACTCGTCCAGGTAGCCCACCAGCTCGAACAGTCTCATCGGCGCAAGTCCTTTCCCCGTGGCCGGCTAGGGCCCCTCCGCCGCCGATGCATTGTGGATAAATACCCGTCGTTTTTCCACCAAAACTCCGGAAAACACCCCATCCGCAATCACAAACGGTTGCGGCACAACGACTTGCAATCTATCCACAAGTTGTGGAAAACGACGCGGCGCCGCACCACACGGGCGGCGCCGCCACACACGCCGGCGGCCATGCCGAACGGATCGGTACCGCCGACGGCGGCCCGTCTGCTCCTCCGGTCGCGGGACGCGCGGACGCTAGCCGCGCGCGATCGCGGGCTTCCCCTGCTCCGGCACCGCGCCCGGCTTCGGGGCCGCGCTGGCGGCCTCCGGCTTGGCCGTCGGGGGGGCCGCGCTCACTTCGCCCGTATAGACGTTCCCGTTGACGCGCCCGCCCTCATCCAGCTTGATCCGCCGTGCCCGGATCTCGCCCTCGATCAGACACGTCGCCTGGAGCTCGAGGCGGCTCTCGGCCACGATGGTGCCGTTCACGCGCCCGCCGATGACTGCGTCTTGCGTGAACACGTCGCCGTGTACGCTGCCGTCCTTGCCGATCACCACGGCCTTGCCGGCGCGCACCGTCCCCTCGACGCTGCCCTCGATGCGCAGCGTCCCCTCCGTCTCGCAGTCACCGATGACGCGCATTCCCGGTCCGATGATCGAGATGACGCCGTCCCGCGGCGGCTGCACGGTCTGGTTCTCCTTCGACATGGCCTCGCCACTCGTTTGGAGGTCCTTCGTTCTTCCGAATCGACCCAACATCACGGCTGCCTGATCAGGACGAGGGGGTCGATGGCCTCGCCGTTCCGGCGTACCTCGAAATGGAGATGTGGGGCCGTTGACCGGCCCGTCGAGCCGCTGAGCGCGATCACCTCGTGGCGCTCGACACGATCGCCCGTCGAGACGAAGAGCCGCGATGCGTGCCCGTACATCGACTGCACGCCGCCGCCGTGGTCGATCAGGACGAACTCGCCGTAGACCGAATCGGTCCCCGCCGCGGCCACCACGCCCGAGCCGGCGGCGCGGATGTACGAGTCCGTCGGTACCGCGATATCCAGGCCCGGGTGGCCGGACCGGCCGGTGGCCATGCGCCGCGTGAGGTAGCCCGCCTCGCTCAGCGGCCAGGCGTCGGGCTGGGCCGGCTCGTCCGGTTCCGTGACGGGCGCCGTCGTCTTCGGCCGTAGCGGGGGAAGCAACGGCTCGGCCGGCTTCTCCCCGGCGCTCGCGCCCAGGAGCTGCCGCACGCGCTCGTACTGCGCCTCGACCTCCGCCAGGGTGCGCGCAAACTCCGCCACCTTCTTCCGCTCCTCGCGCAACTCCTGCACTTCCTTCTCCAGACCGGGCACGCGCGCCGCCTGCGCGGCCACGTACCACCATGACGCGACCATGATGATGAACAGCACCAGCAGCCCGCCCACCGCGCCGAGCAGCAGGCGCAGGTAGCGGTAGGAGACGGCGAACGTGCGTGTCTCGAGATCGCCGTGCGGGACGACGATGAACGTCAAGCGCCGCTCATCCGCCATGCACGCCCCCGCGCATCCACTGCCTCACGATACCGCCTCCGCTGCCGGAGCCCCCACGAGCAGCTCGTACAGGCGCTCGAAATCCTCCGCCGAGTAGAAGGGGATCTCGATGCGGCCCTTGTTGCCGCGCGTCCGGTGGATCCGCACCGCCGTGCCCAGCGCTCGCTGGAGTTCCTCCTCCAGCCGTCGCTCGGCCGGGTCGCGTCGCCGCTCCTCCGCGATCCGGGGCCGCGCCCGCGCTGCGCGCACGCGCTGCACCTGCGCCTCGACCTCGCGGACGCTCCAGCCCTCGCGGACCGCTCGCTCCGCGAGCTCGACCATGCGACGCTCGCCGCTGGCGCCCAGCAGCGCGCGCGCATGCCCGGCGCTCAGCCTTCCCTCCGCGACCAGCGCGCGGACCTCGGCTGGCAACTGCAAGAGCCGCAACGAGTTAGCTATCGTGGACCGGTCCCGGCCCACCGCCTCTGCGATCTCCTGCTGCGAGAGGCCGAACTCGCTCGCGAGCTGCCGGTACCCCTCCGCCTCCTCCAGCGGCGAGAGCGCCGCGCGCTGGAGGTTCTCGACGAGCGCGAGCACGAGCAGCGTGCGGTCGTCCACCTCGCGGACCACCGCCGGCACCTCGCGCATACCCAGCCGCATGCACGCACGCCAGCGCCGCTCCCCCGCGACCAGCTCCCACGCCGGCCCCCCCGCCCGGCCCGGCGCGGGGCGCACCACGACCGGCTGGAGCAGGCCGTTCTGCCGGATGGACTCCGCGAGCTCCGCGAGCTCCTCCTCGCGGAACTCGCGCCGCGGCTGGAACGGGTTGGGCGCGATGTCCGCGATCGGCACCACGCGCGCGTCGCCGCTCGCCGCCGCATCTTCCCCCAGGTACTCGCCCAGCAGAGCACTGAGGCCGCGGCCCAGCCGATCCCGCCTGTTCATCGGCCGAGTGTCCCCCTCAACCGTCGGCGGCCACCGGCGCCGAAGATCCCGCCGGCGCCGCCTCCCAGTCCGCCCCCTTGCCGCGCCCGCCCGCCGGCTCCTGCTGCGGCCGCTCCGCCCTCGCCATCAGCTCGCGCGCCAGGGCGAGGTAGCTCTGCGAGCCGATCGATTGGATGTCGTAGAGCACGATCGGCTTCCCGAAGCTCGGGGCTTCCGCCAGGCGCACGTTGCGCGGGATCGCCGTGCGGTACACCCGGTTCCCGAAGTACTCCTTCGCCTCGTCCGCGACCTGGCGCGAAAGGTTGAGCCGCTGATCGTACATCGTCAGCAGCACACCGTCTATCTGCAAGCGCGGATTGATGTTACGCTGAACGAGACGCACGGTGTTCAGGAGCTGGGACAACCCCTCCAGCGCGTAGAACTCGCACTGGATCGGGATCAGCACCGCGTCCGCCGCCGCCAGCGTGTTCAGCGTCAGCAGCCCCAGGGAGGGCGGGCAATCCACCAGGATGAACTCGTAGCGGCTGCGCACCGGCTCGAGGGCGCGGCGCAGGACCAGCTCCCGCTCCGAACGGTTGACCAGCTCGACCTCGGCGCCGACGAGGTCCCGGCTCGATGGCGCGACATCCAGGAACGGGAAGTGGACGCCCGAGATGATCACCTCTTCGAGCGGCAGGCCCTCGACCATGACGTCGTACATGGAGGCCTTCACGCGCGCGCGTTCCACCCCGATCCCGCTCGTGGCGTTGCCTTGCGGGTCCATGTCGACGACCAGCGTGCGGCGCTCGGCGACGGCCAGGCAGGCGCCCAGATTGATGGCCGTCGTCGTCTTGCCGACGCCGCCCTTCTGGTTCGCGATCGCGATGATGCGAGACATGCGCTCCTGCCCTGGTCGTCACTCGAGTGGGGAGCGCCGCAATATAAACGCGGCGGCGCGCGTGTGCAAAGCTCGGCGCCGGACCCGCTTGGATGCGGGGCGTTCCTCCGGCCGTGCGCGCATCACAAGCGGGCGGAGGTTGCGGTCGAGCGCGCGTCGCAAGCGGATGCGCTGGGGCCGGCGCACGCCTCCGCGTCCGTCGCTGAACACGTCCGGCGGGCCGCAGGGCGCGCCGGTCCGTCGCGGACCGCGTCCGCATATCCCCGGGGTGGCGCGCAGCGAAGCGTGGGCCGGCGCCGGGGCCGCCGACGCCTGGGCCCAAGCCAGCCCGCGGCTGTCGCGGGCGCGGCCGTAGCCGCTCCCGCGGCGCGGCTCGGCCCGCCTCTGGCCGGCCCCGCAGGGAATGCTGTCGAGTGCGGATCGCCCCGCGCTTCGCTCGCGCCCCGGCGATAGATGGCGCCGCTCGCGGAGCCCGGCGCCTTCGCGGACGGTTCACGGGGGCTCGCTCGCGCCGCTGCGCCTTCGCGCTCGTCCCGCCGCTTGACCGCCCGGGCGGCTGCCCCGAGATTCGGGCGACCCCTTCCCACGCCCTTTCGGGAGACGACCATGGTCCTGCGGCACTGGTCCCTGCGCGCGTTGGCGCTCGCGCTCGTCGGTGGGCTCGCGGCAGCATGCGGCGACGACGAGCCCGACCTCACCGACCCCGTCCCGGAGACCCTCGCCGGCGACTGGGAGGCCACGCCGGAGTGCAGGCCGCCGTGCGCCTTCACCGTGATCCCGGTCGCGAACCCGGCGGACAGCATCAGTCTCCTGGACCTGTCCGCCTCCGTCGAGGTCTCGATCCGCACGGGCGGCGGGTTCGTCCTTCGGCTGCAACTGCCCGACGTGGGCGTCCTGCCCCTGGCCGGCACCGCGCGAACCGAGGGCAGCACCATCTACGTGACCGGGCCCAGGGGCGTGGATACGGCGACCTACTCGCTGGCGAACGACCTGCTCACGCTCGAGTACCAGAACGAGCTCGAGGGGATCGACTTCGACGAGGACGGCACGCCGGACCGCGGCCGCGTTCGCGCGGTCCTGCGGCGGAAATGAGCCTGCGGGTCGCTCGCCCTCCGGCCCGCGCCGCCACGGCGCCCCGGACTGGCCACGCTGCGGTGGCGCCCCGGACCGACCGCCTCGTCGCGGCGCCGGGCGAGCTCCGTGGTCCTGCCGACCCGTGAGCCGCCTCGCGCGCGGTCGCGACGCCGCCGAAGGTGGCGAGCGCGACGCGCGGGTCCACGGCGCGGCTGTCGCTGGCACGGGCGCGTCGCGGCCGCCCCCCACGACGCTCCGGCGCCCCTCCGCCTCCCCGCAGCCCTGCCGGCCATCCGGTGCTCGGCCGGTCCACGCTCGCGCCGTCCCCGCCTCCCCCATCGTTTCACGTGAAACACACGCCAGAAGACATTGCTTGCCACGCACTTATGTGGCATACGCGTTGCACCCCGGTGTCGGAGGGGGACACGCTCCCCCGGGCGGCGTGCGGCGAGCCGGCCCGCCGCCCACGGCCCGTGAGGCCCGCACGGGAGGCGGCGCCGCCGACCCGCGATCGTGGCCGGAACGCGTGTGTCCGGGGATCGGGAGGTGCAGCCATGGCAGTCCAGCGACGGTGGGACGGCGAGGAACGGCGGGAAGCGCAGGCCGAAGCGCCGCTCGGCAGTCTGATCCGCGACCTCGGGCAGGATGGCGCCGCGCTCGTCCGCCAGGAGATCAACCTCGCCAAGCTCGAATTCAAGGAGGCCATCGGCCAGATCACCAGTGGAGCCATGGGCGCCGCCATCTGGGCGGGCCTCGCCCTCGTCGGCGGCCTCGCCCTCACCGCCTGCCTGATCCTGCTCATCGGCATGGCGCTCGACGGCGCCTACTGGGCCGGCGCGCTCATCGTCGGCGCCGTGTTCGTCCTCGTCGGCGGCTTGCTGGCCTGGCGGTCCGTCAAGAAGATCCGCGAGACGGACGTCAAGCCCGACCAGACGATCAGCACGCTCAAGGAGGACCGGCGCTGGATCGGGCGGGAGGCCCGCGAGTTCCGCAGGGAGCTGACCGCGTAGCCGCGCGGGGGCACCGGCAGCGCGGGGGGGCGCCGGCCAGGGCCGGCACCGTCGGGGCGAGCCGCCCGGGAACGCGGCCAGCAGTGCGTGCGGGCGCCGCGCCGCCGCTCCGGCGCAGGAGCCGTCCTGGCGAACGATGCCCGGTGGCTCCCGGCGGCGCGCTCCGGCCTCGCCGGGGCGACCGGGCCGGCAGGGCCCGTGCGCGGCCCGCACGCAACTGCGCCAGGCACTGCACCGCGCCGCGCTCCGGCAGCAGTCGCCGCGCGCCGCCTGCCCCGCCGGCCAGCACGCCCCGCCGCACACGCGCCGCCGCCCGGTCGGCGCGGGTCCGGGGCAGCGGCCCGCCGCACCCAGCCGTTCTGCCGCAGGGTGCACCTGGCGCGGTCGCCTGCCACTGTACGGGCGGCGTAGCCGTCCGCGCAGCCCGTTCCGGTGCAGGATGTGCCTGGAGCCCCGGCACTCCGCTGCGGCCCCGCCGGCCGCCCGCGCCGTGCCGGGGCGACCCGGCCCTCTGGGCTTCCGATGCCCCGGCGCTGTATCCTGTGTCGGTCAGGGCCGTGCGCGCAGGGTAGGGGAGGGGACGCGAGCTCCGGAGGGCCTCTCGAGGCAACCGAGGCCAGCGCTCCGCCCGCCCGACGCCGGCCCCCTCGATCAGGCGATCCTGTCACCCCCGACCGGGAAGATGCACCAGTGACCGACCAGCAGCGCGCGTTTCGCATCCACGGCCGCGTCCAGGGCGTGGGATTCCGCTGGTGGACCCAGCGCCACGCCCGCGAGCTCGGCCTCCGCGGCGTCGTCAGAAACCTGGTGGATGGAACCGTCGAGGTGGTTGCCGCCGGCCCCGCCGACGCGCTGGACCGGCTCGCGGCGCTCATCCGGGAGGGCCCGCCCACCGCCCGCGTCACGCGTGTCGAGGAGCTGCCCCCGCCGCCCGACCCGCTCCCGCCCGGCTTCGAGGCCCGCTAGCGCCGCCGGGGGGCCCCGTTCAGCCGGCGGCACCGGTCTCGAGGACCTGTGCCGCCGCACGGGGCGCGCGCGGGGCGAGCCGGCCCACGGCTGGGTCGCGCCCAGCGCGCGCACGAATGCTTCCCGGATCGATGCCCCCGCCCGGAGATCTCGCGTCCCCCCGGGGGCGCTGACGAGCCCGCGGCGCTCGCCTCCAAGCGCCGCGCCGAGGATCTCACGGTGCGCGGCCGCGTGCGGGCTTGACCCCCTGGCAGGCTTGACCCCGCTGGCAGCCTTGACCGCACTCGCCGCCGTCAAGTTCCACCCCATGGTTCATCCGCCTGTCCGGGGCGGACATCGGCCCCTGCCCAGTGCGGCCGATTTCCACCCGCGCACCAGCGGTGCCGCGACGCGTGGGAACTTCGCGGCAGCCGGCGCGGCCAATTTCCAGGGCACCGGGCCGTGCGGCGATGCGTCGGGATTTTACCCTTGCCCGGCGCCGCCAGCTTCCACGGCGCAGGAGCGGTGCGGTGATGCCTGGGACTTCGGCGCGCCCGGCGTGGCGAATATCCACCGCGCCGAGCTGTGCCGCGCTGCATGGGGTGTTCGCCGCGCCCAGCGCGGCCAACTTCCCCAGCGCACGAGCCGGGCAGCATTGCGTGGGGGACTTCGCCGTGGCCGGCGCGGCGAATATCCACGGCACCGGGCCGTGCGGGCCGATGCATGGGGACTTCGCCGCCGCGGCCCGCCCGGAAGGCGCGACGCGCTGCGCGGCCGCACCGGCGCCCGCCGCTCCCCCGCGAGCGTGCAGGCGGCGGCCGGCGGCGGCCGGCCCGGCGTGGGGGAAGCCGGGTTCGAGCGCGCGGTCGGCGGCCGGCGTCGAGGGCCGGACGCGACGTGACAAAGCAGGACCAGGCCGCGGAACCGCCCCCGGCCGCCCTCCCCGCCGGCCCTTCACACCACCGAAGCCCTCGCCCCGTCAGGACGACGCCCCGGCCCGCGCCGCGGCTCCGCCTCCCATGCCCGCCTGCCGTCTCCGCCTCTCCCGGTTCAGCATCACCTGTTGCGGGATCGTCGCGAAGTTCGACGCGGCGTAGTACAGGTTCAACCCCGAGGCCAGCGGCAGGAAGATGACGACCATGAAGATCGGCATGAACCACGTCATCACCTTCATCTGCGGGTTGGCCGGCAGCCCGGCCTGGCTGATCCTCTGCAGCAGGAACATGCTGGCGCCCAGGAGAACCGGCAGGATGTAATAGGGATCCGGCCGCGAGAGGTCCGGCAGCCACAGGAAGCTGACGCCGCGGAACTCGATCGTGCCCTGGAACACGAAGAACAGCGTGATCAGGATGGGGAAGGGAATGAGCAGCGGCAGGCAGCCCCCGAACGGGTTGAACCCCTCCTCCTTGATGAGCCGCGCCATCGCCTGCTGGAGCTTCTCCGGGTTGTCCTTGTACTTCTCCTGGATCTCCCGGATCCGTGGCTGGAGCTCCATCGTCTTGAGCTGCGAACGCATCGCCTTCGCGTTCAGCGGCCAGAGCACGAGCCGCATGAGGACGCCGAAGAGGATCAGCACCCAGCCGTAGCCGATCCCGAGCACCTCGTGCAGCCCGACCAGCGCCCAACTGACCAGGTGCGCCAGCGGCTGGATGATCGGCTGGAGCACCCGCCAGCCGTACGGGTTCACGTCTTCGAGGCCGCGCCCGACCGCCGCGAGCACCTGGTAGTCCTGCGGGCCGATGTAAAGGTCGTAACCGAATGTCTGACCGGCACTTACGGGCATCGTCGCGGTCAGGTCGGCCGCGTGCTCGGCCCGGACGGGCTCCGCGATCAGCCCGCCCAGCAGGTCGCTCGGCTCCGCGCTCCGGGCCAGCGCGGCGATCAGGAAGTACTTGTTCTTGAGCGCGACCCACTGGAACGGGCCATCCTCGACGCGCCTCTCGTCCACGTCGTCGAGCCGCACGCTGCGGATGCCATCCTCCGTGCTGTTGACGACGTAGGCGAGGTTGCGGTAGTCCTCCCTGGCGGAGGCCTCGTTGACGGCCAGGGTCGGCCCGAGTTCGAGGAGCAAGGTGCGCGGCGGCGCGGCGAAGCCGCTGACCTGCCCCTCGACCCGCACGAGGTAGCTGGACGGCTCGAACGTGTAGCGCAACTCGATGCGGCCGCCGGCGCTGTCCACGTGGGTCAGCGTCAGGGTCTGCGGCGGTCCTCCCGGCTCGAGACGGATGTCGCCGGCCGGCTCGGCCCGGAACCGGAGCTGCGAGAGGTCCACCGCGAGGTCCGGCCCGCGGAGCGCGTGCGACAGCAGCGCCGGCCCGTCGGGCGGCACGAGCTGCACCGGCCCGTCGCGCGTGAACGATTCGAACTGCAGGAGCTCCGCCGAAACGAGGGCGCCGCCGGCCGTGGAGAAGCCGTAGCGGTAGAGGGGCGACTCGACGACGATCGTGTCCGCGGTGACGACGGCCGGCGGCGCCGCCGGCGCCGGCGCTGGCGCGGGCCGTGGGGCCGCCGCGGTGTCCACGGCGGCCGCAGCCGTATCCGGCGCCGCCTCCCGCGGGGGCCGCGCGACGGGCGGGAAGAGCAGGTTGGTGATCAGGACGACGGCGACCATCAACAGGATCGCCAGCAAGAAACGTCTATTGTCCATTCGCGGTTCCAGGCATCCGTTCCCGGGGGGCCGCGCTCCGGCGGAGGCCCGCCCTCCGGCTCGCCGTTGGCCGAATCAAGGAACGGGGTCGTACCCCCGTCCCCCGAGGGGGTGGCAGCGCAGCAGGCGCCGGAGCGCGAGCCATGAGCCCCGCCCCGCGCCGTAGCGCCGGATCGCCTCCTCCGCGTACGCCGAGCACGTGGGCATGAAACGGCAGGCGGGCGGCAGGCGTGGCGAGATCCCCGACCGGTAGAGGCCGATCAGGCCGAGGAGGATCCGCGCGAGCATCGCTTCTCGGCCCAGCCGATGAGTTGTCGTTCCAGCTCGGCGAAGTCCGCCCCGTAGGCCTCGCGCCGGGCGCGGACCACGACGTCGAGCGCGAGTCCCGCGGCGTCCAGCCGCGGCAGGACGGACTGCCGCAGGATCTCCCTCAGCCGGCGCTTCAGCCGGTTGCGCTCGACCGCGCTGTGCTTGTGGCGCGGGACCACGATTCCGGCCCGGGGATGCGCAACGGGAGAAGGGGAGTCGAAGACGTCCAGGTGGGCCGTCCTGCTCCTCTTCCCCCGCTGGAACAGGGACCGCAGTTCGCGGCCCCGCGTGATGCGCCGGGCCCGCGGCAGCCGGTGCCTCCGGGCCGGCGCCGGCGCCGCGCGGCCTACTTCGAGCCGATGGCGACCGTCAGGCGCTTGCGCCCCTTCTTCCGGCGCCGGCTCAGCGCCGCGCGGCCGCCGGCCGTGCTCATGCGCGCGCGGAAGCCATGCTTGTTCTTCCGCTTCCGGTTGCGCGGCCGATACGTGGGCTTCCCCATGCATTGCTCCGAGGTCCGAATCCGGCATTCGCAAAGGCGTGCAGTATAACGCCGAAGACCCGTCCGGGTCAAGCGTTCGGCCGCGCGGGACGGCCCCGCGCCATCCGGGCAGGCCATGCGCCGCGCCTGTTGACTTGTCCACATCCCGCTCCTAGCTTGCCGGCGGCAAGACACCACCCCTATCCGCCGGACGCATGACCGCGATGGAGCTTACCGCGGCCGAGGCCTGGTCGCGGATTCTGGAGCGCGCGCGGGCGCAGCTCCCGGAGCAGATCTATCGGAGCTGGCTCGAGCAGACCGAGCCCGTGGCGCTGTCTCAGGACCAGCTCGCCATCGCGACCGAGAACCCGTTTGCGGTCGAGTGGATCGAGAAGCAGTACGGCGCCCTGCTCGCGCAGGCCGCCGAGCGGCTGTTCGGGCGGCGGTTCACCATTGCGGTCCACCATCAGCCCCGGGTGGCGCGCGTGCCCGGAGCTGGCGAGCGACCGGTGCCGGGGCGGCCGGCGGCCGTGGCTTCCGCCCCGCCGCCCCCGATGCCGGCGTCCCCGACGGTCCTCGGCACCTCGCTCAACGAGCGCTACACATTCGAGCGGTTCGTCGTGGGCAGCAACAACCAGCTCGCGGCCGCCGCATGCCGGGCCGTGGCGGAGACACCCGCGCGGATGTACAACCCGCTCTTCATTTATGGGGGTGTGGGGCTCGGCAAGACGCACCTGATGCACGCGATCGGCCACGCGGTCCTCGCGCGCCAGCCCGACCGCCGGGTGGCGTACGTCTCGAGCGAGCGGTTCACCAACGACCTGATCGCGTCCATCCAGGAAGGGCGCATGGCGGAGTTCCGCCGGCGTTACCGTGACATCGACGTCCTGCTCATCGACGACGTGCAGTTCTTGGGCGAGAAGGAGCGGACGCAGGAGGAGTTCTTCCACACGTTCAACGCGCTGTACGAGGCGCAGCGCCAGATCGTCCTGACGAGCGACCGGCCGCCCAAGGAGATCCCCGGCCTCGAAGAGCGCCTCGTCTCACGCTTCGAGTGGGGCCTCGTCACGGACATCAAGCCGCCGGACCTGGAGACGCGCGCCGCGATCCTGCGGAAGAAGGCGGAAGAAGACCAGCTCGTCCTGGCGGACGAGGTCCTCGACTTCATTGCGCGGAACTGCCGCTCCAGCGTCCGGGAGCTCGAGGGCGCGATCATCAAGCTGCTCGCGTACTCGTCGCTGACGCGGCGCGAGATCACGATCGACCTGGCCCGCGAGGCCCTGGGCGGCGTCCTCGGGGCCGATGCGCCGCCGGAGCTGACGCCGGAGCTGATCCGCGCCCAGGTCGCGCAGAGCTGGGGCGTGCCCGTGGAGGCGCTCACCTCCAAGCGCCGCACCAAGGACCTCACGGTCCCGCGTCAGGTCGCGATGTACCTGATGCGCCAGCTCCTCGGGTTGTCGCTCGTGGAGATCGGCCGGCTGTTCGGCGGGCGCGACCACTCCACGGTCATCCACTCCATCGAGAAGGTGGAGCAGGAGATGGCCGCGGACCCCGCGTTCCGCTCCCGCGTCGAGGCGGTCCGTGCCGAGCTCGCCCGCTGAACCCACAGGCGCCGTGGACCGGCATGTGGGAATGTGCCGGCTTTTCCACGGTCCACGGTGCCATTGTGCGCACCCGGGAAGAGTGCGGCGCCAGCCGACACGGTTGTCCACGATGGGCCCAACCGGCTATGGATCGGTGGGACAGCGTGATGCCAGATTGGGGGCGAGTTGCCCACATCTTCCACAGCCCCTACGACGGTTACGAGACGTATACCATCTCATCGTGCTCATGAAGTTCAGTGTGGACTCAGGCCGGCAAGGGTGCCGGCGCGCGAGGCGGCCATGAGATTCACGATCACGCGGGAAAACCTCCAGCACGGCCTGGCGGCCGTGGGCGCGAGCATCCCAGCACGCACCACGCTCCCGGTGCTCTCGAACATCCTCGTCGAGGCGGATGCCGAGGGCGTGCGCATGAGCGGGACCGACCTGGACATCGCGGTGAGTCTGCGCGTCCCCGCAGAGGTGGAGGAGGGCGGAGCGCTGACCGTGCCGGCGAAGAAGCTGCAGGAGCTGGCGCGGGAGCTGCCCGAGCAGCCGGCGCGGATCGCGACGAAGGGAGACCGCCTCGAGCTCACGTGCGGCCGTGCGACGTTCCGGCTCAACGGGATGCCGAGGGACGAGTTCCCCACGTTCCCGACCGTGGATTTCTCGCAGAGCTGGCGCGTGACCGGGAAGGTGCTCCACGAGCTGATCCAGCACACGGCCTTCGCGGTGTCCACGGAGGAGAGCCGGCCGATCCTGAACGGGATCCTCTGGCAGCTCGGCGAGCGCGAGATGCGAATGGTCGCGACCAACGGCCACCGGCTGGCGCGCATGGCCGTCGCGACCGAGGCGCCCGCGCCGTCCTCCGCGGACCTGATCGTCCCGCCCAAGGCGATGGCCCAGGTCCAGCGGCTGTTCGGCCCCGAATCGGAGATCGAGGTCGCCCGGAGCGACAACCACCTCGGGTTCCGCGAGGCCGGCACGCAGGTCTTCACCCGTCTGATCGAGGGCCCGTACCCGAACTACGAGCAGGTCATCCCGAAGGACAACGACAAGATCGCCGTCGCGGACAGGGCCGCGCTCACGCAGGCGCTCCGCCGGATGGCGGTCGTCGCCAGCGAGCAGACGCACCGGGTCCGGCTCTCGTTCCACGCCGGCACGCTGCGCTTCACCGTCGAGACCCCGGACCTGGGCGAGGCGCAGGAGGAGCTCGAGGTCGACTACCGCGGCGAGCCGCTGGACATCGGCTTCAACGCGGCGTACCTGCTCGAGGTGCTGCGCTACATCCCGACGGACGATGTCCGCATGACCTTCAAGGCGCCCGAGCGCGCGGCGACGATCGAGCCGCTCGCCCGTGAGGGGGAGACGGCGCCCGATTACCTGTGCCTCGTCATGCCGCTGCGGCTGCTGGAATAGTCAACCGGGAAGGGAGAGCACCCTCCGTGGTCGATCCGCTCTACGAGCTCCTGCGCCACCTCACCTCGCCGGTGGTCGCCGTCACGACGTCGGCCGGCGGGCGGCGCAACGGCATGATCTCGAACAGCGCGCAGCGCGCCTCGCTCGTCCCGAGCGTGCCACGCGTCTCTCTCTACGTGTCGAAGATCAACTTCACCCACGACCTCATCTACGCGAGCGGCGTGTTCGGGCTGCACCTGCTCCGCAACGACCAGTGGGACGTGATCTGGACGCTCGGCCTCGAGAGCGGGCGTGACCGGGACAAGCTGGCCGCGCTGGACGTGCGCGTCGGCGAGACCGGCTGCCCCCTGCTCGTGGACGTGCGCGCGGCGTTCGAGTGCCGGGTCACGAACGCGATGGATGCCGGAGCCGCCACGTTCTTCCTCGGCGATATCGTCTCCGTCGCCGAGGGGCCGCCGGCCCCGGTCATGACCAGCGACTACTTCCGGGCAAACATGGATCCGGAGAAGAAGCGGATCTACGAGGCGAAGCTGGACGAGGCGCAGCGCGCGCTGGAGGCGCTGGCCCGGAAGGTCGAGCCGAAGCCCTGGCCGGGCCCGACCGTCGCGCCGTGAGCGCCACGGAGGGCCCGCCCTCCACGTGCTGCTGAAGGAAGCCGGGGCTGGCGGGTGGTGGACGGGCGAAACCCGGACGGCGAGATCAGGCCGTTCGGCGTCCTGTCATGCTGGAGACGCGTGGTGGCGGAGAGCGCCGTTCATTCCACGCCCTCCCACTCCTCCGACTGCCCGGCTCCGAACGTGTCGTCCAGGACCGCCCGGCTGCGCGCCAGATCCTCGGATTCCAGTGCCCCCGGCGCATCCCCGAACTCGATGAACTCGACGAGGTGATCCTCGCGCTCCCGCGCGCGGAACAGCCACGCGCGGGCGCCGGCCTGCGTTGCGGCGCGCTGGACCTCCTTCCACAGGCCCAGGTACTCGTCCAGCCGGTCGAGCGGGATGACGCGCCGGGTCGAGAGCAGGCGTCGGCGGCTCACCGGAACAGCCACACCAGGCCGAGGGCGACGGTGATGACGCCGGTGCCCCAAGCGATCGCGCGGGCCAGGCGAGCCGAGCGCCCGGCCGCCCGCCCGGCGATCCAGCCGGCCAGCATGGCGAAGACCGCCATGCCCGCGGCGGTGCCGATCGCGAACAGGAGCAGATAGCCCGCCGCGAAGACAGGCGACCCCAGACCCGCCAGCGGGATGAGCGCGACGACGGGCGCCGTGCCGGCCAGGCCGTGCAGCGCGCCCATGGCGGTCGCGGCGTGGCCGTGGTGGTGGTCCTCGCGGGTCAGGTGCGAGTGCAGGTGGAAATGCGTGGTGCCGTCCGCGTGCGTGTGCAGGTGGGCGTGCATCGTCCGGGCGGAAGCGAGCGTCCAGGCACCGAGCGCGACCAGCCCGACGCCGACTAGCCTCTCGAGCCAGTGGCCGGCAGCCTCGGGCAGCTCGATGCCGAGCAGCACGAACGCCATGCCCAGCAGGATGACGACGCCGCCGTGGCCGAGCGCCCAGCGCAGCCCGAAGAGCATGGCCGCTCCCGGGCGCGGCCTGCGTACGGCGAAGGAGCTGACCGCCGCCACGTGATCAGCCTCGATCGCGTGCACGGAGCCGAGCAACAGCGCCGTGAGGAGCGGGAGCAGTGTTTCCATGCTCGTTGGGAATAGCCGGCGGAGCATTGCGCGTCAAGGATGGCGCGCCGGCGGCTGCCGTGCGCGGTCGCCGACGCTCGCGGATCAACCGGGCTGCTCGAGCGGCAGCCGCAGCCGCGCCTCGCAGCCGCGCGCATCGCGGCGGTTCTCGAGCGCCAGCGATCCGCCGTGCGCCTCCGCGATCTGGCGGCTCAGCACCAGCCCGATCCCCGTCCCGTTCGGCTTGGTGGTGAAGAACGGCACGAACAGGTTGGTGGTCTCGGACAGGCCGGGCCCGTCATCCCGGACCCAGACCTCGACGAGCCCTTCCGCGCGGGCCCAGCCGACGCGCACGCCGCCGCCGGTCTCGAGCGCCGCGTCCGCTGCGTTGCGTACGAGATTGATCAGGAGCTGCTCGAGCTGGGCGCCATCCGCCTCGATCACGAGCGGCGGCCCCTCCTCGAGCTCGACGGCAACCCGCGTCTCCAGTCCGACGACGCGCCGCACCCACTCGCCCACGTCCACTGGCTCGAACTCGGGCGGCGGCAGGCGCGCGAGCCGCGCGTACGACGACATGAACCGGGCCAGCGCCTCGGAGCGGGCGGTGATCACCGCGAGCCCTTGCGCGACGTCGTCGTCCAGGTCCGGCGGGCGCGGCTCGCGCCGCAGCAGCTCCTGGAGACTGCCGGCAATGGATTTGATGGGAGCGAGGGAGTTGTTGATCTCGTGGCCGAGCACGCGGATCAGCCGCCTCCACGCCTGGCGCTCCTCCTCGCGCAACGCGCGCGAGAGGTCGGACAGCACGAGGAGCTGGTGCGGCAGCCCGCCCAGGCGGAAGCTGCTGCGGCGCAGCTCCCAGCGCCCGCCGGCGCTGCCCGGGAAGGTGGCCTCCAGCGAGCGCTGGGCCGCGCCGCGCAGGCAGTCGCCCAGGCCGAGGTCGGCCGCGCGCTGGCCCAGGAGCCGCTCGGCCGGCCGGCCGAGCAGCCGCTCGCCCGCGCGGTTGACGAGCCGCAGCGCCTCGCGCTCGTCGAACGCGAAGATCGCGACGTCGATCTCCGCCATCACCCGCTGGAGCAGGTTCGTCGCCTCGACCGCGCCGAGCCGCTGCTCGCGCAGCGTCTCCCCCAGCGCGTTCACCTCGATCATCGCCTCGCCGAGCGCGTCGCCGCGGCGGGCGCCCCGCCCGCGGATCGAGTAGTCGCCCTCGCGCAGCGCCGCGAGCAGGTTGGAGAGCGTCTGGAGCGGGCGGACCACGCGCTCGCGCGCGCTCCACGCGAACCCCCACCACGCGAGGACGACGACGAGCGTCAGCGTCCACTGCGCACGGGAGCTGAAGTCGCTGGTCCAGAGGAGGGAGAGGCCGAGCGCCGCCCCGGGCAGGCCGGCCAGCAGGGCCAGCGCGAGGACCCGCTGCTCGTGGCTGCGGCGCGGGTACCGGGGCCGCCGCTCGGGCGAGCTCATGAGCCGAACTGCTGGAGTCTCCGGTAGAGCGCGCTGCGACTCAATCCGAGCGCCTGCGCCGCGCGGCTGACGTTGCCGTCGTAGCGCGCGAGCGCCTGCTGGATCAGGTACTTCTCCGCCTCGGCGAGCGGCATCTCCTCGAGGCGCACCGTGCCCTCCGAGACGCGCGGCGTGAGCCCCAGGTCCTCGACCCGGATCTGCGCGCCGCGCGCGAGCAGGATCGCGCGCTCGACGGTGTGCTCGAGCTCGCGCACGTTGCCCGGCCAGGGGTGCGCGAGCAGCGCCTGCATCGCCTCCTGCTCGAAGCCCGCGACCTGCTTGCCGTAGCGACGCGCCTGCCGCCGCAGGAAGTGTGTGGCGAGCAGCGGGATGTCCTCGCGGCGCTCGCGCAGCGGCGGCAGGTGGATCTCCACCGTGTTGAGCCGGTAGAGCAGGTCCTCGCGGAACCGGCCCTCCGCGACTTCCTTCCGGATGTCCACGTTCGTCGCGGAGATCACGCGCACGTCCACGCGCCGCGTGCGCGAGGAGCCCACGCGCTGGAACTCGCCCGTCTGGAGCACGCGCAGCAGCTTCGCCTGCTGGCTCTGCGGCATGTTGCCGATCTCGTCCAGGAAGATCGTGCCCGTGTCCGCCAGCTCGAAGTAGCCGACCCGGTCGGCCTTCGCGTCCGTGAACGCGCCCTTGACGTGGCCGAACAGCTCGGACTCGAACACGCCCTCGGACAGCCCGCCCGCGTTCACGATCACGAGCGGCCGGCTCGCGCGCGGCGACGCCGCGTGCAGCCAGCGGGCGACGACCTCCTTGCCCGTGCCGTGCTCGCCCGTGATCAGGATGTTCGCGTCGGAGGGGCCCACGCGCTCCATCAGGTCCAGCACCGGGCGCATCGCGCGCGACTCCGCGATCAGCTCCGCGACGCCCGTCTTCTTCAGCAGCCGGTTCTCGCTCTCCAGCTTCTGGCTGCGGCGCAGTGCGCGGCCCAGCTCGACGTGCGTGCGCAGCGTGGCGAGCAGCCGCGCATTGTCCCACGGCTTCTCGATGTAGTCCCGCGCGCCGCGCCGCATCGCCTCCACCGCGCCCTCGATGCTGCCCCAGGCAGTCATGACGACGGTCGGCAGCGTGCTGTCGAGCGCCTGGATGCGCGAGAGCAGGTCCATGCCCTCCTTGCCGGACGTCGTGTCGCGCGTGTAATTCAGGTCGAGCAGCACGACGTCGAAGTCCCGGGCCTCGAGCGCGGCGAGCACGCCGGCGGGTGACCGGGCGAGCTCGATCTCGAAGCCCTCCGGCTTGAGCAGCAGGCGCAGCGCCTCGAGCACGTCGTGCTGGTCGTCCGCGATCAGGATCCGGGGGTTGTCCAACGCGGCCGTCCTTTCCCAAGTCTTTTGTGGGAAACAAGATAACGCGGTGCGGCGAACGACGCGAGCGGGCTGGGGCGGGCGGCGACGGCGCCGGGCGGGCGCGCCGACCGCTGCGCGCGCGGCCCGCTGAACCCGCGCCGGCCTCTGGGCGGGCGGCGGCCGTTGCTGGCTCACCCCGACCACTGGGCCCACGCGCCTCGGGGCCGGCGGGCTCTGGGTGTGGGCCGTCCTGTGCGCGTGCTGGCCTCTGCCCATGCCGGCCTCTGGGCGTTGCCGGGCCCCGGGCCCGCCGGGCCTCTGAGCCTGCGCCGGCCTCCTGCGGACCCCCGCCCGCTCGACGCGGTCAGCGCGGCCCACCTTCGCATCGGTGAACTCACGATTCCCGTGACCGAACGGCTCCGTCCCGCCCCGCCCCGCCGGCCCTCGACCCTGCCGGCCGGCCGAGGTCTCGCGGTGTCCTGCGGATACTCGAGCTCGCGCCGCCCGCGGCCTGGCCGCATCGCGCGGCTGCGCAGCCGCGGCGCAGTGCCCGCAACGCGTGTAGTTCGGTTCGAGGTCGCGAGGCGCCGCCGTCGGTGGTTCGAAGCTGCGCACGGCGCAGCCGTCATCGGCGGATCGGGGTGCGAACGACGCCGGTCGGGGTGCGCGCGCCGGCGCCACCGGCGGCATCCGCCGTCCGCACCAGTATCAGTGGCCCGCCCCGACGGCCTCCGTCTCCTCGACGATGCGGCCGTCGAAGAGGTGGATGGTGCGCTCGGCGTGCTCGGCGTAGCGCGGGTCGTGCGTGACCATGCAGATCGTGGCGCCGCCCTGGTGCAGCTCGCGCAGCAGCTCCATGACGGCGCTGCCGTTCACCGAGTCCAGGTTCCCGGTGGGCTCGTCGGCCAGCAGGATGAGCGGGTCGCCGACGATGGCGCGGGCGACGGCGACGCGCTGCTGCTGGCCGCCCGAGAGCTGGGACGGGTAGTGCTTCATGCGGTGGCTCATGCCCACGCGCTCGAGCGCCGCCTCGACGCGGCGACGCCGCTCGGCGGAGGGCATGCCCCGGTAGGTGAGCGGCAGCTCGACGTTCTCGAAGACGGTGAGGTCGCCGATCAGGTTGAACGCCTGGAAGATGAACCCGATCTGGCGGTTGCGGATGCGCGCGCGCTCGGAAGGGGAGAGGTCGGACACCGGCCTGCCGTCCAGCTCGTACAGCCCTTCCGTGGGCGTGTCCAGCAGCCCGAGGATCGAGAGCAGCGTGGTCTTGCCGCAGCCCGACGGGCCGGCGATCGACACGTACTCGCCGCGCTGGATCTCCATGTGGATGTTGGAGAGCGCGTGCGTCTCCACCTCCTCCGTGTAGAACACCTTCTTCACGCCTTCGAGCTTGATCAGCGGCTGCCCTTCCATGGGCGGCTCCTTTCGGGGATCACGTCTCCTCTCGGGTTGCCAGGGCTGACTCGCCGAGGCCGGCCGCGCTGTCGAGCGGCTCCATCCCGGAACCGTGGCCCTCGACGCGGGCCTCTAGCGCAGGCGCACGCGGTCGAACTCGTCCCACTGAGACATATCAGACAGGATCACCACGTCTCCGGGTTGCAAGCCGGAAACGACCTCGATGGCGTGGACCGAGCTGCGGCCGAGCCGGACGTTGACCCGGACGGCCTCGTCGCCACCCGGCTCGACCTTGAAGATGCCGATCGTGCTGTTGGCCTGGCCGTACGCCGGGCGGCCCATGTAGACGACGTCGTCCAGCCGTTCGACCTCGATCACGCCATCCACGCTGAGGTCCGGCCGCGCGCCGGGCGGCAGCTCGCCTTCCAGCTTCACGTCCACGCCCACCGTGCCGTTCACGGCAGCGGGATCGATCCGCACTACCCGGCCGGGAATGATCCCGTTTCGCGTGTCGATCTGCGCGACCTGCCCGAGCGCGACATCCGAGATCTGCGTCTCCGGGATGCGCAGGACGGCCTTCAGCCGGCCGGGTTGCACGACCTTGGCCAGCGTGGCTCCCGCGTTGGCCCACATGCCGACCTCGAGCGGCAGTTCCTGGACGACGCCCTTCGCGCCCGCCCGCACGGTCATCGACGCGATCTGCTCCTGCCGGAACCGCACGATGCCGCGCAGCCGTTGGATCTGCGACTCCTGCACCGCGATCTGCGCGGCTTGCGCCTGCTCCAGGATCTCGAGGCGTTCTTTCTCGATCTCCAGCCGGCGCGCGCTCTCCTCCGCCGCATCCTTGCTGCGGCCCAGCTCATGCTCCGAGATGAGCCCGCGCTCCGCCAGCTCCTTGTTCGCCTCGTACTGCCGCATCGCGTCGTTGTACTGGGCCTGCGCCGAGGCGACGGTCGCCTCCTGGCTCAACCGCTGCGTCTCGAGCGTCGCGCGCAGGTTGACGAGCTCGGCCTCGGCCGAGTTGAGCTGCCGGTCCGCCTCGAGCGCCTGGAGCATGATGTCCGGATTCGTCAGCTCGAGGAGCACGGTGTTCTCCTCCACCCGCGCCCCCGGCTCGACCAGCTTGCGTTCCACCCGGCCCGCGGTGACCGCCGTGATCCAGCGGACCTCCTCGGGCACGAGCGTGCCCGTCCCGCGGACCTGCCGGATCAGGGGCCCGCGCTTGACCGTGTCCTGGAAGAGCGCCGCCCGGTCCACCGACGGCGCCGCCGGCTCGAGCCGGGCGAGGGCGACCGTCGTCACGACAATGCCCAGGAGGCCGGCGCCGGCGTAAACGTACTTCTTCCTCTTCCGGGTCGGTGCCCGTGGGATGTCCACAGTCCTACGCTCCTTCCCCCGCGCGCCGCTGTCGGGGGCCGCTGTCGGATGCGCCCCCTACGCCAAGCATCGTGCCACCCGCGGCGGCGGCGCCAAGACGCGATGCGGATTGATCTTGCGTGATCGGCGCCCGGGCTCCTCCGCGCGCCCGTGCCCGCGCCCGGGACGCGCCTTCCCACATCCGGACACCGGCGGCGCCGGCGGCGGGCCCGGCTGCGCCGTCCTGCTCCTCGCGCCGCCGCCCTCCGGCGCCAGGTTGCCCCCCCGCCCGCGCGCCGCCTCATCGCCGGCGCTGGTACCGGCGAGGGTCGCGCTGGCGCTGCTCCACCGCGTGCGCCGTCTCATCGGTCGTCCTCCGGCCCGGCGGGCGGGCCGCCCTGCGGGGCTCCTTGCGTCCGGTCGCCGGACCCGGACGGCCCGGGCGCAGCGGCGTCCTCCTCGGGCGGCGGCTGGGGTCCGGGCGC
>DASVDH010000020.1:0-15556 GCA_036381195.1 Longimicrobiales bacterium | reverse complement strand
CGCACTCGAAATGCGGCGGGCGCAAGCCCTTGGGGGTTCGAGTCCCTCCGCCTCCGCCTCTCTGGCACAACGACTTGCGGCGCTCGTCGGCACCCGGCCGGCGGGCGCCGTTTGCGTTGTGGGGTACAGGACGGGCGTGCTGACCCCTGCATCCTGAACCCACGGCCGCGCCACCGAGCTGCACTTCCCGCGCGGCGCGGCCGACTCGCGCCGACGACGGACCGGCGAGTCGCCATCGCTGCCCCAACACAGGAGTCCGGGCCCATGTGCGCGTTGCGACCTGGGCGGAGAACCGGCGCATCTCGTACCCCGTTCGGAGTTGCCCGCGCGGGGAGCGGCTCCCGGCTGCGGGCGTTCATCGCCATGGGAGATCGCACCTGTCACGCTCGCGTGCGGCCGCGACGCCGGCGGCGGCGGACCGGCGCACGCCGGCGAGCGGAGCGCGACGCGAGAGGCGCACGCCGCGGTTGCGCCGAGCGTCGTGTGGACCGTCTCCGAGACCCCCCGTCGTCGACATGGGGCGGAAGGCCAGGGGCCGAGCCACGAGCTCTACCAGGTCCGCGGCGCCTATCGCCTGTCGGATGGCCGCCTCGTCGTCGCGAACGCGGGCTCCCGTGAGCTGCGCTTCTACGATGGGACCGGCGAGTACCTCGGGTCCGCCGGCCGGAAGGGCGAGGAGCCGGGAGAGTTCCGCTGGATCGATTCCCTCTTCGTCGTGGCGGACGACTCGCTCGTCGTCGTCGAGAACACCCGCGGCCCGTTGCTCACGGTCCTCGACCGCGAAGGGACGTACCGCCGCTCGTTCCGGCTGGGTGTAGACCGGTCTTACTGGGTCGTGGGCGTCTTCTCCACGGGTGAGGTCGTCGCGATGAGTGGCGACGTGTTCCGTCACATCGCGCCCGGCCGAGCCCTGCGGACGAGCGGTTCTCACTCGTCCGTTTCAGTCGGGACGGCCGGCCGCAGCGCCATCTGCCCCAGCGACACGAGCGAGCGCGAGAGCGCCACCGCCGCTGAACTCCCGATCGCCACCGCCTCCACGCAGGCGCCCGCGATGCCATGTCACGGCGAGCCCGATAGATTGTCCGCCATGAACAGAACGACCCTCGCAGTCGCCGTCACCGTCGCCGCGAACGCCGTGCTCGCCTGGTGGCTCAAGGGCGACTGGGAGATGGGCTGGCTGCTGTGGATGACCGTCGTGCCCGTGGCGGGCGGCGCGCTGGGGCTCCTGGCCGCGGCGATCCTGCGCGGCCGCGTCGAGATCGTGATGCCCGTGGGCTTCGCGGCGGGCGTCGTCGCGCTGTGGGCGGCGATCGCCACGCCGCACCAGTGGGCCGGAACGGACCTGGCCAGGACGGAGCGCCGCGCCGCCGCGCTGGCCGATTCGACCCACCACGTCGAGGCGCGCGTGCGCGAGCTGCTCGGCGCGGGCGTCGAGGTCTCGGGCGTCCAGCCCACGGTCGCGGGCGGCCGGGTCCGGAAGCGGCCGCTGCGCTTCCTGCTCGAGCGCGAGCCCGCCGTGGCGCGGCTCAGTGTGACGTTCGCGCTCGGGCCCGCCCGGCCCTTGGTGCTGCGCCTCGAGGGCGATTCGCTCACCGCGCCCGCCGCGGCGCTGGACTCAGCTCGCGCGGCGCCCTGGGTGATCCGGGAGGCCGCGCTGGCGCGCCGCTTCCCTGCCCCGGCGCTGACCGTCGGCGGGCACGGGCCGTGGCCGCCGGGCGACGTCGTCGGCGTGCGCGTCGAGCGCGGCGAATCCGACTGGTCGCTGCTGCTCGTCCGCGTCGGTGGCGCGGCGGGCCTCGAGACGGTCCGCGAGGTCTCCGGCGCGGAGAGCCGCGCCGGGCTCGTCCGCGCGGCCGCGCTCGCCGGCCGCCCGGTGCGCGACGTGCGCATCTATCTCTCGCGGGGCGCCGGAGTGACGTACCTGCCGGCCGGCCGCTTCGACTTCATCGGGCTGCCGGAGGACCGCCGGGCGAGCCTCCGGCTCGTCGCCCGCGTGGAGGGCGACGAGGTCCGGTACGAGACCGCGGACTGGTTCGACCCCTGACGCCGGGGCCGCCTCCGTGCGCGCTTGCACGGCGCCGGGCCGTGCGGCGGGTGCGTGGGGACTTCGCCGCACCCCCCAGGAAAGCGCGACGCGCTGCGCGGCCGCACCGGCGCCCGCTGCTCCCCCCGCCAGGGCGTGCGTCGAGAGCTGGACGGGACAAAGCAGGACTAGGCGAACGGCGCCGCTGCGTCATCCAGCCGCGCGACCTCGTCTGCCGTCAGCTCGAGGCCCGGCGCGGCCATCAGCTCGGTGAGCTGCTCGATGCTCGTGGCGCTGGCCAGCGGCGCGGTCACGGTCGGCTTCGCGAGGAGCCACGCCAGCGCGACGGTCGCGATCGCGGTCTCGCGCGCGGCGGCGATGGTTTCGAGCGCGCTGATCACGCGTAGCCCGTCGTCGTTCAGGTACTTCGCCACTCTCCGCCCGCGCGGCCGGCCCTCCAGGTCCGCGGGCGTGCGGTACTTGCCGGTCAGGAAACCGCTGGCGAGCCCGAAGTACGGCAGGACGCCGAGCCCCTCGGCTTCTGCCAGCGGCGCGATGTTCCGCTCGTAGTTCCGGCGCGCCACCAGGTTGTACTCCGGCTGGAGCGCCACCGGGACGGCGAGGCCGTTCTCGCGGGCGAAGCGGATCCATTCCTCGCTGCGGCCGGGCTCGAAGTTCGAGATGCCGACGTAGCGGACCTTGCCCTCGCGCACCAGCCGGTCGAACGCGGGGGCGATCTCCTCGATCGGCTGGGCCTCGTCATCGTAGTGCGCGTAGTAGAGGTCCACGTAGTCGGTCCGCAACCGCCGCAGCGAGGCCTCCGCGGCCCACGCGATGTTGTCTGGCGCGAGCCCCCTGAGCTCCGGGTGCGCGCCGACCTTCGTGGCGATGACCAGCGAGTGCCGGTTCCGCCGGCTCCGCATCCAGTCGCCGAGGATCGTCTCGGACTCGCCGCCCCTGTTCCCGGGGACCCAGGCGGAGTACGAGTCCGCCGTGTCGATGTGGTTGCCGCCCGCATCGACGAACGCGTCGAGCACGCGCTCCGATGCCTCCCGGTCCGTGGTATTGCCGAACGTGTTCCCGCCCAGCCCGAGCGGGTAGATCTCCAGGTCGGAATCGCCGATCCGTCTCATCGCATCGCGCTCCTCGGCGTCTCAGTCGGATGGCCCCGGGCCGGCGCGGCGAGCGCCGCCCGGCGGCATGCTTCCTCGACGGGGGTCAGGCGACGGTCACGGTGCGCGTCCTGGCGACGTCTGCGTCGAGCACCCGCCGGTACAGCGCCTCGTGGTCCGCGACCATGCGGTCGCGGCCGAAGCGCTCGATCGCGCGCAGGCGGCAGCGCTCCCGGTCGAAGTCGTCGAGCGGCCCGCCGCGGCGGACGATCTCCACCATCTCCTCGGCATCGCGCGCGATGAAGCCGGTCAGGCCCTCCTCGACGAGCTCCGGCACGCTGCCGCGCGGGAACGCGACGACGGGGCAGCCCGAGAGCATCGCCTCGATCAGGATCAGGCCGAACGGCTCGTTCCAGGTCAGTGGCGCGAGCAGCGCCCGCGCATCGCGGAGCAGCGGCGCCTTGACGGCCAGCCCGATCGGGCCGAGGTGCGTGACGTGCGGGCGCGTGAGCCGCGGCCAGAGCTCGCATTCCGCGAACGCGCGGTCCGGCTCGTGCACCTCGCCCGCGATCCGGATCGGCAGGCCGGCCCGCTCCGCGACGTCGATCGCGGTGTGCGGGCCCTTGTATGCCGCGAACCGGCCGACGAAGGCGAGGTACTCCGTCGGTCGCGAGGTCCACTGGTATTTCCGGGGATCGAGCCCGTGATGGATCACCGCGCAGCGGCGGAGCGGCACTTCTCGCGCCCGCTGGTCCTTCGAGATCGCGATGTAGTACACGTCGGGGAACCGGCGGTAGAGGGCGGAGAGCCGGTCGTCCCGCTCGTGGTGGACCGTATAGACGATCGGCAAGCGCCGCAGCCAGCGCGTGAACGGCAGCGCGACCGCCGAGTGCACGTGCACGAGGTCGTATTCGCCGGCGGCGACATGGCGGAGCGCCCAGGACACGTGGTCCACGTCCGTGAGGGCATCGGGTGGCCAGTGCGCCGTCGGGAACAGCCAGCGCAGCTCGGCCGGACTCTGCGAGTCCCCGGTTGCGAAGAGCGTGACATCGTGGCCCCTCTCGACCAGTCCTTCGGCCAGCTCGGCAATGACCAGCTCGGTCCCGCCGTACTGGGGTGGGGGCGTCGGAATGAACGGCGTCGAAAGGATCGCGATCCGCATGGCAGTATCGTTCCTCACTCGCCGACGCGAACCGGCCGGGCCCTGGCCGCCCGGTTCGCGGGCGCCCTCAGGTTCCGAAGCGCGCCCGGCCGCCGGGGACGGCGGCCGGGTCGTGGGCCAGGCACCGCGAGCGTGCCGCCCCGTTCTCATGCACCGGTCATGCCGGATCGGGCTGCCAACCTGACCGGGCGGCGCCCCGTCGCGGTGTGGTCCGTTGCGCCACGCCGGGCAGCAGGCCTGCGCGGGCGGGGCGCGCCGCGCAGGTGGGGGGCCAGGGGCCACTCCTGCGCCCGCTGGCGGCGTGGCGAGTCGACGCGATTGCTTGCGTCTCGGTAGTCCGATTCGTTTTTGCAAGCATACTATGGACAGCGCAGCCCGGCAAGCGTACCTTGCCCGCCCATGCGGACCCGACGCTACGGCCAGTACTGCGGCCTCGCGCGCGCCCTCGAGATCGTGGGCGAGCGCTGGGGCTTGCTCGTCGTTCGCGACCTGCTGGTGAGGCCGCGGCGGTTCTCCGAGCTGCGCCGCGGGCTGCCGCGCATCCCGACGAACGTGCTGTCCGCGCGGCTGCGCGAGCTGGAGGAGGCGGGCGTGGTCCGCCGGCGGCTGCTGCCGCGGCCGGGGAGCGGCTTCCAGTACGAGCTGACCGAGTACGGCCGCGACCTGGAGGAGGCGGTGGCGGCGCTGGGCCGCTGGGGCGCGCGGGAGCTGGGCGAGCCGGGGCCCGACGAGGTCCTGACGCCGGAGGCGCTGGTCACGGCGCTGCGGGCGGCGTTCCAGCCCGCGAGCGCGCGCGGCTTCCGCGGCAGCTACGAGCTCCGCGTGGGTGAGGCGGTAGTCCATGCGAGAATTGCGGACGGCGCGTTGCAGGCGGCGCCGGGCGCCCTCCCGGGCGTGGACCTGGCGATCGAGGCGGGCCCGGTCCTGCGCGAGCTGATGACGGGCGAGCTGACGCCGGCGGCGGCGCTGCGGAGCGGGGCGGTGCGGCTGACGGGGAAGAAAGCGCTGTTCGCGGCGTTCGTCGCGTGTTTCCGGATCGGGCCGCCGCCGCCTCCGCCGGCGGCGTGAGCACCACGTACCGGGCGGCGATGGACGACGTCCTCTCCTTCCTCCGCGAGCTCTCCGTGCCGGGCCGAATCGTCGCCAGTCTCCTGATCGCGCTGGTCGCGCATGCGCTGACGCGTGTGGTGCATCGCATCGGCGACCGGATCATGGCGCCGCACGGGGGTGGGCCGTACGGGTTCGCGCGTGGCCGGCCGAAGGTCGCGAGCGTGACGTGCTCACCGAGCCGGAGATCGTGGGCGCGCGGGCGGCGGAACCGGGCGGCGGGCGCTTCGTGCGCGTCAAGTTCAGGTTGTGGCCGGGCCAGCGGACGCTGATCGAGGGCACGTTCCGGCAACGCGCGATCCACGCGCTCCGCGAGCTGGACCCCGGCTATGCCGACCGGATGGTCACCGTGACGTACCTCACGGCGGAGGAGCCGGAGGTGGCGCTGTCGGCCGGAGCGATGCGGCCGGGAGAGGATTGATCCCCTCCCGGCCGCCCTGGCGCCGGGTCCTGCGTGCTGCGTGCTGATCCCCGGCGCCCTGGCGCCGGGTCCCGCGTGCTGCGTGCGCCCCGGCGCCCCCGGCAGGCGCCCTCAGTGCCCCGCGCCCGCGAGCACTTCCGGCTCGCCCACGCGGATCAGGCCGACCGCGCCCTTCTCCGCATCCGCGAAGGCGTGCGTGACGAACGCGTAGACGCCCTCGCCGCTCGCCCCCTCCTCGAACACCGTCTCGAAGACGGCGCCGCCGCCCGCCGGGATGGACCACGTCTGCACGCTGTTCAGCGCGTTCTTCGGGTTCCCGTCCGGGTAGACCCGGTCGAAGACCGCGCCGACGATGTGGAAGTCGCTGCGCAGGCTCGGGCCCGCGTTCACTACGAAGATGCGCACGCGGTCACCGACGTCGACCCGGAGCGGGTGCTGCTTGTACTGGAACGCGCGGCCGTTGAAGACCACGTGCGTCGCCGCCTTCTCGGCGGCCGCGGCGTAGTCTGCGATCCGGGCGCCGTTCTTCTCGGCTCCCGCGTAGAACTCGCTCTGCACGAGGACGAACTCCTTGTCGGCCTCCGTGCCCCAGCCGTCCTCGGGATCCACGATGAAGGCGAGATACATTCCCTGCATGATGTGCATGAGCACGGGCGGCGTTCCGCAGTGCACCATGTAGGCGCCCGGGTCGCGCGCGACGAACTCGAACCGGATCTCCTCGCCCGGCATGATGGTCCGGAACGCGACGTTCATGGGGATGCGCGCCGAATGGAAATCGATCGAGTGCGCCATGGGCGACTCGTTGACCAGCGTGACGCGCACCAGGTCGCCCTGGCGCACGCGCATGACGGGGCCGGGTACCGTGCCGCCGAAGGTCCAGCCCTCGTAGAGCACGCCGGGTGCGATCTCGATGCGCTCGTGCGTGATCGGGATGCGGAATTCCTTGATCGGCGCCTTCGAAGCCGGCTTCAGCTCGGCGACGTAGGCCGGGGCGGTGGGCGTGCGGGTCACGCCGAAATCCACGCGCTCGACGTCGTCTATCGCGGCCTCCGGCCGGAGCGCCGCATAGCCGCCCACCGCGATCACGGCGGCGGCGGCGATCTTCATCAGGGAGCTCCTCGCCAGCATCTCAACCTCCAGGGCCTCGGGGGTTGCCTCCCATCCACGCCCGAATGCTAGCGGAGGAGCAGGCCCGGATCTGTCGGGGCGAGGCAGGAAAATCTGTGGGGGAAGGAGTCGAACTTCTGGTAGGAGATTCCCCGTCAGCTTCCGCCCGGTGCCGTACGGAAACACCCGGATGCAGCCGCCCCCCGGGGAGGGCGGCGTACCCGGCCGGGATGCCGCCTCGGGCGCCCGGCTCCCGCGGCCGCCGGGAGCGGGGCGCCGGCGGCCGCGGTCGGGCGGCCCGGACCTGCTACTCGGCCTTCAGGAGCCCGGTGCGGAGCGCGAAGCGGACCAGCTCGGAGCGGTGCTTCAGCCCGAGCTTCTCCATGATGCGGGAGCGGTAGGTGTCCACGGTCTTGGGGCTGATGAACAGCTTCTCGCCGATCTCGCTGGCGCTGAAGCCCTCGGCGGTGAGGGCGAGGACCTCGCGCTCGCGCCCGGTCAGCCGCTCGAGCGGGCGCGGCTCCTTGCCGGCCTCGGCCTCGCGGTACCCCTTGAGCAGCAGCTTGGCGGCGCTGGGATAGAGGAAGACCTCGCCGCGCGCGACCGTGCGCACGGCCTCGATCAGCTCCGTGTCCGCGCTGGCCTTGGTGACGTAGCCGCTGCCGCCCGCCTCGAGCACTGGGAGCAGGTACTCCTCTTCCGCGTGGACGGTCAGGACCAGGATGCGGGTTTCCTGCCCGAGCGCGGCGATGCGGCGGGTCGCTTCCAGACCGCCGATCCCGGGCATCGAGAGGTCCATGATGACGACGTCGGGTGCGAGCTCCGCCGCCTTTTCCACACCCTCCTCGCCCGTCGCGGCCTCGCCCACGACTCGCATGTCCGGCTCGGCGTCGAGCAGCGCCTTGAGCCCGGCCCGTAGCACGGGGTGATCATCTACCAGCAGGATCCGGATCGCATCCGTCATGGTGTGCCATCCTCAGCGAGCGGGATGACCGCGCGCACGCGCGTCCCGGCCCCCGGCTCGCTTTCAATGTCCACGTGACCTCCGACGTAACTCGCGCGCTCGCGCATGCCGAAGAGCCCGAGGCCCTCGCCGTCGCCGCGCAGGACCTCCTGGACCACGAAGCCGCGGCCATCGTCTTCGACCAGCGCGACCAGGTTCGCGTCCCGGCACTCGAGCATCACGCGCACCGTGGTGGCGCCCGCGTGGCGAACCACGTTCGAGAGCGCTTCCTGAACGATGCGGTAGACGACGAGCTCGACCTCGGAGGTGAGCGGGCCGTCCAGCCGCCCGGCATCGATCTGCACGCGCAGCCCGGTCGCCTCGGCCAGCGTGCGCGCGAACTGCTCGATGGCGGGGACCAGGCCCAGGTCGTCCAGAGCCGGCGGCCGCAGGCCCCGCGCGTAGCGGCGGACGCCGTCGAGAGTCGAAACGAGCTGCTGACGGAGCTCTTCCATCCCGGCCTCGCGGGCGCCGGGGTCCTGTACGCGGCGGAGCATGCTCAGCCGGATCAGCATGGCCGAGAGGCTCTGGGCGGTCTCGTCGTGCAGCTCGCGGGCGATGCGCTTGCGCTCCTCCTCCTCCGCGCGCAGCGCGCGGGCGGCGACCTCGCGCAGCCGAAACCGGTACCCCTCGAGGCCGTCCAGCATGGCGTTGAACGTGCGGGTGAGCCGCTCGAGCCCGCGGTCGGCGAGCGGGGAGACGGGCGCACGCTCGTGGAGCGCGCCCGCCCGGACGGCGCCAGCCGTGCGCTCCAGCACCCCCAGCGGCGAGAGCGCGAGGCGGAGGATCAGCGCGTTCACGACAACGCTGACGAACACGCCCGCGAGGGCCGTGAGCCCGACCAGCTCGAGCGTCGAGGCGCTGGGCCTCGCGCGCACCAGCTCGGCGGTCAGCGCCGTGCCGGCGGCGACCGCCGCGATCACGATCACCGAATTGGCGACCAGGATCTTGGTGAACAGCGGCACGCGCAACAGGGGGCGCAGGAACCGCGGCGGGGTCCACGGGGCCCGCGGGCTCGCAAGCGCTTTCCGGGAAATGCCGATCATGGGGCGGTTCCTCTCGCGGTCTCACCGGTGGAGTACCCGCGAGGCCGCGGTGTTTTCCCCATAGCGCCGCGTCCACCAGCCGATGATGCCGGAGAGCGCCCAGGCGGCGCCGGCCGCGACCAGCGCGAGCGTCAGCCAGCGCATGGCGGCGGCGAGGAACAGCGCGTCGAGGGCGGGCGGCGCGACGTCGTAGCGCGGGGCCGGCGCGGCCGGCCGCGCGCCGGAACGCCAGGCCGGCGGGCGACCCCCTGGACGCCCCCGGTCGCCGAATGTAGCATGACAGCACCACCGCCGACGGCGGGCCCACGGCAGGCCACGCGGCCGCCGGGCCGGCCCCGCGCGGACCCGGGTCCTCCGATCCGACCGGGAGGGCGGGCATGAGCCGCAAGCGCCAGGTCGTCCCCGGCGCGTTCCTCGTCTTCGCGATCGCGGCGCTCGCTGCGGGGCAGGCGGCGCTCGAGGCGTCCGCCCGCCAGCCGGCCAGGGAGGCCCCGATCTTCGAGGTGGACCCGCTCTGGCCCAAGCCCCTGCCCAATCACTGGCTCCCGGGTTCGACGGTCGGCGTGGGCGTGGACTCGCGCGACGTCCCGGACGGCTACGGCAACCGGCGCGTCGCGGTCATCGACATGGACACCGGCGAGCGCAAGCGCTACTGGGGCGCGGACGGCAACGAGCGGGAGGACATCGACCTCGGGCCGTACGACCCGGATGCGCCGCCCGCCCCTCAGTTCCGCAACCCCGTCCATTGCGCCGAGCCGACCCTGGACGGCTTCGTCTACGTCTGTGACCGGCCCAACGACCGGGTCCAGGTGTTCCGTAAGGACGGCACGTTCGTCAAGGAAGCGTTCATCGCGCCCCGCACGCCGGGCGATGGCTCCGTGTGGGACATCGCGCGAGGGCCGCGGCGAGCGGATCCTCGCCCAACCCCGTGATGCAGGAGCCCGATATGCCGATCAGCTTCGAGGTCAACGGCCGGCGCGTCACGGTGGACGTCGCGCCGGACACGCCGCTGCTCTGGGTGCTGCGTGACGCCCTCGACCTCAAGGGCACGAAGTACGGGTGCGGCGCGGCGCAGTGCGGCGCGTGCACGGTGCACGTGAACGGCGCGCCCACGCGCTCGTGCGTGCTGCCGGTCTCGGCGGTGCAGGGCGCGGCGGTCACGACCATCGAGGGGCTCTCGCCCGACGCGTCGCACCCGTTGCAGCAGGCGTGGCTCGAGCTGGACGTGCCGCAGTGCGGCTACTGCCAGGCCGGCCAGCTCATGGCGGCGGCCGCGCTGCTCGCGCGCACGCCGAACCCGACAGACGCGGACATCGACGCGGCGATGAACGGCAACCTCTGCCGCTGCGGCACGTACCTGCGCATCCGGGCGGCGATCCACCGCGCCGCGGAGACCGCGCGGCGGACGAACACCAACTCGAGCGCCCCCGCCCCCGCCGGCTCCGGCCGGCCGAACGGGCGCCGCCCGTAAGGAGGCCGCATGGAGACCACGCTCGTGATCAGTCGGCGCCGGTTCCTGACGGTGACCGCCCTGGCTGGCGGCGGCCTGCTGCTGGGCGTGCGGCTCAGCGCGTCCGGGCTCGAGGCGTTCGGCGCGGAGCCGGCCAGCGACTTCGTGCCCAACGCGTTCATCCGCATCACGCCGGACGGCGTGGTGACGATCATCGCGAAGAATCCGGAGATCGGGCAGGGCGTGAAGACGATGCTGCCCATGATCATCGCGGACGAGCTGGACGTGGACTGGGAGTCCGTGCGCATCGAGCAGGCGAGCCTGGACACGGAGCGGTTCGAGCGGCAGGCGGCGGGCGGCAGCACCGCGACGCCGGTGAACTGGCTGCCGATGCGGCGGGTCGGCGCCGCCGCGCGGATGATGCTGGTGACGGCGGCGGCGCAGGCGTGGGGTGTGCCGGAGTCCGAGTGCGAGACCGGCCACGGCGTGGTGCGGCACGCGCGCAGCGGCCGCCGGCTGACGTACGGCGAGCTGGCGACGCGCGCGGCGTCGGTCCCGGCGCCGGACCTGGATGCCGTGCGGCTGAAGGACCCGAAGGACTTCCACATCATCGGCACGCCGGTCCCGGGCGTGGACAACGAGGCGATCGTCACGGGCAAGCCGCTGTTCGGCATCGACTTCACGCTGCCGGCGATGCTGTACGCCGTGTACGAGAAGTGCCCCGTCTTCGCCGGCAAGGTCGTGAGTGCGAACCTGGACGAGGTGCGCGCGCTGCCGGGCGTGCGGCACGCCTTCGTGGTCCGGGGCGGCACGGAGCTGAGCGGGCTGCTGGACGGCGTGGCGATCGTGGCGGACACGTGGTGGCAGGCGCAGAGCGCACGGCAGCGGCTGCGTGTGACGTGGGACGAAGGCCCCACGGCCGAGCAGAGCAGCGAGGGCTTCGCGCGGCAGGCCGCGGCGCTGGCCGCGCAGCCGCCGCAGCTCACGCTGCATCGCGACGGCGACGTGGACGCGGCGCTGGCCGGCGCGGCGAAGGTGGTGGAGGCGGAGTACACGTACCCCTTCATCGCGCACGCGCCGCTGGAGCCGCAGAACTGCACGGCGCACTACCGTGACGGCAAGCTGGAGATCTGGGCGCCGACGCAGACGCCCGAGAGCGGGCGCCGGCTGGTCGCGCGCACGCTGGGCATGGACGAGGCGGACATCACGGTCCACCTGCTGCGCGCGGGCGGCGGGTTCGGCCGGCGGCTGTACAACGACGCGATGGTCGAGGCGGCGGCGATCGCCAAGGAGATCGGCGTGCCGGTCAAGCTGCTCTGGACCCGCGAGGACGACATGCGCCACGACATGTACCGCCCCGGGGGATTCCACTACCTGAAGGGCGGCGTGGATGCGGCGGGCCGGCTGGTCGCGTGGCGGGACCACTTCATCTCGTTCGGCCGGGACGGGCGGTTCGCGCCGAGCGCGGGGATCTCGGAGGACGAGTTCCCGGGCCGGTTCGTTCCGAACTACGCGCTCGAGGCGTCGCTCATCCCGTTCGGCATCCCGACGGGCGCGCTGCGCGCGCCGGGCAGCAACGCCCTGGCGTTCGTGATCCAGTCGTTCATCGACGAGCTGGCGCACGCCGCCGGCAAGGATCCGCTCGAGTTCCGGCTGGGGATCCTGGACGCGGCGATGACGGACACGCGCTTCGATCCGGCGCGCATGCGCGGCGTGCTCGAGCTGGTCGCGGAGAAGTCGGGCTGGGGCACGCGGCAGCGGCAGCTCCCGCGCGGCACGGGTATGGGCGTGGCGTTCCACTTCAGCCACCGCGGCTACTTCGCCGAGGTGGTGCAGGCGACGGTCGCGCGGGATGGCGCGCTGAAGGTGGACAAGGTCTGGGTCGCGGGCGACATCGGCGCCCACGTCATCAACCCGAGCAACGCGGAGAACAACGCGCAGGGCGCGGTGCTGGACGGGCTGGCGGAGGCGCTCGGGCAGGAGATCACCATCGAGCGCGGCCGCGCCGTGCAGAGCAACTTCCACGACTTCCCGCTGCTGCGGCTGACGCAGGCGCCGCCCGAGATCGAGGTCCATTTCCGCAGGACGGACTTCCCGCCCACCGGCCTGGGCGAGCCGCCGCTCCCGCCGGTGATCCCGGCGCTGTGCAACGCGATCTTCGCGGCGACGGGCAAGCGCATCCGCTCGCTGCCGCTATCGAACCACGACCTGAGCTGGGGGTGAGAGGTCGTCCCTGATGGTGCCGCTTCCGACGCTGGCCGGCCGCCGCCGTGGGCGCGGCGGCGGGCACCGGGGCGGCCTCGACCCGGCCGCGCCTCGCGCCGGCCGAGCCGAAAGGAGGAAGACCATGAACATCGACTCGCGGGTCACGCACCTGGCCTTCGGGCTCTCCCTGCTCCTGGCCTCTCCACAGGCCCTCTTCGCTCAGGATGCCGAGGAGCCGGCGAGGCAGAAGGGCTTTCGGTACGGCATCGCCGTTGCCGCCGCGGCGAGTGTATCGCCGCTGGGAGAACTGGCCGAACGGCACGGGATCTACGGCGTTCCCGGCCGACAGTACGAGGTGCGGCTCCTGGCGCGGGCGCCGAACCGCGGCGTGTGGAGTCTGGCCCTCATCCTGGATGACTTCCATATCGGCCAGCAGCTGGACCGGCAGACCAGCTACACGTTCGACTACGAGTCCTGGAGCCTGGTGGCCGGGTACCGGCTCGATCTCCCGCTGGGCGGTGTGCGGGCGCTCTACGGCGTGGACGCGGGCTGGATAAACTTCGGAGCCAGGGCGCGCTCGATCGACTACTACACGGGGGAGCCGTACGCTTCGCGCACGGATGGCCACGGCGCGCTGCTGGCCTCCTGGGTCGGCCTTGCGCTCCCCGGCGAGCTGTTCGTCACGGTTCCCCGCGTCCGGATGGAGATCAACTTCCCGGACTTCGGCGGAGGAGACGGCTACAGTGTCCTGCACCGCGAGACGGATGTCGGGTTGAAGGTCTCGGTCGGGTTGGCCCTCGAGTTCGCGGACCTCTTCTGAGCGCCCGGAGGCCGAATGATCAGGTGGTTCATGCGGCCGTCTGCCGGTGCACGTCGCGGGCTCCGACGGCGACCCTATCCCGCGCTCGCTCTGGCCATCGCCGTTGCAGCCGCAGCGTGCGATGATTCCCCGTCGGAGCCGGACGAGGAGGTCTACACGCTCGCCACGGTGAACGGGCAACCGTTGCCGGGCCCGTACCCGGACCCGTTCTCTGCGGACAACGCCTTCGAAGTCGTGGAGGGCACGCTCACCCTGCGTTCGGATGGAACGATGACGCAGGAGCTCGTGGCGCGGTGCAGGACAGACCTCCCGCCCGGCACGGAATGCCGCGTGGACGGTGACGGCAGGACCGCTGTCGAGGGGAGGTATTCCCGCGCAGACGGGCAGGTCGAGCTCGGAGATCGGAGCTTCGCGGCGAGCTTCGGGACGGATCGCGTCACAATCACGCTGGGCGGACCTCCGAGTCTGGGATTCGTGGCGACGTTCGTGCTGGAGTATCGGCGCTAGGCGGCGAACGGCCCCTCCGTCTGCTGCTCCAGCACCTCCACTGCTCGGCTGGAGAGGCCCGCGACGCAAGCCGCACTGGCGCGCGAGGCACGCCGCCGGGGTCGCTAGCCACGCCAACCCCGTCGCCCTACCGGCTCAGCCAGTACGCGATCTTGACCAGGAACGTGTTGTCCGGGTGCATGCCGAGCAGGTCGCGGTAGTCGCGGTGCCAGGGCTGCCGGGCGCCGCCGTCCGTGAAGCCCTGCCGGCCGTGCGCCCAGACCAGGAAGAGCGTGGAGCCGGGGCGGTACTCCCAGCGCAGCACGGTGTTGGTGCGGAGCTGCGCGAAGCGGAAGCGGGTGGGTGAGCCCGGCGGCGGCGTGAAGGGCTGGAAGCGGGCATCGTAATCGTCCGCGGCCGGCGTCGGGCCGACCTCGCGGAAGTCGGAGTACGTGCCGCGGCTCACGAACGGCGCGCCATAGAACTCGAGGGTGAGGTCGGGCGTCGCCATGAAGTTCAGCCGCGCGTTCAGGGACACCGTACGCTGATCCAGACGCGCGAACGTGTAGTGCGTCACGCCGCCGTCATCCACGAAGTTGCCGTACCACTGCGTGTTCTCGTGGGCGCGTGAGATGGTGGCACCGAGCGACGCCTCGAAGCGCGTCGAGAGACGGAGCGTCACGCTCGGCTCCAGGGAAGAGCCGCGCGTCTTCCCCTCGTCCGTGTACCGCAGGTTGACCCACAAGGAGGGGACGACGGGTTTCCGTGAGTCCCCGTTCACGCCGAACCACGGGTAGAGGCCGCGCGAACGGCGCAGGGGCGGGCCGCCGCGCGTGCAGCGGTCGCAGAAGCTCTCGCCGAGGCTGGCGAGGGTCGCGCCCGCGTGCACGTCCCAGTTGTTGGTGACTCCCATGTGGGCGTTGAGGTTCACCGCGCTCTCCAGCCGGATCCCGGAGGTGTTCCAGGTCTGCCAGTGGTTGCCGTTGATCTGGAGCCAGCGGTAGATGCCGCGCTGGTCGCGGAAGCTGAGCGCGGCCCAGGTGCTCCAGTCGAGGATGTCCGCGCGGCGGAGGTAGCCCAGGTCGTTGACCTCGAAGCCGGGCGACTGGCGCACGAGACTGGTCTCGAAGCGGGTGATGCCGCCGCCGTACTTGCCGAACTTGAGCTGCGCGGCGTGGCCCGTGAGCGACGTGCGCGTGGGATCGACGACGGGGTCGTCCCCGGGCTGCTGGTAGTAGTGCACGGCGCCCGTCTGGGTGCGCAGGATCGCCTCGGGACTGCCGGCGACGCGGGATGCCGCGAACGAGCCGGCCAGCTCATAGTTGCGGGCGAAGCGGTTACGGAAGCTCAGGCCCGTGACCAGGGCGTTCTCGTGCAGGAACGGGCGCGTCCACTCGTCGAGCGAGCGGTGCACCGCGGTCGCGATCCAGCCCACGCTGGCCTCGCCGTCGCGCAGGTCCTGCTGCGCGCGCAGCACGGCGTAGTTGGTGAGCGGCTCGACCGTGCGGCCCTGGCTGCCGGCGACGCGCTGCGTGACGGCGTCGAGCACGCCGAACGAGAGGCCGCCCCGCGTCCGGCCCGTGACCTTGGCGGCGGCGAGGATGGGCGTGGCGG
>DASVDH010000019.1:0-71451 GCA_036381195.1 Longimicrobiales bacterium | reverse complement strand
AGGAGATCATGGCGCTCTTCGGTGAGCTGCACCGCCAGGGGCAGACGATCGTGCTGGTGACGCACGAGCACGACATCGCCGCCTACGCCCACCGCACCGTCACGCTCCGCGACGGCAGGATCGAGAGCGACGTGAGACGCGAAGCGCTGCCTGCATAGCCGAGATCCATGCAAGTCCGAGAGGGCATCCGGCTTGCGTTCGCGCAGATCCGTGCGCAGAAGCTCAAGAGCTTCTTCGCGGTCCTGGGCGTGATCATCGGCGTCATGTTCCTGATCACCGTGGTCAGCGTGATCGAGGGCATGAACCGATACATGGAGGAGGACTTCGCCCGCCGGCTCTACGGACTCAACACGCTGACGCTGCGGCGCATTCCGTCCGTCCAGGTCAATCCATCTGCGGAGCAGCGCCGGCAATGGTGGCGCCGGCCGCGACTCACCATGGAGGATGCGGACGAGATCCGCGCGAGGCTGACGCTCCCGGCCCTCGTCGCCGTGCAGAGCGACGCGGGCGGCCGCCTCAAGGCGGACGATACCGGCATCGAGGTCGAGAACGTCTGGCTGACCGCCGCATCCGCGGACTACTTCCGCATCCGCGAGTACGAGGTGGCACGCGGGCGGCTGTTCAGCACGCCCGAGGCGCGTGCGGGGGCGAACGTCGTCGTCCTCGGCCATGACGCCGCCGACAAGTTGTTCGGGCTGCTCGACCCGATCGGCCGGACCGTCCGGATCGGCGGCTTCCCCTTCCGGGTCGTGGGCGTGCTCGAGAAGCAGGGGACGCTCTTCGGCATCTCGCTGGACAACCGCGCGATCGCGCCGGCCCGGTCGCAGATCGCCCGCATCGCGATGCGTCGCGGCTACGTCAGCGAGATCCTGATCCGGGTGCCGGAGGCGGATCTCCTACAGCGCGCAGAGCACGAGGTCGAGGCCATCATGCGCGTCCGCCACCGCCTCCGCCCGACCGAGGCCAACGATTTCGAGATCGAGACCGCGGAGGACTCGCTCTCGTTCTGGACGCGGATCAGCCGCATCCTGATCATCGCGTTCCCGAGCCTCGTCGCGATCGGGCTGGTCGTCGGCGGGATCGTCATCATGAACATCATGCTGGTGTCCGTGACGGAGAGGACGCGCGAGATCGGGGTGCGCAAGGCTCTGGGCGCGCGTCGCAGGGACATCCTGCTCCAGGTGCTCGTCGAATCCGCGGTCCTGTCCGGCACCGGGGCCGCCATCGGCATCGGGATCGGCAGCGGCCTCGCCCAGATCGTCGAGGCGGCATCCCCGCTGCCCGCCGCGATCGCGCCCCACTGGATGGCGATCGCCGTGCTCATGGGCACAGGCGTGGGCATCCTCGCCGGGATCTACCCGGCATCGCGCGCCGCGCGCCTCGACCCCGTGGTCGCCCTGCGTCAGGAGTGAGCCGTGCGCCTGGAGAGCTTCGTCGAGGGCGCCGTGCTGGCGGTGGACCAGCTCCGCGCGAACAGGTTCCGCTCGGCGCTGACCATCCTCGGCATCGTCGTCGGTGTCGCGACGGTCATGGTCATGAGCGCGATGATCGCCGGCATCCGGTCGAGCATCATCGAAGGGATCGAAGCCGCCGGCCCGAAGAACTTCATCGTCGCCCGCTTCGACTTCAACGAGGTCCGGCTGGTGAGCGACGGCAGCCGGCCGCCCTGGGCGGACAACCCGCCCATCACGGAGGAAGAGGCCCGCGCCATCCGCCGCCTCGACGCCGTGAAGGCCGCCATCGTGAACTTCGACCTCTCCGTAGACATGGAGGTGGGGAGCACGCGTGTGGACGACGTGCAGGTCTCCGCGAACGATGCGGGCTGGGAGGGCTTCAGGCGCGGCCGGATGATCAGCGGCCACGGCTTCCTTCCCGGCGACGTGTCGGCCTCGCGGCCCGTCGTCGTGATCTCGAAGCCGCTCGCCGAGACCTTGTTCGGCGCGCTCGACCCCATCGGCCGCCAGGTCCGACTCGATGGCAAGCCATTCCGCGTGATCGGCATCTACGAGCTGAGCGAGAACATCTTCGCGTCCATCGTCAAGAACATCGCCATCGTCCCGTACACTGCGGCCCTGAAGTACCTCGAGACCGACCCCGAGATGCTCTCCATCCTCGTCGTCACGGCGCCGCACGCCACCATGCAGGAGGCAATGGATCAGGTCATCGCCCGGCTCCGCTCCATGCGGGGGCTGCGGCCGGCGGAGGCCAACGACTTCGCGGTCATCCGCCAGGAGGAAATGCTCGCCACCTTCAACCGGCTCACGTTCGTCTTCTTCCTCGTGATGATCGCCCTGTCCTCCGTCGCGCTCGCCGTCGGCGGCGTCGGCGTCATCGCGATCATGATGATCGCGGTGACCGAACGCACCCGGGAAATCGGCGTCCGCAAGGCCGTCGGCGCCACGCGCCGCGAGATCCTCTGGCAGTTCCTCTGCGAAGCCGCCACGCTGACCGGGATCGGCGGCGCCATCGGCCTCGCCATCGGCGGCGGCATCGCGTTCCTGATCAGCAGCGTCACCCCGATCCCCGCGCGCGTCCCGTTCGCCGCCGTCCTCGCCGCGCTCGCCATGGCCGTCGTCGCCGGCGTCGCGTTCGGCATCTTCCCGGCCTGGCGCGCCGCGCGCATGGACCCCGTCGCCGCGCTCCGGTACGAGTGAGTCCCGTGACCGACGCGCCCATCGACCTGCTCGCGATCGCCGCGCACCCGGACGATGCCGAGCTCCTCTGCGCCGGCACGCTGCTCCGCGCCGCCAGCCAGGGATACCGCACCGCCATCCTCGACCTGACCGCCGGAGAAAGCGGCACCTACGGCGATGCGGGCACTCGCCGCGCCGAAGCCGAGGCAGCCGCCCGCATCCTCGGTCTCGCCGGCCGGTTCAACGCCGGACTGCCGGATGCCGCGCTCGAGAACACGCCGGCAACCCGCGCCGTCGTGGCCGCGTTCCTGCGCCGGCTGCGCCCGCGCGCCGTCATCCTGCACGGGCCGTCCACCCGCCACCCCGACCACCGCGCCGCCAGCCAGCTCGGCTACGATGCCTGCTTCGTCGCGGGGTTGCGCCGCGCCCCCATCGAGGGCGAGCCCCACCGGCCAGCCAAGATCCTCTTCGCCCTCTCCTACCTCGAGAAGCCCGTGAAGCCCTCGTTCGTCGTGGACATCACGGACTTCATGGAGCGCAAGCTCGAGGCGATCGCCGCCTACCGCTCCCAGTTCGAGGGACGCACCGCCGCCGGCGACATCTTCGGCGGCGGCCGCCCGCTCCGCGACCAGATCCTTGCCCACGCCGCGCACTACGGCTCGCTCATTCGCGCACCCTACGGCGAGCCGTACTGGACGCACGAGACGCTACGCGTGGACGATGTCGTCGCCCTCGGGGTCTCCAGTCTCTGAGCTCGCCCCGGGACGAGCGACGCGCCCCGCTCGCGCGATGCGCCTGCGGCTCGATCCGGGTCGGGCCAATGGTCAGGTCGGAGGCATTCTTCGACCGGTGGAGAGGTTCTCCGCGCCCTCGGGGCCGAGGCGAGACTAGAGGCGAGAGACTGCCTGCCGAGGGCGCGGAACCGGGGGAAGGAGTGATCCGTTCCGGGGGCGAGGCAACATTGTGAAGCAACTGCACGGCCGCCCGCGCGCCTGTGCAAGAGCCGGTCCGTTGTGTTCCCATCCGGCCATGCAGAGGCAAGTCGTTGTCAAATAATGAGATGCACGTTAGCGACGGGGCGCCGGTGCGCGCGCGGCGGGGGCAGGTGTGTCCCACGGGTGCCCCGTTCCGGCGACAGATTGCCCCAATCGTGCCCCACCCGCGCCGCTCAGCCCGCGCAGGTGACCTCGATCAGGAGACGGCGCCAGCTCGGCACATCGGCCCCGGAGACGCGGAGCGCGCGAGCGGTCGCGCGGCCGCCGCGCAGCATCCAGGGCCCGAGCCAGGCCTCGATCTCGGGCGGCAGGTGCCCGAGCGTCTCGCCGTCTGGCAGGTGGACCCAGATTCCGGGTTCGTCGTCGAGCGGGGGGTCGGGGATCAGCAGGAGTTCGTCGCCCTCGTGGACACGCTGGAGATGGCTGGCGCGCTCCCCGAAGACGAGGCCGTGGACCGTGGCGCGGAAGCAGCGCGGGTGCTGCGGGGCCAGCGGCGGTGGCTTGCGTCGGTGCATGCGGGGACCGGAGTCGGTGTGCGTGGAATGCACGGTGCGCGGTTTCCTGGGCTGCTACGCTCCTCTACCCTGGTGTCCTGATGGGGTTCGGGGCAATGTAAGAGGGGCGGCGGGCGTTGCCAAGGCGGGGGACCGCAGCCGTGCCGCATTGGTAGAAAGAGGGATGGAACGCGAGTCGAACGGAGGCGGAGTGCGAGGGATCTACCTCGACCATGCGGCCACGGCGCCGGTGCGGCCGGAGGTCGTGGCCGCGATGGAGCCGTACGCGGCGGACCGTTTCGGCAACCCATCGAGTGTGCACCGGTGGGGCCAGCAGGCGCGGGCGGCGCTGGAGGAAGCGCGCGAGCGTCTGGCGGCGGCGGTGGGCGCGGCGCGGCGGGAGATCGTGTTCACGGGGAGCGGGACGGAAGCGGACAACCTGGCCGTGCTGGGCCGCTGGCTGCACGCGCGGCGGGTGGGCGGCCCGGCGGCGGTCGCTTGCTCGGCGGTCGAGCACAAGGCGGTGCTCGCCGCGGTGCGGGCGGCGGCGCGGGAGGGGGCCGATGCGCTGATCCTCGCGGTGGACGAGGAGGGCCGCACGGACCTGGGCGCGGTCGAGGAGGCGCTGCGGAGCCGGCCCTGCGTGCTCTCGGTGATGTGGGGCAACAACGAGACGGGCGTGCTCCAGCCGGTGGAGGAGATCGCGGGGCTGTGCCGGGAGGCCGGGGTCGTCTTCCACTCGGATGCGGTGCAGGCGCTCGGCCGGGTGCCGGTGCGCGTAGACCGGGTGCCCTGCGACCTGCTCACGGTGAGCGCGCACAAGATCGGCGGGCCGAAGGGGATCGGCGCGCTGTACGTGCGCTCCGGGGTCGACCTGGAGCCGCTGCTGCACGGCGGCGGGCAGGAGGCCGGGCTCCGGCCCGGGACGCAAAACGTGGCCGCGGCCGTCGGGTTCGCCACGGCCGCGGAGCTGGCGGTGCAGGAGCAGGCGGCGGAGGCGGAGCGGCTGGCCGCGTTGCGGGACCGGCTCGAGAAGGCGCTCGTGGAGGGGCTGCCCGGCACGGTGGTGAACGGCGGCGGCGCGCCGCGGCTGCCGCACATCGTGAACGTGTCGGTGCCGGGCGTGGACCAGGAGTCGGTGCTCTTCGTGCTGGACCTGGAAGGCGTGGCGGCATCGAGCGGCTCGGCGTGCACGAGCGGAGCGGTCGAGCTCAGTCACGTGCTGGCGGCGATGGGACGCACGGCGGACGAGCGGACGGCATCGGTGCGTCTCTCGCTGGGCAGGACGACGACGGCCGCGGAGGTGGACGAGGCCGCCCGAATCATCGTGGACGCGCTCGCGCGCATGCGCGCCGCGGCAGAGAGCTGACGAGGGGAGGCGAGGCGTTGCCATCCGCTGGTCGCATGACCGTTCTCGTCGCCATGTCCGGCGGCGTGGATTCTTCCGTGGCCGCGGCGCTGCTGGTGGAGCAGGGGCATCGCGTGATCGGCGCGACGATGAAGACGTTCTGCTACGCCAGCACGCCGGGCCCGTCCCGCACCTGCTGCGGACTGGAGGGGATCCAGGACGCGCGCCGCGTCTGCGACCGGCTCGGCATCCCGCACTACGTCTTCGACATGGAGGAGGAGTTCACGCGGGACGTGATCGCGGACTTCGTCAGCGAGTACGCGGCGGGCCGCACGCCGAACCCGTGCGTGCGGTGCAACTCGAACACGAAGATCCCCGATCTGCTCCGGCGTGGCCGCATGCTCGGCGCGGATGCGGTCGCGACGGGGCACTACGCCCGCATCGAGGAAGATGCGGACGGCGCCTGGCTGGTGCGCCGGGCGGTGGACGCGTACAAGGACCAGACGTACTTCCTGTGGGGCGTGCCCCGGGAAGTGCTCCCGCGGCTCCGCTTCCCGCTCGGCGAGCTCACGAAGCCGGAGGTCCGGGCGCGCGCGCGCGAGCTCGGCCTGGTCACCGCGGACAAGCCCGAGTCGCAGGAGATCTGCTTCGTGCCGGACGGCGACTACGCCGGCTTCCTCGCCACTCGCCTTGGCGCCGACCACCCCGCCCTGACGCCGGGGCCGCTGGTCACCGCGGACGGCAGGGTGATCGGCCGGCACCGCGGCTACGCGCGCTACACGGTCGGACAGCGCAAGGGGTTGGGTGGCGGGTTCCCGCGCCCGCTCTACGTGCTGCGCGTACGTCCGGAGAGCAACGAGGTGGTCGTGGGCGGGGCGGAGGAACTGAGCAGGGACGACGTCGTCCTGGGCGACCTCAACTGGCTGACGACGCCGCCCTCGACGGGCGATCGCGTCGAGGTCCAGGTGCGGCACCGCGCGCCGGCAGTGGCCGCCACCGTGGTCCGGGCGGATGCCGAATGCGTCGAGCTCCGGCTGGATCGACCCGTGCGGGCGATCACGCCCGGACAGTCCGGCGTCCTCTTCCGCGACGACTTGCTGCTCGGGGGAGGCAGGATCCGCTGACGGGGAGGCGTGTCATCCGTGCGGACGCGGCGGGCTACGCTCCAGCAGCCGCTCGCGACCCTCGCTCGCATCACGCCCGACTTGCCGTGCCGCCCGGGCCCAGGAGATGATGGCGCCCGCGTCTCGCGCCGCGCGGCCCGAGTCCCCCGTCATCGAGCTGCCCAACGGCACGCGCATCGGCGGCACGGAGATCGTCCTGATGGCAGGCCCGGGCGCCGCGCGCCCGGCCGGATCGCGCGCCGCGCCTCTCAGTAGCGCAGGCCGGCGGCCTTCGCGAACTGGCGCATGAGCTCTTCCTGATCCGGGGTCAGCTTCTCCGGCACGACGATCTTGACCTGCACGTACTGGTCGCCGCGGCGACCTCCCTTCTCGATCCCCTGCCCCGGGATCCGGAACCGCGTGCCCGACTGGGTGCCGGGCGGAATCCGCAGCGCAACCTTCCTCCCATCCACCGTGCTCACGCGCACCTTCGTCCCCAACGTGGCCTGCGCCACGTTGATCGGGATCGTGCAGTGCACATCCATGCCCTCGCGCCGGAAGAAGTGATGCGGCTTGACCCGGAAGGTGATGAGCAGGTCACCCGGCGCGCCGCCGCCCGGCCCTCGCTCGCCCTGCCCCGAGAGCCGCAGCTTGGAGCCCGTATCCACGCCCGCCGGCACCGAAACGATGATCTGCCGCTGCTCCCGGACCTGGCCGCTGCCGCCGCACACGGCGCAGGCCACGCTCGGGATCTGGCCGCGACCGTAGCAGGCCGGACAGGGCCGATGGACCGCGAACCCGCCCTGCCCGAACGTGATCGTCCCGCTCCCACCGCACTCGTCACACGGCCGCGGCTTCGTCCCCGGCGCATTGCCCGAGCCGCCGCACGTCGCACACTCCTCCGTCACCGGAACGGTGATCGGCAGTCTACCGCCGCGTGCGGCCATCGTGAACGGGATCTCGACCGCGTACTCGACATCTCGACCCCGCTCCGGCGCGCTCCGGGTCCTGCTCCGCGCGCGCTTGCCGAAATCGAAGATCGAGCTGAACAGGTCGCCCAGCCCGCCGAGATCGCCGAGGTCCTCGATCGTCGTGCGAAAGCCGCCCGCCGGCCCCCCCGCGTTCGCCCCCGCCCGGCCGAAGCCGAACCCGCCCAAGGGCCCCATCTTGCGCAGACGGTCGTACTGCTTCCGCTTCTCCGGGTCCGAGAGCACGGAATACGCCTCGCCGATCTCCTTGAAGCGCTCGGCCGCCTGCGGGTCGTTCCGGTTCGCGTCCGGATGGTACTGCTTGGCGAGCTTGCGGTACGCCCGCTTGATCTCCTCGGCGGACGCACCCTCCGCCACGCCCAGGACCTGGTAGTAATCCTTGCTCGTCGCCGCTGGCATCGCCGCTCGAACCTGTCATCTCCTCGGGACGAGGTCTCGTACCCGTGCCTCAGGAGGCGGATCCGGGGCGCCCGCGGCGCCGTCGCGGTCCTGCGGAACGCCAGCGCAACCGGGTCGCGTGCCTCGACGGGCGGATCCGGACGCCCGCGGCGCCTCGCCCGACCCGTTCTCGCCGGCGGACGTGAATCGCGACCGAGGCCCCCGCGCCGTCCCTCTGCGGACCCGATCGTCCCGCTCAAAGGCACCGCCCGCCCCGTAGGCCTCGGCCTCAGGATTCGTACTTCTTGACCTGGACCCGCGCAGGGCGGATCAGATGGCCCTTGAAGCGGTACCCCTTCTGGAACACCTGCACCACCACCTCGTCCTCCTCCGGATGCTCCGCGGGCACCGTCAGGAGCGCTTCCATCGTCTCCGGATTGAAGAACTCGCCCTGCGCCTCGATCGGCTCGAGCCCTCCCGACTCGAGCACGTGACGCATCTTCTTCTCGACCAGCCGGGCACCCTCCAGCAGCGACTGCGCCGTCGCGCTCTCCGCATCCAGCTCCGAGACCCGCTGGAGGTCATCCAGCACTTCGAGCAGCCGCTTGACCAGCTCCGCCTGTGCCCGCGTCCACAGCTCCGCCCGCTCTCTCTCGATTCGCTTGCGGTAGTTGTCGAACTCCGCCGCGAGGCGCAGATGCCGATCGTTCAGCGCCTCGAGCTCGCCCTGCAGGGCCGCCAGCTCCGCCGCCGCACCATCGACCTCCTCTCCGCCGGCGGCCGCCTCCGCTTCCGCCTCCGTCTCCACCGGAGGCACCTCCGCCTCCGGTCGCACCTCCGGCTCCCCCGCCTGGCTCCGTTCCTGGTCCGTCATGACTCTCCGACTGCCATTCGAGAATGAAGGGAGTGGCTCTCGCGGGCCCACTCCCGCCTGATGAGCCCGCCCCCGGGGTGCAAGCAGGATGCCACGCTCACCTGCCGTTTCGGCAGAGAATCCGGGCCGATCTTCGAGTCACGAGGCGGCGGCCGCCGTTCTCGCCCAACCCGGGGATCGCGGGAACCGGCGCCGGGGCTGCCAGCTCAGCGCAGCTCCAGAGGCAGCACGTCGCTGTTCACACCCTGAGAGCCCGGGCACCGGTCCCGGGCTCTCAGCTCCGGGCAGCTCCAGGGGCGGCATGTCGCTGTTCACGTCCGGGGACCGCGGGTGCCGGCGCCCCGGGCTCCCAGGGCCGCCGGCGCCGGCGCTCCGCGCTCCGGGAGGCCCGGATGCGCTGGTGTTCAGCGTTTGCAGCCCGCGGCAGATGCCGGGAGCCCGGAGCCGGCGCTCCGCGCTCGCCGGCCCCGGATGCGCTGATCGAGCCCGCCCCGGGCTCCGGGGACCCCGGGACGGATGCCGCGGTGGGGCCGGCGCCCGTCAATGCTGTCGAGGCAATCGCGGGGCCCTGCGAGTATCCCGCCCTCATTCCTCATCCTCGCCGCGGAGCATGGCGTACAGCATCGCCAGCGCCGCCTGGGCCGAGCGGTCGCGGATCTCCTCCCGGTCGCCGCCGAAGCGGAACCGGCGGACACGCCTGTGGTCGCCGAGCGCTGCGGCGATCCAGACCGTGCCGACCGGCTTCGCGGGCGTTCCGCCACCCGGCCCGGCCACACCGGTCACGGCGAGCGCGGCATCGGCGCCCGCCGCGCGCAGCGCGCCTTCCACCATCTCGCGCGCGACCTCTTCGCTGACGGCGCCGTGGGCCGCGAGCGTCGCGGGGTCGACGCCCAGGAGCTCCTCCTTCGCCGCGTTGGCGTATGCGACGATGCAGGCGAGGAGGTAGTCGGAGGCCCCCGGGCGGTCGGTCAGCCGCTTCGCGATCAGGCCGCCGGTACAGCTCTCCGCGAGCGCCAGCGTCAGGGAGCGTGCGGTCAGCTCGCGCGCGACGGCGTCCACCAGGTCCTCGTCGTCACGGCCGTAGACGTAGCGGCCGACCCGTTCGCGCAGCGCCGCTTCCGCCGCGTCCAGCGCGCGCGCGGCCTCCGTGGCGTCAAGCACGCCCCAGCTCGTGAGCCGCATGTCCACTCCCGTGGCCGCGGGCAGGAACGCGATGGTGAGCGGGGCGAACGTGGGGATGAGGTCGTCTACGCGCTCCGCGAGGGTGGACTCGGGGATCCCCGTCGTCCGCAGGCGCCGGTGCACGACGGGCCTGCCGCGCTCCGGGAAACGGGACAGGAGCAACGGGATCACGTGCTCGTGCACGAGCGCGCGCATCTCGTGCGGCACGCCGGGGAGCAGGATGGCCAGGCGGCCGGCCGCATCCTCGAGCGCGAGGCCGGGCGCGGTTCCGCGCGGGTTGGGGAACACCCTGGCGCCGCGGGGGATCTCCGCCTGCGTCCGGTTGCTCGCCGCCATCTGGATCCCGCGCTCGGCGAAGCGCCGCTCGAGCGCGTGGAGCAACGCCTCGTCCAGCACGAGGTCGCGGCCGAACAGCTCCGCGACCGCTGGCTTCGTCAGGTCGTCGCGCGTCGGGCCGAGCCCGCCCGTGCACAGGGCGATGCCGGTCCGATCGAGCGCGGCCGCGACGGCGTCCTTGATCGCGGCGGCGTCATCGCCGACGGTTGCGCGCCGGGCGACCCGGATGCCGATTCGGGCGAGGACCTGGCCGAGCCAGGCGCTGTTGTGGTCTACCGTCTCGCCCAGCAGCAGCTCGTCGCCGATCGTGACGATCTCGAGTGCAGGAGCACGCCCATCGTCCGGCCGGTCGGCCCCGGTCAAACCGCCTCCCGCATGAGCGAACGCCAGTTCCACAGGTACACGGCGAGGGAGTAGATGGTCAGGCCGACCGCGAGGACGAGGGTGGACGCCACCACCGTGCCGTGGAACGCCTGCCATGCCGCCCACAGGGGGCCGGACCAGTGCGCATCGGCGGCGGCGGCGCGGATCGCGTACCACGCCAGGGTCGAGCCGATGAAGAGGTTCTGCAGGAGCGCCTTCTGCTTGCCGGCGCGCCCGGCCGGCAGCACCAGGCCCCGCCGCGCGGCGAACATGCGCAGCCCCGTGACCAGCGCCTCACGGCCGAAGATCACGAGGATGATCCACAACGGGAGGCTGCCCAGGAAGGGGAGCGGGCCCGGGTCCGGGCGCCGGGACAGGATGTAGAAGGGCACGAACGTCGCGGCCAGCAGCAGCTTGTCCGCGACCGGGTCCATCAGCTTGCCGAAGTCGGTGATCCAGCCGTGCTTGCGCGCCAGGTGCCCATCCCACACGTCCGACAGCGCCGCGACGAGGAAGAGCACGAAGGCGAGCGCACGAGCGCCGAACCCCGAGAGGAACACCAGGAAGAAGATGGCGGGCGCGAGGACGACGCGCAGGACGGTCAGCGCATTGGGCAGAGTGCTGCGCTTCAGCAGCCTCATGGGCGCCTCAGCCGAGAGACTTCAGGACGAGCTTGCTGACCGCCTTGAGCGTATCGAACACGCCGATCCCCTTGATCGCTACGGCCTCGAACTCGGGCAGCCCGTCGGGGTTGAGTTCCGCCCGCATCTCCTCCACGGACACGATGTTCGGGAGGTCGCGCTTGTTGTACTGGAGCACGATCGGCAGACGCTGCGGATCGTAGCCGTAGTCCGACAGGTTCTCGTAGAGGTTCTGCAGCGATGCGATGTTGGCGTCCATCCGCTCGGCCTGCGAGTCCCCCACGAACACGACGCCATCGACTCCCTTGAGGATGAGCCGCCGGCTCGCGTTGTAGTAGACCTGACCCGGCACCGTATACAGATGGAACCGGGTGTTGAAGCCCCGGATCGTGCCGAGATCCACGGGGAGGAAGTCGAAGAACAGCGTGCGCTCCGTCTCGGTCGCCAGCGAGATGAGCTTCCCGCGGGTTTCCGGCTTGACCTTGTTGAAGATGTACTCCAGGTTCGTCGTCTTACCGCCGAGGCCGGGCCCGTAGTAAACGAGCTTGCAGTTGATCTCCCGGCTCGCATAGTTGATCATCGACATGGGCCAGGTTCCCTAATCGGCGAAGAGGCGATCGATCTCGGTCTCCGCGTCGGAGGCCCAGCCGGGATCGAGCTGCGCACGCATCCGGGCGTCCTCGCGCGCCAGCTCAGCGAAGATGCCGGCCAGCTCCGGAACGATCGTGCGCGCCTTCATTCGAACCATCCCGAGCGTCGTCCGTCCATCGAAGAGGGCGGCGAGGATCGCCCGCCCGCCCACGTCCGAGAGGTACATCGAGCGGTTCTCGCCCTGGTGGTACAGGGCCGCGAACTCTTCCTCACCCAACAGGAGCGCGAGCTGGTCGCCCGCCGCGAAGTCCGCCGCCGCGAGGGTCGCGAACGCCGTCGCGTCGAACGCGGTCTCGCCCACCGAGGCGAGGAGCCGTCCAGTCCGGTCCACGAGCAGCGCTGCCCGCAATCCGCCCTCCGTGGCGTACCAGGTGAGCAGGCGCTCGAAGCGCTGCTGGTCTTGCGGACCGATGAACGGAACGGCGTCCCGCGAGATCATCCCACGACTTCCCCGGACGGCGCGGGGCCGCTCGCCAGGCTCTCCTCCATCCGCTCCAGGATCTGGAGCGCGCGGCGCCTGAGGAGCGGTCGCCGCTCCCACGCGATGAAGTCCCTGAGCAACTGCACCGCATCCACCGTGGCATCATGGCTCGCGAGGTAACCGAGAGCCGCGAGCCGGCGCAGCGGGTGCGAGCTGAAGAGCTCTCGCCGGTGCCGTGACATCTGATCCCTGACGAGCAGGGCGCCGAGCACAGCGGCGGCCGCGATGCCGAGAATGATGAAACCTGCTGTACGTGCGACCCGGTTGGACATGGTTCCGGCTCCGCTCACATCTCGCGCCGGCCCGCGAGCGCCTGCGCGATCGTCACGCCATCCGCGTACTCAAGATCTCCGCCCACCGGCAATCCACGCGCCAGCCGCGTGACCCGGATGCCGAGCGGCTGGATCAGCTTCTGGAGATAGACCGCCGTCGCTTCGCCCTCCACACTTGGGTTCGTGGCGAGGATGACCTCGCGCACGGCCGTGCCGTTGCCCAAACGCTCGAGCAACGATGCGATGTTCAGCTCTGCCGGACCGATCCCGTCGAGCGGCGAGAGTCGGCCCGCGAGCACGTGGTACAACCCCTGGTACTCCCCTGTCCGCTCGATCGCCGCGATATCCGATGCTTCCTCGACGACACAGATCACGCCGGGATCGCGTCGCGGGTTGGCGCAGAAGCCGCACGGATCGGCCTCGGTCAGATTGCCGCACCGCGAGCAAGACCGGATCCGATCCGCGACCACGTCCAGCGCCCGCGCGAGGCGCCGGATCTCTTCCGGCGGACGCTTGAGAAGGTAGTAGGTCAGCCGGAGCGCGGTCTTGCGACCGATGCCCGGCAGGCGAGCGAACTCGCTGGCGAGATCATCGATTGCCGCCAACCGGATCCTCCCCCCTGCCCGCGGCAGCGGTCACGGCAGGTTCGGCAACTGGAACGGAAGCGGCATGCCGCCGGTCAGCTTCCGCAACTCCTCCTCGTAGACCTGCTGCGCGCGCTGCTGGGCCTCGGCCACCGCGGCGAGGACGAGGTCCTCGAGCATCTCGACGTCGTTCGGATCCACCACGGTCGGATCGATCCGCACCCCGCGGATGAGGCCCCGGCCGTCCATGGTCACCGTGACCATCCCGCCGCCGCTCGATACGCTGAACGTCCGATTGCGCAGCTCGGTCTGTAGCTCGGTGAGACGGGCCTGGACCTGCTGGCCCATCTGAAGAATCTGCTGGAGGTTCGTCATGGAACCGTGATCCCTACGCCACGAGAGAGGGCATCAAAAGATAGGCGCCCCGTCAGGAGGCGCGCAAGCGGGAGCAAGACCCCGGATCTTGTGTTCAATCCAGGAGCTCCAGCTCCCATTCTTGTACCGCCTTCCCGAGGACGGGTTCCTCGCGCGCCAACCGCTTGAGCTGCTCCTCCCTGACCCGTTCCGGGGTGAGCCGCGGCGCTGAACCGGAAGCGCTGTCAGCCGCCCGGACCTCCAGGTCCACCGGGCGGCCGAGGCGCTGCGCCAGCGCATCGGCGAGCATGCGCCGGGCGCCGTGATCCGAGGTCAGCCGCTCCAGCCCGGGCCCTGCGGGCAGCGCCAGGACCACCCGCTCGCCCTCCACGGCCGCCACGTGGGCCGCCCGCAGGAAAAGCCGGAGCGCGCCCACGCCATCCATGCTCTCCACGGCCGCGCGCAGGTGTGCCTCCACCGCCTCCGGCCCTGCGCCGGCCGGGTCCACGCCCGCGGCCCGGGCCGGCGACGGGTGTGGCCGCGCCACGCGGCCCGGCCCCTCCGCCGCCCCGCGGCCGGCCGCCGCCTCGCGCCCCGCCGGCGCGTCGCGCCCCGCCGGCGGAGCGGTCCGGCGAGGCCGGGCGCCGGCCTGGTCAACTTCCCCTGCGGCCGCGCGCAGCACCTCCTCCAGCTCGACCGTCCGATCGAGGTGCGCGAAGCGGAGGAGCATGGCCTCGAGCTGGATGCGCGGGTTGATGCTCTTCCGGAACCGCCCCTCCGTGTCCAGCTCCGCGACCTGGGCGAGCATCCGCAGCAGGTCACCCACCTCGAAGCGTGCAGCCACTTCGGCGAACGCCGGCTTCAGGTCCTCCCGCACGTCCGCACCCGCTGCGCCCTCCAGCTTGCACACCAGGAGCGCGCGCAGCGCATCGGCCAACCCGCGATAGAAGTCGGAGAAATCGTAGCCCTCATCGACCAGGCGCGAGACGAAGTGGAACACGTCCGCGTGCCGCCGCTCCGCGATCACCCGGAACAGCTCGATGTACAGCTCCTCGCCGACGAGACCGAGGACGCGCCGCACGTCGTCTGCAGTGAGACTCGGCCCCGACAACGCGAGGACCTGATCCAGCAAGGAGAGCGCATCTCGCATCCCGCCTTCCGCCCGCCGCGCAAGGAGGTAGAGCGCGTCGTCCTCCGCCTCCAGCCCCTCCCGCCGCAGCACCTCCCGCAGCCGACCCACGATGCCCGCCACGCTGATGCGCCGGAAGTCGAAGCGCTGGCATCGCGAGAGGATGGGCGGCGCCGCCTGCTGGATCTTCTGCGGCTCCGTCGTGGCGAACACGAAGATCACCCGGGGCGGCGGCTCCTCCAGGATCTTGAGGAGCGCGTTCCACGCCTCCCGGGTGAGCATGTGCGCCTCGTCGATGATGTAGACCTTGTAGCGCCGCTCGTCCGTCGGCGCGTACATGGCCCGCTCGCGGAGATCGCGCGCGTCGTCCACGCCGCGGTTGGATGCCGCATCGATCTCCACGACGTCCAGCGATGTCTGGCCCGCCCAGATCCGCTCGCACGACTCGCACTCGCCGCACGGCTCCCCATCCTCGCCTCGCGCCGCGCAGTTCAGCGCCATGGCCAGCACCCGTGCGGCCGTGGTCTTGCCCACCCCACGCGGGCCCGCGAACAGGTACGCGTGCGCCGTCCGCCCACGCGCCACGGCCGACTTCAGCGTCTCCGAGACGTGCTCCTGCATGGCCATCTCCCCGAACCGCCGGGGCCGGTAGAGACGGGCGAGTGCCTTCCTGCTCATCGCGCTCTCTTGCGAAGGATCAGACGGTGGGCCACGTTCAGCCGCCGCCGCGGAGCCGGCCGCAGCACCTGCGTGTACCCGGGGCGCGCCGACGGGTGCCTGACCCGCAGCGCGTGGCTGCGAGGCTCGCACCCGGCCCCACGCACACTCGCTGCCGGCGGCCGCAGCCCCCGCCGGCCGACCGGCACCGCCCTTGCACCCGCCCCCGCCGTCCCGCTCGATGGGGCCGAGGCGCTGCCCGGCCTGCCGCCGAGCGCCTCGAGCTCGCGGCGCGGGCGCGCGGGCCCGGTCGCGCCGGGGCCCTGGTGGTGGGAGGGCGGCTGCCGTCGCCCGCCCCCGGGTGCGGACGCGGGGGAGCGGCAGGCAGACGCGGTCAGGCGCCGGACGCACGACGCCCCAGGCTGACCGTAGCGACGTCCGCCGCACTTACCGCTGCTACCTGCGGGGTCCTGACGGGGTTCGTGAGCTCGCGTCCTACGGGCCTGGGGCGCCATCCGCAAGCTAGCGGGGTGGTGCCCGGGCGTCAAGGCGCCGACGTCACATGTTTCTTTGCCCCACAACGAGATGAACCACTGGCCCGACCGCATCCTCCAGGACGACGAGAGCATCCGCGCGGTGCTCCAGCGCACGCGGCGCATCGCCGTGCTCGGCATCAAGCCCGAGACGCGCAGCCACAAGCCGGCGTTCTACGTGCCCCGCTTCCTCCAGCAGGCGGGCTACCAGATCGTCCCGGTCCCGGTCTACTACCCGGAGGTGACGCGGATCCTGGGCGAGCCGGTCTACCGTCGTCTCGTGGACGTTCCTGGGCCGGTCGACCTCGTGGACGTGTTCAGGAAGCCGGAGGACATCCCGCCCCACGTGCCGGACATCCTGGCGAGCAGGCCGGCGGCCGTGTGGTTCCAGCTCGGGATCCGCAACGACGAGGCCGCCCGCGAGCTGGCCCGCGCGGGCATCCTGGTGGTGCAGGACCGCTGCCTGATGGTCGAGCACAATCGGTTGATCACACACCGTTCCGGAGGTTGAGCATGGCGGGCCTGGATTTCAGGCGCGGCAGCGACGTGTTTCTGGGGACCGAGTCCGAGCTCGCGCTCGCCCTGCGCATCGGCGTGGAGGAGGTCCGGCGCTTCCGGCGTGTGCCGGCTGAGGCGCCGCGGGAGTTGCTCGGCCGGCTCGGGCGGGTGCTGGTCGAGCGCGGCCGGGGAATGGTGCGTGTGGGAGAGCTATTACAGGAGCAGGCCGGCGGCTCCTGACACCGCTCACAGCCGCCAGGCATCCTCCACGTGCAGGAGCCGGGGCGGCTCCCCTTCCCTGCACACGACCGCAACGGTGTCGAAGCGGTAGAGATCCATCGCGTGACCGTAGCGTGCCACCCAGGCGCGTGCCACGGTCTCGATCTCGCGCCGCTTGGCCCACGTGACCGCCTCGAGCGGATGGCCGTAGCCGTGGCCGGCCCGCGTCTTCACCTCGATGAAGGCGACGACGTTGCCGCGACGGGCGATCAGGTCGATCTCCTTTCGCCGAAACCGGAAGTTGCGCGCGACGATCCGCCAACCTCCCGCCTCGAGCAGCGCTGCGGCGAGCGCCTCGCCTTGCCGGCCGAGCTCGTGTGCGTTGCCCATGGACAGACAAGGAAAGGCATGCCGCGCGCCCGGGCCATAGTGGGAAAGGACGGCGCGGGGCGGCGGGGACGGCGCGAGGCGGCGGGGTCCTACGCCGATGGGGCGAGCCGCGGCTCCCGCGCGCGCTCGGGGAGCGGCGGCACCAGCTCCCGGCCGATTGCCGCCGCGATCGGCCGGAGCTGGCGGACCAGGTCCTCGAACTGCGGGAGCGTGAGGGACTGCGCGCCGTCCGAGAGCGCACGGTCGGGGTCGGGATGCACCTCCACGATGATCCCGTCCGCTCCAGCGGCGACGGCGGCGCGCGCCATCGGCGTGACCTTGCTGCGGAGACCGGTGCCGTGGCTGGGATCCGCGATGATGGGCAGGTGCGAGAGCGACTGCACGACGGGGATGGCGGTGAGGTCGAACAGATTGCGCGTTTGCTCGTCGAAACCGCGCACGCCCCGCTCGCACAGGATGACCTGCTCGTTGCCCTCCGCAAGGATGTACTCGGCGCTGAGCAGCAGCTCCTTGATCGTCGCGGCCAGACCGCGCTTGAGGAGGACCGGCTTGCCCGCCCGGCCCGCGCGCCGCAGCAGCGGGTAGTTCTGCATGTTGCGGGCGCCGATCTGGATGATGTCGCTGTACTCGGCGACGACGTCGACCATCTCCGGCTCGAGCGCCTCCGTGACGACGGCGAGGCCGGTCTCCTCGCGGGCCCTGGCGAGGAGTCGGAGCCCTTCGAGCCCGAGCCCCTGGAACGAGTACGGCGACGTTCGCGGCTTGAAAGCGCCACCGCGCAAGACGGTCGCCCCGGCCGCACGCAAGCGATGCGCGGCGGTCAGGATCTGCTCCTCGGATTCCACGGCGCACGGGCCTGCCATCAGGACGATCTCCGTGCCGCCGATGCGCGTGCCGTTGGGCAGCTCGATGACGGTGGGCTCCGGCCGCCACTCGCGCGAGACCTGCTTGTACGGCTGTGAGACGTGGATCACCTGGAGCACGCCCGGCAACGCCTCCAGGCGACTGCTGTCCACGCGGCCATCGTTGCCGATGAGGCCGATGGCCGTGCGCTGGCGGCCCGGAATCGGCCGCGCCTGGTAACCCATCTCCTCGATCGCGCCGACGACGCGCCGCACGTCCTCGTCGGTCGCCGTATGATGCATCACGATCAGCATGGCCCCGCGGACTCCCGTGCCAGAGACCTTCGTTGCGGTTACGCCAAACTACGCGGCGGGTGCGGCATCGTCCAGGCGATCCCCGTGACGCCCCGTGCTGCGACCGCGTCAAAGGGGCAGGCGAAGGCCGTCCCTGGCGATCGTCGTGTGCCCCTGCCATCCCGCGGCGCGCACGAGTCCCGCCACGTCCAGGCGCTCGAGCTGCGGATAGATGTGCGTCAGGACGAGGTGGCCGGGCTCCGCTCCCTGCGCGAGCGCCGCGACCCGCGAGGGCGTCAGGTGCACGTCCATGGCGAGCTCGTCCGGCAGCGAGCACTCGGCGAGCAGCACATCCACGCCCCGGAAGAACGCCGCCTGCCCCGGATCGGGCCCCGTGTCCCCGGTATAGCCGATCGAGCCGCGCGGTCCGTCCACACGATAGGCCAGCGAGTGGTCGGTGTGCGGAGTGCGCCGCGCGGTGAGCGACACGCCGTTTCCCAGCTCAGCGCGGTCGCCGGGTTCCAACTCGCGGATCCGCAGGGGGAATCCCGGTTGCAGGACGTAGTCCCCGAAGGCGGAGGCCAGCCGCTCGGCGAGCGTGCGGCCGCCCCGGGGAAGGAGCAGGACCAGCTCCTCGTTCCGCGGCTCGGCGAGCCCGTACTTCAGCGCGAAGAGGAGCATCGGCAGATCGCCGATGTGGTCGGTGTGGAAGTGGGAGACGGCCACGTGGGTGATCTCACCCCACGCGATGCCCACGGCAGCCATCCGATGGACCGCTCCGGGACCGCAGTCCAGCAAGAGCGAGACCGCGCCCGCAGCGACGTGGTGCGCCGCACTCACGCGTTCCGGGTGAGGTACTGCGGTGCCGGATCCGATGATGGTCAGCTCCACGCCGCCTCCCGCGACGGGTCCGGCCACGCGTGGAACACACGCCGCGCGGCCGGGCCCCTCGCCTCGATCACGCGTCCGACGCGGCGCCGGTCAGGACCTCATCCAACCGAACTCCGACGATCGAGCTGACGCCCGGCTCCTCCATCGTCACGCCGTAGATCCAGTCCGCGGCGCCCATGGTCCGCGGATTGTGCGTGATGACAATGAACTGCGTCTCGCTCTTGAACTGCTGTAGCATGGAGACGAAGCGGCCGATGTTGGCCTCGTCGAGCGGCGCGTCCACCTCGTCCAGCACACAGAACGGGCTGGGCTTGACCAGGTAGATCGCGAACATCAACGAGAGCGCGGTCAGCGCCCGCTCCCCACCGCTCAGCAGGTGGATGCGCTGCGTGCGCTTTCCACGCGGAGATGCCGAGACTTCGATGGGCGATTCCAACGGGTCGTCCGGATCCGCGAGCCACACATCGCATTCGCCGCCCTCGAAGAGCGTCTCGAACGTGCGGCGGAAGTTCGCGCGGATCTGCTCGAACGTCTCCATGAAGAGCTGCCGCGCCGTCCGGTTGATCTGCCGGATCGCCGCCTGCAGGTCGTCCCGCGCGCGCACCAGGTCGTCGCGCTGGGCGATGAGGAACTCGAGCCGGCGGCTCTCTTCCTCGTATTCCTCCATGGCGAGCATGTTGACCGGGCCGAGCCGATCGAGGTCAGCCGTCACGGCCTGTAGCTCCGCCTTTAGCGCTTCGGGCTGCCCTTCCACCGGCTCGGCCTCGCGCTCGAGCTGGGCGAACGGCCGGCCCCACTCCGCCTCGAGCCGCTCGCGGATCCGGAGGTCGGCGCCCTCCTGCTCGGCACGCTGGAGCTCCAGCCGGTGCCGCTCCTCGGCGAGGTCGTCGGCCACACGCCGCAGCTCCTTGACCTGTGCTTCCAGACCCTCCGCGGCGGCCGTGGCCTCCTCTGCCTGCTGGTCCAGCGCGCGCAGCTCGCCGGCGAGGCCATCGCGTGTGGAGAACAGGTTCTCGAGCTCGCTGCCGGCGGTGGTCTTGAGCTCCTCGAGCTGGGCGATCGCTTCCCGCTGCTCTGCCTCCTCGCGGTCGAGCGCCGCCAGCCGCATGCGGCCATGCTCGAGCCCTTCCCGGGCGGCGGCGAGGCGGCGCTCGACCGCCTCGAGCCCGCTCTCCGCCTGCGCGTGGACGACGCGGAGCTCCGCCTCCTCATCCCGTACCGCGTCGTAGGCGGCCTGCAGCTCCGCGGCGAGCCGGCTCGCCTCCCGGGTCGCCTCACGCTGGGCCAGGAGGGCCTGCTCGACCCTCGCCCGCTCCTGTCGGGCCGCCTCCGCAGTGGCGCGCGATCCGGCCGCGGCATCCCGCAGCGTCTGCCGTTGCCGCTGCAGCCCCTCGCGCAGCCGCTCCGCTCGCCGACGCTGGGCGCTCCGCGCCTCCTCCTCCGCGTTCGTGCGGCGCAACTCGAGCTCGACGGCCTGGAGCGCCGCATCCGCCTCGCGGTAGCGGGCTTCTGCCTCCTGCACCCGCTGCGCCGCGGCGTCGCGCTCCGCGGCCCGCGCCTCCCGGTCGGCCTCCGCCGCAGCGAGCTCGGCGCGCAGGCGCTCGATCCGCTCGGCCCGGCCGAGGAGGACGGGCCCGGCCTGCGGCCGCCCCGCGAACTCGACGGCATCCAGCACCGCCCGCGCGGCCGAGACGTCCGCCTCGGCCAGCATCGCGATGGCGCCCGCCTCCCCGCCCTGCCACTCCTCCATCCAGCGCCGCACCGCGTCCGCCGCTGCCGGGTCCCGCACCACCAGGACCTGCAGCAGCGAGCCGAGCGTGCCTTCGATGAGCGCCGCCCGTGCCTCGTCGGCATCCAGGAATTCCGCCAGGGGGCCGAGCACGCCCTCCAGCTCCCCGCGCCGTTCGAGCACGGCCGCCGTGGCCGGCGCCAGCCCGGCGAAGTCCCGCGCCAGCGCCTCCTCGGCCGCCAGCTGCTTGGCGAGCCGGTTGACCAGGTCCTCTGCCGCGATCAACGCCTGCCGCGCCCGGGACTCCTCCGCCCTCGCGGCTTCGAGCCGCTCCGCGCCCGCCTGCCGCTCCGCCTCCAGACTCTCGCGCGAGGAGGCCAGCTCCCGCGCACGCTGCGTGAACAGGTCACCCTGCTCTTCCAGCCGCGAGAGCTCCGCCGCCACCTCTTCTTGCTCCCCACGCAGCCGCTCGAGCCGCGCCTCCGCCTCCACTGCACGCGCTTCCGCCGCCGCCGCCGTGGACTCGAGGTGCGCGAGCCGCCGCCTCAGCTCCTCATCTTCCGTGCGCGCCTGCTCTTCCGCTTGCCGCCGCCCGGCCAGCGCCTCCCGCGTCTCGCGCAGGCGCGCCTGCACCGCGTCCAGCCGGGCACGCAGGTCCTCGAGCTCCGTGGCGCGGCGCCCGCGCTCCTCCCCCAGCGCCACCAGCTCGGCCTCGAGCGCGGCCGCGCGCGCCCGCAGCTCCTCCCGCTCCACTGCGATCTGCGCGAGCCGCCGCTCGCCGTGCGAGCGGCGCTCCTCCGCGATCGCGATCTCGCGCTCCCGCTCGGCGATCCGCCGCGTCGTCTCCTCGAGCCGCGCGGCGGCAGCCGCCCGCGTCCGCGCCGCATCCGCCGCTTCGAGCCGCAGCCGCTCGAGGTCCGCCTCCGCCGCCGCGAGCGCCGCGCGCGCGGACGGCTCCTCCCGGCTCAGTTCTTCCAGCCGCCGCGCCGTCGCCTGGAGCAGCTCACGCACCTCCGCCAGCTCCATCCCCGCGACCGCGACCTCGAGGGCGAGGCGGCGCGCACGCAGCTCGCGGTAGCGCTGCGCCCGCCGCTTCTGGCGGGCGAGACTCCTCACCTTCGACTCGACCTCCGCCACCAGGTCCTGGAGCCGCGCCAGGTCGGCGTCCGCCGCCTCCAGGCGCCGCTGCGCGACCCGGCGCCGGTCCTTGTACCGGCCGATCCCCGCGGCCTCCTCGAACATCTGGCGCCGCTCTTCCGCCCGGTCGGACAGGATCGCGTCCACCATCCGCTGCTCGATCACCGAGTAGGCGTTCGTGCCCAACCCGGTGTCGCGGAAGAGGTCGTGGATGTCCTTGAGCCGGCACGGCGTGCGGTTCAGCTCGAACTCGCTGCCCCCCTCCCGGAACACCGTGCGCCGGATCTCGATCTCGTCCTGCGGCACCGCGAGCCGCCGGTCCTCGTTGGAGAAGATGAGCGAGACTTCCGCGCGGTGCACGCCCCGACGCTCGGCCGTGCCCTGGAAGATCGCTTCCTCCATCTTCGACCCACGGATCGCCGACGCACGCTGCTCGCCCAGCACCCACCGAATGGCGTCGCTGATGTTGGACTTGCCGCACCCGTTCGGCCCCACGATGGCCGTGATGCCCTCGTGGAAGCGCAGCTCGGTGCGGTCGGCGAACGATTTGAAACCGTGGAGCGAAAGCCGCTTCAGCTTCATGATGCGGGCCGACCCGTGCGTTCGACGAGCTCTGCGCTGTAGCCCGCGCGCCGGAGCATGCCGGCCAGGACCTCCGCCTCGGCCGGACTGCGGTACGCGCCGGCGTACAGCCGGTAACGCGAAGGCCCCCCCTCGTACGGGATCTCGACGACGTACGTCGGGATTCCCTGGGCCGCCAACTCGTCTCCCCGTTCCCGGGCCGCCTCTCTCGTGGGGAAGTCGGCAATGTGGAACGCCCACCGCGTCGGCAGGAGGGACCAGGCCTCCGCCGCCGCCTTGTAGCCGGCGTCCACGAGGCGCTGCATCAGCGCCTGCGCGGAAGACAGGTCGGCCGCGGGACCGGCCAGCACCCGGTGGTAGATCGTGCCGGCCACGTTTGCCGGCGCGACGTAGAACTCCATTCCTGGCTCCGCCTGGCGGAGCTGCGCGACCCGCTGCGCCGCCGCCGCCGGGTCCTCATGCGCTTCGATCTGGACGGAGTACGGAATCGGCATCTCGATCGGCCGCGGCAGCGGCTCCGTCTCGACGACGGGGGGCGGCTCGGTCACGGCCTCCGTGAGGCCGGCGCCTGTGAGGGAGCCATCGGCCTCCGCGGCCCGGTCTCGAAGCACCTGGTACGCCAGGATGCCGCCGAACACCGCGAGGACGACGAGTGCGCCCAGCGCGAGCGGCACGAGCGTCTGCCGCGCGAGCGACGCCTTCCGCGCTGCCTCCCCCGATTGCCGCGCCACCTGCGCCATGATCTCCGCGATCGGGTCGGGTGCCTCCGTGCTCTCCCCGACACCGGCGTGCGCCCGGGCAGCCGGCCGCAGCGTCGCCAGGACCGCGCACCCCGCCGGCAAGGCCGCCATCACGGCCTCGGCCTCGCCGGGAGCGCCCAGCACCACCGCGGCCCCCATCCGACGCGCCAGCGCCTCCACGCCGTCGGCCTCCGCCGGCGCCAGCGCCACCGGCAGGAGGCCCGAGGCCGCCTGCTCCCGCAGCACGCTATCCCAGCGCGCGTGCGCCAGGATCTCCGTGGGGTCCGGGACGTACGCGCCAGCCGGCACGAACGCGAACGGCCAGCCCGTCGGCTCCCGCACCAGCCGGCGGAGCGGCGCACCGAAGAGGAACGCATCCGCCACACCCTCGAGGTTCTCGACGCCGAGGACCTCGTGCAGTTCGGGCGCGCCGAGGCACAGGTCCATCAGCACGACGCGACGGCCACGCGCCGAGAGGCCGGCCGCCACGGCAACGGCCGTGCGCGCGGCCCAGCCGGAGGCCAGCGCCTCGGACCCGGCCACGAGCAAGAGCGAGCGGAGTTTCTGCGCCGGGAGCGCGGCCAGGGCTTCCAGTGACGCGGGCAGGTCCTCCGCGCCAGGATCGAACGCCACGGCCGCCGGCCATCCAACCTGGCTCATGGGGCTCTGATGCGGTAAGACGTTGCGTGATGCGCGCGTGGGCACACGGCCGCGCGGGAGCTTCGCCGCCGCGGCCGCTGCTCACGGCCTCCTCTCGATGGACGGGCCCTATGATAAGCGCTCGTCGCCCTGAAAGCAAAAGCCCCGGCCCGCGGGCCGGGGCTCTTCACGCGCGCCTGCCTCGTCCGTCCCGCCCCGTCCTCAGAACGACGGGCCGAACGACACCGAGAAGCGTCCGCTCCGGTCGGGCCGGTTCACCGGGAACGCGTAGTCCAGCCGCAGCACGGTGTAGAAGATGTTGAAGCGCAGCCCGAAGCCGTAGCTGAACAGCGGCTCCCGCACAAGGTACGGGTCCTCGCCCGGCTTGCGGTCCCAGACCACCCGGACCTTCTCCCACTGGCCGGCCTCGCACCGGTCCGGGCGGCTCAGGTCGAGTGCCGTGCACACCTCGTTGTCCCAGGCAACGCCGCCGTCGAAGAAGACCACGGCGTCAATCGGCGGGAAGTTGCCGAGGAAGCCGATCTGGAGCTCCTTGATGATCGGGAAGCGCAGCTCGAGGTTCATCAACGCCGCGCTCGACCCGATGAGCTGGTCGCGCACCGGGCACGAGGAAACGAAGTTGACGTCCCTGAAGCCACTGCACTCGCTGCTGTTCACGTTGAACGAGCCGCCGTCGTAGCCGCGCAGGAAGTACGGCCCGCCCCAGAACAGGGTGAACCAGTCCGCGTCCCGGCCGAACCGGGTCAGGCCCAGCAGGCGCGTGGCGAAGACCACCCGCCGCTTCCAGTTCATGTAGTTGCGGAAGTCGACCAGGACCTCGGTGAACGAGTAGTCTCCGAGCGTGCGCGACGCCTGGATCCGGTAGCGTCGGCCGTAGATCGGGCCGGTCCAGCCGAACAGCGAGTTGTCGAACACCAGAGCCGCGACCGGCTCGAAGAACGTGGCATCGAAGAGGCGCTCGTCCTCATCCACGGGCTCGCCGGTCAGCGACATGTACCCGCGATACAGCCGATCCCGCTTGATGTACGTGGCGCTGGCACCCACCTCGAGACGGCGGAACGTGCTGAACGGGTAGCTCATCATGCCCTGCGCCGTGCGGATCACGTCCCGCTCGAAGACGTTGGCCAGCACGGGCTGGGGCTGGCCGCCGATCGGCATGAGGAACTGACCTCCGCCGAGGTAGCGGTAGAACGGGATCTGCTCCAGCGCGATGCCGAAGTTGGCGCGCGTGCGCAGGAAGTTGTAGCCGGCGAAAAAGGTCGCGTCCGAGAACGAGCCGTTCACGTTGCCGGCCAGCAGGATGTTGTGGTTGCCCAGCATGTCCGACAGCGCGATGTAGCTGCCGCCGTAGACCCCGTTTCCGTAGTAGCCGCCGACCTGCGCGCCGATGGTCGGGCGCCCCACGATGTCCGGCGTGAACTTCACGGCGTAGTCGCGGATCTCGAAGTCGGTGGTGTCCGGCAGGGCCAGGTCCGCGCTGTCCAGCAACGCGATCACGGATACGGGCCCCTCCGCCGCGGGTGCGTCCGGCAGCACCGAGCTGGGGCGGAAATCCGCTCCGCTCCGGTAGTACGACGCGATGAAGCCGCCCGCGCGTACGCTGTCCTGGCCGAGGGGGACCGTGTCGACGCGCGCCCGCTCCGGCTCCGCCACGTGCTGCGCCAGGGGCGCCTCGGCGGGCGCCGCGGGCAGGTCCGCGACCGCGACGCGCTCGAGGCGGCGGGGATCGTCGAGCGCGTACAAGTTGTAGCCGGCCTGCTCGAAGTAGATGAAGAGCAGGCGGCCGTTGCGCGCCCAGGACAGTGCGGGGCTCAGGGCCGTGATGCCGATCACGCCCGAGAGCACGTCCGTGATCCGGTAGAGCTCCCGCTCGCCCAGATCGAACAGGTAGAGGTTGTCCGTCCCGGTCCGGTCGCTCACCCACGTGAGCGAGCCGCCGTCCGGCGCCCAGACCGGGTTCAGGTTCTTGCCCTTGTCCTGGTGCGGCAGGATCTCGATCTGCCGCGTATCGAGGTGGTACAGCGCGACGCGCAGGTTGGCGTACTTCAGCCGGTCGAAGTCCGTCCCCTCGCCGCGGTCCGTCGAGAACGCGATCACCTTCCCGTCCGGCGACCACGACGGCAACAGGTCTGCGTAGCGATCGTCGGTCAGGCGTTCGAGGTTCCCGTCGAGATCGGTGATGAAGAGATCGCTGATGCCGCCGTCCAGGCCGGTGAAGACCAGCCGGCTGCCGTCCGGCGACCAGCTCGGGTTGCTGATCCCGTTGAGGTCGAAGCGCAGCTTCCTGAGCACCCGGCTCTTCTCGACGTCGAAGATGTACAGCGCGTCCTGACCGCCGATCTGCGCCGCGAAGGCGAGGAAGCGGCCATCCGGCGAGAAGGAGGCGGACGAGTTCAGGTAGCGCAGCGACTCGAAGTCCGGATTGCGCGCCGACTCGATCAGCTTCTTCTGGATCTCGCCCGTCTCCGCGTCCGCCAGCCAGAGGTCGAAGGAGAAGCCGTCCCGCTGGGAGAGGAACGCCATTCGCTTCCCGTCCGGCGAGATGGCGGGGGCCAGGAACCAGGGATCGTCCAGCCCCTCGTGATGCGTGAGCCGCCGCGCGAAGTTCTCCGGCCGCTGGTACTCCGCCACCTGCGGGAGGTACGTCTGGCGGACGGCGGCGGTCCACTCCTCATTCAGCTCCTGGAGCGTGATGCCGAGCGTGGACTGGAAGGCCCTCTCGAGGCCCACGCGCGGCGCCCTCTGGAGCAGCACGCCGATCACTTCGTCGCCCCACTTCGAGCCGATGTACGCCCACAGCGACTGGCCGAAGCGGTAGGACAGGTAGTCGTCGCGCTGGTTCATCTCCTCGATGCTGCGGAGATAGCCCGACAGGGCCGCATCCCGCACCCAGGCAGCGGTGAGCGCGTCGATGCGGCCGATGGACAGGTACTCGGCCATCCCCTCCATGAACCACAGCGGCATGCGCGACGCGAAGGGGGTCGCCTCCGCGATCAGCCCCCGGCGGAACATGACGTCGTACTGGAACGCGTGGACGAGCTCGTGCGTCAGCACGTGCTCGAAGTCCGCGTACGAGCCGGTGAACGGCAGGATCACCCGGCTCTTCAGCGCCTCGGTCACGCCGCCGGTGCCTTCGTCGATAAACATCGGCAGCGCGTTGGTCTGCTGGAAATCCGCGTGCGACGCATACAGGATGATGGGCTTCCGCTCGCGGAACTCGTGCTGCAGCACGCGCGACAGCCGGGCGTACGCACGCTCGACCATGCGTGCCGCATCCAGCGCGGCCTCGCGTTCCTGCGAATAGAAATAGACGTCGAAATGCGCGGTCTTGATGATCTCGAAGTCGAAGGCCCGGTACTGGACCTTGTTGCGGCCGAAATGCTGGGCCGACGCGGCACGTGCACCGACCGCGAGGACTCCGGCCACGATCGCGACGGCAACGAGGAGACGTCGCATCATGAGCTGCTCCCTCTTCAGGCCTCGAGGACGTGCGCGGGCGCGTCGCCCCAGAGGCGCTCGAGCTGGTAGAACTCACGAGCGGCCGGGTGGAACACGTGAATGACGAAATCGATGTAATCGATCAACACCCAGCGGCCGCCGCGTAGGCCCTCCACGTGGTCGGGACGCACACCCTCCCGCTCGAGCTCCTCGATGATGTGCTCGGCGATCGCTCGGACGTGGAGGTCCGAGGTCCCACTCACGATGAAGAAGAAATCGGTCGCGTTGGAGAGACCGCGCAGATCGAGGAGAACCGGCTCGCGCGCCTTGCGATCCTGGGCCAGCTCGACGGCCCGGGCGAGGTCCGTGGGCAGATCGAGCGCCGTCGGCGCAGCAGGTCCGGACATCCGGTCTCCGGGCTGGTCGGGGTCCGTTCTCGTCATTCCCTATAGTCCGGCCGTCCGGGAAAGGTTCCCGGCTCGTGGGCGGGCCGAACCGCCCGCGGCCACGGTCGTGACGAGCGTGGACCGTGCATCATCCAGGCCAGCCGATCCCGACCGCACCCCTCACGGCCCCTCGAACGGGCCGCGGGAGCCGGAGGCCTCGCGCCGACCGTCCTCTCCACACCTTAACTACGCGCGGCGCGGCGCGTTCAGGACACCCCGCCACGAGGGGACGCCGCGCGCACTCCCCGGCTCGCGCGGCGCGCACGCGAGAGGCGAAGCCGCACCCCCGCCGATGCGCGCCGCCGGCAGCCGGTCAGTCCTCCTTGATGACCCAGACCTTGATCTCGGGCCGCACCTCGGCGTGCAGGTGGACCGGAACGGAGTAGACGCCGAGACTCTTGATCGGCTCTTCCAGAACGATGGCGCGGCGGTCCACCTCGAAGTCCAGACCCTGCTCGTTCAGCCGGTCCGCGATGTCGGCGGCCGTGATCGAACCGAACAGCTTCGACTCCTCGCCGGCCCGCGCCTTGAAGGTCAGCGAGATGCCCTCGAGCGCCGCCGCGCGCCTGCGGGCCTCGAGGTACTCGCGGCGTGCGCGCTGCTCCGCCCGCAGCTTCTCTTCCTCGAGCTGCCGCACGTTGGCCTGCGTCGCCTCGTAGGCGAAACCACGGGGCAGCAAGTAGTTGCGCGCGTAGCCCGGCTTCACGGCAACGATCTGCCCGGCACTGCCCAGCTTGGGCACGTCCTCCCGGAGAATGACTTTCACGCTCTTCATGATCCCGTTGCTCCGGATCCGGAGTCTCCGGACGGCCCGCGGCCGCGGAGATCCACCCAGGTGTCGGTCAGGCCCACCATCACCGTGGCGGCCATGACCAGCGGATACAGAAACGGTACGACGATCGCCGCGAGCAAGATGCCCGCCCGCCCCGGCATGCCCGCCAGCGAGAGCAGCACGCCCAGGCCGCGCAGCGCGTACAGCCCGGCCATGAACGCGACCAGGTTCCAGCCCGCCCGTTGCGCCGCGCCCCCCGCCGGAAGCACCAGCAGGGCGATGCCCGCGACGAGCAGCCAGACCAGCTCGTCGCGGAACCAGAACTCCCGCAGCCCCGCCAGCGGCCGGGGCTCACGCCGCACGATCCGCTGGAACGCGAACCAGGAGACGGCGAGCCCGGCCAGTGAGGCGAGGGCGAGCAGCGCGGGATAGACCATCGCCCGCAGTTCTGCGAGCCGGTACGCCGTCTCCATCGCCTCCGGCGCCCAGGGCCAGTCCCGGAGCACCGTACCCATGACCAGTACGGCGTCGGTCGCCTCGCCCCGCAGCGAGGTCCGGACCGCCCAGTCCACGCGGGGCCACGCGCCCGGGGCGGCGGCCAGCAGCAACGCCGCACTGGCCACGGCGCCTGCCAGCGCGCCGAGGGCGCGGGGCAGGAAGCGCGCCTGCGGCCGAGCCAGCGTCGCCACGAGGAACCAGGCAGCGAGCAGGAGCGCCCACCCCCAGCCGATCAGCCAGAGGGACTCCCGGCCGCCGCTCTGGAACAGCCACGCGCCGAGCCCCAGCCCGATCCCCATCCGGCCGGGGTGCACCGGCGGCATGGCCGCGAGCAAGACCACGAGCGGAACGAGGATCAACACCGCCGGCTGGACCGCCGAGGTGGCGGCGCAGCCCAGGACCAGCAGCGCGACCGTGCCCCACCCTCGCGCGCGGTCGGCGGCGGCCACCGCCTTAGCCCTCGTACCCCCGGATGTAGGGCAGCAGGGCCAGGTAGCGCGCGCGCTTGATCGCCGTCGCGATCTGGCGCTGGTGACGCGCGCACATCCCCGTCATGCGTCGCGGCAGGATCTTGCCCCGCTCGGTGATGAAGCGGGAGAGCGTCTTCTCGTCCTTGTAGTTGACCAACCGGATGCCCGACTCGCACAGCGGGCACGCCTTGCGCTGGCGACGCATGCTACTCCTCCTCCTCTTCCTCCTCTACGCTCGCCCGTGGCTCGCGCGTCGCCACCGACATCGGCGCGGTCGGCTCGCCCTCGTTCAGCACGATCAGGTAGCGGAGAAGGTCTTCGTCCAGCTTCAGCGCGCGCTCGAACTCCGGCAGCGCCTCCGCGCTCGTCCGCATCTGCGCGACGACGTAGTACCCGTTGGGCTTCTTCCGGATGGGGTAGGCGAGCTGCCGCTTGCCCCAGTGATCCACCGCCGTGATCTCGCCGCGCCCGTCGCCGGCCACGAGCGCATGGTAGCGCTCCAGCTTGTCGGCGATCGTGGGCTCGGGGACGGCGGAGTCGAAGATGTAGACGACCTCGTAGTCCCGCACGATCCCTCCCTCGGTCTAGCGGCTCCGCCCCGGATCCGGGCGGAGCAGGATTCGATGTAAAGCACGGAAAGATAACGCCCAGCGCGCCACGCGTCCACCCCTGCGGCGTCGAGCCACCGCCGGCCGACGCGCCCGGCCGCGAGCGCTGCGCGACGACGCGCTCGAGCGACGCTGCGGCGTCGCCGCCGCCCTCGCCGCCGATTCGGGGCGCGGCTCCGCGCGCTCCGACCACACCCGGGACACTCCCCGCGTCAGTCCTGGCCTCGGAGCGTGGTTTTCGCGATGGCTCACACGTTGAACCGGAAGAGCATGATGTCGCCGTCCTGGACGACGTAGTCGCGCCCCTCGCTCCGGACCAGTCCTCGCTCCCGTGCGGCCTTCAGGGAGCCGGCGTCGACGAAGTCCGCCCAGCCCAGCGTTTCCGCGCGGATGAAGCCGCGCTCGAAGTCGGAATGGATCTCGCCTGCGGCCTGGGGGGCGCGCGTGCCCTGCCGGATCGTCCAGGCACGCGCCTCCTTCTCACCCGCAGTGAAGAAGCTGATCAAGCCGAGCAGCCGGTAGCCCGCGCGGATCAGCCGGTCGAGGCCGCTCTCCTCGAGCCCCAGCTCGGCCAGGAACGCCGCGCGCTCCGGCGGATCGAGCTCGCTCAGCTCCGCCTCGATCTGGGCGGAGAGGGCGAGCAGCCCGGCGGGCTCGCCGTCCGACTCGATCGCGGCGCGCAGGGCCGCGACGTGGCGGTTCTCGCCGGCCGGCAGGTCGGACTCCGCGACGTTCGCAACGTACAGCTCGGGCTTCGCGGTGAGCAGGTTGTAGGACCGGAGCAGGCGGGCCTCCTCCTCTCCCTGCACGTCGAGCTGCCGCGCCGCCCTGCCCTCGGAGAGCAGGCTCGCCAGGCGGCCGAGCAAGGCCGCCTCGACCTGCGCCTCGCGCACGCCCGACCGGGCCACCTTCTCGACCTTCTCGAGCCGCCGCTCGACGAGCTGGAGATCGGCCAGCGCGAGCTCGAGGTTGATGATCGCCCGGTCCCGGACGGGGTCCACGGCGCCTGCCACGTGACTCACGTCCGGATCATCGAAGCAGCGGACCACGTGGACGACGGCGTCCACCTCGCGGATGTTCGCCAGGAACTGGTTTCCCAGGCCCTCACCCTGGGCAGCGCCCTTCACCAGCCCGGCAATGTCCACGAACGTCACGGTCGCCGGCGTGCGGGCACGCGGCTGCACGCGCTCCACGAGGAGGTCTAGCCGCGGATCCGGCACCTCGACCACGCCCACGTTCGGCTCCACCGTGCAGAACGGGTAGTTCTCGGCGGGCGCGCCCGCCGCGGTCAGCGCATTGAACAGCGTGGACTTCCCCACGTTGGGGAGCCCGACGATCCCCAACCTCAGGTTCGGCATCGGCTCTCCGGACACCTCCGCTCGGGTGATCTTTCAAGTTATTGGATTCCAAGGACTTTATCCACCCCGGACGACCGGGTGCCGGCCCCCGGGGAAACGCAGCGGCGTCTGCCGGCCCGGCCCTCGCGCCCGCGGCAGCGAGAACGGGGCTCAGGCGGCGGCGCGCTGCACGGCACGGATCAACGCGGGGTACGCAGCATACGCGTGGCGGGCGGCGCTCAGGTCGAGGCGCTCGCGGTTGGTGTGGGCGTATCGCTCTTCGCCGGGCGCGAAGCCGAGGGTGGGAATCCCGTGCACGCCGCAGGTGTGCCCGCCGTCGGTGGCGAAGGTCCAGGGCCGCACAGCGGGCGGCCGGCGGGTTGCGGCCTGGACGGCCTGCGCGGCGGCCTGCGCGACGGGGTGGTCGGCCGGGAGGAGGAAGCCGGGGGAGAACAGCGTGCGGAGCGCCTCGCGGCCGGTGTAGGTCGCCTGGCGCTCGGCCGCGACGCGGACGCCCACGCGGTACCCCTCCGGCTCGCGGATCCGGCGCCGCAGGAAGTCCGCGAGCCGTGCGGCGGCCCCATCCGCGTCCAGCCCGGGGAGCACCCGCCAGTCCGCGACGACGATCGCCCGATCGGGGATGACGTTGCGGCTGGTAGGCCGGGTCTCGACGGCGGTCGGTGTGAGCGTGGACCGGCCGAGCACCGGATCGGCCGGCAGGGCTGCCGCGAACGCGCGGAGGACCTCGAGCACGGCGGGGAGCAGGTCCAGGGCGTTCCTGGCGCGCTCCGGCGCGCTGGCGTGGCCGGCGACGCCGGAGACCTCCACCTCGATCTCAGCGCGCCCGCGGTGCCCGATGCACACGTCGCCCCCCGTGGCCTCGCCCAGGATCACGGCGCCAGGCCGGACCTCGCCGGCCTCCATGAGGCGCGCCATCCCCCACCCGCCCCGCTCCTCCAGGACGGTGTGCGCGACGACGACGTCGCCCTCCGGCCGCTCTTCGAGGAAGTGGGCCGCGGCGTAGGTCTGGACCGCGAGAGGGCCCTTGATGTCCATGGCGCCGCGGCCGTGGAGGAACCCATCCGCGACCTCGCCCGCGAACGGCGGGTGCTCCCACTCGGAGGGGTCCCCCGCATCCACGACGTCGAGATGCGAGCTGAGCATCACGGCGGGCGCGCTGCCGCGGCCGCGCACGCGGCCGATGACGTTGCCCACGTCGTCGATCCACACGTCGTCGAAACGAAGCGCTTCGAGCTCGAGACGGACGCGGGCCGCGACATCGCCCTCGGCGCCGGGTGGGCTCGGGATGCGGATCAGGTCGCGGGCGAAGGCGACAACGCGCTCGAAGCTCAGATCGCGGACCATGGGCAGCGGGCGTTGAGGGGGTACGGGCACGCGCGGGGGCACCGCGCCCGCGCGGCGGCCGGCCGGCCAGGCCCGCAAGCTACGCGGCCCGGCGTGCCGGCTGCGCGGAGTCCTCTATCGTGCCAGCGTGGACAAACCAGAAGCCCGCTCCCCGTGCCTGCGGCGCGGCGGCGGCGGCGCGTTCGGGCCCCGCCGCGCGCGCCGCATGCCGTCCGCGCGGTCAGCCGAGCAGCGCCTCGAGGATCCGGCGGGCGCCGTCCAGCAGCGCCTGGCCGGTCGTCTCGCCGCCGATGCCGTGCAGCCGCGCGAACCAGGGCGCGAGCACGAGCGCGACGATGCTCATCAGCTTGATCAGGATGTTCATCGAGGGCCCGGCCGTGTCCTTGAACGGATCGCCGACCGTGTCCCCGACGACGGCGGCGCGGTGCGGCTCGGAGCCCTTGCCGCCGTAGGCGCCGCCCTCGATGTACTTCTTGGCGTTGTCCCAGGCGCCGCCGGAGTTGGCCATGAAGAGCGCCAGGAGCACGCCCGTGACGGTGGCGCCGGCGAGGAGCCCGCCGAGGGCGTGCACGCTCATGTAGCCGACGACGACGGGGACGATCACGGCGACGAGCCCGGGCGCGATCATCTCCCGGAGCGCGGCGCGCGTGGAGATGTCCACGCAGCGCGCGCTGTCGGGCCGGCCGGTGCCCTCCATCAGCCCGGGGATCTCGCGGAACTGGCGGCGAACCTCCGCCACCATCCCGCTGGCGGCGCGCCCGACCGCCGTCATCGTCAGCGCGGCGATGAAGAACGGCAGGACGCCGCCGATGAGCATCCCGACCACGACCTCGGGGTTGATGATGTCGAGGCCCGCCTCGCGGAGCCCGACGGCCGAGGAGTACGCGCTGAACAGGGCGAGGGCGGTGAGGGCGGCGGAGCCGATGGCGAAGCCCTTCCCGATCGCGGCGGTCGTGTTGCCGATGGCATCCAGGCCGTCGGTGATGCGGCGCACCTCCGGCCCGAGCCGGCTCATCTCGGAGATCCCGCCGGCGTTGTCCGCGATGGGACCGTAGGCATCCACGGACATGGTGACGCCGACCGTGGCGAGCATCCCGACCGCGGCGATCCCGATCCCGTACAGGCCCGCGAAGAAGTAAGCGATCCAGATGGCGAGCGCGATGAGCAGGACGGGAGCAGCGGTGGACTCCATGCCGACCGCGAGGCCGGTGATGATGTTGGTGGCGGACCCGGTCTGGCTCGCGTTGGCGATCCGGCGTATGGGCCGCGCGGCCGTGTAGTATTCCGTGGCCAGGCCGATCAGGATCCCGACAGCGGCACCCGCAACGAGGGCCCAGAACGGCCCGGTGACGGAGTAGGCGCGGGAGGTGGCGGGATCGAAGATCTCGAAGCCGAGCCCCCGCACGACGAAATACATGATGACCACGAACAGGCCGGCCGCGATGAACGTCACGTTGCGCAGGGCGGCGGCGGGGCTGAAGCGCTCGAGGACCTTCATCAGCGCGATCCCGAGCAGCGAGGTGACGAGGCCGACCATGATGGTGAGCACGGGGAGGGCGACGGCCTCGAGCCGGTTCGCGCCGTAGAGCGGGCTCGTGGCGCCGATCGCGATCGTGGCGACCACCGCGCCCACGTAGCTCTCGAAGATGTCCGCGCCCATGCCGGCGACGTCGCCGACATTGTCACCCACGTTGTCCGCGATCGTCGCGGGGTTGCGCGGGTCGTCCTCCGGGATCCCCGCCTCGACCTTGCCGACGAGGTCGGCCCCGACGTCCGCGGCCTTGGTGTAGATCCCGCCGCCGACGCGCGCGAACAGCGCGATGGAGCTCGCGCCCATGGCGTAGCCGCTCACGGTCTCCGAGAAGAGGAGGAAGTCCGCGTCGCTGATCCCGGTGGCGCCGAGGAAGAAGTACCAGATGCCGATCCCCAGCAGCCCGAGCGCCGCAACGGAGAGGCCCATGACGGCGCCGCCGAAGAAGGCGACGCGGAGCGCCCTGCCCTGCCCCGCATCCCTGGCCGCGGCGGAGGTGCGCACGTTGGCGCGCGTCGCGGCGCTCATCCCGAAGAATCCTGCCAGAATGGAGCTGAGCGCGCCGGTCACGTACGCGCCGGCGGTCAAGCCACCGACCGCGAGCCAGAGCAGCGCCGCGACCACGATGAGGAACACGACGAGGACGGAATACTCGCGGCGCAGGAACGCCATCGCCCCTTCGTGGATCCGTGCGGCCAGCTCCTGCATGGTCTCGTCGCCGGCGGGCTGGCTCTTGATGTAGAGGTAGAGAACCAGTGCGCCGACCAGCCCGAGAAGCCCGAGCAGCGGCGACCACTCGGCCCAATTCGCGAGTTCCGTCACGGACACCTCCGTAGGGTGTTGAATCCAGTTCGTGCTAACGATTGAAGCGCTGCGCTGCCTTTTCGATGCCCTCCCGCGCCCACACCCCGACCGCCTCGGCCAGCTCCGGCAGGAGGGCGCGGATTCGCTCCTCCTCCTCGGGAGCGAACGCGGCCAGCACGTAATCCGCGAGCGGAACGCCCGCCGGCGGCGCACCGACGCCGATGCGCAGGCGCGCGTAATCGCGCGTGCCGAGGGCCGCCTCGATCGACTTCAAGCCGTTGTGGCCGCCGGCGCTGCCGCGAGCGCGGAAGCGCACCCGGCCCACGTCCAGCGCCACATCGTCCACCACGACCAGCAGGTCGCGCGAGACCACGACCCCCTCGAGCGTGGCGAGCGGCCGCAGCGCCTCCCCGCTCCGGTTCACGTAGGTCAGGGGCTTGATGAGCCGGATCTGGTGCCCGCCGAAAATGCCCTCCGCGACGCTCGCGATCCCGATCCGTCGGAACGCGCCCAGCCCCCAGTCGGCGGCGACGCGGTCCAGCACCCACCAGCCCAGGTTGTGCCGCGTAGCGGCGTACTCCGGGCCGGGGTTCCCCAGCCCGCAGACGACCTTCACGGTCCCGTTCGCCCCCAGGCCCGCGGCGACTACTCCTCCTCCGCCTTTTCGCCCTCTCCGCGGCGGCGGATCAGCTCGGGCTCGACTTCGCCGCCGACACCCTCGGGCGCCTCGGCCGTGGTCTCGAGCGCGGCGACGGTCGGCGCGAGGATGGTGCAGACCACGCGGTCGCCTTCGGTCTCGATTTCGACGCCCGCGGGGGCCTGGATGTCGGAGACGTGCAGCGAATCGCCGATCTCGAGGCCCGAGATGTCGACCTCGATGAACTCGGGGATCTGGTCCGGCAGGCAGCGCACCTCGACGTCGTGGAGCGCCTGCTGGAGGACCCCGCCGGCCTTCACTCCCGCCGCCGTGCCGGCCAGCCGGATCGGGACCTCGAGGTGCACGCGCTCGCCCGCGTGGATCTGGAGGAAGTCGACGTGCAGGACCTCGGGCCGGAACGGGTGCGTCTGGACCTCGCGCACGAGGGCGCGGACAGGGCCGCCCCGCTCCCCTTCGATCTTCAGCGTGATGATCGTGTTCTCGACGCGGATGTGCGAGAACAGGCGAGCCAGCTCGCGTGCGTCGACGGCCAGGGAGCGCGTCTCTTCCCCGTGGCCGTAGATCACCCCGGGGACCTGCCCGGCACGCCTGAGGCGACGGGCCGCGCCCTTGCCGTGTTCGTGGCGCACCACAGCGTTCAACGTTGCGGTCGTTGCCATACTGGAACGTCTCCTTCAGTCGAAGAGCTGACTCACCGACTCGTTCGAGTGCGTGTAGCGGATGGCCCGCGCCAGCAGCTCGGCGATCGAGAGGACCGTCAGCTTCGGGAACCTCTTCTCCTCCGGCACGTGGAGCGTATTGGTCACGACGACCTCGCTGATCGGCGCCTCCTGGAGGCGCTGCACCGCGGGGCCGGAGAGCAGCGCGTGGGTGGCCGACACGTAAATGGTGCCGGCACCCTGCTCGCGCAGCGCGCGGATCACGCTCTCCAGCGTGCCCGCCGTGTCGATCATGTCGTCGGTGATGAGGCAGGGCCGCCCCTCCACCTCGCCCACCACGGTGAGCACCTCCGCGATGTTGTGCGCGGGGCGCCGTTTGTCGATGATCGCGAAGCTGGCGCCCAGCCGCCGCGCGAAGCCGCGGGCCATCTTCGCTGCGCCGACGTCCGGCGCGACGACCACGAGGTCGGTCAGCCCCTTCGCACGGAAGTACCCCGTGAGGACGGGTGCCGCGTAGAGGTGGTCGACGGGGATGTCGAAGAAACCCTGGAGCTGGTGGGCGTGGAAGTCCATCCCGAGGACGCGGTCGGCGCCGGCAGCCTCCATCAGGTTGGCCACCAGCTTGGCGCCGATGGCGACGCGGGGCTGATCCTTCCGGTCCTGACGCGCGTAGCCGTAGTACGGGACCACGGCGGTGACGCGGGCCGCGGACGCCCTGCGCGCGGCATCCACCAGGAGCAGCAGCTCCATGATGCTGTCGGCCGGGGGCGGCGTGGGCTGGATGATGAAGACGTCCCGGCCACGCGCGTTCTGGTCGATGCGGACGAAGATCTCACCATCGGCGAAGCGCTTGATGGTGACGTCTCCGAGTGGCATCCCCATGTGCTGGGCGATCTCCTCCGCCAGCGGCCGGTTCGCGGTTCCGGAAAGGAGGAGGAGCGGGCCACGGAACTGGTGGTCGGACATCCCTCGCCGCGTGTTGGTTCCCCGGTTCGCCTGAACGACGACAGCCCTTCAAGTTACGACCGGATACGGGGCTGTGTCAACGGACGGACCCACGGCGTGAGCGGCGCGGCGTCGCGGCCGCTCCGCGGGACGCGGCCGCGGACCGGCCGCAGCGGCGGGGCTCATCGGGCGCCCCCGACGGCACGAGTGCCCGGGATCATACGCGCGCGCGGCCGCGGGCGGGCCGCGGCGGCGGGGCTCACGGCGCGGGGTCGGGCCGCGGATCGGACGCACGGGCGGGGATGGCGGCGGGCAGGCGCGCCTCCGCCAGGCGAGCCATGGCGCGCTGGAGGACCGCCTGCGCGCGTGGCCCGGCGAGCCCGAGCGCGCCGTTGTACTCCTCGATGGCCCGTTCGAGCGGCATGTGCGGGTCGAGGAGCGCAGCGAAGGTGATGGCGTTGTCCACGTGGGTGGAGATGATCCCCTCCTCCGCCCGCGCGATGGCCAGCCGGATCCAGCCTTCGGTCTCGTCGTGCCGCCGGTGGCGCTCCTTGAGGCCGCGCATGAGGACGTCCGGCCGGAAGCGGCGCCAGCCCGCCGCGAGGCGCGTGGCCGCGTTCCCCTCTTCGTGCGGCTCCTCCTCCTCGCGGGGGGCGGCGAAGAGCTGGAGCGATGGCCGCGAGTCGTCCGGCCGCGCCGCGTCTTCGAGCGCGACCAGCACCCGGTTGCGTACCGCGGCCGCCATGGTTTCCGAGACCTCCATCTCCCGCAGGTAGCGGGTGACCGCCTCGTCGAAGGGAAGCCGGTCGGCGAGCAGGGCGATGAGCCGGAGCGCGTGCGAGGCGTGCGCCTCGACGAGCGACTCCCAGGCCGTGGCGCTCGCCACCTCGAGCCGGCGCCGGACGGCTTCGGGGAGCCGGCGGGGCGTCCGTGGACCCGGAGCTGGCATGGATGATCCCTCCGACGGTTGGGAGGCGGATTCCGGGGGGAGGATTCGAACCTCCACCAAGGGATCCAAAGTCCCCCGTCCTGCCATTAGACGACCCCGGAATAATCCGAAATTTAACCGAATGGCCGACCCCGATCAACCGACGGGCGCCGAGGCGCTGGCCGCCGCGGTAAAGGATTCGATCAGGCGGACGTGCGGGAACGCGCGCGCCAGCTCGGCGGTCGCGGCGCGGCGCTGCGCGGCGGATTCGAAGATGCCGAAAACCGTCGAGCCGCTCCCGGTCAGGCGCGCAGGCCGCGCGCCCAGGGCCTCGAGCGCGTCGCGGAGCCGGGCCAGATCCGGATGCGCGCGGAAGACGACGGGCTCGAAGTCGTTCGCGGCCGTGGCGGCGAGGCCGTCCCACGTGGAGAGGTCCTCGAGCCGGATCGTGCGCGGCACGGGGGCGGTGCCGCGCTGACGGTCCAGCGCGCGGTAGGCCTCCGCCGTCGCGATGGCGAACGGCGGGACCGCCAGGAGCACGGGCGCCCGCGGCGGCGGCGGCAACGGCAACACGCGCTCGCCCCGCCCCCACACGAGCGCGAGCGCGGCGCCGGTCACGAAGTAGGGCACATCGCTGCCGAGGGCGGCGCCGAGCCGCATCAGAGCAGGTCCGTCGAGCGGCCGGCCGTACAGCTCGTTGAGCGCGCGGAGGGTCGCGGCGGCGTCGCTCGATCCGCCGCCGAGCCCGGCGCCGGCGGGAATGCGCTTGTCGAGCCGGATCGTCAGGGCAGGTTCCGATCCGGTCGCCCGGAAGAAGGCCACGGCGGCCCGGTGGGCGAGATTGCGCTCGGGCGGGCCGAGCTCGGCGCCCGTGACCTCCAGCCGGATGCCGGGCGGGCCGGCGCGCAGCTCCAGCTCGTCGGCGAGGTCGATGGTGCAAAACACGCTCTCGAGCTGGTGATAGCCGGTATCCTCCCGGGCCAGGATCTCGAGCCGCAGGTTGAGCTTGGCGGGTGCCTCGGCGCGGATCAGGGTCGTGCGGCGCCTCCGGTTTGCGGGGACGCATCCCGCCCGCCGCCGGGCCCATCGGCGGCGCCGACAGGGCCGTCTCCCGCCAGGTCTCGCGCGACCGCCTCCTCGACGAGGTCCTCCCTGCGCTCGACCTCGCGGAGCGAGAGGCCGAGGCGCCAGGCGTAGTAGAGCCCGATGACGGTGACCGGAATGAAGCTCCCCATGTGGAACCCGATGGCGAAGCCCAGCGCCTTGTTGACCTCGACGCCCCAGACGCCGACGAGGCCGAAGCGGACGGCGAACTCGTACGGCCCGAAGAACCCCGGAGCGGACGGCACCGCCACCAGGATCGCGATCAGGGATTGGAGGAACAGCGCCCCGCCGAAGCCCACCGGAATGTCGAACGCGAGGAACGCGAGCCAGAACGAGAGGGCGTTCAATAGCCAGAGTGCGATGGACCACAGCGCGATCCGCAGGACCAGCGAGGGCGTGCGAAGTGCGACGAGCCCGGCGAGGAACGCCTCGAGCGCGTCGACGACCGGGCGGCGCAGCTTGCGGGGCAGGAGCCGGACGAGGCTGCGCTCGAAGAGCGTGACCGTCCAGCGGGGCCGCACGACCATGGCCAGGAGCAGGAGGCCGGCGGCGGCGAACGGGGCAGCGAAGAGGCGGAGCATGCCGCCCATCTCGATGCCATCCATCGAGACGGTGCCCGGAAAGCCGGGCAGCGCCATGGCGATCAGGAGGAAGACGATGATCGTCAGGCCGTCGAAGAGCCGTTCCACGGCCACGGTCCCGAAGGAGGCGGCGACCGGGATCGGCTGCATGCGGGACAGCGCGAAGGCGCGGGCGAACTCGCCGATCCGCACGGGCAGGATGTTGTTCGTCATGAAGCCGATGGTGGTCGCCGCGAACCTCGGCCGCAGCGGTGCGTCGGGGAGCATCGGCTGGAGCAGCGGCCTCCAGCGCCAGGCACGCACCAGGAAGACGAGCGTGGCGGCGGCGACGGCGGCGAGGAACTCGAGCGGGCGGGCCTGCCCCATCTCCCGCAGCACGTCGTCGATGTCGACGCCGCGCAGCGCGAACGCGAGCAGCGCGGCGCTGAGCGCGACGCCGAGCAGCGACTTCCAGCCGAGCACCCCGTTCTTCCGCGAGCCGCTCACGGGAGCCCGAGCCGGATGAGGTCGAACAGTTCCTCCACCGCCTCGCGCGCGGCCGGGTCGGCGCCGACCGCCCGCTCGATGGCGGGCCGCAATTCGAGGGCGCGGCGCAGAGCCGCCTCTCCCCGGTAGAGCAGGTCCTCGATGGGAACGATGTCCGCGGCCGGGCGCGGCTCGGGCGTGCGGCCAGGCGCGGCAGCGGCGTTGGCGCGAGGCGCGAGCGAGCTCGGCTGCCCTGGGACCTCGCTGGTGACGAGGCGCCGGACGTCCGCGAGCAGCCCGACGGCCGGCCGCTCCTGCTCGATGGCCTCCAGCAAGCGCTCCGCGGCAGCGGCCGAGTGGGCGAAGCCGAAGGTGCCGGCCAGATCCCGGAGCGCGACGACGGTATCCTTCAGCTCGCGGCGCAGCGTGCCCTGCCGGTCCGCGGTGCTCCGCGCGCGGCCGCCGGCGAGGCGCTCGATGCGATCCACGAGGGCGCCGGCCTCGCCGCGGAAGAAGTTGACGACCTCGACGGGCAGGTCTTCCGACTGGGCGGCCCCGGGCGCGGGAGACGGGCCGGGGGGCCGGGCGCGGCCGCCTTCGGCCGCGGCGCGGGCGGGCGGCGCGTCCGGGAGGGGCGGGAGCTCGAGCCCGAGTCGCTCCCAGCGTTCGACGGCGGCGGCGGCGCGCTCCTCGAGCCGGGCCTCGTCCTCGCCGGCCTCGACGAGGATGGCGAGGTCTGCCAGTGTCGCTTCGAGCGCGTTGCGCAGATCCCGGCCCCAGGCGAGGGCGCCCTGAACGAGGGAGCGGCCGGCGATCTCGACGGCGTGCGCGACGTTCTGGACGCGGGTTTCCCGCGCCATCTGGGCACTCCCGCGGAGGGTGCGCGCCACGCGGTGAAGCTCGGCGGCCGGGACGAGCGCGTCATCGGCCGACCCGAGCAACGCGTTCAAGCGTGCAAGGCATTCCCGCGCCTCCATCAGGAAGAATTCGCGCGTGCTGGGCATGGATCCTCTACGATGCCGATGCGACGGCGCGCGTCCGGGCCTCGAGGATGAGCTGACGCATGTCGCGGACGGCGGCGACCATGCCCGTGAGGACGGCGCGGCTGATGATGCTGTGGCCGATGTTCAGCTCCTCGACCTCCGCGATCGCGGCGACGGGAGAGACGTTCTCGTACGTGAGGCCGTGTCCAGCATGGATGTCGAGGCCGAGCGAGCGGCCGAGGGCCGCCGCCCGGCGGAGCCGGTCGAGCTGCTCCCGGACGGGCTCGGGTCCCTCGGTCCCGCGCCGGGCCCAGGCCTCCGCGTATGCGCCGGTGTGGAGCTCGACGGCGGCCGGGCCGATGGCCGCCGCCGCGCGCAGCGCGTCCTCATCCGGGTCGATGAAGAGTGAGGTGCGCAAGCCGGCTGCCGACAGCCGCTCGACGGCGGCGGCCACGCGCGCGCGATCAGCGGGCCGGGACAGCGCGAGGCCGCCCTCGGTCGTGACCTCCTCCCGGCGCTCGGGCACGATCGTGACGGCCATGGGGCGCAACTCGAGCGCGATGGCGAGCACGCCCTCCTCCACCGCCAGTTCCAGGTTCACCCCGGTCCGCACGGTGGCCACGAGCAGGCGCACGTCCCGCTCCTGGATATGGCGCCGGTCCTCGCGGAGGTGGACGGTGATGCCATCTGCGCCGCCGAGCTCGGCCAGGACGGCGGCGCGCACCGGGTCCGGCTCGTCCGTCCGACGCGCCTGGCGCACGGTCGCGACGTGGTCCACGTTGACGTGAAGCCGCATCTATTCGCCGGAAAGGAGAGATTCGAGCTCAGCGGCCCGCTCCGCGTCCAGGCCGGCGAGGCGGGCCAGTCGAAGGGTCTCGCGACCCAACGCGCAATATAGCGAACGATCGTGTGAGGACAACCGGCCCAGGTGCAGCCGGACGACGTCCACATCGCCGCGCACGATCGGGCCGGTGAGCGCCGCGGCGAAGCCGAGGTGCTCGAGGTTGTCCACCGCGCCGCGGATCAGCGGCAAGGTGGCCCGCACGGCGTCGTCCTCGGGGATGCCGGCCTGCGAGAGCAGCCGCGCAGCGAGGGCGGCGAGCGTGACGACGTAGTTGGAAGCGAAGACCGCGGCCGCGTGGTAGAGGGGCCGGAGCGTCGGCGGCACGACGAGCGCGCGGCCGCGCAGCGCGCTGACGAGGCGGCGGCCGGCGGCGACCGCGGCGGGCTCACCGCCGAGGGCGAACGCAGCGCCGATCAGCCGGTCGCCGCCGGACCAGGGATCGGCGACCGTCTGGAGAGGGTGCATCGACCCGATGGCGTAGCCGGCCAGGTGCAGCGGCGCGAGCACGTCGGTGGACAGCGCGCCGGCGAGGTGGAGCGCCGCGCAGCCACGGGGAGCCGGGCCGGCGGAAGCGAGGTCGTGCGCGACCTCGGCGAGAGCCCCGTCCGGGACGGCAAGGATCACGACCGTGGTGTCCGCCTCGAGGCCGCCCAGGCCGGGGCGGTAGCTCGCCGCGGCCGAGCGGGGATCGAAGAGCGGATGCGGCGGCGCTTCGAGGCCGCGGCCGTAGAAGACGAGCCGCTCGGCCGCCCGGCACTGCACGAGCGCCGCCCCGAGCCCGAGTCCCATGCGCCCGGGCCCGATGATGGCCACCCGTTCGCTCAAGGCGAGTCGAACACCAGGATGCCCGCGCGGCGCCGCAGCCGGCCGAGCGCCGGCCGGGGCAGACGCGCGACCAGGTCGATGGCTGTGCCGCGCTCCTCGCGCTGCAGCACCTCGCCCTCGCGATAGACGGCCGCGAGCGCCTCGCCGTCCACCACGGGGATGCGCAGGTGGACCCGCGGGCGCACGGCACGACACTCCGCCGCCAGGCGCTCCCGCAGGTCGTCCATCCCTCCGGGCTCGATGGTGGACGCGAAGACAGCGGCCTGCGTGAAGACGGCCCGCGCCCGCGCGCGCAGCGCCGCCTCTTCCTCGTGCGTCAGGCGATCCACCTTGTTGAAGACCAGGATGGTCCGCCGATCGCGCACGCCGAGGTCCTGGAGGACCTCCTCGACGACGCGCTTCTGCTCCTCCCAGTCCGGGTGCGATGCGTCGATCACGTGGAGCAGCAGGTCCGCCTCCAGCGCGGCCTCGAGCGTCGCCCGGAACGACGCCACCAGGTGGTGCGGCAGCTTCCGGATGAAACCGACCGTGTCCGTGACGAGCACGCGGACGCCGTCCGCCAGCTCGACGGCGCGGGTCGCCGGGTCGAGGGTCGCGAAGAGGCGGTCCTCGACGAAGACGTCCGCCCCGGCGAGCGCACGCAGCACGGAAGACTTGCCCGCGTTGGTGTAGCCGACGAGGGCGACACGGAACTGGCCTGCACGGCCCTTGCGCTGCGTCGCACGGCGCCTGGCCACGACCTCCAGCCGCGCGCGCAGCTCGCGGATCCGCCGGCTGATGATCCGGCGGTCCGTCTCGAGCTGGGTCTCGCCCGGCCCCCGCAGGCCGATGCCGCCACGGATGCGCGAGAGGTGCGTCCACATGCGCTTGAGGCGCGGCAGCAGGTACTCGAGCTGGGCCAGCTCGACCTGCATCTTCGCTTCCGACGTGCGCGCACGGGTCGCGAAGATGTCCAGGATGAGCTCGGAGCGATCCATCACGCGGGTGCCGAGCGCGGCCTCGAGATTCCTGCCCTGGGCGGGCGTCAGTTGCTCGTCGAAGATCACGACGCCGGCGCCGGTCTCGTTGATGCGCTCGCGCAGCTCGAGCACCTTGCCTTCACCGATGTAGTACTTGGGATGAGGAGCGTCCAGGCGCTGCTGCAGGATGCCGACCACGTGCGCGCCGGCGGTGTCCGCCAGCCGGGCCAGCTCATCGAGGTGCTCGGACGCGGTGGCGGCCACGACGTCCTTGCCGGGCGCGCCGACGAGCAGCGCGCGCTCGCGCGGCACCTCGAGCGAGATCGTGCGCGAGATAGCGGAGTCCCTCCTTTCCTGGTCGTTCGCCCCGTTCCTGATACCCGGGCGCCGGGCCGCCGGTCCGGGCGCCGGCGGTCGCGCGCCCGGCCCTCTCACTCGGTCCCGGCCAGCGCCACCGTTCCGCTATGGCGGTACGGAACCGCGGTGCGCACCGGCTTGCTCACCGCCACCTCGCCGCGCACGCGGTAGCTGAACGTGCCCTTGTCCAGTAGCGAGCGCAACGCCGCGCCCGCGCCGGTGTAGGTGAACTCCACCGGGATCTCGACGACGCTGCTGTCGCGCGCGTCGACCCGGACCTTCTCCTCGAACCGGCCCTCCGCGAAGTCCACCCAGCCGCCATCCTCCTCGGCGGCGGGATCGCTCAGCTCCACGTCATAGGTCAGCCCTGCCGCCTCGAGCGCGAAATCGTTCGGATTGACGACGTTGAGGCGGACGTACATGACTCCGCCGCTCAGCCCGAGGCCGCCGAGCCGGATGCCGGCCAGGTGGACCTCCGGCTCGCGGAGGCCGGTTGCACAGCCCGCGAACGCCAACCCCGCGATGAGCAACCCCACGACGAGTCCGAACACCAGTTTCTTCATCTGCCTTCCAGCCCCGCGCCTTGTCAACTAGCCGCCGCCGGCGCGCATGCGGCGACCTCTTCCCGGTCGGGCCCCCTCGATGATGCGAGATCTGACCCACCCGCGCCTCACTGTGTTCCCGCTCGCGCGGCCCGCCTCACTCCCCGCCCTGCCCGGCGGTCTGGCGCTCGCGCAGCCGCGCCCAGAACGCCATCCGCTCCGCGATCTCCGGCTCGCGGCCGAAGCGCCCCGGCACGTAGAACCGGCGGCCGCGCAGCGCCTCCGGGAGGTACTCCTGCGGGATGTACGCCTCCGGCGAGTCGTGCGCGTAGCGGTACTCCCTTCCGTACCCCAGCTCGCGCATGAGATCCGTCGGCGCGTTGCGCAGGTGCAGGGGCACCGGCGCCGCAGGCGTCTCGCGCGCCGCCTCGAGCGCCGCCTGCAACGCGCGGTAGCCGGTATTGGACTTGGGCGCCGTCGCCAGGTAGATCGTCATGTCGGCGAGCGCGAGGTAGCCCTCGGGCGGGCCGAGCATGTGGAACGCATCGCGCGCGGCGACGGCGTACTGGAGCGCATTGGGGTCGGCCAGGCCGATGTCTTCCGCCGCCATGGCGATCGCGCGCCGAAACAGCACCATCGGGTCCTCGCCCGCCTCGATCATGCGCGCCATCCAGTAGAGCGCGCCATCCGGGTCGCTGCCGCGCAGCGACTTGTGGTACGCCGAGAGCAGGTTGTAGTGCTCCTCGCCCGCCTTGTCGTGCCGCGAGAACCGGTGCTGCAGCGCCTCGCGCGCGGCGGCGCGCGTGATCCGCCCGCCACGGCCGACCAGCGTGGCCGCGGCCTCGAGCGTGTTCAGCGCGCGGCGCGCGTCGCCATCGGATGCGGCGGCGAGCAGGGCCAGCGCCTCGTCGTCCACGGTCAGGCCCCAGCCCCCGAGCCCGCGCTCCTCGTCCGCGAGCGCGCGGCGCAGGATGGTCTCGATGTGCGCCGGCTCGAGGGCGGAAAGCACGAAGACCCGCGCGCGGCTGAGCAGCGGCCCGATCACCTCGAACGACGGGTTCTCGGTCGTGGCGCCGATCAGCGAGATGGTGCCCGCTTCCACGTGCGGCAGGAAGGCGTCCTGCTGCGCCTTGTTGAAGCGGTGGATCTCGTCGCAGAACAGGATGGTGCGACGGCCGATCGCGCGCTGGCGCGCCTCCGCTTCCCGGATCAGCTCGCGCACGCGCGCGACGCCCTCCGTGACCGCGCTGAAGGGGACGAACGCAGCGCGCGTGCGCCGCGCGATGATCCGCGCGATGGTCGTTTTCCCGCTGCCGGGCGGGCCCCAGAGGATGATGCTGCCGGGCGCGTCCTTCTCGATCAGCTCGCGGAGCGCGCGCCCCGGCCCGAGGACGTGCTCCTGGCCGACGAACTCGTCCAGCGAGCGAGGCCGCATGCGTGCGGCGAGGGGCGCCGCTGCCGCCGGCTCATCGCCGGCCGCATCGGGCGGCGGGGGCGGAGTCTGCCCCTGGCCGTCGAAGAGGTCGGGCTCGCTCATGCGTGACCTCCCGGAAGCAGCAGGCGAACGAGGTAGAATGCGAGCACGCCGAGGAACACGCCCCCGGGGATGCGCCAGCCCGGCACGCGCTGGGACTCGGGGATCAGGTTCGAGGCGGCGACGTAGATCGTGACCCCGGCGGCCAGCGCGAGGCCGTAGCTGGCGAGGAACGAGAACGCGGGCGTCGCCAGCGCGCCGAGCACGGTGCACGCGCTCACGGCGCCGACGGCGGCCATGGTCTGCGCGGTCGAGTTGCCGCTCGCCAGCATGATGCTCGCGAGGGACACGCCGGTCGGGATCTTGTGCAGGATCACCGCCGCGAAGATGAGGAGCCCGAGCTCGCGATCGGCGAGGAACCCGCTGGCGATGGCGACACCGTCGAAGAACGCGTGCGGCACGAGGCCGACGAACGCCCAGACGCCGACCCGCCGCGAGATCATGGCGTCGTGGTGCGTCTCCTCGCCGAAGTGGAAGTGCGGCGTGAGGGTGTGCTGGGTCAGGTGCACGGCGAGATAGCCGCCGAGCACGGCGGTGAGCGCGCCGGGCGTGCCGATGGCGCCGGGCAGCATCTCGAGCAGCGCGACGGCGAGCATGAAGCCGCCGCCGAACGCGACCAGCACGTCGAGCGTTTCGGCGCGCCGCCGCAGGCCGAACGCGACCATGAGCCCACCCAGCAAGTTGGCCAGGCCGACGAGCGTCGCGAAGAGAACGGCCTGCATCAGGCGCCGAACTCCTGCCGCACGATCCTCAGCAGCGCCTCGCGCGTGTTGAGCTCGGGCCGTTCCGTCACGCGCTCGAGGAGCTCGCGCAGGATGCGGCCGTACCGGGGGCCCGGCGCCAATCCGAGCGCGCGCAGCTCGCGCCCCCCGATCGCGAGATCCGAGACCGCGAGCGGCGGGCGGCTGCGCAGCACCGCCCTCGCGCGCCGCCAGCGCTCGAGCACCTCGGCCGCTGCGCCGGCGGGGGCGCGGAGGCGGGCCGGCGGGTCGGCCCCCACAGCCGCCGGGGCGGGGGGCCGCGCCTCACCCGACCGGGCGCGCCAGAACGCGATCGCGAGCCGCGCGTGATCGCGCACGAGGTCCGCCCCGATGCGCCGGAGCCAGCGCCGGACCGCCGGATCGCCGGCGTCCAGAGGGACCGGGTCGGCGTGTGTGCGAACCAGCCGCGCGACCCGCTCCGTCTCCGCCCGGGACGCCTTGAGGCGCTGCATCACCGCCGTGGCCGCCCGTGCGCCGGCCTCCGGATCCGGCTGCGGCGTGCCCGCGTCCGCCGCCCGCGCCGCAGCGACGAGCAGCGCGGCGGCACGCAGCAGCGGGCGTGCGGGCGGCAGGGAATCCACGGCCAGCAGGCTCTCGGTGAAGGCATCGTGGCGTGCGCCGGGGGCGCGCAGGCCGATGGCGGCATCGAGCTCGGGATACAGCACGCGCAGCGCGCCGGAGGCGGCGTACAGCGCGAGGGCGGCCGAAGCGCGCCAGGCACCGGCCAGGATCTTCCACAGCTCTTCGCGGATGCGTTCCGCCGAGAGGCGGGTCAGGTGTGGGGTCGCGGCGACCAGCGCGTCCCAGGTCCGCGGCTCGATGGCGAGGCGGAAGCGCCCGGCGAAGCGCAGCGCGCGCAGCACGCGCAGGTAGTCCTCGGCGAAGCGCTCCTCCGGCGCGCCGACCGTGCGCAGCCAACCGGCACGCAGGTCCTCGAGGCCCGAGAAGGGATCGAGCAGCTCGCCGCGCAGCGGATGCCACGCCAGCGCGTTGCAGGTGAAGTCGCGGCGCGCGAGGTCCTCGATGACGGAGTCCGCGAACTCGACCACGGCGTGGCGCCCCGTCGTCTCGACATCACGGCGGAACGTCGTGACCTCGTAGAGCACGCGGTCCCTGCCGAGCACGCCGACGGTGCCGTGCTCGATGCCGATCGGCACGGTGCGGCGGAACAGGCGCCGCACCTCCGGCGGCCGGGCGCGCGTCGCGAGGTCCCAGTCACCGGGGGGAAGGCCGAGGACCGCGTTGCGCACGGCACCACCCACGGCCCAGGTCTCGTACCCCGCGTCCTCGAGCCGCCGCGCGATCTCGCGCACCGCGGCGGGCGGGTGGAGGTCCATGGGCACGACCGGACTACGCGGGCCCCGCGAGCCGAGCACGGGCCGCCACGACCGCGCGACCGCCCGTCGTCGCCTCAGCCACAGAGCACCGAGCCCCCGTTGACGTTCAGGATCTCGCCCGTGATGTGCCGCGCGAGATCCGAGCACAGGAAGACGATCGGCCCGGCCACATCCTCGGCCGAGGCGATGCGGCCGAGCGGGATCCCGGCCGCGATCCGCTCGCGTCCGCCGCCCGCGAACGGGACGGCGCACATCTCGGTGTCGACCCAGCCGGGCGCCACGCAGTTCACGGTAATGCCCCGGGGCGCCAGCTCGACCGCAATGCTCTTGACGAACGAGATCACGGCGCCCTTGGTGGCCGCGTAATCCGCGTGCCCGGCCTCGCCCCTCTGCCCCGCGGTGGAGCTGACCAGCACGATGCGCCCGCCCGCGCCCATCACGCGCGCGGCGGCGCGCGTCGTGAAGAAGATGGCATCCAGGTTGACCGCCAGCGTGCGGCGCCACTGGTCCGCCTCCAGCCGTTCGATCGGCGTGTCCTCGGGCGGCCAGATGCCCGCGTTGCCGATCAGGATGTCCAGGCCGCCGAACTCGTGCACCGCGCGGGCGACAAGCCGGTCCGCGGCGTCCACGTCCGCGAGGTCGCCCTGCTCCGCCCACGCCCGCGCGCCCACGCGCTCCAGGTCCGCGACGGTGTCGTGGGCGGCATCCGCCCGGCTATGGAAGGAGATCCCGACGTCCGCGCCCGCGCGGGCGAGCAGCAGCGCGGTCGCACGACCGATGCCGCGCGATCCGCCGGTGACGACCGCGCGCTTGCCCTTCAGGTCGATCGGAAGCACGGCTGCTCCTCCGTCCCGCAATCAGTACTCGCCGCCGGGCTCGGTGGCGAGCCGGCTCTCGACGATCTCACAGATCGCGTGGCCGATGGCAAGGTGCAGCTCCTGGGCGTGCGCGACGCTGTCCGTCGGCAGCACGATGGCGCGGTCCACCAGTTCGCGGAGCCGGCCGCCGCCGCGCGCGAGCAGGGCCACGGTCCGGACGCCCGCGGCCGAGGCGGCGCGCGCCGCCTCGAGCAGGTTGGCCGACTCGCCGGAGGTCGAGTGCAGGAACAGCACGTCGCCGGGCCGCGCGAGCGCGAGCACCTGGCGCGCGAAGACCTGGTCGAACCCGAAGTCGTTGGCCGCGGCAGTGAGCACGGACGTGTCCGTGGTCAGCGCGATCGCGGCGAACGGCAGGCGCGAGCGGCGGAAGCGGACCACGTACTCGGCGGCAAGGTGCTGCGCGTCCGCCGCCGAGCCGCCGTTGCCGCAGAAGAGCAGCTTCCCGCCGCCCACGAGCGCGTGCAGCACGAGCTCGGCAACCTCCGCGACCTCGCCCGCCATCTCGCGCGCCACGCGATCCGCGAGCCACGCCAGCGTCTGGAGGTGCCCGGCGATCTCAGTGACGGTCGGGCTCTTCATTCGGTTCCGGCCAGGAGCTGCATGAAACGCTCGGGGGACACGACGCGACGGAGCGCGGCGAGCCCGTCCGGCCCTTGCTCCGCGGCGGCCTCGCACGCGTAGGTCAGGAGCGCGTCCGCGGCAAGCAGGTCCCATGCCGCGGAGCGGTCTGCGCCTCCCGCCAGCGCCGCGCGCAGGCACGAGAACGCGGCGCCCGCGAACGCCTCCGGGATCTCCGGCTCGGCGCGGCCAGCCAGCGCAGCATCCATGCGCGCCAGCAGCCCCTCCGGCGCGCGCGGCTCGCGCCGGGCGAGCCAGGCCCGGGCCGGCGCGGCCGAGCCAGGCCCCGTCATGCCTGCCCCGCAATCAGGGCGCGCACGATCTCCGGCGCACGGGCCAGCGCATCCTTGACCCGGGCCGGGTCGCCCACGCCGCCCTGCGCCATGTGCGGCCGCCCGCCGCCCGACCCGCCGGTCAGGGCGGCGACCTCGCGGACCACGCGGTCCGCGCGCACGCCGCGGCCGATCAGGTCGTCCGTCGAGACGGCGAGCAGGGAGACGCGATCGTCCAGCCGGCCGGCGAGCACGGCGACGCCGCTGCCCAGCCGCTCGCGCAGGTGGTCGCCCAGCGCGCGCAGCTCATCGGTCGTCGCGATCTCGACCTCGCCCGCGACCACGCGGGTATCGTCCACCGCGACCGCGCGCTGGACCAGCTCACCGACGCGATCCGCCGCGCCACCCGCCAGGGCGCGCTCCAGCCGGCGCTCGAGCTCGCGCCTCTCCTCGAGGAGCTGCTCGATGCGCCGGAGCAGCGTCTCCGGCGACGTGCGCAGCAGGGCCGCGGCCTGGCGCAGCGTGTCCTCGTGCTCGACCGCGCGCGCGTACGCGGCCGGGCCCGTGACCGCCTCGATGCGGCGCACGCCCGCGGCCACGCCCGTCTCGCTCACGATGCGCAGCATGCCGATCTCGCCCGTGTGGCGGACGTGCGTGCCGCCGCACAGCTCGGCGCTCACGCCGGGCACCGAGATGACGCGGACCACGTCGCCGTACTTCTCGCCGAACAACGCCATGGCGCCGCGCTCCACGGCCTCCCGGTACCCCATGAAGTCGATGCACACGTCCTCGTCGGCGAGGATCGCGCGGTTGACCTCGTCCTCGACCTGCCGGATCTCCTCCGGCGTCATGGGGCGGGGGTGCGAGAAGTCGAAGCGCAAGCGATCCGGCGCGACCAGCGAGCCGCGCTGCACGACGTGCGTGCCCAGCACCTTGCGCAGCGCCGCGTGCAGCAGGTGCGTCGCCGTGTGGTTGCGCTCCGTGTCGTGCCGCGTGGGTTGCTCGACGGCGGCGTACACGCGCAACGGCGCGCGCCCGCCGGGGAACTCGCCCTCGACGTCGCCCAGCACGGCGACGCGGCCGGCGACCCGGCGCACGTCGTCCACCACCATGCGCCAGCCCGCGCCCTCGACCACGCCGCGGTCACTCACCTGGCCGCCGGCCTCCACGTAGAACGGGTTCTCGCGGAGCTGGAGCGCGAGGCGCCCGTCCTCGCGGCGGTAGGCGACGATGTCCGTCTCGAGCGCCGTGCGCTCGTAACCCACGAAGCGCTGCTCCGGCTCCGAGACGAGCTCCTCCCAGCCGGCGGCGAGCGCGGATGCATCCCCGCTCCCGGCGGCACGCGCCTGGTGTGCGGCCCGCGAGCGCTCGCGCTGCTCCTCGAGCGCGGCCTCGAACCCGGCGAGGTCCACGGCGTAGCCGCGCTCGCGCGCCATGAGCTCGATCAGGTCCAGCGGGTAGCCGTACGTGTCGTAGAGTCGGAACGCCTCGGCGCCCTGGATGACGGGGCGCGGCCGCAGGCCGGCGTCCACGGCGCCGCGCTCCTGCGGCGGGAGCTCGGGCGCGACCTCGTCGAAGCGCTCCATCCCGGCGCCGATGGTCTGGAGGAAGCGCTCCTCTTCGAGCCGGGTGGTTTCGAGGAGATGGTCGTGTCGCTCGCGCAGCTCGGGGTACGCATCGCCCATGCGGGCAACGACCTCGTCCACGACGTCCACCAGCGTCGGCTCGCGCCGGCCCAGGAGCCACGCGTGTCGCACCGCGCGGCGCAGGATGCGCCGCAGCACGTAACCGCGCCCCTCGCTGGAGGGGAAGACCCCGTCCGCCAGCAGGAACGCGACGGCGCGCGCGTGGTCCGCGAGCACGCGGTAGGACGTGCCCGTCGGCGCGGCCGGGTCGAACGGCGTGCCGACCGTGCGCACGGCGCGCTCGATCAGCGGCGTGAACAGGTCCGTCTCGTAGTTCGACTGCACGCCCTGGAGCACTGCGGCGAGCCGCTCGAGGCCGGCGCCGGTGTCGATGGACGGCGCGGGCAGCGGCTCGAGCTCGCCATCCGCGCGCCGGTCGAACTGCATGAAGACGAGGTTCCAGAGCTCGAGGAACTCGCCCCGTTCCCCGCAGGCGACGAACTCGTCGAGCCCCAGCTCCGTGCCGCGCCGGTCCGCAGGCCGCAGGTCGAAGTGGATCTCCGAGCAGGGGCCGCAGGGGCCGGTCTCGCCCATCTGCCAGAAGTTGTCCTTGTCGCCCAGCCGGAAGATGCGCGAGGGCGGCAGCCCCGCGACCTCTTCCCAGAGCTTCGCGGCCTCGTCATCCGAGTAGTGCACGGTCGCCCACAGCCGCTCGCGCGGCAGCGCGTACTCCTCGGTCAGCAGCTCCCAGGCGAACGCGATCGCGTCGCGCTTGAAGTAATCGCCGAAGGAGAAATTGCCCAGCATCTCGAAGAAGGTGTGGTGGCGCGCGGTGACGCCCACCTCCTCGAGGTCGTTGTGCTTGCCGCTCACGCGCAGGCACTTCTGCGCCGTCGTCGCACGCTGGAACGGCAGCTTCTCCTCGCCCAGGAAGACGCGCTTGAACTGGACCATCCCCGCGTTGGTGAAGAGCAGGGTCGGGTCGTCCGCGGGGACGAGACTCGAGCTCGGCACGACGCGATGGCCGTGGCGGGCGAAGTAGTCGAGGAAGCGCTGGCGGATCTCGGATGAGTTCATGGGCACCTGCAGGGCGGGCGCCCCCACCCTTGCGGGGGCGGCGGCGCCGGCGTTGGTTCGCTGAAACGTCTAATATACGGCATTTCGTTGCCGGCGCGAAGGGCCGGCGGGCCCGTCAGAGCTGGCGAAACCCGCCACGCATGCCGCTCCGTACGGAGCGGCGCGGCCGGGCAGATGCGCGGGGCGGCAGCGGCCGTTTCGTTGCGCAGGGGTCTGTCCCCCGGTAACATGCGTGCACGTGGCGGAGGGGAGTGGGCCCGTGCCGGGTCCAGGGCCGGCCGCCTTCCTCCAGAACGGGAGTGTGCCCATGCTGCGACACATGATGGTGATCCTGTCCGCGGCCGCTGCCACTGCTCTCGCGGGGTGCGGCGGAGCTCCCGCCTCGGGCGAGTGGGCCGGGACGACGCGGGACAGCGCGGGCGTGGTCATCGTGGAGAATCCGGGGACGGGGGTTTGGCGGCCGGGCGAGCAGTGGAGCGTCGTCGAGGAGCTGAGGATCGGCGTGGCCGAGGGCGACCCCGACTACCAGTTCGGCAACGTTGCCGGGATCGACGCAGACTCGGACGGGCGGATCTACGTGCTGGACCAGCAGGCGCAGGCGCTCCGCGTCTTCGACGCGAACGGCACGCTGCTCCGCACGGTGGGAAAGGCAGGCTCGGGCCCCGGCGAGTTCAGCCCCGGCGCAGGGCCCGTGTTCGTCGCCCGGGGGGACACCGTCCTGGTCGCGGACATCATGCTCCAGCGCATGAACCGGTTCGTGGCCGGCGGCGAGGAGGCGGGCAGCTTCCCGCTCCCGATGGCGGAGGGGATCCCGGTCGCCTGGGCGATGACGCCGGACGGGCGCGTGGCGCACCAGCTCATGCGCTTCCCCTTCCCCGGCCAGCCGCAGCCGGAGGCCTCGACGGAGGCGCCGATCGTCGCGCGCGGCATGGACGGCTCGAGCGACACGCTCGCCATGATCCCCGCGGGCGAGACGTTCCGGCTGCAGGGCGGCGCGATGCAGATCCGCATGTTCGAGCCGGAACCCGTGTGGGACATCGCCGCCGATGGCTCGATCATCACGGCCGTGAACACGGACTACCGGATCGAGGTCCGCCGCCCGGGCGGCACGCTGGCGCGGGTGATCCGCAAGCCGTTCGAGCGTGCTCCCGTCACGGCAGCGGACCGGGAAGCCTTCCTCGAGCTCTTCCGCGATGCATGGAAGCGGGCCGGCATTCCGCCGGCCGCGATGCAGCAGATCGAGCAGAGCATCAGCTTCGCCGACTACTACCCCGCGCTTGCGCGCATCAAGGCCGGGCCCGGCCACACGATCTGGGTGCAGCAGATCAAGACTGCGGCGATGGCGAAGGAGTCCGGCGCGGCCTTCAACATCCAGGACCCCGGCAGCCCGCGCTGGGACGTGTTCGATGCCGATGGCCGGTATCTCGGCGTCGTCGAGTTCCCGGCGAGCTTCGCGCTCATGACGTTCGACGGCGACGTGGTGTACGGCGTGCTGCGCGACGAGCTCGAGGTGCAGTACGTCGCGCGGTTCCGGGTGGTGCGGAAGGGCGCGATCGGGTGAGGCGGCCGAGAGCTACCCTACGTCTACGTCGCATCCCAGCGCGATCGCGGGGGGCAAGGACGTGAGGCCGCAGCCGCGCTGACGCGGCGACGGACATGCAGCGAGGCTCCGGTACCAGCCGGGGCCTCGCTGCATCCTGGCCGTCCTGGATCGCGGGTGCTCACGCCGGATCTAGCCGGCTGCCGTCACGGTCCGCACTGGCAGCGCGGTGCGCGGCACCGGGGCCGGCGCTCGATCGCCGACCCGGCCGGCCGCGAGCGGTGGGAGGCGAGCCGTCGGCTACTCGTCGTAGCCAGCCGCGGCGCCGTCGTCGCTCGCGGCCAGACTCTTCATCCCGAGCTCGGCGCGGACCTTGGCCTCGATCTCGGCGGCGAGCTCCGGGTTCTCGCGCAGGAAGCCCTTGGCGTTCTCGCGGCCCTGGCCGAGCCGGGTGTCCCCGTAGGAGAACCACGCGCCGGACTTCTCGATGACGCGGCACTCAACGCCGAGGTCCACAAGCAGGCCGTAGTGGCTGATGCCCTCGTTGTACATGATGTCGAACTCGGCCTGGCGGAACGGCGGCGCGCACTTGTTCTTGACGACCTTGACGCGCGTCCGGTTGCCGACCAGCTCCTGGCCATCCTTGATCGCGCCGACGCGCCGGATGTCCAGCCGGACGCTCGCGTAGAACTTCAGCGCGCGGCCGCCCGTGGTGGTCTCCGGGTTGCCGAACATGACGCCGATCTTCTCGCGGATCTGGTTGGTGAAGATTACCGCGGTCCGCGAGCGGCTCACCGCGCCGGTGAGCTTGCGCAGCGCCTGGCTCATGAGGCGCGCCTGGAGCCCGACGTGCGAGTCGCCCATCTCGCCCTCGATCTCCGCGCGCGGCACGAGCGCGGCGACGGAGTCCACGACGACCACGTCCACCGCGCTGCTGCGGATGAGGACCTCGGCGATCTCCAGCGCCTGCTCGCCCGTGTCCGGCTGACTGACGAGGAGGTTGTCGACGTCCACGCCGAGCTTGCGCGCGTACTCGATGTCGAGGGCGTGCTCCGCGTCAATGAACGCGGCGACGCCGCCCTGCTTTTGCGCGTTGGCGATGACGTGGAGACAGAGGGTGGTCTTCCCGCTGGACTCCGGGCCGTAGATCTCGCTGATCCTGCCGCGCGGGATCCCGCCGATCCCGATGGCCGCGTCCAGGTTGATCGCGCCGGTCGGGATGGCTTCGACCTGGACGCGCGCGCCGTCCACGCCCATGCGCATGATCGAGCCCTTGCCGTGGGCCCGCTCGATCTGCGCGATGGCGATGTTCAGCGCCTTCCGCTTCTCATCCGTGAGCTCGAGCGTTGGCATCTCCCCGCCTGTTCCGATGCGTCACATCGTGTTGTGGGTGAATGCGTTCTGGTACCCCTTGCGCCCGGATCCGTGCCTCCCGCGGGAGTCCTAAGATGCGCGGTTTTCCGGGCGGCACAAGGGCAGGAAGGGACGCCCGAATACGAGGACGGGCCAACGACCGCGGCCGCCGCGGGTGCTGGGCCGGCAGGGGGAGCGGCGGGTCCGGCGACGCCCGCGGCCCGACGAGGAGCGCCCGGCCTCGCCGGCCGGCCGGGGCTCGCGGTCGGGGCCTCGTGGGGGCGGCTCGCGCCCGTCAGCCCCCCGGCCCGCCGGCCCCGCCGAGCACGCTGGCCAGCGCCGCGGCGGCCCGACGGATGCCGTCGTCGTCCACGTCTAGGTGCGTGACCGCGCGGATCCGCCGCGCCCCGAACTCGGTCATGAGCACGCCGTGCTGCCGGAGCCCCCGCACGACATCGGCCGCGGTGAGGCCTGGGGCGAGGATGTCGAACATCACGATGTTCGTCTCCGGCTCGACGACGCGGAGCCCCGGGATCTCACGCGCGAGCGCGGCGAGCGCGCGCGCACGCGCGTGATCCTCCGCCAGGCGCTCCCGGTGGTGGTCGAGCGCGTACAGCCCGGCGGCCGCGAGCAGGCCGACCTGCCGCATGCCGCCGCCCAGGCGGCGGCGCACGCGCCACGCCTGCTCGATGACCGCCGCGTCGCCGGCGAGGAGGGAGCCGGCGGGGCAGCCGAGGCCCTTCGAGAGCGTGACCATCACCGTGTCGGCCTCCGCCGCCCACGCGGCCTCCGGGATGCCGGTCGCGGCGGCGGCATTCCACAGCCGGGCGCCGTCCAGGTGCACCGGCAGGCCGTGCTCGCGGGCGACCGCGCGGATCTCCCGCATGACCTCGAGCGGCAGGACGCGGCCGCCGGCCGCGTTGTGCGTGTTCTCCAGCGAAACCAGCGAGGTGCGGATCTGGAAGGGGCTCGGCCGGCGGATCGCGCCGCGCACGTGCTCCGCCGTCAGGATGCCGTCCGGCGTGGGCACGCCACGGAGCTGAACGCCCGCCCAGTGCGCGGGCGCGCCGTCCTCCCAGTCCACGTAGTGGCAGGTGGCCTCGACGACCACTTCCGTGCCGGGCGGGGCGAGCACGAGCAGCGCCGCCTCGTTGGCCATGATGCCGCTCGGAAAGAAGAGCGCCGCCTCCTTGCCGAGCAGCGCGGCGACCCGCGCCTCGAGCGCCTTCACGGTGGGGTCGTCACCCAGCGAGTCATCGCCCACCTCGGCCCGCGCGATCGCCTCACGCATCGCCGGCGTGGGCCGCGTGACGGTGTCGCTGCGCAGGTCGACGACGCGCGGGGCGGAAGCGTCGCGCGCCTCCCCGCGCCCGGCGTCGCCACCTGCCTCGCGCCGCGTGCTCACGTGCCAGCGCTCGCGGCCGCGGCGCCGCCCGCATCACCCGCGCCGGGCTCGAACAGAGGCCGCCCGCAGTCCGCGCAGAAACGGCTGCCCGGCGGGTTCGCGAACACGCAGCGCGCGCACACCGTGCCGGCGCGGAGCGCCTCGCGGTAGCGCGCGACGGCCGCCTCGATGGCGTCCTCATCCAACGCGGGGGCGCCGGCAGGCGCCGCGCGGCCCTGCGCGATGAACGGCACCAGCACTGCGCCCACGGCCGCGGCGGCCATGAGCACGGCGATCAGGATCTCCATTGCAGCAGGAATCTATCGCGGACGCGGGGGCGCCGCCACCGGGCGTGGCCGGAGCATCTGCAGGATGCGCAGCGCCTCCGCGCAGCTCCAGGCCTGCGCGATGCAGCCGCCCGGCGCGTGCGGCGGATCGCCGCCGACGACCTCGGCGATGTGGCCGAGGCCGTACTCGAAGAGGTGACGTTCGACGGCGACGAGCAGCTCGCGCACGCGTTCCCTCGCGCGTTGGCGCCCGCCGTGCACGCGCAGGTACGCGGTGGCGAACGGCCCGAGCAGCCACGGCCAGGCGCTGCCGGAATGGTACGCTGCATCGCGCTCGTGTGGCGGCCCCTGGAACCTGCCCCGGTAGCCGGGCGCGGACGGCGCGAGCGTGCGCACCCCCAGCGGGACGAGCAGCTCGCGCTCCACGGCCTCGACGATGCCCCGCATCTGCTCGCGCGTGAGCGGCGAGTGCCGCAACGAGACCGCGAGGAGCTGGTTCGGCCGGAGCGCGGGATCCGGCCGGCCGTCGTCGTCCAGGACGTCGAACAGGCACCGCGCATCCGGATTCCAGAACGCGCGGAACGCGGAGCGCGCGCGGCGCGCCATGGCCTCGTACTCGCCGGGATCTTCGCCGAACGCGCGCGCGAGGCCCGCGGCCCGGAGCAGCGCGTTGAACCAAAGCGCGTTGATCTCGACGGCGCGCCCCGCGCGCGGCGTGACCACCCAGCCGTCCACCTTGGCGTCCATCCACGTGAGCTGCACGCCCTCCGCGCCCTGGCGAACGAGGCCGTCCGGCTCGAGGCGGATGCCGAAGCGCGTGCCGCGCGCGTACGCGCGGAGCACACGCCGCACGACCGGCCAGAACGGGCGCGCATCGCCACCCGCGTCGTGCAGCGCGGCGACGGCCTCGACGAACCAGAGCGACGCGTCCGCAGCGTTGTAGTGGTCGGCCGGGACCTCGCCGCCGTGATCCGGGAAGCGGTTGGGGATGAGCCCGTCGCGCTGCTGCGCGGCGAAGGCGCGCAGCACGGCTTCCGCATCTCCGACGCGCCCGAGCGCGAGGCAGAGGCCCGGGATCGAGATCATCGCATCGCGGCCCCAGTCGGTGAACCAGGGATAGCCGGCGATGATGGTGCGCGCGTCGTCGCGCTCGACGAGGAACACATCCGCGGCGAGGCCGAGCCTCGCGCCGAGGCCCGCGAGCCACTCGTCCGCTCCGCCCAGCCGGCGCCCGCGCGCGGCCGCGTCGGCGCGCCTGCGCTGCTCCGCTGCGGCCCATTCCGCCGCCCGGTCCAGCCGCACGGGGTGCGTGGCGCACGCGAGACGCCACGACCGGCCCGCCGCGAGCGGCACCCGCAGCACGCCGGGCTGGAAGAGGTCCTCGCGGTCGTCCAGCCCGCGCTCCGCCTCGCGCGGGTAGAGCGTGCGGTAGTACCACCGCGGGTCGGCGTGCCACTCGCCGCCATCGTGGGTCAGGACGAGGGGTGGGATCCGCGGGTATGGGTGGTACGCGATGCGCCCGGATTCGACCACCGCCTCCTGCGCCACGACGTCGTTCGCGCTGACCAGGGCGTGGTCGCTGCGGCCGGCCACGAGCGGGCGCAGCTCCAGCAGCGCGTCCCCGCCGCGGAGGTGATAGAGGACGACGACGGCATCCGCGGAGCGCGCGGCGAACAGCGCCTTCGTCAGCATGAGCGGGCCCAGCCGGTACTGCCACACCGGCCAGGGGTCGAGCCGGAACGACTCGAGCCAGCGATGGCCGGTCGGGTACACGGTGCCTGGATAGTAGTTGGTCCCGAGCTCGTAGCGCTCGCCGGTCGCGGTCACGACCGCCTCTTCCAGCCGCGAGAGCAGCACGATGCGGTCCGCGGGAGGCCGCCGTGCCACGACGAGCACGCCGTGGTAGCGGCGCGTGTTGGCGCCGACCGCCGTCCCGGATGCGTAGCCGCCACGGCCGTCCGCCTCGAGCCACTCGAGCGAGGCGCCGTCCTCCAGGTCGTGCAGGCGGGCGGCGGGGATGGAAATCGGGGGCGGAAGCGACACGGCCGGAGGTCAGCGCGTGGCTGAGGCCAGGGCCAGCCCCGCCAGGATGCCGAGGCCGTCCCAGACCAGGTCCTTCCCGCTGAACGGACCGCCGGCCCGGCGGTCGCGCCACTCCTTCCAGAGGCCGGCGGCCAGGGCTGCGGCCGCCGCGCCGGCGATCGCGGGCTCGCGGTCCAGGCCCGCCGTGCGCAGCGCGCCGAAGGCGAGGTTGGTCCCGCCGAACGAGGTGAGGAAATGGCGCAACTTGTCCTCGGCCAGCCAGCGGTCCTGCTGCCAGGGAGCGGAGACCGGAAGGAGGCGGGCAGGCGCCGGCGCCTGGATCGGCAGGGGAATGCGCGGACCCGCTGCCGAGTCGGGCGGCGGGCCCTCACCCGGCGCCGGGCAGGCGATCGCCGTGCAGAGCGCCAGGGCCGCGAGCGCCGTCATGTTCCGGGGCCGGAGATCGGAGGAGCATCGGCGGCGACCCGCGCCGCGGCGCGGGTCGCTTCCAGCGCCCGGCGCCAGCCGGCGAGCAGCGCCGCCCGGTCAGAGGGCGCCATGACGGGCGTGAAGCGTGCCGGCTCGCCGCCGCGCGAGGCGTGGAAGGCCCCCGCATCCGGCCAGACGCCCGCCGCCAGCCCGGCCAATCCCGCCGCACCCAGCGCCGTCGTCTCGACGAGCCGCGGGCGCAGCACCGGGATGCCGAGCACGTCCGCCTGGAACTGCATCAGCCAGTCGTTCTGCGCGGCGCCGCCGTCCACGGCGAGCTCGCGTGCGTCCACGCCGGAATCGGCGACCATCGCAGCCAGCACGTCGTGCGTCGAGTACGCCATCGCCTCGAGCGCGGCACGGGCGAGATGCGCGCGCCCGGCGCCGCGCGTCAGCCCGACGATCGTCCCGCGCGCCTCGGCATCCCAGTGCGGCGCGCCCAGGCCGACGAACGCGGGGACGAAGTAGACGCCGTCGTTGGACTCGAGCGAGCGGGCCAGCGCCTCGGTCTCCGCGGCGCGCGCGATGATGCCCAGCCCGTCCCGCAGCCACTGAATCGCCGCGCCGGCGATGAAGATCGCCCCCTCGAGCGCGTAGGCCGGCTCGCCACGGGGGCCGCACGCGACGGTCGTGAGCAGGCCGCGGCGCGACTCGACCCGCGTCCGGCCGGTGTGCAGCAGCAGGAACGCGCCCGTGCCGTACGTGTTCTTGGCCTGGCCCGGCGCCCAGCAGCCCTGGCCGAACAGCGCGGCCTGCTGGTCTCCGGCCACGCCCGCGATCGGAACGGCCGCGCCGAAGAGCGCGGGATCCGTCTCGCCGAAGCTCCCGCCGGACGGCCGCACCTCCGGCAGCAGCGCGCGCGGCACGCCGAACAGCGCGAGCAGCTCGTCATCCCACTCGAGCCGGTCGATGGCGTAGAGCAGCGTGCGTGATGCGTTGGTCGGATCGGTCGCGTGCACGCGCCCGCCCGTCAGCTTCCAGACCAGCCAGGAATCGATCGTGCCCGCGGCGAGGTCGCCCGCCTCCGCGCGGCGGCGCAGCTCCGGCACGTGCTCCAGCAGCCATGCGAGCTTGGTCGCCGAGAAATAGGGGTCGAGGACGAGTCCGGTCCGCTCGCGGATCCAGGGCTCGCGCCCTGCCTCCCGCAGCTCCCGGCAGAGCGGCGCCGTCCGCCGGTCCTGCCAGACGATCGCGCGGCCTACGGGCTCGCCCGTCGCGCGATCCCAGACCACGACGGTTTCGCGCTGGTTGGTGATCCCGATGGCTGTCGGCGTGACGCCCGCGGCGGCGACCGCCTCGCGGGCCGTGCCCAACGTGACCGCCCAGATCTCTTCCGCGTCGTGCTCGACCCAGCCGGGCCGCGGGTAGTGCTGCGTGAGCTCGGCGTAGGCGCGGCCCAGCACCCGACCATCCCGCCCCAGCACGAGGCAGGTGGTGCCGGTGGTCCCCTGGTCGATGGCGAGGATCGCGGACACGGTCAGACCTCGCCGCCGGCGCGCGCGAGCGCGGCATGCGCGGCGGCGGCCCGCGCGGTGCTGCGCGCCGCCGCCTCCACCGCCTGCCTGCCCTGGTCCCCCCCTGCGCGGCGGATCGCGTCCGCATACGGCTGGCGCAGCACGCCGCGATCGGTGATGATCGCGGTCACGAGCTCTGCCGGCGTCACGTCGAACGCCGGGGTGTAGACAGGCACGTCCGCGGGCGCGGTGAGGCGGCCGAAGCCGCGACGGACCTCGTCCGGATCACGCTCCTCGATCGGGATGCCCGCGCCCGTCGGCGTCGCGGGGTCCAGCGTGCTCGTCGGCGCCGCGACGTAGAACGGGATGCCATGATGCCGGGCCAGCACGGCCAGCGCGTAGGTGCCGATCTTGTTGGCCACGTCCCCGTTCGCGGCAATGCGGTCCGCGCCGACGATGACGAGCTGGATCCTGCCCTGCTGCATGAGCGTGCCGGCCACGGCATCCGCCACCAGCGTCGTGGGGACGCCCGCGCGCATGAGCTCCCACGCCGTGATGCGGCTGCCTTGCAGCAGTGGGCGCGTCTCGTCCACGTAGACGTGCACGTCGCGCCCGGCCTGGTGCGCGAGGTAGACGGGCGCGAGCGCGGTCCCCATGCCCGCGGTCGCGAGCGCGCCCGCGTTGCAGTGGGTCAGGATGCCGACGGGCTCCTCCGGGAGCAGGCCGAGGCCGTTCTCGCCGATGCGGCGGCACATCGCGCGGTCCTCCTCGAGGATCGCGGTCGCCTCCGCGCGCAGCGCGAGCGCGATCGCGGCGCCGGACGCGCCGGCCATGGCCGAAGCGCGGCGCGCCATGCGGTCGATCGCCCAGGAGAGGTTCACCGCGGTCGGCCGCGCGGCACGCAGGATCCGGCACGCCTCGTCGAACCGCGCCCGGAACTCCGGCGCGGGCCGGTCGGTCCAGCGCTCCATCTCGACGGTGAGGCCGAGGGCGGCCGCGACGCCGATGGCCGGCGCGCCGCGCACGCGCAGCATGGCGATCGCTTCGGCGACGTCGCGCGCAGACCTCAGCCGCAGCCGCACCTCGGCTTCGGGCAGTCGGGTCTGGTCCAGCACGTCCACCGCCCGGGTGTCCGCAGACCAGCGTACGGCTTCGGGGTGGCTCATGGTCACAGCGGCTCGAGGCCGCGGAAGTTGTAGCGCCAGCCGAGGGCGCGTAGGAGGGAGATCATCCGTGAAACCGGCAGTCCGACCACCGCGAAGAAGTCCCCATCGATCAGGTCCACGAGCGCCGCGCCGAGCCCCTGGATGCCGTACGCCCCTGCCTTGTCCATGGGCTCGCCCGTGGCCACGTACTCCTCGGCGGTGGTGCGGTCGAAGGGGCGGAACCGGACGCGGGCGCCCTCGACCGAGCTCTCCATCCGGCCGCCCGGCGCTGCAATGGCGATTCCGGTTTCGACCCGGTGGTCGCGCCCGGCGAGCCGCAGCAGCATGCGCACGGCATCCGCTTCGTCCCGCGGCTTGCCGAGGATCTCGCCGTCCACCACGACGATCGTGTCACAGCCGATGACGAGCCCGTCCGGCCGGCCCGCCGCGACGGCCTGCGCCTTCTCCCGCGCGAGCCGCTCGGCGTGCAACGCCGCCGGCTCGCCCTCCCGCCACGCCTCGTCCACCCGCGGCACCACGACCTCGAAGCTCAGCCCGAGCATGCGCAGCAACTGGGCGCGACGCGGCGATCCGGAGGCAAGGATGAGCGGCGGACGCGAGCGGCGTGCCGCCTCCCGCGCCGCGCCGGCACCCGCAGCCGCCCTCCCTTCCGGCGGCCAGGCGGCCAGCGTGCTCATCGTTCCAGGATCAGCGTGACGGGTCCGTCGTTCACCAGCTCCACCTCCATCATCGCGCCGAACTCACCCGTCTCGACCGGCCCGGGCGCGCGCTCGCGCAGGAGCTGGACGAAGCGCTCGTAGAGGGGGATGGCGACCTCGGGCGGCGCCGCCTCGACGAAGCTGGGCCGCCGGCCCTTCTGGGCATCGCCGTAGAGCGTGAACTGGCTGACCACGAGCAGGCCTCCCCCGACCTCGTCCAGCGCCAGGTTCATCTTGCCGTCCGCGTCCGGGAACAGCCGTAGCCCGACGACCTTGTCGGCCATCCAACGCAGTTTCTCCTCCGTGTCGTCCGCGCGCAAGCCCACGAGCAGCAGGAAGCCCGTCCCGATGCGGCCGACCGTGCGGCCGCCGATCCGGACCTCGGCGCGCGCGACGCGCTGGAGCACCACCCGCATGGGGTCACTCCACGGTCACGGACTTGGCGAGGTTGCGCGGCTGGTCCACGTTGCACCCCCGCATGACCGCGATATGGTATGCGAGGAGCTGGAGTGGGACCGTGGTCAGGATCGGGGTCAACAGGTCCACGGTCTTGGGGACCGTGATGAGGTGATCCACCTTCCGCGGCAACTCGTGGTTGCCGTCCGTCACCACCGCGATCACGCGGCCGCCCCGCGCCTTCACCTCCTCCACGTTCGACACGATCTTGCTGTAGACCGCATCGTTCGGCGCGATGACCACCACCGGCATGTTCTCGTCGATCAACGCGATGGGCCCGTGCTTCATCTCCGCGGCCGGATAGCCCTCCGCGTGGATGTAGCTGATCTCCTTGAGCTTGAGCGCGCCCTCCAGCGCGGCCGGGAAGTTGTAGCCGCGGCCGAGGTAGAGGAAGTTCGAGCTGTCCTTGTAAATGCGCGCCAGCTCGCGGATCGCGTCGTTCAGCGCGAGCACCTGCTCGACCTGCTCGGGCAGACGCCGCAGCGCCGCGATGATCTCCCGCGCCTGGAGCAGCGAGAGCGTGCCGCGCAGCCGCGCCATCAGCACCGTGAACATCACCAGCGTCGCGACCTGGCTGGTGAACGCCTTGGTCGAAGCAACGCCGATCTCCGGACCCGCGTGCAGGTAGATGCCGCCGTCCGCCTCGCGCGCGATCGTCGAACCCACGACGTTCACGATCCCCAACACCGTGGCGCCGCGCCGCCGCGCCTCCCTGAGAGCCGCCAGCGTGTCCGCCGTCTCGCCCGATTGACTGATGACGATCGCCAGCGAGTCCGGCCCGATCACCGGATTGCGGTAGCGGAACTCGGACGCATACTCGACCTCGACCGGCAGCCGCGCGATCTCCTCCAGCAGGTACTCGCCGATCAGCCCCGCGTGCCACGACGTGCCGCATCCGATCAGCGTGATGTTGCGGACCGCCTTCAGCTCGTCCGGCGTCAGGTTCAACCCGCCGAACCGCACCATGCCCTCCTCTTCCAGCAGCCGGCCGCGCATCGCATTGCGCAGCGTCTCGGGCTGCTCGAAGATCTCCTTGAGCATGAAGTGCTCGTGTCCGCCCTTCTCGATCGCCGCGAGGTCCCAGTTGACGTGGATGATCTCCTTCGAGACCCGGTCGCCCTCCAGCGAGGCGGTGTGGTACCCCTCCGGCGTCAGCACCGCGATCTCGCCATCGTCCAGGTAGACGACGCGGCGGGTGTGCTGCACCACCGCCGCCGCATCGCTCGCGACGAAGTTCTCCCCCTCCCCTCCGACGCCGAGCAGCAGCGGGCTGCCGCGCCGCGCGACCACGATCTTGCCCGGCTCGTGGCTCGTCAGCACCGCGAGGCCGTACGTCCCCTCGACCTGGCTGAGGACCGCACGCAGCGCATCCTCCAGCGAGCCCTCGTAGGCCTCCTCCAGCATGTGGGCGATGACTTCCGTGTCCGTCTCCGTGCACAGCTCGTGGCCGAGCGCCTCCAGCTTCTGCCGCAGCGTCCCCGCGTTCTCGATGATGCCGTTGTGCACCACGGCGAACCGGCCGCCGCAGTCCACGTGCGGGTGCGCGTTCTGCGTCGTCGGCGCGCCGTGCGTCGCCCAGCGGGTGTGCGCGATCCCGCACGTGCCGACCGGCTGGCCGCCGTTGCGCAGCAGCTTTTCCAGCTCCGCGATCTTGCCGGCCGCCTTGCGCGTCTCCAGCCGCCCATCCACCAGGATGGCCAATCCGGCCGAGTCATAGCCGCGGTACTCCAGGCGGTGGAGCCCCTCGACCAGCAGGGGCGCCGCAGGCCGGTGCCCCACGTATCCGACGATCCCGCACATTCGCTCGCTCCGCGATTCGTTGCCTGGCTTGGACGGCGCCGGGACCCGCCGAGGCACGGGCGCGCCATGAGGGGGTGCAGGCCCCGCGGCCCGGGGCCCCGGTGGCCAGCATGCTCCTCCCCGGCACCAACCGTGCCCGCGGCGCGGGCCGATCAGGTACCCGGCCCGCCCCCGGTCGCCGCCGCGCCGGCGCGCCGCCCACCCCGCTCCAGCGCCTCCCGCGCCCGGGCGACCAGGGCCCGCGCCTCCGCCTCCGCCGGCGCCTCCGCGATGATACGGAGAATCGGCTCCGTACCCGAAGGCCGCAGGTGCAGCCACTTCCCGTCCTCGGGCCAGCCGAGCCACAGGCCGTCCTGCCGGTCGGAGGCCGGCGCGCCCAGCTCCTGCTCCAGCAGCTCGTAGCTCGCCTCCAGCGGACCCGCGTCCCGGGGCAGCTTCTCCTTGACGATGACATAGCGGCGCTGGTGCCCCACATGTTCCTCCAGTGCCACACCCGTCTCCAGCATGAGCTGGAGCACCAGCGCCGCCGCAACCGCCGCGTCCCGCGTCAGGTGCACGTCCGGCAGGATCACGCCGCCGTTCCCTTCCCCGCCCACCGCCGCGCCCGCCGCCTGCATGCGCCGCGCGACGTTGATCTCGCCGACCGGCGCGCGCAGGAACGGGACGCCCGCGGCGGCCGCGACGTCCTCGACCACGCGGCTGGTGGACAGGTTCGTGACGACCGGCCCCTTGCGATGCCGCAGGACCAGCATCGCCGCGAACGCCAGCGTGTAGTCCTCGCCGATGGCGCGGCCGCGCTCGCTGACCAGGGCCAGCCGGTCGCCATCGGGGTCGGTCGCGAGCCCGACGTCCGCGCCGCTCTCGCGCACCAGCCGCTCGAGGTCGCCGAGGTTCTCCGCCACCGGCTCGGGCGGGCGCGGGAAACGGCCGTGCGGCTCGAGCCCGATGCCGATCACCTCGCAGCCGAGCGCCTCGAGCAGCGGCGGCAGGAGCACCGCGCCGGCGCCGTACACGCAGTCCAGGGCGACGCGGAAGCGGCGCCGCCGCAGCGCAGGCACGTCCAGGTACGGGATGCGGAGCACCGCCTCGATGTGGCGCGCGACGGCGGCATCGTCCCGGACGACGTCGCCCACACCGTCCCACGCGCACCAGGGCAGCGGCCGGTCCTGGACGAACGCGCGCATGCGCGGCCCCTCCTCCGCGTCCAGGAACATTCCCGCGCGCGAGGCGAGCTTGAGCGCGTTCCACTCGACGGGGTTGTGGCTGGCCGTGACGACGATGCCGCCGTCCGCGGCGTGGTGCCGGATCGAGAGGAGCGCGGTGGGCGTGGGCGCGAGGCCGAGGTCCACGACGTCGCACCCCACGGCCTGGAGCGCGGCCATGGCCGCGGAGGCGAACATCGGGCCGGAGGTGCGGGCGTCGCGCGCGAGGACGACGCGCGGGCGCTCGCGCTCGCACCCCTCACGCAGGTACGCGCCGAACGCGGCGGCGAAGCGCGAGACGATCTCGGGCGTGAGCTCCACGCCCACGCGGCCGCGCACGCCGGAGACACTGACCATGAGGCCGGGAGGGATCTCGAACGCCATTCGGACTCCGTGGTGGGAACGGAAAAGGCGGCCGGCGTTCGGATGCCACACGCGCGGCGCGCCCTGGCAAACGAAGGTAAAAGAAGTGGCCGACGCGGGTCAACCGGCCATCCGGGCTGCCGGCCGCGCGCCCGGGCGAACCGCCGCCGCGCCGGGAACGCGCTCTACAGCGAGCGCACGAGCAGATCCAGCACGCCGTCCGGGTTGTCCGCGTTGAGCCAGTGGCCGCCGGCAAGGCGGTGCAGGTGGACCCGGCCGGTGCGCCGCCCGATCTCCTCGATGCGCGCGCACGCCTCCTCCGGGAGCACGCTGGACTCGATCGCCTTGACGACGTGGATGTGCGCGGCGCCGGGCGGATCCTCGAGCACCGCCCACAGGTCCGTGCGGAAGAAGTCCCGCAACAACGCCTCGATGCCGTCCAGGTCCAGCCGCCAGCGGTAGCCGCCGTCCGCCGGCTCGAGGTTCGTGGACACCCACTGCGCCACGCCGGTCTCGAAGCCCTCGGCCTCGATGGCGCGCACGGCCGCTTCGCGCGCCGGGAACACCGAGGGGACGCGCCGCAGCGCCTCCAGCATGCGCCACGCGCTGCCGCCGGGCGGGCCTGCCGCGGGCGTCGAGTCGATCACCCACACCTGCTCCAGGTGCGCGCCATGCGCACGCGCGTACTCCAGCGCGACCTTGCCGCCGAACGAGTGCCCCAGGATCGCGGGCACGGCGACGCCGAGCGTCTCGACCAGGCGGTGCACATCGGCGGCCGCCGCGCCGATGGTGTGCGGCGGCGCGGCGGCACGGGATCCACCGTGCAGCCGCAGGTCCACGAGCAGCGCGCCCCAATCCGGCCGCGCGCGCACCAGCCGCCGGGCGATCGAGCCCCAGTTCCGGCCGGCGCCGAACACGCCGTGCAGGAAGGGCAGCCAGCCGACGGGGCTCGCCCCCGGCGCGACGACGCGATCATGACTCAGCAGCGGTTCGCTCACCGTTTCCCCTCCGACCACCGTGCCGCGGACGCAGGCGCGGCCCGGGAGGATGCCCGGGCACCGTGCCGCGGACACACACGCGCGGCCCGGGAGGATGCCGGCGCGGGCCGGCGGAAGCAAGGCCGCGCGGCCGCTGGGCAGCAACGCCCGTTGCCGCCGCACGCCGGCCGCCGCTACTTTCGCAGCCGACCCTCAGAGGAGCGGAGCAATCCATGTCGCAAGGCAATGCCGGGTTCGGCACGCTCGCGGTGCATGCCGGGCAGACTCCGGACCCCACCACCGGCGCGATCATGCCGCCGGTCTACCAGACCTCGACATACGTGCAGGACGCGCTCGGCGCGCCGCGCCGGGGCTACGAGTACGCGCGGGTGCAGAACCCGACCCGCGAGGCGATGGAGGCGAACATCGCCGCGCTCGAAGGCGGCCGCCACGGCATCGCCTTCGCGAGCGGCCTGGCCGCGATCGAGGCGATCATCAAGCGGCTCTCCGCCGGCGACCACGTCGTGAGCGAGGAGAACCTGTACGGCGGGACGCACCGCATGTTCACGCACGTGCTCGCGCGGTTCGGCATCGAGTTCACGTTCGTGGATACGGGTGACCCGGACCAGGTGCGCGACGCGCTCCGCCCCGCCACGCGTCTCGTCTACCTCGAGACGCCGACCAACCCGATGATGCGCGTCGCGGACATCCGCGCGATCGCGGGCATCGCCCGCGATGCGGGCGTGCTCCTGGCCGTGGATAACACGTTCGCCTCGCCGTACAACCAGCGCCCGCTCGAGCTGGGGGCCGACATCGTCGTCCACTCGAGCACCAAGTACCTGAACGGCCACTCGGACGTGATCGGCGGGATCGTCGTGACGAACGACGACGGCGTGGCCGCGGACCTCCGCTTCATGCAGAAGGCGACCGGCGCCGTGCCGGGGCCGTGGGACGCGTGGCTCGTGCTGCGCGGGACCAAGACGCTGCACCTGCGCATGGAGGCGCACAACCGCAACGGCATGCGCGTGGCGCAGTACCTGGAGCAGCACCCGGCCATCGAGCGCGTCTACTACCCGGGCCTGCCTTCGCACCCTCAGCACGAGCTGGCGCGGCGCCAGATGCGCGGCTTCACCGGCATGGTCAGCATGGAGCTGGGCTCGCTCGCCCGCGCCCGCCGCGTGGTCGAGCGGACGCGCGTCTTCGCGCTCGCGGAGAGCCTGGGCGGCGTCGAGAGCCTGATCGGGCATCCGGTCACGATGACGCACGCGTCCGTGCCGGCCGAACGGCGCGAGGCCATGGGCGTGACCGAGGGGCTGGTGCGGCTCTCCGTCGGCATCGAGGACGCGGACGACCTGATCGCGGACCTGGAGCAGGCACTGGCCGGGCTGTGAGCCGGCCGGGGCGCGAGCCCCCGGGCCCGCACGGGCCGCGCGGCGCGCGCGGATCGGCTCGGGCGGCGGCTCCGCATCGACAGCGGAGCCGAAGCACGGTGCCGCCCGGCACACGGCCGCGGAGGCGCGGCAGCGGAGGCGCGCCCGAGCCGGCACCCGAGCTGAAACACGGTGCCGCCCGCGACGTACTGGGGTAGTCACACGACGAGCCGGGGCGGCCCGCGAGCGGCGCGCCCCGCCCACACTCCCACCGGGAGCACCGCCATGGCAGCCACGACCGACGCCCCCCGCGCCCGCCGCCTGCTGCGCGCGATCGACCCGTCTGCCTGGGAGCACCCCGCCGACCGCGCGGCGCTCCAGGCCCTGCGCAGGATCCCCGTGTTCGACGAGGTGCTCCGCAAGGTGTTCGGCCTGTTCGGCGAGCGGCCCATCCGCCTCGCGTTCCAGGCGAACGCCGTGCGCGTGAGCGAGCGGCAGTTCCCCGAGGTCTACCGGGCGTACTCCGACGTGCTCGAGACGCTCGACGCGCCCGAGCGCTACCCGCTCTTCATCTCGCAGACGCCCGTCGTGAACGCGGGCGCCTACGGGATGGACAAGCCGTTCATCATCCTGAACTCCGGCGCGATCCGGCTGCTGGACCACGAGAACGAGCTGCGCTACCTGCTCGGCCACGAGGTGGGGCACGTCCTCTCCGGCCACGTGCTCTACCGCACGATGATGGTGATCCTCATCCAGCTCGCGCAGCTCGGCTTCCCCGTCATCGGCCTCGCCGCGCGCGCCGTGCTCATGGCGCTCCTCGAGTGGAGCCGCAAGGCGGAGCTCTCCGCGGACCGGGCCGGCCTCCTGGCCGTGCAGGATCCCGAGGCCGCGATGCGCAGCATGATGAAGCTGGCCGGCGGCGGCACGAACGAAGAAACCGACCTGGGCGAGTTCCTGGCCCAGGCGGACGAGTACCGCAAGGGCGGCGACCTGGTGGACGCGGTCTTCAAGGTGCTCAACCTGCTCGCCGTGACGCACCCGTTCCACGTGCTGCGCGCCGCCGAGCTGCGCGACTGGGTCGAGAAGGGCGACTACGACCGCATCCTCCGCGGCGAGTACCGGCACCGGGACGACCAGCCGCCGCCGTGGCGCGAAGACCTCGCGGCCGCCGCGCGCGCGTACGCCGAGGACGCCGGCTCCCTTTTCGAGCAGTTCAGCGAGGCGGCGAAGCGCGTGCGCGAGGCCGTGGTCGAGGGGTTCCGGAAGGCGTAGGCGCCGGGGTGGGGCTGGCGTTGCGGCCGGCGCCGGGCGTCGCCGCCGACGCGGGCGTCGCCGCCAACCTCACGCCGGCAGCGCTGCCATACGCCGCGGGCAGCGCCGCCGGACACCGCGGGGAGCGCGGCCACAGGCCCGCCGGTACCACCGTCGCACACCGCCGGCAGCACCGCCGCATGCCGGCCCCGGCCCTCGGCGCCGGCCGACGGGCTAACGGGGGCTCCTCTCCAAAGATGCGCGAGATGGTACAATGTTGTACCCTCTCCCCGCGCGGCTAACACTGCTTTGTCAGGTCATTCCGCTTGGATATCGGGTGACGGGTTCATGGCAGTACGGGCAGCGTAAGCGGATGACGTTCAAGATCGCTGTGAGCACGAGCTGGCGCCTGATCTCGGGCAGGCTGGGCTTGGGCGGA
>DASVDH010000018.1:0-139447 GCA_036381195.1 Longimicrobiales bacterium | reverse complement strand
CCGCTGGCCGAGCGGATCAAGGGCATCGAGAAGCAGGACGGCATCATGGTCGCGCGGCCGCTGTGAGCGGCCGCCGGATCGGTCCGCGGGGAGAGATCCGCCCGGCCATGCTCGACACCCCTCCCGCGCAGCGCGGTGGGCTGGACACGTTGGTCCAGGACGTCCGCTTCGCGGTACGCACGCTCCGGCGGCGGCCCGGCACGGCGGTCGTCGCCGTTGGCGTTCTCGCCCTCGGCATCGGCGCGAGCGTCACGATCCACGATGCCGGGCGCGCGCTCGCGACCGATGCCGTGCCGTTCCCCGCGCCGGACCAGCTCGTGGTCATGGAGTTGCGCGACGAGCGGGGGCGCTGGCTCCAGCCCCGCTATGCGGACGCCGTCGTGTGGGAATCGGAGGGCAGCGGCCTCTTCACCCTCGGTGCTTACTCACGCGACGATTTCTTCCTCGGCGATGGCTCGCGCACGTTCCGCGTGCCGGGCGCCCGCGTCTCCGGGCGCTTCTTCGCGGCGCTCGGCATCGCTCCGCTGCACGGGCGCCTGCTCTCCTCCGCCGACGGCGAGCCGGCCGCCGAGCCCACGGCGGTGATCACGCAGCGGCTGTGCTAGAGCCGGTTCGGCGCGGATCCCCAGATCATCGGAAGGTCGGTCAGGGTCGACGGCCGCCCGCACACCATCGTCGGCGTCGTCCCTGCGGGATTGCAGTACCCGCTCGGCGTCGACGTTTGGGTACCGCTCGCGCCGGTTGCCGGCGGCGCGGCGTCGCCCGGCGTCAGCGTCATCGCGCGGCTGCGCGAGGGCGCGGCCGCCGACGAGGCGCGCGCGGCGCTCGCCACGATCCAGCACGCCCTCGACGCCGGGCGTCCAGCCGGCGAACGCGCCGCGCGTGTGGACGTGCGCCCGCTCACCGGCCGGCCCGAGGGCTCCGACTGGGTCGCGCTGATGCTGCTCCGCTGTGCAGTGCTGGTTCTGTTGCTGATCACGTCCACCAACGCCGGCGGGCTCCTGCTCACGCGTGCGCTCGAGCGGCGACAGGAGATCGCGGTGCGCGCATCGCTCGGCGCGAGCCGTGGCCGGATCGTGCGCCAGTTGCTCGCCGAGGGCGGGTTGCTCGCGGCCGCCGGCGCCTGCTCCTGGCAGTCGAGGTTGCGCTCGCTCGTGCCGGCCGGGGTGCTCGCGGCCGCGCTGGTCGCGAGCTACCTGCCGGCACGCAAGGCGGGTGCGGTGGATCCGGTGGAGGTGTTGAGGGCAGGGTGAAAGTCGTCGAGGGCGAGCCCGCCGGGGGGAGTGGCGCGCCCACTCCAGGAGACCCGGACCGATCTCCGAGAAGAGCCCGCCCGCGCCGCGCCCGGCCCCCAGACCCCGGCGCCCGGTGGATGGCCGCCGCGTCGCTGCGGCCGGCGGCAGGCCACCAGACCCGTCCCCGGAACATCTGGCCGCGGTCTCCGCTACATCACCCGGGCGGCGGCCCCACGTCCACCGCCGCCGTCCGTTTGCAACCCGGGCACACGAGCAGCAGGCGCCGCCGCACGTAGGCCACGTCCTGGCGTGGGCGGACCTCGTGGCTGGCGAGCGCCTGGCCACAGGCGGGGCAGGAGAGCGGCTCGCCGCGCCGTGCCGCCTCCGCCAGCGCGCGCCGCTCGGCCGCGCTGTATCCTCCTGCGCTCACCGGCCGGCACCCCGTGCGGCGGGTGCAGCCGGGCTCAACGAAACCGGTGGTTCGCGAGTCATATAATATTGATGTACGGCTGTTGCCGCGGCGCGGCGCCGCGGCGCAATGCGACCATGGCCGGCGCACGGCCGGGCGACGCCGCGGCTGTGCGCCGGAGAGAATCCTGCCCATGCAGCTCCCACTCCGTGGCGGCTTGCCAGTCGCCGTAGCGCTCGCCGTCTGGCTGGCGCCGGCGGCCGGCTCCGCGCAGCAGGCGGTCCGCACCGTCACCCTGGAAGATGCGATCCGGCTCGCGCTGGAGCGTGACCCCGCCGCCGTCAGCGCCGAGGAGGCGATCACCAGGGCACGGGCGGACCAGCTCGAGGCGCGCGGCGCCTGGTTCCCGTCGTTCACACTCAACTCGAGTTACGGGAACTCCAGCAACGAGCGCTTCGACCAGGCCACCGGCCGGCTGGTGTCCGAGAGCTACACGGCCCAGGCCCAGGCCAGCTACGAGCTGTTCGGCGGCGGCCGGCGCCTGACGCGGCTCCGGAGTGCCGGCGCAGAGCTCGAGGCAGCGGACGCGGCGTACCGCGCGCAACGGTTCCAGACCGTGCTCGCCACCACCGAGGCGTTCTACACCGCGGCCGCGGCCTCGGAGCTGGTGCGCGCCGCGGAGCAGCGCGTGGAGCGGGCGCGCCAGCAACTCGCGTTCGCCAGGACCCGCCTCGAGGTCGGCACCGCCACGCGCTCGGATGTGCTGCGCGCGGAGCTGGAGCTGGGCCGCGCCGAGCTGGCGCTCGTCGAGGCCGAGGCCGGCGAGCGGGATGCGCGGCTGCGACTGGGTAGACAGGTCGGCATCGCCGGCGAGGTCGAGCCGGCGGGCGGCGCGCTGCCAGAGGCCGCGCCCCCGCGTCCGCCTGTGGAGGAGCTGGTCGCGGAGGCGGTCGCGCGCTCGCCGGCCGTGCTGGCCGCGCAGGCGAGTCACGACGCGGCGCGCGCCGATCGGCTCGCCGCGTACACGGCGTACCTGCCGTCCGTGCGCGCCACTGCCGGCTACGACTGGTTCGCCTTCCAGTTCCCGCCGGACCAGCGGAGCTGGAGTCTGCGGATCTTCATGTCCTTGCCGGTCTTCAACGGCTTCCAGCGCGAGGCGGCGGTCTCGCGGGCGGCGGCGGAGGAGCGGATCGCGCAGGCGCGTGCACGCGACACGGCGCTCGCGGCGCGCGTGGCGGCGGAGGCGGCCGCCCGCCAGATCGACGCGGCCGAGCGCCGCGTCGCGATCGCCCGTCGGGGCGTCGAGCTGGCGCGCGAGGACCTGCGCGTTCAGGAGGAACGCTACCAGATCGGCAACGCGACCATCCTGGATCTCCAGGCATCGCAGGTCGCACTGACCGAGGCGGAGATCGAGTGGGTGCGCGCCCGCCAGGAGCTGGGCATCTCGGTCGCACGGCTCGAGGCCGTGCTCGGCCGCGCACTCGAACGATGACGAGTCACCGGTTGCCGCGGCGCCGGACAGCGCGTGGCGTCGCGTGCGGCGGAGGCGGTGGAGAGCGAATGGCACACCTCGTCCCCCACGACGACGGAGCACGGTCCGGCGTCCGCGCACGCCGGCGCGCGCGGACACCGGCGAGCGCCGTGTTGCTGCTCGCCTTCGTGGCCGCCTGCGGCGACGGCGATGCCTCGCCGCAGGCCAACGGCCCCGGCGGGCCCGGCGGCCCGCGGGTCGCCGCGGTCGAGACGGGCCCGGTCGTGCTCGGCACCATCCGGCGCGAGGTCACGGTTTCCGGCATCGTCGAGCCGATCCGCAGTGTGGGGGTGAACGCGCAGATCGGCGGCGCCGTGCTGTCCGTGCATGTGGAGGAAGGCACCGAGGTACGGCCCGGCATGGTGCTCGCCCGGCTGGACGACCGCGAGATCGCCGCACAGGTCGCGAGCGCGGAGGCGAACTTCCGCGTGGCCGAGGCCAATTTCCAGCGCGCCGAGCGGCTGCGCGAGCGGCAGGTCATCACCTCAGCCGAGTACGACCGCGACCGCGCGGCGTTCGAGGCCAGCCGCGCCCAGCTCGAGCAGCTCCGCACTCGCCTCGGCTACGCGACCGTCCGCGCGCCGGTCGCCGGCGTGGTGACGGAGAAGCTGGTCGAGGCGGGCGACATCGTCGCGCCGCAGACCCGGCTCTTCGAGATCGCCGAGGTCTCGACCATGGTCGTGCGCGTGCGCGTCTCGGAGCTGGACGTCGTCCACCTGAAGGAGAGCGACGCGGTCGCCGTCGTGCTCGATGCGTTCCCCGACCGCAAGCTGCGCGGCCGCATCCGCCGCATCTATCCGGCGGCCGACCCGGCGACGCGGCTCGTCCCTGTCGAGGTCGCGCTCGAGGGCACGGACGCCTCCGTGGCGCGGCCCGGGTTCCTCGCGCGCGCGACCTTCACGCTCGAGCAGCTCGAGAACGTGCTGCTCGTGCCGGCGAGCGCGATCATCGGCGGCGCCGGCGCTGAGGCCGTCTTCGTCGTCGAAGATGGGAAGGCGGTACGCCGCGAGGTCCGCACCGGCATGACCTCCGAGGGTCAGGTCCAGATCCTCGCCGGGCTCGAGGCCGGCGACACCGTCGTCATCACGGGCGGCAACGTGTTGCGCGAGGGGATGGCGGTGCGCGTGGTCAACCGGCCCGCCGCCGGCGAGGACGCGGGCGGACTGCCGGTCGGCGCGGACGTGCCGCCCGGCGCTCGGACCGGATCGGCCGCCACGGACGGGGCGGCTGCGCGGCCGGCGTTCCCGGGCGAGGAAAGGAGGGCTCCCGGATCATGAGCCAGGGCGATCCCGGCCGGCGGCGCAACAACATTTCGAGCTTCTCGATCCGCCGGCCCATCGGCACCGTCATGCTGACGTCCGTCGTGCTGGTGCTCGGGGGCTTCTTCCTGTCCGGGCTGCCGCTGGACCTGCTGCCCACCATCGTGTACCCGCAGATCCGCGCGGGCGTCAACAATCCCGGCGTCGAGCCGCAGGTGCTCGAGGAGACGGTGGCGAAGCCGCTCGAGGCCGCGCTCGCCGTCACCGAGGACCTGGTCCGCATCGAGACGGAGATCCAGGAAGGCCGCGTCGGCGTCAACCTGCACTTCGGGTACGGCACCGACATCGACTTCGCGCTCCAGGACGCGGCGAAGAACCTCGAGCGCGCGCGAGGCCGGCTCCCCGAGGAGGCTGAACCGCCGACGATCTACAAGTTCGACCCGCAGCAGATGCCGGTCTTCGAGGTCGCGTTTTCCTCCCCCACGCGCGACCTCATCTCCCTGCGCGACTGGGTGGACAACCGCCTGCGGCCGCAGCTCCTGACCATCGAGGGCGTCGCTTCCGTGGACGTGGCCGGCGGGCTCATCCGCGAGATCCAGGTCGTGCTGGACCCCGAGCGGCTGCGCTCCTACGGCCTGACCGTGAGCGAGGTCATCGACGCGCTACGCGCCGCGAACCAGGACATCGCCGCCGGCCGCCTCACCTCCGAGACCCGCGAGCTGGTGGGCAAGACGGCGGGCAAGTTCCGCAGCGTGGATGACATCCGCAACGTGCTCCTGAACCTGCCGGGCGGCGGGCGCATCCCGCTCACCGAGGTGGCGGCCGTGCGGGACACCAGCCGCGAGCAGCGCTTCTGGGCGCGGCTGAACGGCGTGCCCGCCGTGCGCATGAGCCTACGCAAGCAGCCGGACGCGAACACCGTCGCGGTCGCGGAAGGCGCGGAAGCGCGCCTCGCCTCGCTCTTCGAGGGGGGCTTCTTCCCACCGGACATCGAGTACGTCACGCTCCGGAACCAGGCGGACTTCATCCGCAATTCGGTCAACTCGGTGCGCGACGCCGCCGTGATGGGTGCCGGCCTCGCCATGCTGGTGGTGCTGTTGTTCCTCGGATCGTTGCGCAAGACGTTCATCATCGGCACGGCCATTCCCATCGCCATCATGGCGACGTTCCTCATGATGGGGCTGGGCGACCTGACGCTGAACATCATGTCGCTGGGTGGCCTCGCGCTCGGCGTGGGGCTGCTCATCGACAGCTCCATCGTGATGCTGGAGAACATCTTCCGGCGTCACAAGGAGGGAATCGCGGATCCGGTGGAGGCCGCGCACGAGGGCGCGGCCGAGGTGCAGAGCGCGCTCTTCGCCTCGACCGCGACCAACCTGGCAGCGGTCGTGCCGTTCCTGCTCATCAGCGGGCTCGCCGCCCTGATCTTCCGCGAGCTGATCCTCACGATCTCGTTCGCCATCGCGGCCTCGCTGCTGGTCGCGCTCACGCTCGTGCCCATGCTCTCCGCGCAGCTCGCCAAGGTGCGCTTCACCAGCGGCGTGGAACGCTGGAAGCCGCTGGTCGCCGTGAACCGGCTCGTGGACGCCGGGCGGCGCGGGTACCGCCGCATCGGCATGCGCATGCTCCGCTGGCGCTGGGCCGTGCTGTCCCTGGCCGTCCTCTCGCTGGCCGGCGCCTGGGCGCTCACGCGCAACCTCGGCAACGAGTTCCTCCCCCAGGTCGACGACGGGAACGTCGGTGTGTACCTGCGCCTGCCACCCGGCGCGACCGCGCCGGAGACCAACCGCGTCGCCCACGAGATCGAGGCGCTCGTCGCCGAGATGCCCTACGTGCGTCACGTCTTCACCAACGCTGGCGGCTTCGGCTTCGGCGGCTCGACGGCGGAGCGCGCGGGCCGCGGCAACCTGGACATCTACATCGGCCGCCCCTCCGAGCGGGACATGACGGCCGATGAGTGGGTGCAGCAGCTCCAGGCGAAGATCGACGAGCGCGGCTTCCCCGGCGCCCGCATCTTCGTCCGCCCGCCGCGGCTTCGCGGGCTGCGCACATCGGTCTCGGGCGAGGACGTCGCGATCATCATCCAGGGCGACGACCTGGCCGAGCTCCAGCGCATCGGCCTCGACATCCTCGGCCGCCTCCAGGGCGTCCCCGGCCTCGAGAACCTGCAGCCGTCCGCCGAGGAGGCGAGCCCGGAGCTGGCCATCGAGCTCGAGCGCGAGCGCGCGGCCTACCTCGGCCTCAACGTCGCCACGGTCGGCCAGACCGTCCGCACCGCGCTGGACGGCACCATCGCCACCCGCTACACGGAGGGGAACAAGGAATACGACGTCCGCGTGATGTTCGAGCGCGAGAAGTTCAGGAGCCCGGAGGATGTCGCCGCGATCGCGCTGTTCCCCGGCATGGCCGGCCGGCCGCCGATCTACCTGCGCGATGTCGCGCGGGTCTACACCTCGCTCGGGCCCACGACGATCACCCGCGAGAACCAGAACCGCGTCTTCCGGCTGACCGGAGACGTGCTCACCGAGGTCGCGTCCGTCGGCGAGGTCAACGACTCGATCCGCGCGCGGCTCGCGGGCTACCCGCTGCCGGACGGGTATTCCCTGATCCTGGGAGGCGAAGAGGAGGCGATCCGGGAGAACAACCGGCAGCTCGCGATCGTCGTGGCGCTCGCGATCTTCCTGGTCTTCGTGGTGCTGGCGGTCCAGTACGAGAGCCTGGTCAACCCGTTCGTGATCCTGCTCGCGATCCCGCTCTCGCTGATCGGCGTGGGCGTCGCGCTGTGGATCGCGCAGGTGCCGCTCAGCGCGCCCGTGCTGCTGGGCGTGATCCTGCTCGCGGGCATCGTGGTGAACAACGCGATCCTGCTCGTCGAGTACACGGAGAACTTCCGCAAGGAGCGCGGTGGCTCGCTCGAGGAGGCCGTGATCGACGCGGGCGCGGTCCGGCTGCGGCCCATCCTGATGACGACCCTCACCACGGTACTGGGAATGACGCCGCTCGCGCTCGGACTGGGCGAGGGGTCCGAGATGATGCAGCCGCTGGCGGTCGCCGTCGTCGGCGGGCTCTCCGTCTCGACACTGCTCACGCTGTTCGTGGTGCCCTGCGCGTACGTCATCTTCAACCGCGGCGCGGAGCGGGTGCGGGTGTGGCTGACGGGCCGACCCGCCGCGGCCGCTCCCGCCCCGGCCCGCCGGGAGGCGGTAGCAGGCGATTAGGCGGCCGGAAGCCGGCCGCCTGGCCGCGGAACGTGACGATCCACACGGTTCGCCACGCCCCGCCCACCCGGCGGGGGGCCGTGCGCGCCCTGATCCCCCCTTCAGTCCGCCCGCGCCGCCCGCCGCGCCAGCACCCGTGCCCGCCGGCGCCACCGCTTGACCGACCACCGCCCACCACCCGCCTCCGCCAGCGCCGCGACGGCGCTGGCCGCGCGCGCCCCTTCCGCGGGCCAGCCCGCCTGCAGCGCGATCACGTACGACGCACGGCAGAGCGCGAAGGCGCTTGCGAGGTGGCTCAGCCGTTCCGCCTCCCGGCTCGCCCCGATCAGCACGCCGCACACCACCCGGGGCGGCCGCGGCCCGCTCACCTCCGCGAGCGCCGCGAGCCAGCGCCGCTCCGCGAACTCCGGCGGCACGGCGGCGAGGTACTCGGCCGCGGCCGCCCGCTCCGCCTCGAGGCCCGCACCCCGCAACTCGCCGGTGAGCCAGCCCAGCAGCAGCCGCACGGTCACGTAGCGCGCCAGGACCAGCGCTGTCTCCGACGCGTCCCCGGCGCAGAGCTCCAGGTCTTCGAGCACCGTCCGCCCGTCGAACGCCTCGTCCTCCTGCTCCCACGGCTCGGGCAGCCGCCGGCGCCGCGGCGCTGTCTCCTGCACGCCGCCGCCCCGCGGCCAAACCGGGGGCAGCCGCCGGCCCCGCCGGCTGAACGGCCAGTCCAGCAACGACTCGCGCATGCGCTCCATCCTTCCCTCAGGGGGTCCATACTCCGGGGTCCGCTTCCAAGATGCGGGGCGGGGGGGCGGAAGGCCATGGCGGGATGGGACAACCGATTGCGCGATGTTTTCCCTCGTTGTATCGTTTTCCCTCTGGGATCGGAGCGCCTGCGGGAGGTTCCGTGCCGAAGGAAGCCATCGAGATCGAAGGGGTCGTCAAGGAGGTCCTGCCCAACGCCACGTTTCGCGTCGAGCTGGAGAACGGCCACGAGGTCCTCGCCTACCTCTCCGGCAAGATGCGCCAGCACTACATCCGCGTGCTGGACGGAGACCGCGTGAAGGTCGAGCTCTCGCCGTACGACCTCACGCGCGGTCGCATCACGTATCGGTACAAGTAGGCCGTCTCGCCCCGTCTCGCCCTTCCCGCACAAGCGCGCCGCCTGGGCGGCGCGCCCGTCCCGCACCAGCGAGACCCACTCTTTCGGGCGCGACCCCGTCTCGCCCTTCGCGCACAAGCGCGCCGCCTGGGCGGCGCGCCTCTCCCGAACGAGCGAGACCCACTCCTTCGAGCGCCATCCGCCTCCCCCCATCAATCAGCGCGCCGCCGCGTGCGGGTCGCGCGCTCAGGACCGCGGCGTGGCCGTGGATGCCTCGCGCTCGGCCTTGCGGCGGTACAGATCCCGGTCCGCCGCGCGGATCAGGTCGTCCGGCCCGTTCATCTCGGGCGTGTAGCTGGCGACGCCGACGCTTGCGCGGAGGCCGGCCGGCCCCAGCAGCGGGTCGGCCTCCATGGTGCGGGAGATCCGCTCGGCGAGGGTGAGCCCGCCTTTCATGTCCCCATCGGCCAGCACAGCGATGAACTCGTCGCCGCCGTAGCGCGCGGTGAGGTTCATCGTCCGGGTCTCGGCGCGGAGGATGCGGGCGAAGGCGCGGAGCGCCTCGTCGCCGGCCTGGTGCCCGGCCGCGTCGTTGTACTCCTTGAAGCGGTCGAGGTCGAAGAGGAGGACGGTGAGCAGGCGGCCGCGCCGCGCGGCCGCGAACTCCCGCTCGAGGTAGATGGCCAGGTGGCGGCGGTTGGCGAGGCCGGTGAGCGGGTCGGTGAGCGAGAGGGTGCGGATCCGCTCGTGCAGCCGCGCGTTCCCGACGGCGATGCCGGCCTGGTGTGAGAGGCGCTCGAGGACGCGGAGGTCGTCCGCGGAGTACTGGCGCCGCTCGCGATGCCCCACGGTGAGCGCGCCGATCACCGCGCCCTCGGCGACGAGGGGCACCACCACGCCGCACGCCGAGCGCACGCGGTCACGGACCTCGGGAGGCAGGAGCGCGTGCCCCTGGATGTCCTCGAACACGAGGGTCTCGCGCTGCTCGCACACGCGCCGGTACAGCTCGTCCGAGATGGTCGCGCGCGCGCCGGGGTCGAGACTGGCCGGCCCGCGCGAGAGGGCGACCTCCGCCTCGCGTTCCCCGGTGAGCAACCAGACCGCGGCGGCCTCCGCTTCGACGAGGTCCAGCGTCGCACGCACGATGCGTTCGAGGACCTCGGACAGCTCGAGCGAGGACGTGAGCGCGCGGCCGATCTCCTCGAGCCGCTCCGCTTCCCGGCGGCGCCGTTCCGTCTCGGCCACGTCCAGCGCGTTTTGCAGCGCGACGGCGGCCTGGTCCGCGACAGCCGCCAGCAGCTCGAGGTCTGCGTCGGAGTAAGCGTCCGGCCGGTAGCTCTGCGCGCAGATGACGCCCAGCATCCGGTCCCCGCGTAGCATCGGCGCGGCGATCGCGGAGCGGGTGATCTCGTCGTCCTGCGGGCCGAGCAGGATCATGGACGGGTCCCGCTCTTCGAGGCGGCGCAGGACCGGGCGCCGCTCCCGGATGACCGCGCTGTCCGAGCCGCGATAGGTGATGGGCGTCGAGTCGATGCGCCCGCGGTCTGCGAGGAAGACGATCGTCGCGGTGTCGGTCTCCTCGTCGTACAGCGAGACGAAGAAGCCGGTGGTTTCGAGCACGCGGCTGGACTGCTCGTAGATGGCCACATACAGCTCCTCCGGCCGTCGCGTAGCGGCGAGCCGGCGGGCGATGTCGAGCAACACCGCGTATCGTTCCTTGAGGCCCGGCGACTGGGGATGATGCGTCGACATCCGGCGATCAGCGGCGCCCGCGGGGGCGCTTGCGGAGTTCGTGGAGGGGGGAGCCGTGGCGGGCACCTCCGATCCGGAAACGATAACTCCCGCCCGGCGCCCGAACAAGAGCGAGGCGGCCGGCGGGGCGCGCGGCCGCGCCGGTCGGATCCGGCATTCCATCATCGCGGCGCGAGGCCGCCGCGGCCCCTTCCCGGGCCGGCCGATCCCGGCGGTCCGTGCCGGCGCGGCGCCGCGCGGCCGCCCGACGGACCGGCGGGACGGCGGCCTGCCCGGGTCTCAGCGGCCCAGCAGCCGGGCGACCGCCTCCGGCACCGGCGGAACAGCGGCCAGCTCGAGGTTCTCCCGCGCGTGCGCGGTTCCCCTCATCCCGACGAGCACGGCCGCGATCCCGGGCGTCGAGCGCGCGAACTGGAGCGCGCGCTGGGCATCCGTCCGCAGGTTCGGGAACGCGCCGCGGAGCTCGACGGGGAGCGCGCGTGCGAGCCGGGCCTGCATCAGCGGAGCGCTCGCGATCACCGCGATGCCCAGGTCCGCGGCGACCTCGAGGAGCGTCCGCTGGCGCGGCGGCCACGCGCCCCAGGCCGCGGCGCCGCCCACGCCTCCCCCTGCCGCGTCCGCCTCCTGCGTCTCCGCCAGCGCGGCCTCCGGCATGGCCACGTTGTACGGCGCCTGGATGACGCGAAACCTGTGCGCCTCGCCGCCGACCTCGCGCGCCAGCGCAGCCAGTGTGCGCAGGGACAGGTGCTCGCGCGCTTCCGGCGGCACGCGGTACCCGTCCCAGGTCGCCGTGCCGTAGACGCCGATCCAGCCCTCGTCGCACAGCGTCTCGAGCAGCTCGAAGGCCGCGCGCATCCGGGCGAGGAACTCGGTGCGGTCCACCGAGCGGAGCTGCGTTTCGGGGTTGTGGAGGTAGTAGATGTCGATGTGCTCGACGCCGAGGTTCTCCCGGCTCTGCGCGATCTGCGCGCGCAGGAACCCCGGCGCGATGCAATGGTTGCCGCCCACCAGCTCCTCGGGCCGGCACAGCCCGGGCTCGATGAAGCGCTCGCGCACGTAGGAGACGTACGCGCGCGGGGAGGCGGGCGGCGCGCCCTCGAAGGGAATGTAGCCGCCCTTCGTGCAGATCACGACTTCGTCACGCGAGGCGACGCCGTCCCGCTGGGCGCGGCGGAGCGCGCGGCCCAGCGTGCGCTCGCTGCGCTGGCAACGATAGTTGATCGCAGTGTCCAGCAGGTTCGATCCGCTCGCCAGGCACAGCAGCGCGGCGGCCTCGTAGCGGCGGTCGTCCGCGCCGTCGCACTCGCCGAGGTACGTGCCCAGCCCGATGGAGGAAACGGTCAGCCCGGCGATGGTGCGGAAGTGCCCGGCGGCCGCTCCGGCGGCGTGCCGTGCGGCGTAGGCGGCGGTGGCGGCTGAGGAGGGCAGGCCCGGCATGGACACCTCTGGTGGCGAAGCGGGCCGCCAAAGTAGGCACGCGGACGCGGAAGTCAATGGGGCCGCCCTGGGCGCCCACGCGCAGCACGCGGCGGCGCCCTCCCCCTTGCGGTCACGCTTCTCACCCACTATATCGATTCGCTATGGAATTCGTCACTGGCTTCCTGCTCTGGCTGGCGATCGGCCTCATCGCCGGCGTTGCGGCCCGGGCCACCTATCGCGCCGCGGGCACCACGGCTCTGCTCACGCTGCTGTTCGGTGTATTCGGCGCCTTCATCGGCGGCATGCTCGGCACGTCGGCGTACATTTTCCACAATCCGGTCCCGCTCCGGCTGGGCGGGATCCTGGGCGCGGCCCTCGGCGCGCTCTTCTTCTCCTATCTCTACCACTTCATGGCGCGCAAGGCCGTCTGACCGAGCGCCTCTCTCGCCGCCCTGCGGCCGCGGAGCACACGGACGAGCCCCTCGACGCGCGCGGCTGCCTGTTCTGGGCCGTGCGCTTCGCCGGCTGTTCGGCGGTGCTCTACCTACTCATGTTCCTCGCCATCTTCCTGGTCGCGGCGGTGAGCCTGCTGTTCTTCCGGTAGGCATCTGCGCCCGTTCCGGCCGCTCGCGCGGGTGGGGCGCGTCCGGTCCCCGCGACCGTTGCCACGCCGCCCGCGAGCCCTGACATTGTCGGCCGTGCGCGCCGTCGTCATCACCGCCCCCGGCGGACCGGAGGTGCTGGAGCTGCGGGACGTGCCCGAGCCGGAGCCCGGGCCGGGCCAGGTCCGCGTGCGCGTGTACGCATCCGGCCTCAACCGCGCGGACCTGCTCCAGCGTCGCGGCCGCTACCCCGCGCCGCCCGGCTGGCCCGCGGACGTTCCGGGGCTCGAGTACGCCGGCGTGGTGGATGCGGTGGGGCCCGACGCGCGGCTCTGGAAGCCCGGCGACCGCGTGATGGGGCTGGTGGGCGGCGGCGGGTGCGCGGAGGCCGTCGTCGTGCACGAACGCGAGGCGGTCGCCGTGCCGGAACCGCTCTCGCTGGACGAGGCCGCCGGCATCCCGGAAGCGTTCATCACCGCGCACGACGCGCTGTTCACCCGCCTCGGGCTCGCGCTCGGCGAGACGTTGCTGGTCCACGCCGTGGGCAGCGGCGTCGGCACCGCGGCGCTCCAGCTCGCGAAGGCCGCCGGCGCGCGCGTCATCGGCACGTCCCGCTCCGCGTGGAAGCTGCAGCGGGCGACGTCGCTCGGCCTCGACCTCGGCGTGGACACGACCCGCGACGGCTTCGCGGACGCCGCGCTCGCGTTCACCGGCGGCGCGGGCGTGGACGCCGTGCTCGACCTCGTCGGCGCCGCCTACCTCGAGCAGAACCTGCGCGCGCTCGCGAGCCGTGGCCGGCTCGTCTTCGTCGGCACGGTCGCCGGCTCGCGCGCCGAGCTGGACATGCGGATCGTGATGACGAAGCGGCTGAGCATCGAGGGCACCACGCTGCGGGCGCGGCCGCTGGAGGAGAAGATCGCCGCCACGCGCGCGTTCGCGCACCATGCGCTGCCGCTCTTCGAGCAGCAACGGATCCGGCCCGTGCTGGATCGCGTGCTGCCGGCGGAAGAAGTCCGGGAAGGCCACCGCCTGCTCGAGGAAGGGAAGGTGTTCGGCAAGGTCGTGCTGCGCTGGGCGGAGGAACGGCGGGAGGCGGCGTGACGGGCGGCCCGTGGATGGCGCGCGCTGCGGCCGCGGGTCATCGGCTGACGCGGAGCGGCGGGGCGCCGTGGGCCGGGCCCCCGCGGCATGCAAGCCGACCCCGGCGCCGGGCGGTCAGCGCAGCCCCTTCGGCAGCAGTCCCCGCTCCTCCGCCCACTTCATCACGCCCCGCACGCCGCCCCTGAACGAGTACGCCTCGTAGCCGGCGCGCTGCATCTTCTCCGCGATGTACGCCGTCTGGATCCCGTGCTGGCAGTACAGGATGTACGTCCGGTCCCGGTCCAGCTCCCTGAACTGCTGGAGCAGGTCGTACTCGTCGCGGTGCTCTGCGCCGGGCAAGTGCCACGCGCGGTACTGCGACTCCGTCCGGCAGTCGAAGACGCGCGCGCCCTCGGGGATGTCCGCCGCGAACAGATAGGGGGCGACGAGGTCCGTCGGACTCAGGGAGCGGAGGTCCAGCACCTTGCGCTCGGAGACCGCCCGGTCGAGCACGGACAGATCCAGCTTCGCCTCCTCGGCGGCGACGGCCTCCACGCGCGCGGCCGTCACGGGATGACCCGGCGCGATCGCGCAGTACTCCTTCACCTGCTCGGACAGCGACGCGGTGCCGATCCCACGCGCGCGAGCGATGATCTCTTCCTTGTCGAAGCCGAGCAGCGGGCGGAAGACGGGCAGGTCCGCCGCGGGCTCGATCGCGCGCAGGTTGCTCAGCGTCTGGGACGAGACCTGCCCGACCGCCTCGCCCGTCACGATGGCCTGCGCGTCCAGCTCCGCGCCCACGCGCGTCGCCGCGCGGTACATCAGCCGCTTGAGCACGACCTGCCAGTAGCTCGCCTTCGACTTCGCGCGCATCTCATCCACGACCGCGCCAAACGGCACCACGTGCAGCCGCGGCCGCGTGCCGAAGCTCCAGTCGTCCGCCAGCACCTTCGCGACCTGCACCACGGCGCGCTCGTACGCATCGCCGCCGAGGTTGCAGAAGACGTAGTCCAGCGCAATGCCGCGCTTGAGCATGAGCCACGCCGCGACCGCGGAGTCGTAGCCGCCCGAGATCAGTGCGACCGCGTTGCCTTCCACGCCCAGCGGCAGCCCACCGGCGCCCGGCAGCCAGCGGGTGAAGAGGTACGCCTCGTTCTCGCGCACCTCGACGTGCACCGTCACGTCCGGGTGGTCCAGGTCCACCCGGGCGTAGCGGTTCAGCGCGGCGCCGAGCTGGATGTGGATGTCCTGCGAGGAGAACGGGTGGCGGCCGGTGCGCCGGGCGCGCACCGCGAACGTCTTCCCTCGCACCTGCTCCCGGAACGCCGCCTCGCCCGCGGACACGATCGCGTCCAGGTCCGCGGGAACGACGACGTCGACCGGCGAGAGCGAGCTCACGCCGAACACGCGCGGCAGCACGGCGAGCGACTCGGCGGACCGGGTGCGCACCCAAACGCGGCCCCACGAGGGCTCCACGCGGAACGGCGCGCCGGTGGTGCGCAGCGCATCGCGAAGGTTGCCGAGCAGCCGGCGCTGGAAGCCCGCGCGCGTGCGCCGCGACTTGATCGCCAGCTCGGCGGCGAGGCGGACGAGCAGGAGCGTCTCCGCATCATGCGAGACGTTTCGGCCTTCCGTCATGACAAGCGAAGGTAGCCGGGCGTGCAGGGGGAGGGAAGGGCTCGCGAGGCGGAGCGGCTCTGCCAGCCCGGCCGGGCCCCTGGCGGCGAGGAAGGGGTGGAAGCACAGCGCCGGCGGCGCGGCCCACGGCACCAGGCCCCAGCGGCAGGGACCAGGCGGTGTGGCTCGCCGGGGGGCCGGCCCCTTGCCCTCCCGCCGGGCGCCGGATCGCGTTACCCTTATGGAAAGCCCCCGAACGCTCCCCGGATCGCCCCGTGCCCGTCGACCGGAGGGACCGATGGACCGGACGATCTCGCCTTTTCACGCGCCCGCCGCCGCGCCGGCGACCCTCGTGCCCGCGGGGTGCGCGACGCGGCGGGTGCCGGCTGCGCCGCCGCACCGGGCGCGGCCCACCGCGATCGACTCCTCCAGTATGATCGTCGGCGTCTCCACTGGCCCGGCAATCGCGAGCCCCGCGCCCGTCGCCGGGCCGCGGCCGGCGCGCGGCCGATGAGCGCCCGCCGCCGCGGCCGCCGGGATCGCCGGCGCAAGCACGCCATGCCCGAACCCCGCCCGGACCGAGGCCCGGGCCGCCCGCAATCCGCGGACGCGGCTCCGGGGCCGTCGAGGGAAACGGCGGACCCGCAGCAGCGCGGCGCCGTCATCGCGCTCGATGCGCTGCCTGCCGCCCGGCCGGAGGACGTCGCCTCCCCCGAGGCGATCGTGGCGGCCGTCTACCGGCTCATTTCCGGGCCGGCCGAGCGGGAGGGGGAGCGGGACTGGGCGCGGTTCCGCACGTTGTTCCTCCCGGGCGTGCGCTTCCTGCTGACGCGCTGGGGCGACCGGCGCGCCGGGCAGCAGGAGGAGGTGCTCCGGCAGTGGGACCTGGACCGGTTCATCGCGGTCGCGCGCATGTTCTACCGGGAGAGCGCGTTCTGGGAGCGCGAGGTGTGGCACCGCACCGAGCGCTTCGGCAACGTGGCCCACGTGTTCAGCACCTACGAGTCGCGCGTGGGCAGCCCTGACAGCGAGCCCGTCGCCCGCGGCATCAACAGCTTCCAGATCGTGCGGACGGCCGGGCGCTGGTGGATCGCGAGCGTCGCGTGGGACGTGGAGGTCGAGGGGAACCCGATCCCGGAGGAGTACCGGTAGGATCCGCGGGCGAGCGGCAAGCGCGGCGTTGCCGCAGGGTTGCGCGGCGGGATCGGGCGGGAGGAGCGCCGGCGCTCGGCCCGGCGGCGGGGCGTGGGCCGGCGCTCGCCGCGGGCCGCTCAGTTCAGCTCGACCCAGCCCGTTCGCCCGCCCGGCGCCTGCACGAACAGGTACTCTCCGAACCGCCCCAGCACCGGCACTTCTGCGCCCGGCGCGATGCTTTCCACCACGATCGCGCCCGGTCGGGGAACGGAGCGCAGGGCGAGGGTGGTCTCGACGCGCTCGCTGGCGACCGCGTCGTCGGCTTGCTCGAGCAGCCTGCCTGGGACGAACCCGACCGTCCCATCCGGCAGCCGCACGCGGGACCACGTGCCGGTGCCCGTCAGGACGCGCATCGCCGTGTGGCGCAGACGCCGTGGTGTTCCCGCCGCCCGCCGTCGCGCGGCGCGCCGAAGCGGCTCGCGATGCTGTGCGGGCTCGCGCCCTCGACCGGAAAGGCCAGCGAGCCGGTGGCGGAGATGGTGAGCGCGTACCGCCCGCCGCGCAGCAGCTCCGGCTGGATGCGGACGACGTAGTCTCCGTCACGCTTCGCCTCGAATTCGGCGCGCCGGGCCAGGCTGTCCGCGGCGGCGACGAGGCGCAGCGTGCGCGCGCTGTCGTCCAGCACCCGGTACGCCTCGATGAAGACGAGCGCCGCGGTGTCCGCGTGCAGCTCGATTTCCACCGTGATCTCCTGGCCTCGCCGTGCCGTGAGGAGATAGCCGATGGCCGCGGGTTGCTCGGGTGGCAGGTAGCCCGCCTCCCGGTAGGGCGGTCGGATGCGGTGCGGCTCGGCGAGCGCGCGCTCCGCCGCGGCGAGCCAGTCCCGGCCGAGCGCCGTCTCCATGAGCCCGGCGGCGCCGAGCGCGTGCTCGTAGGTCTCGCGCGGCGTCTCCCCGCGGAAGTGCTCGCGCAGCTCTCCCACGTTCCCGCACCCACCGGCGAGCACGGGGCCGGCGAGCCCGAGAAGTGCGGTGGCGGGGCGCAGTCGGCATGTGGGGTTCATCGTCAAACGATCTACGGATCGGGGTGGCTTCCGGTTCCGCCGCCGCTCCACACCCGGGGGCTGGGGGCAGGAAAAGAAAAAAACCGGGGCGGAAGAACGGGTCTCCGCCTCCGGTTTCCTCCCCCCGCCTACCGTCGGCGCGAGGGCGGTGGGTGGTGGGGGAGTCAGGCGCTCAGATCGCGCCCACCTCCCGCTTCAGCGCGTCGCTCGCGTAGATCGCCACCTCGACGCGCCGGTTCTGTTGACGGCCGTACTCGTCGTCGTTGGATGCGACGGGCTCCAGCTCGCCGCGGCCCACCGCGGCGATGCGGTCGCGCGCGACGCCCTGGGAGATCAGGAAGTTGGCCGCCGCGCTCGCGCGGCGCTCGGACAGGCCCTGGTTGTAGCTCTCCGAGCCCACGGCGTCCGTGTGGCCGACCAGCAGAACGCTCGTCTTGTCGAATTCCTGGAGACTGCGCGCCAGGTTGGCCAGGTTGGTCCGTGCCTCGGGCCGCAGCGCGTCGGAATCGAAGTCGAACAGGATCCCGCTGTCGAACGTCACCAGGATCCCCTCGCCCACCCGTTCGACCTTCGCGTTGGGCAGGCTCTTCGCCAGCCGCTCGGCCTGCTGGTCCATGCGCCGGCCGATCAGCGCGCCGGCCGTGCCGCCGATCGCCGCGCCGATGATCGCGCCCCGCGCCGTCGAGCCCGTCGCCTTGCCGATGGCCCCGCCGACCGCCGCGCCGCCCGCAGCGCCGATGACCGCGCCCTTGGCCGTGTTGCTCCAGCTCGCGCAGCCGGCGAGCGCGCCCGTGCCGAGCGCGGCCACCGCCGCCCACGCCGTGCTCTTACGGATGACTCCGTTCATCGACGACCCTCCATTCACTGGGGGCGAACCCCGTCAGGATCCCGCGAGCGCGGCCTCCTGGGGCAACACCGGTGCCGCGCTGTGCAGGAGCGTGAAACAACATGGCGAACCTCCGGCGGCGCCGCAACTTGCGGTACGGGTCCCAGAGGGGGCGCGGGAGCGCGGGCGCGTCCGTCCGTGAACAAATTTCCGTCCACTCGCGTGGACAGCCGGGATCGGGCCGCTGGCCGCCGCGCCGGCCGCCGGGTATCATCCCGGCATGACGGAGTTCAGCCGACGGGTCTACGAGGTGGTGCGGCGCGTGCCGCGAGGCAAGGTCGTGAGCTACGGCGCCGTCGCCGCGCTGCTGGGCCGGCCGCGCGCCGCGCGCGCCGTGGGCGCGGCCCTGGCGGCGCTGCCGGACGGCGCCGACGTGCCGTGGTGGCGCGTGATCAACGCCAGCGGCGAGATCTCGATCCGCGCGATGGATCACCTTCCCGCGCGGCAGCGCGCGCTGCTGCGGGCAGAGGGCGTCCGCTTCGATGCGCGCGGGCGCGTGGACTGGAGACGCTTCGGCTGGAACCCGGGCCGCACACGAGGAGCGGGGCGCCCCGGCCGATGAGGCGCCCCGCAGCGCGCTTGCCGAGCGGGGCCAGCCCTGCTGCTATGACCGCGCCGTGATCGCGGCGCCCGCCACCGCGGCGGCCAGCGAGAGCACCGCGACGAGGAGCGTGATCCAGAGGGCAGTGGACAGCGTGCCGGCCACCTGCGTCGCGACCTGCGGCGCTTGCCGCTGCACCTGCTGCACTTGCTGCCCGATCTGCACGCCCGTCTGGCGGAGGTCGTTCACCGTCGCCTGGGCCTCCTGCTGCGAGAGGCCGCGGCGCTGGAGCAGTTGGATGACCTCCTGCTCCGAGGTCGGCACGCCGCCCGGCCGCTGGACCGCCGCCGCGCCGAGCTGGCCCGCCGTGCCGACCAGCCCGGAGACCGCCTGACCCGTGACCGAGAACACGCCGCCGAGCAGCGTGCCCAGGCCGGAGGTCAGCGCGAAGGTCGTGAGCAGCATCGTCAGCCCCCAGACCAGCACGCCGTGGAGCATGCCGTTCCCGCGCGTGAGCCGGCCCGCAAGGTACCCGGCCACCAGCCCGCCCACGAACAGCGAGATCAGCGCGGTGAGCCCGGCCCAGATCGCGGCGCCGGTGCCCAGCCCGCTGAAGTCCCCGGTCGTGAGGTCGATCGCTCCCAGGCCGATCGCCAGGCCCAGGAGCGTGAGGATCATCTGGACCACCATGGCGACGATGAACCCGGCGAACACCGCGCCCCAGCTCATGCGGCGCCGCAGCGCGGGCGAAACCTCGACCTCCCGCTCCTCTCCCCGCTCGACCCGGTAGGCCGGCGCCCGTCCCGGCCGCCGCTCCGGCTCGTGGCGGGCCCGTTCCTCATGCGCTGCCATTCACTGCTCCTTGCGAACGGACATCCCACCGCACATCTGCCCGGTCCGAATCAAGGGGCAGCAAGGAGTGTACCGATTGCGGGTATGCATCGTCCGCTCCGCGAAAGTGTCGAGGATGCAAATGGATGACACGGTCCACCCGACCATCTCGTTCGTGATCAGGCGCCCGGGCGCTCCTGCCGAGCTGCTGGTCGTGCTGCGGCCGCCCGATGATGCGGACCTGCCCGATGCCTGGGGGCTGCCGGCGGGCCGGGTCCGGCCGGGCGAGAGCGGGGAGGATGCCGTGCGCCGCGCCGGACGCGAGAAGCTCGGCGTCGAGCTCGAGGTTGGGCGGGAGCTGAACCGCGGCAGTCTGCAGCGCGCGGCGTACCGCCTCGAGATGCGGCTCTTCGAGGCGCGGATCGCCCGCGGCGAGCCGCGCGTGCCGCAGCACGCGCCGGGGGTGACGCAGTACCGCGCATGGCGCTGGGCCACGGCGGACGCGCTCCGGCCCGCCGCCGAGCGCGGCTCGCTCTGCTGCCGGCTCTGTCTCGAGGTGGAGTCGCCGCGTTGAGGCGGATCGCCCCGCCGCCGGTGCCTCAGTCTTCCAGCGTCGCGGCGTGAATGCTCAGGATGCGCGGAAGGAACCCGGCGACGAGCCGCCAGGACTCGCCCCGGTCGGCGCTGGCGAAGACGTGCCCGCCGGAGGTGCCGAAGTAGAGGCCGCAGGGGTCCAGCGCGTCTTCAGCCATCGCATCACGCAGGATCGAGACGTACGCGTGCTGCTGCGGCAGGCCGCGCGTGAGCGGCTCCCACGTCGCACCCGCGTCGGTCGTGCGGAACACGCGCAGCGCGCCGCCCGCCACCGTGCGCATGTGGCTGGACTCTTCCGGGATCACGAACGCGGCGTCCGGGTCCGCCGGGTCGAGCCCGAGCGCGTAGCCGAACTCGCTGGGCAGCCCGGCCGTGATCTCCGTCCACGTCTCGCCGCGGTCGTCCGAGCGGTAGACGCCGCAGTGGTTCTGCTGGTACAGCCGGTCCGGCCTCGCCGGGTGCAGCCGCAGCCGGTGCACACACTGGCCGGCCTCCGGCATGGTCTGCGGCAGGAAGTCCGCGCGCGTGCCGCGGTTGATCGGCGTCCAGGCTGCGCCGCCGTCGTCCGACCGGTAGGCGCCGCCCGCGGACACCGCCGCGTAGATGCGCTCGGGCGTGCGTGGGTCCACGGCGATCGAGTGCATGGCGAGCGCGCCGCCCGCAGGCTGCCAGGTCCCCGACGTCGGGTGCTCGTTGAGCGCGGCCACGGGCTCCCAGCTCGCGCCGCGGTCGCGGCTCACGAACAGCCCCGCGGGCTCGATGCCGGCGTAGAGCGTGTCCGGCTCGGAGGCGTGCCCCGGCGCGAGGTGCCAGATCACGTCCAGGCCCCGCTCATCCGCGTGGTGTGGCGCCTGCTCGAGCACCTGCCAGGTTGCGCCGCGGTCGTCGCTCCGGTGCACGTGCGCGCCCCAGACGGCGTGGGCCGTCGCGGCCCAGGCGGTCCGCCCGTCCCGCGGGTCGATCCAGGCGTGATAGACCTCCCGGCCCTCGAGCAGCGGCGGCGAGAGGGTCCAGCGCGCGCGGTCCTCATCCGCGTGCGCGATGAACAACCCGCGCTTGGTGCCGATCATGAGGACGACGTGGCGTGGCATGCGGCGGCAAGCTAGGCCACTTCGCGGCGGAGGCAAGGGAGATGGTCAGCGGGCGCGCCGGGCGGCGAGCAGCCCGATGCCGCTGGCCAGCGCGAGCAGCGCCGCGGCCCCGCGCCGCTCGAGAATCGCCGTGAAGGGGCTCCGCCGCTTCTCCTCGGCCGTCCACCGGCCGCGCACGCTGCCATCCTCGGGGAGCGGCGCATAGAGGTTGTCGGGCCCCGAAGGATGCTTCGGGCGCTCGCTCCGGTGGGCGTGGTACTGGAACGCGAACTGGAACAGATCCGTGATGCGCGGGCTCACCGCGTCGGCCAGCGCGAGCAGCTTGCCGATCCCGATGGTGCGGTCCCGGGGTGGGCGTTCGCTCTCCGCGACCTGCAGGATCGCAGCCGCCGCCAGCTCCGGCGCGTACACGGGCGGGACCGGCCGCGCCTCGACTCCCATGTAGGAGCGCGCCTTCTGGAACAGTGGCGTGTTCAGGGAGGATGGCTTGATGACCGAGACGCGTACAGGCGAACCCGCGTGCGCCAGCTCGACGCGGAGCGCGTCGAGCCAGCCCTCGAGCGCGTGCTTCGCCGCGCAGTACGGGCCCATGAGCGGGATGCCGCGGTCCGACAACACGCTCCCGATGCAGATCAGCGTGCCGCCGCTCGCCGCGAGGTAGGGCAGCGCGGCGCGCGCGCCGTGCACCTGGCCCATGAAGACGACGTCGAACGCGCGGCGGAAGTCCTCGAACGGCACGTCCATGAACGTGCCGTACACGGCCACGCCGGCGTTGTTGATCCAGGTATCGATGCGGCCGAAGGCCTCGGCCGTGCGGCGCGCGAGCGCCTCGACCTGCGCGTAGTCCGTCACGTCCGCCGGCACCGCGATCGCCTCGCCTCCCGCCTCACGCACGCGCGCCGCGACGCGCTCGAGCTCGGCCGCGTTGCGTGCGGCGAGCGCCACGCGCGCCCCGCGGCGTCCGGCCTCCAGCGCGGTCGCGAGCCCGAGGCCGCTGGACGCGCCGGTGATGACGATGGCCTGGTCACGGATCGGCCGGCCCATGCTGCGCTCCCGTGCAGGTCTGTCCCCCTGCACGGCCGTGCACGGAGGGTGCCAGCCGGGAACACGGGCTCACGCAGATCCAGGAGATGGGTTCGCTGATAATGCTCCGCCCGGCGTTGCGGTCGCGCACGGTGCTGCGAAGGGGATCCCGCCATCCCGCGCGCCGCTCCGGCCGCCCGGCGTCAGATCGCTTCGACCACCTCGATCGTGCGCTCGTTCCGGACGTCCCCCGTGTTGACCGTGCTGGCGGGCTCGACCAGCAGGAGGTGGACCTCCTCGGGCGCGACCGGGCGGTGCTCCACGCCGCGCGGCACGAGGATGTACTCGCCCGCCTCGACCCACTCCTCGCGGTCGCGGAACTGCATGAGCAGCCTGCCCTCGAGGACGAGGAAGAGCTCGTCTTCGGCCTCGTGGTGATGCCAGACGAACTCACCCTTGATCTTCACGATCCTGATGTCCGTGTCGTTCACGCGCGCGAGGAGCCTGGGCGACCAGTGCTCCTGGATCTGCGCGAGCTTCGCGGCGATGTTGCCTCGAGTCATCGCCCCCTCCCGGTGGCATGAGTGGAGCACGGAGCCGACGCGGCCGCGCATCCACGCCTTCCGAATGCCGCGGGCCGCAACAGCGGTTCCCGGCTCCGGGGGCGCTCCGCCCGGGCCCGTTCGCGGGCGCTCCGCCCGGACCCGCCCGGCACGCGCGTTGCGCCGCTCGAGCCGCCGTCTGTGGTGCGACGACGCGCGCCGCGTTCTCGGCGCCCGCCGGGTCCGTCGCGACGGGCGCGCCGTGCGCGCCGGAGGGGTGTCCACGCGAGTGGAGGAGGCCCGCGCGATGTCGTCCCGCCATCCGCCGTTCTGGGCGCACCCGCGCTGGGGCTCGCGCTGGATCGGCCGCGACCCAGCCTTTGCCGAGCTGCACGACTACGACTTCGAGCTGCGCGGGCCCTACCACCCCGGCGCGCTGCTGGACGCGTACATCGAGTGGCGCCGCTTCCAGGAGGCCGAACGGGAATACGAAGAGCGCACGGGCGAGGACCTGCCGCGGGACGCGTACTCGGAGCTGCGCCGCTGGAGGGACTGGCTGCGCGCGCGCCGCCGCGGCCGGCCCGTGCCGTGGATGCAGCCGCCGCGCTACCCGCCAGGCGCGCGCGGCCCGCGCTGGCCGCGCGAGGGGCTGTAGGCGCGGGATCCGCGGCTGGCCACGCCCGCTCGTGCGCGGGGCGCGGCCACGGAGGTGGAGGCGTCGCGGCTGGAGCTGGAGTCCACCCGCCCGTGCGCGGGGTCGCGGCCGCTACTCCGCCGCGCCGCCCGCGACGCGCTCCAGGAAGACCTCCATCACGCCGCCGCACACGGCGGGGCTCCAGGACTCGACGGCATCGGTCAGCTCGACGCGGACGAGCCGCGGCTCGCCGGTGCGCGCGACCTCCCGCGCCGCCTCGATCACGTCGCTCTCGCCGCAGCCGCCGCCGATCGTGCCGATCAGGCCCGTGTCCGGGTCGATCAGCATCTTGCTGCCCGCGCTGCGCGGCGTGGAGCCGCGCGCGCGCACGACGGTCGCGAGCACGGCGGGCCGGCCGGACTCCGCGGCGGCGATCAGCGCGCGGTAGATGCTCGCGTCATCCATCGCTCTCCTCCGTCTCCGGCTCCGTGCGTGTGTCGCCCCGCGCCGTCTCCGGCAGCAGCCGCTCGAGCACGTTCTCGCGCGCCGCGAGCGACGCGTCCAGCGCCGCGCCGCCCCGCCGCACGGCGATCAGCTCCGCGGCGATGCTGACCGCGATCTCCTCCGGCGTCTCGGCGCCGATGTCGATCCCGAGCGGCGCGCGCACGCGCGCGAGCCGCTCCCGCGGGATGCCCGCCTCCAGCATCGCGTGGAACGCCGCGCGCACCCGCCGGCGGCTGCCGATCATGCCGATGTAGCGCGGCGCCGCTTCCAGCTCGACGAGCTGCTTCAGGCAATCGAAGTCGTAGCGGTGCGCGCGCGTGACGAGCACGATGTACGTGCGCGGCCCGATCGCGAGCTCGCGGAACGGGTCCGCGAAGTCCACCCGCAGCACGCGGGCCGCGCCGGGGAAGCGCGCGTCGGTGGCGAACTCCTCGCGGTCGTCCAGCACGGTGACGCGGAAGCCGAGCCGCACGCCCAGCTCGGCGAGCGGGACCGCGATGTGGCCCGCGCCCACGACGAGCAGCTCCTCCGGCGGGAAGCACGCTTCCGCGTAGAACGTGAAGCGTGCGCCGTCGGCGTCCACCTCCTCGGCGCCCGGCGGCTCGCCCGCGAGCACGCGCCACCCGAGCTCGACCGCGCGCGCGTCCAGCGCCCCGCCGCCCAGCGTGCCGCGCAGCTCGCCCGTCTCGAGCAGCGCGACGCGGCGGCCGAGCAGCGCGCGGCCCGCTCCGCCCTCCGGCGCGCCGACCACGGTGACCAGCGCGACGGCCGGGCCGCCGGCTTCCGCCGCGAGGGCGAGGCGCGCGGCAGCCGCAGGGGTCACGACGTCGTCCAACGCGCGTCTCCGTAGCGGGCGAGGTCCTCCGGCGTGTCCACGTCCTGCGTGACGCCGGGGTCATCGACCTCGATGTCCAGCGTATCGGCCGCGTGGGCCTCGATCACCGTGCGCGCGCCGCGCGGCAGCTCGCGCGCGGCAAGGTCCGCGAACAGCACGCGCGCGAACAGCGTGGGGTGGCCGGGCTCGCCGCGGTACGTGGGCCGCACGACGAGCGCCGTGCCGGTGCGGAACGCCGTGACCAGGCGCGCGACCGTCGCGGGCCGCACGAACGGCACGTCCACGGGCAGCACCGCGGCCGCCGCGGCATCGTCCGGCAGCTCGCGCAGCGCGAGGCGCAGCGAGTCCACCTGCTCCGCCTGTGCGTCGTCGTTGACGACGACGCGGGCGCCCGCCGCGCGCGCGAGTCGTGCCGCCGCGTCATCCTCCGCGCGCACCACGGCGATGATGCCGCCGCACCCCCCCTCGCGCAACACGCGCACGGCCCGCTCCACGAGCGTCTCGCCATCGAGCGCGAGCAGCGGCTTGGAGCGGCCCATGCGCGAGGAGCGCCCGGCGGCGAGGAGGACGCCGTGGACCGGGGCGGGGCCCGCGCCGGCCCGCGCACGGTTGCGCGTTCCCCGTTCCATCCTCAGGACGCGCCTTCCCTGTCGCCCGGCAGGCTCGACGCCCTCTCCAGTGCCATCGGAATCTTCGCCCTGGCCGCGGGAAGAGACACGGTCGCGGCGATGGTACCCCGCTGCGCGGCTGCGGTGCGAGTCCGGCGCGGCCGTCTGTCTACCGATCCTGGGATTCGCAGCACGGAGGCGAGTTGGTCTCCGAGGGGGCCGAGCAGCCGGTGTGCGGCCGCCGCGGGCTCGCGCCACGGCCCGGGATCGAGTAGGATTCGCGCGTGACGGGAGCACGGCGCGCGATGGTCGAGATCGAGCGGCGTTTCCTCTGCCGCGTGGTGGACGAGCCGGCGCTCCGGCGTGCGGGGCGCGAGTCCATCATCCGGCAGGGTTACCTCGCGGTCGGGGACCCGTCGGTGCGGATCCGCCAGAGGGACGGCGAGTACGTGCTCACGGTGAAGGCGGGCCGCGGCCGCGTGCGGCGGGAGGTCGAGCTCGCCGTGCCGCCGCAGGAGGGCGAGGCCCTCATGGCGATGACGGGCGAGCACCGGCTCGAGAAGGTGCGCTACGCGGTCGGCCGGTGGGAGGTGGACGTCTTCGGCGGCAAGCTCCGCGGCCTCATCCTGGCGGAGGTGGAGCTTGAGGACGCGCACGAGCGTCTGCCAGGGCCGCCGCCGTGGCTCGAGCTGGTGCGGGAAGTCACGGACGACGGCGCGTTCACGAACCAGCAGCTCGCGCGGCTCGGGGCGGCGGAGGCGGCGCGATTCGTCCGGGAGGTGGTGGAGGCGGGGGCGCCGTCATGGCCGGCCGAGCATCCCGGCGGCAGCGGTGTACAAGCCAACCGTACGCCCGGCCGGGCCAATCCGGCCACGGCACCAGAACCGGAAGCGAGGGAGGACGCGTGAACGAGGCACGACCCGAGACGCCGGGCACTGCGATGATGGATCCGGTCACCGAGCGGCTGTTCCGTGCCCGGAACATCATCATCAGCGGAGAGATCAACCAGCAGCTCGCCGCGCGGGTGACGGCGCAGCTCCTGGCGATGGCCGCGGAGTCCAGCGAGGACCCGATCACGATCTTCATCAACTCGCAGGGCGGCCACATCGAGTCCGGCGACACGATCCACGACATCGTGCGGTTCATCAAGCCGCGTGTCCGGATGGTCGGCACGGGCTGGGTGGCGAGCGCGGCGGCGCTGATCTACGTCGCGGTGCCGCGCGAGGACCGCTACTGCCTGCCCAACACGCGGTTCCTGCTGCACCAGCCGGCGGGCGGCGTGGGTGGCAGCGCCGCGGACATCGACATCGAGGCGCGCGAGATCCTGCGCATCCGGGACCGCGTGAACCGCCTGATCGCGCGCCAGACCGGCCAGCCGCTCGAGCGGATCGAGGAAGACACGCGCCGCAACTTCTGGCTCGATGCATCGGGCGCGCTCGAGTACGGGCTGGTCGGCCGCATCGTCGAGAGCGTGGACGAGCTGGACGGGGGAGGGAAGCGCGGCGGGCGCTGACCACTTTCCGGAGGAGGAGCGTTGACGATGCGGCGCGCGATCTTGCTCGCGGCGGCGCTTGGGCTCGTGGCGGCCGCGGCGCCGCTCCCGGCGCGGGGGCAGCAGGGGGCCAAGGCGGCGGCGCCCCCCGAGCCCAACACGCTCACGCCGGAGGAGGAATCGGCCGGCTGGCGGCTGCTCTTCGATGGCGAGACGAGCGCCGGCTGGCGCGGCTACCGGCAGCAGGGCATGCCGGACGGCTGGCAGGTCGTGGACGGCGCGCTCACGCGCGTCGGCCAGGCCGGCGACATCATTACCCTCGACCAGTTCCAGGACTTCGAGCTGGCGCTGGAATGGAGGGTCGCCCCCGGCGGCAACAGCGGCATCTTCTTCCGCGCCAGCGAGGACACGGACTGGATCTACCAGAACGCGCCCGAGATGCAGGTGCTGGACGACGCCGGGCACCCCGACGGGCGCCAACGCGAGACCGCGGCCGGCTCGAACTACGCGCTGCACCCCGCGCCCGCGGGTGTGGTCAAGCCGGCCGGCGAGTGGAACAGCGTCCGGATCCTCGTGCGCGGCAACCACGTCGAGCAGTGGCTGAACGGCGTGAAGGTCGTCGAGTACGAGCTGGGCAGCGAGGACTGGAAGTCACGCGTCGCGAAGAGCAAGTTCGCCGCGTGGCCCGGGTACGGGAAGAACCCGCGCGGCCATATCGGGCTCCAGGACCACGGCGACCGGGTCGCGTTCCGGAACATCAAGATCAGGGAGCTGAAATAGCGCCCATCCTAGACCCCATTCTGCACCGGCACGCGCTCTGCACCGTTCCGCCAGTGAAGACGAAGGAGAACCGCTGGCGGAGGGTGGTCACGATGCGTGATGTCCTGCAACGGGTGCCCGGCGCCCGCAGCAGCAATCTCTGGTACAACCTGTGTCTGGCGACGATCGGCGCGTCGGCCGCGCTCTACATGATGGGCCGCAAGCACGCCGCGCTGTTCGTCGGGCTCTGGCCGCCCACGTTCGCTGCGCTCGGCAACCGGGCGGAGCTGAACGAGGAGATCATCGAGCTCGCCACGGGCCAGCCGATCCAGCAGCTCGGGACGGAGACGCAGGTCGTGCCGCAGGCGTTCGGGTTCGCGGCCGGCGGCCAAACGATGGCGGAACGGCCGGCCGCGTGACGGGGGTCCGGGCCCCTCCCGGGAGCATCGGCGGACCGCAGGCCGGCGGACCCGCGAGGATGGGAGCGGAGGGCGGGTCTCGCCGCCCGGCTCACGCCGCTGCCGGGCAGGGGCGCCGCGGCCCTGGGAGCCGGCGCGCGCCGGATACGGCGTGCGCCGCCCAGCGCATCGCCCGGTGCGCGCGGCCCGGCGTCGAGGGTTTCGCCGGCCGCGCGGCCAGGCGGGGCCCGGGGCGGCACCTCGCAGCGCGCAGGCCCAGAGGATGGCGGCGTGCGCGGCCGGCGGGCGGCCGAGGAGAAGCGGTGGAGCCCCGGCTCAAGAGGCCGGATCGAGGCGGCCGCTCCCGCGGTCCACGATGGCCTGGTACACGAGCGCGCGCAGCTTTGCGTGGTCGTCCAGGGCGCCTGCCGGGATGAGCTGCGTGAAGTAGACGACGACCAGCTCCTCGCGCGGATCCACCCAGTACACCGAGTGGTACGCGCCGCCCCAGCCGTACTCGCCGACGGAGCCGGGCAGCCCGCGCGCGCCCAGGTCCTTCACCACGGCGAATCCCAGCCCGAACCCCTCGCCCGGCCGGCCGTACACCTCGCCGATGTGGTCGGCGGTCATCAGCTCGACGGTCTTGCGCGAGAGTAGCCGCACGCCGTCCAGCTCGCCGCCGTTCAGCAGCAGCTGGAGAAAGCGTGCGTAGTCGCGGGCCGTCGAGAGCAGGCCGGCTCCGCCGGAGAAGCTCTTGCGGGGCCCGTCCACGTACGCGCCCTGGCCGACCATGCCGCCCGGGTCCGGCGCGCGCTCGAGCCCGCCGGCCTCGGCCGCGGAGTAGACGACGGCGAGGCGCTCCCGCTTCGCGGGCGGCAGGTAGAAGTGCGTGTCCCGCATCTTCAGCGGCTCGAAGATGCGGGTGCGCAGGAACTCGTCGAGCGGCATGCCGGACACCTTCTCGACCACCACGCCCAGGATGTCCGTGCTGTAGCCGTAGACGAAGCGCTCGCCGGGCTGCGCGTCGAACGGCAGCGCCGCCATGCGCTTCACCGTCTCCGCGATCGGCTCGTCGCGGCCCGCGAAGTACCAGCCCTGGATGCCGGCTTTTGCCCAGCGGTCGCGCGCGATGCCGCCGCCGTAGCCGATGCCGGCGGTGTGCGTGAGCAGATCGCGGATCGTGATGGGCCGTTTCGCGGCGACGACGTCGTAGCCGCCTCCGTCACGCGCGACCGCGACCGTCGTGTTCCGGAACTCCGGGAGGTACTTGCCGACCGGGTCGGTGATCAGCAGAGCGCCTTCCTCCTGGAGCATCATGACCGCGACGCTGACGATCGCCTTGGTCTGGGATGCGATGCGAAAGATCGCGTCCGTGGTCATCGGCGCGCGCGCCTCGCGGTCGCGCTGGCCGAACGCCTCGAAGTACGCGACCTTGCCCTTGCGCGCGACGAGGATGACGGAGCCGGGGAGTCGGTCCTCCTCGACGTACCGGCGGAACGCGGCGGTGAGACGCTCGAGCCGCGCGCTGGACAGCCCGACCTCCTCGGGCGTCGCACGCGGGAGGTCCTGTGCAAGAGCCGGCTGGGCAAGGAGGAGCAGGAGAAAGAGCGGGAATGGAGAGGCGCGGCGGGTTTGGCGCATGCGTGCTCGCTCCGCAATCGGGGGTGTGTGATGGATCGCGGCATCATGCGCGTGCGTGCGCGGCAGCGCAACGGGTCCATGGTGGGCATCGGCAGCGGCGAACGGGATCGAGGCGGACGTGCGGCAGGCCCCCGGCGGCGGGAGATGAGCTTCCTTGACGCCATGCGGGCGCGGGCCCACACTGGGACGCGGCACCGATCCGTGCCGCGTCCTCCGACCTGCCCCGACAACCCCTGACCCCGAGCGTTCGCCATGGCTCACGTCTCCGCGATCCGCGCGAAGCTCTCCGCCATGATGTTCCTGCAATACTTCGTCTGGGGAGCGTGGTTCGTCACGATGGGCACGTACCTCGGCCAGGCGCTGCGCTTCGACGGCGGGCAGATCGGGCTGGCGTACGGCAGCACGGCGATCGCGGCAATGGTCTCGCCGTTCTTCGTGGGGATGGTCGCGGACCGGTTCTTCGCGACGGAGAAGATTCTCGCCCTGCTGCACGTGCTCGGCGGCGCACTGCTGTGGTGGGCCTCCACGCTGGAGTCGTTCGGCTCGTTCTACGCCGTGCTGATCGGCTACGCGCTCTGCTACATGCCCACGCTCGCGCTCACCAACTCGATCTCGTTCCACAACATGGAGGACCCGGCCCGGGAGTTCCCCGGCGTTCGCGTGCTGGGCACGATCGGCTGGATCGTCGCGGGGATCATCGTCGGGCGGCTGGGCGTGGAGGCGACGGCCGTGCCGATGCGGCTGGCGGCCGGCGCGTCCGTCCTGCTGGGGCTCTACTGCCTGGCGCTGCCGCACACGCCGCCCGGGGCGTCCGGGCCCGTCACGGTGCGGGCGGTGCTGGGGCTGGACGCGCTGTCGCTGCTGCGCGATCGCTCGTTCGCGGTCTTCGTGATCGGCTCGTTCCTGATCTGCATCCCGCTCCAGTTCTACTACGCGTTCGCGAACCTCTTCCTGAACGAGGCCGGGATGGCGGAACCCGCCACGAAGATGACGTTCGGCCAGATGTCGGAGATCGTCTTCATGCTGGTCATGCCGTGGCTCCTGGTCCGGCTGGGCGTGAAGAAGATGCTGCTGATCGGGATGGCGGCGTGGGCGGCGAGGTACACCCTGTTCGCGTACGGCGATGCCGGCTCGCTGATCTGGATGCTCTACGCCGGCATCGTGCTGCACGGGATCTGCTACGACTTCTTCTTCGTCACGGGTCAGATCTACGTGGACCAGCAGGCGAGCGTCGCGATCCGCGCCGCGGCGCAGGGCTTCCTCGCCTTCGTGACGCAGGGCGTCGGGATGTTCATCGGCGCGTGGGTCTCCGGCCGTATCGTCGAGGCGTACAGCACCACCGACCCGGCGGGAACGGTCGTGGGGCACGAGTGGGGGACGATCTGGCTGATCCCGGCGGCCGGCGCATTCGTCATCCTGCTGCTGTTCGCCGCGCTGTTCCGGCCGGCGCGCGCGGCGGCACCCGCCGTGGCGCCGGCCACGGCGGGGGACTGAGGGGGAGCGGCCCGGCGGCCTTGCCGATTCGCCGCGCTCAGCCGCTCCCGAACGGCAGGCCCTGCACGTACAGCGAGTAGGCGCCGTACGCCGCGAGCGCGAGCAGCACCAGCACGAAGAGCGCGACGAGCGCGCGCGGCAGCCCTCGTCGCCCTCTCATGAGCCCGCGGACGATCGTGACGGCCAGGTGTGCGCCGCCGGTGGCGGCGAGCGCGACGAGGCCGGCGCGCTGCGCGGGTTCGCTCACCACCGTGCCGACCACGATCACGATGGCTTCCGCGACGTACAGGAGCTGCAGCCAGTAGGCGAACACCAGAGCGGGCAGCGAGCGCGGCACGGCCACCTCGACCAGCCGCCACAACGCGCTGCCCAGGCGAGCGATCCAGGCGAAGCGGCGGCCGTCCCTGCCGCGCCGGTCCGCGAGGTCGGAGAGCATCTTCCCGATCACGGTCGTGGCGCGCGCCAGCGCCTCCAGCACGGGCTTCGCGTCCAGGCCGCGGTTCACCTCGTAGCGGGTGCGGAAGAACTCGAGCAGACGCCGCGGCTCGAGGCCCGAGCGCAGCGCCGCTTGCAGGCGCGGCTGGATGGGCGACCCGGCGTCCCGCGAGACCAGCTCACGCAGCGCCGCTTCGTTCGCGTCCGCCGGCTTCACGCGCGCGAGCGCTTCCGCCATGAGGCGTGTCATCTCGGCCTGGTCGTGCCGGCCGTACTCCTCGGCCAGGATGGCGAGGTGCGCCTCCTCGATGAGCGTGCGGCGCAGCTCCGCCTGCTCCTCGTAGGGCAGCAGCGTGGTGATCAGCCGTTCGGCGCCGTCCAGGCGGCCCCAGAGCAGGTCGTTCTCCCGCCAGGCCCTGTCCAGGAACGCGCCGAAGTTGGCGAACCGGGTGCCGGCGAGCTTGCGGCGCGGGCTGCGCGCCTCGTCGATCAGGCTCGTTGCGTCCAGCGGGCTGATGCGCACGACCTCGACCGGGTCGCGCTCGTCGCCCACCTGGGTCGCGTAGAAGATCGGGTAGGCGAGGAAGTCGTAGTCCTCGTAGAAGCGGTAGTAGTGCCAGAGCGCGGCGCGCGCGGCGTCCGCGGCGGGTGGGCGCTGCGCCGCCGGGTCCGGCTTCAGGATGCGCTCGCACTCGCGGGCCGCGGCGCGCGTGTGCTCGGCGATCATGCCGGAGAGCCGCTGCGTGATGGCCGCGATGCGTTGACCGGTCGGCCCCTCCATCAGCGTCTCCGCCGCCTGCCGCATGGCCCCCTCGTCCGGCCGGGCGAGCAGCTCCCTGAGCTGCTCCTCCCGGATCCCGGCGGCGAGGACGTCGCCGTGCAGCGGGTTCGCCGCTCCTTCCGCCCACAAGATGGCGCGCGCCGCGTGCAGGCGGCGCCGCACGACGGCCAGCTCGCGCCGCGCCCGGGCCAGCTCGGCCTCGATGTCGTGAGGTTGAGCGTCAGTCCGGATCCCGAGCGCCTCGAGCCGCGCGGTCAGCTCCTCGCCGTTCAGCTCGCGGAGCTCGTCCGCACGCGAGATCACGGCGTCGAGCCGGCGCAGGCGGTAGTCGACGTCGTACTCCAGCAGGAATCGGTTCTGCGAGTGGCGCGCCCGCGGCTGTCCCGCCGCCGGCTCCGGCGGATCCTCCGCGTAGCGCCGGTCGCGCCACACGCGGACCAGGTGGCGGATGGCGAGGAACTGGTCCGACCCCTCGTCGAATCCGGCGGCGCGGGTGATGAGGGACGCGATCGCGTCCGTGACCGCCTCGACTTTGAGCCGGTGGTAGCCGCCATACGCGACGCCGCGCGCGCGGATCATCTCGATGAGGCCGCGATCCGCGTAGGCGGGGTCCCAGTCCTGTCGCTCGCCGCCCGCGCAGCGCCGCACATCCTCCTCCACGCACCCCAGGATGCGGTCGACGCGCTCGATCAGCCGGTTGCGTGCGAGGACGCGCTGGACGTCCTCGCGGATCGTCTCGGCGCGAGGCAGGGAGATGAGCGCGGCGAGCACGTTCTCGAGCGCGTCTGGCGGCTCCTCCGGCAGCGGCTCGCGCTCGAGGTCGGGCGGTGAGGGCTCGATGAACAGCAGCTTGCGATCTACGTGCAGACTGGTGCGGCGGAGCGCGAGAGCGTCGATGGCATGGCCGAAGGGCTTGTTGTCCAGGTAGCCGCCGTCGCCGAACGCGCGCTTGACGTACGGCAGCCGCGGATCGGCCCCGCCGTCGGGCCTGCGCAGGTAGTCCGCGAAGAAGGGCCGCCAGCGCTCGCTCCCGGAGCGCGCGTCGGGGTCGCCGGCGAAAGCGGGGAAGCCGGCGAGCACCTCGTCGATGTCCTCGAGGCGCATCGGCTCGAACGCCCCGGGGAACGCGGACGTGCAGCGCGCGGCGAAGGCGAGGATCGGGTTGTTCGCGGCGTGGAAGTCGTTGCGCGGCTGCTCTGCGCCGGCGTCGTAGCGGAAGCGGAAGACGCTGCGGTAGCGGTTCTCGTGCACGACGCCATCGGCCAGGCGGAGCGGCAGCTCGAGGCCGCGGATGTCCGTGGCGGTGACGAACAGGTCCAGCTCCTCGACGTACGGCGAGCGGCACTCGGGTCGGCTGCGCTGCGGTGGCTCCATCGCCTCGAGGGCCTCGAGGAGCTTGCGGTACAGGCGCCGGCCGTTGAGCAGGGAGCGCGGCGGGTCGCGGTACGGCAGGCCGCGCAGGTCGCGGGTGGAGAGCTTGTCGTTCAGCAGGCGCGCGATGTCGCCCTCCTGGATCCACAGCGCCTTGAGGTCCTCCATGGACTGGTCGTTGGCGAGCGCCTTGGCCAGGAACACGCCGTTGATCGCGCCGGCGGATGTGCCCGAGATGATGTCGATCACGAAGCGGGTGCGGATCGGCGCATCCGCGGCCGGCTCCTCGTAGACCGGCTCGTCACCGAAGCGGAGCAACTGCCCGAGCTTGCGGTACACGCGCTCCGTGCCGCGCAGCTCGGAGGCGGGCACGTGGGCGCGCCGCGGGCCCCCGTCCGCCGGCTCCGGCCCGGGCGCGGTGGCGCGCACCAGGTGCAGCAGCTCCTGCGCGATGCCGTTCATGTAGATGGCGAGCGATACGCCGCCGTAGAGGACGACCGCGAAGCGGACCTCCTGGGTGAAATCCACCTCCGCCTCGCGCGCGGGCGTCAGGGCGGGCGCGGCTGGTACGGCCGCCGCGGTGGTCTGGGACCCGGAGAGCGCAACGGGTGTGGGCATGGCTTGCCTCCTGTGCGGCCGGGATGCGCCGGGCGGCGTGGTTTGGCGGGTGTGGCGGGCCGCCGCCCCGACCATGAAGAGCGGCGCGTTCCTGTAGCTATGCGGCCCGTGCGCCGGGAGTCAAGGCGCGTGCGGGGCAGGGGGCGCGCACGGCGCCGCCGCGCCCGGCCGTTACGCGAAGGGCAGCCTGCTCTTCGAGGCGGCCGCGACCGGGCTTTCTGCCCCGGATCGACGGCCCCGTGCACGGGTTCCCCTGGATCGGCCTGGGCCCCGGCGGGCCCTGGCCGTCACGGGGTCAGCGCCTGCGCGATCCGCTGGCGCGCTCGGCCGGCCGCCGCCCGCGGGAGCCGCGCGTCTTCGCCCCGCGCTTCGCCGTGCTGCGCTTGCTCGTGCCGCCGGCCGTCCCGCGGCGCGCGCTTCCGCCACCACTCTGTGCGCCACGCTTGGTCGCGCCGCGTTTGGCCGTGCTGCGCCTGGTCGTGCTCCGCTTCGTGGCGCCGCGCTTGGTCGCGCTGCCCTTCGTCGTGCCGCGTCTCGCCGTGCTGCGCTTCGTCGCGCCGCGCTTCTTCGTGCTGCCCTTCCCGGAGCCGCGCTTCGCCGCCTTGCGCCCGGCGCGCAACCGGCGCTCCTCGCGCGCCAGTTGCGCGCGGAACCGGCGCTTGTTGCCGAGGATCGTGCCGCGGCACCTGGGCGAGCCGCAGCGGCACGGGTAGCGCGCCTTGACGGCAGCCGTATGCGGCTCGTCCAGGATGTACGAGTAGTCGTACGTCAGCTCCTCGCCCGGCTCGATGTCGCGGATCGTCTCGATGAAGATGCGGCCGTCCTCGTCCACGGCCTCGCAGTTCGGGTCGCACGAGTGGTTGATCCAGCGGGCATCGTTGCCGCGCACGCCGGCGTCGATCACCACGTCGTCGTCCACGGCGAAGAGGAAGGTGTGGTGCGGCTGGATGCTGTCGTCGTAGCGGCGGTCCGCCTCTTCCCAACTGATCCGCTCGCCCTTGTACTCGATCAGGCGTGTGCCCTTGGGGATGCGGCGGGTGGCGAACACGCCCTTGCCATGGATGCGGGACCTCTTGACGACGAAGGGACGTGGCATGCAGGACTCCTCCAGGTTGCGCGGGTCATGTCGAACGGCGCGGAGTCTATGCAGAGGATGTTGATGCGCGCCAGGGGTGGCGAGGAGCGGAGAGGAGCGGAGTGAGCGTCCGCCGCGGCCACCCCGCGGGCCGCGGCCTCCCGGATGGTCGTCTCCCGGCCGGCTCGCCGTGCCGGCTTGTCGCGGCGCATGCGGCCGTGTGGCCGCCCGAAGGATGCGGCGCCGCGAGCATCTCATCGCCAGGAGCCGATCAGCAAGCGTTTTGCGAACGCGCATCTTGCCCGCATTCCCCGGCCCGCCGTATCCTGTCCGCGATCCCTTCCACGCGAGAACAGGGGTGCGGTCATGAGGGCTCCGGCCGTGTTCGCCGCGCTGCTCGCGCTGCTGTCCGCCGGCTGCGGCGCGGGCGGTGGCGGAGGCGAGGCGTACGACCTGCTGATCGCCGGCGGGACGGTGGTGGACGGCACGGGCGCGCCGGGCTACGCTGCGGACGTGGCTGTACGCGATGGCCGCATCGTCCGCGTCTCGCGCGAGCCGCTGCGCCGCGAGAGCGCGGCGCGCGTGATCGATGCCTCCGGCCACGTCGTCGCCCCGGGCTTCATCGACCTGCACGCGCACCTGGACCCGCTGCTCCGGCTGCCGGGCGCGGAGAGCCACGTGCGGCAGGGCGTGACCACCGCGCTCGGTGGGCCGGACGGCACCGCTCCCTTGCCGCTCGCGCCGTACCTGGACTCGGCGCAGGCGGCGGGTCTCGGCATGAACGTGGCCTTCCTGGCGGGGCACAACACCATCCGTCGCCGGGTCATGGGGACGGCGAACCGCGCACCCACGGCCGAGGAGCTGGCGCGCATGCGCGAGCTCGTCGCGCAGGCGATGGAGGAGGGCGCATTCGGCCTGTCCACCGGGCTGCGCTACGTGCCGGGCGCGTTCGCCACGACCGACGAGGTCGTCGAGCTCGCGCGCGTGGCCGCCGAGCACGGCGGGATCTACACCTCGCATCTGCGCGACGAAGGGCTGCGCCTGCTCGATGGCGTGGCCGAAGCGCTCGAGATCGGCCGGCGCGCGGGCATCCCGGTCGTGCTCACGCACCACAAGGTGGTCGGCAAGCCGATGTGGGGCTCGAGCGAGCGTACGCTGGCGATGATCGACTCGGCGCGCGCCGCGGGCACGGACGCGATGGCCGACCAGTACCCCTACACCGCGACCTACACGGGCATCAGCGTGCTCGTGCCGAGCTGGGCGCTCGCAGGCGGGGACAGCGCCTTCCTGCGCCGGTTGGAGACGCCCGCGCTGCGTGACAGCATCGTGCGCGGCATCATCTGGAACCTCGAGAACGACCGCGGCGGCGGCGACCTCTCGCGCGTGCAGCTCGCGCGCGTCGCCTGGGACCGCACGCTCGAGGGCCGCACGCTGCGCGACTGGGCGGAGCGCGAGGGTCGGCCGCCCACGCTCGCGACCGGCGCCGAGCTGGTGATCGAGGCGATCCGGCGTGGCGGGGCGAGCGCGATCTACCACGTGCTGGACGAGGGCGACGTCGAGCGGATCATGCGCTACCCTCACACCGCCATTGCGTCGGACGGCCGGCTCACGCAGCCCGGCGAGGGCCATCCACACCCGCGCTGGTACGGCACGTTCCCGCGCGTGCTCGCGCGCTACGTGCGCGAGCGTGGCGTGCTGACGCTCGAGGAGGCCGTGCGCAAGATGACGACGCTGCCCGCCGACCGTCTCGGGCTCGCGGACCGCGGCCGGATCGCCGAGGGCGCGTGGGCCGACCTCGTCGTCTTCGACCCGGAGACCGTGGCGGACCGCGCCACCTTCGAGGACCCGCACCAGTACCCGGAAGGCATCCCGTACGTGATCGTGAACGGCGTGCCGGTGGTAGACGGCGGGCGGTTCACGGAGGCGCGGCCGGGCAAGGTGCTGCGGCGCGGCCGGAGCGCGGCATGAGGGCGGCCCGCGCCGCCCGGCTTGCCACGCGGCCGGCCGCGCGCTATCTCGTGCCAGGTCCGCTGAGGTGCCGCAACCCGAGCGAACCTCGACTTCCGGAGTGCACCATGTTCCGTTCGACGCTGATCGTGCGTGCGCGCAACGTCCCGCGGCTCCCCACGCTGCTTCTCGCCCTCGCGCTGCTGCCGCAGCCGGCCGCGGCCCAGTCCCGGCGGCTGAACCGGCTGCTCGAGGAAGTCACCGCCGAGGTCGAGGCGAACCGGAAGCTGACGCAGGTCATGGTAGACAAGATCTTCAGCTTCTCGGAGCTCGGGTTCCAGGAGGTCGAGACGTCGCGATACCTGGTGAACCTGCTGCGGCAGAACGGCTTCCAGGTCGAGGAGGGGATCTCCGGGATCCCCACGGCGTGGTGGGCGACGTGGGGCTCGGGCGAGCCGGTGATCGCGCTGGGCAGCGACATCGACGGCATCCCCAAGGCCAGCCAGAAGCCGGGCGTGGCGTACCACGACCCGCTGGTCGAGGGCGCGCCTGGCCATGGCGAGGGGCACAACTCGGGGCAGGCGGTGAACGTGACCGCCGCGCTCGCGGTGAAGAAGATCATGGAGCGGGAGAAGATCCCGGGCACGCTCGTGCTGTGGCCCGGCGTGGCGGAGGAGCTGGTCGCCTCCAAGGCGTGGTTCGTCCGGGACGGCCGCTTCAAGGATGTGGACGCCGTGATCTTCACGCACGTGAGCAGCAACCTCAGCGTGAGCTGGGGCGCGGCGAGCGGGACGGGGCTGGTCTCCGTCGAGTTCATCTTCACGGGCGAGTCCGCGCACAGCGCCGGCGCGCCGTGGCGCGCGCGGAGCGCGCTGGACGCGGTCGAGCTGATGAACATCGGCTGGAACTACCGGCGCGAGCACCTGCGCCCCGAGCAGCGCTCGCACTACGTGATCCCGGATGGCGGCGACCAGCCGAACGTGGTGCCGTCGCGGGCCTCCGTCTGGTACTACATCCGCGAGATCGCCTACCCGGAGATCCGCCGCAACTTCGACATCGCGATCCGCATCGCGGAGGGCGCCGCGCGGATGACGGACACGGAGATGACGTACCGCATCCTGGGCACGGCGTGGCCGCGGCATTTCAACAAGGTGATCGCCGAGACGGTGGACCGGCACATCCGCGCCGTGGGACTGCCGCAGTGGAGCGAGGCGGACCAGATGCTGGCCAGGGCCGTGCAGAAGGAGGTGGGCAGCAGGGACACGAGCGGCCTGGCCGTGGAGCTGGACTCGCTCCAGGGGCCGGTGCGCCGGCCGGTGAGCGGCGGCTCGGATGACATCGGGGACATCTCCTGGGTCGTGCCCACCGTGACGCTGCGCTTCCCCTCGAACATCCCGGGTCTGCCGGGCCATAGCTGGTCGAGCGCGATCGCGATGGCGACGCCCATCGCGCACAAGGGCGCGACCGCCGGCGCGAAGGTGCTGGCCCGCGCGACGCTCGAGCTGTTCATGACGCCGAAGCTGATCGAGGACGCCTGGGCCTACTTCCGCGACGTCCAGACCAAGGACACGAAGTACACGCCGTTCATCACGGCCAACGACCCGCCGCCGATCTGGCTGAACCGGGAGATCATGGAGGAGTACCGGCCGGAGCTGCGGAAGTACTACTACGACGAGACGCGCTTCGACACCTACCTCGAGCAGCTCGGCATCACCTACCCGACGCTGCGCAAGGCGGAAGCGACGGGCGGGAAGTGAGGCCTCGCCGCCCTTGCCCGTCCGCCCGGGTGGCCGCGCCTGTCCGCGCCCAGCCGGGCGGGGCGCGCGGGCGGCAGGATCACACGGGTCGGGAGGAACGGGCGGCGGCGTCCCCGAAACGAGGGGCAGGGCGCCCGGCCAGCCTCACGCCCAGTACGCCTCGCCCGCCGCCTCGCGGATCACGACTCCCTTCAGGAACGCGATCGCCTTCGCCAGCCCCTCGGCCGGCGACATCAGGCTGTCCTCGTGCTCGATGCTGAGCACGAAGTCGTAGCCCGCCATGCGCAGCGCGCTCACGATGTCCTTCCACACCAGCGCCTCGTTGCCGTAGCCGACGGTGCGGAAGATCCAGGAGCGCTCGCGCTCGCGCGTGTACTTCTTCGCGTCCAGCACGCCGTTCAGCGCGATGTTCTGTCGGTCCAGCCGGCAGTCCTTCGCGTGCACGTGGAAGATCGCATCCCCGAGAGCGCGGATCGCGGCCACCGGGTCCACACCCTGCCAGAACAGGTGGCTCGGGTCGAAGTTGCAGCCGATCACGTCCGGCGCGACCTCCCGCAGCCGCAGCATCGTCTCGGGGTTGTAGACGACGAAGTTCGGGTGCATCTCGATGGCGACCCGGACGCCCGCGCGCCGCGCGAGCTCCGCGGCCTCGCGCCAGTAGGGCACCACGCGCTCGCGCCACTGCCACTCGAGCATCTCCGCGAACTCCGGCGGCCAGGGCGAGACGATCCAGTTGGGCCGCGTCGCCCCCGGCCCGCCGCCGGGGCAGCCGCTGAAGGTGATGACGCGGCCGACGCCCAGCTGCGCGGCGAGCTCGAGCGTCTTCGCGAAGACCGCGTGGTGCGCGGCCGCGAGCCGCTCGTCCGGGTGCAGCGGATTGCCGTGGCAGGAGAGCGCGCTGAGGACCAGTCCGCGGCGCTCGATCGCGGCGCGGAACGCGTCCAGCTTCGCGGGATCCGCGAGCAGCGCCTCCGGGTCGCAGTGCGCGCTGCCGGGGTACGCGCCGGTGCCGATCTCAACGGCTTCGACGCCCGCGTCCACCAGGTAATCGAGCGTCTCCTCGAGCGGCTTCTCGCCGAACAGCACCGTGAACACGCCGATCTTCATGCTGGCCGCCTCGTCATGGGGTTTCGCGTGTCCGCCTCACACCGCGACCCAACGCCCGTCAGCCGCGGAGCGCTCGATCGCCGCGAGCACGCGCTGGTTGCGCACGCCATCCCGGAAGCTGGGCTCGGGCACGCGGCCGTCCGCGATCGCTTCGAGCAGGTCGTAGATCGTGTGCGTGAACGTGTGCTCGTAGCCGATGATGTGGCCGGGCGGCCACCAGGACGCGACGTACGGGTGCGAGGGGTCGGTCGCCAGGACCGTGCGGAAGCCCTGCATCTCCTCCGGGTCGCTGCGCAGGAACAGCTCGAGCTCGTTCATGCGCTCGAGGTCGAAGGCGAGACTGCCGTCGCTGCCGTTGATCTCGAAGCGGTTGTGGTTCTTGCGGCCGGGCGCCATGCGCGTGGCCTCGATCGAGCCGATCGCGCCGCTCTCGAAGCGGACGAGCGCGAGCGCGGCGTCGTCGACGTCGACCTCCCCCTTGCGGTCCGGCCGGTCCGGCAGCGGGCGCTCCGTGACGAACGTGCGGAGCAGCCCGCTCACCTCGGCGATCTCGCCGGCGAGGGAGCGGGCGAGGTCAATGACGTGCGAGCCGAGGTCGCCGAGCGCGCCCGAGCCGGCGGACTCGCGCCGCAGCCGCCAGACGCGGGGGAAGTCCGGGTCCACGATCCAGTCCTGGAGGTAGGTGCCGCGGAAGTGGCGGATCTCGCCGAGCCGGCCCTCCTCGGTGAGCCGCTTCGCGAGCATGACGGCAGGCGCCCGGCGGTAGTTGTGGCAGACCATATGGATGACGCCGGCCTCCTCCGCGGCGGTGAGCATGCGCTCCGCGCTCTCGACGTCGTTGGCGAGCGGCTTCTCGCACAGCACGTGCTTGCCGGCGCGCGCGGCGGCGATCGCGATCTCGGCGTGCGAGTCGCCGGGCGTGCAGATGTCGACGAGGTCGATGTCCGGCCGCGCGACGACCTCGCGCCAGTCGGTCGCGGCCTCCTCCCAGCCGTAGGCGCGCGCTGCGGCCTCGACCTTCTCGCGCGTGCGGCCCGCGATGACCTTGAGCCGCGGCGTCAGCCGCGGCGCGAAGAACGGCGTGACCTGCCGCCACGCGTTGCTGTGGGCCTTGCCCATGAACGCGTAGCCGATCATGGCGACGTTGAGGGTGGGCATGGGTGCCGGGCTCGGGGTCGGGGAACGCGAGACGCGTGTAGGGTTCGGTCGGGCCGGGGGGTTGTCAAGGGTGGACGCGCCCGCGGGCTCCGGCGCCTTGAGGGGGCGCGGCCGCGCGGATGCGCCGCCGATGGAAGGGAGGCGGCCGGTCGCGCGGGCGCCGGGGCCGCACCACGGCGCGGGGCGGCCCGCGATCGCGCCGCCCCGCGCCCGGCGCTCAGTAGTACACGACCGCCGCCGAGGCCCGGCCCGTCGCGCGGTTCGCGCCGCCCAGCACGATCACGTGCCCGTCCCCTGCCGAATTCACGAAGTAGACGGCGGCCTGGTTGTACAGCGCGTAGCCGGTCTCGGCCTGGATCGTCTCCGCGCCGGTGGCCCCCAGCCAGGACCCACTCGTACCGTCGGCGTTGATCGGCGCGTACGTGTTCTCGCTGGAGCCGGGGTTGCCCGAGTAGACGCCCGACGTGGTGAACAGCACGCCGCCCCCGACGACGCTGGCGTGCTTGCTCCTCGCCTTCGCCATGGCGCCGGGCAGCGCCATCCAGCCGGTCGCATCCAGGTTGCCCGTGCGCAGGTCGATCCGGGCATGGCGCACGCTCGCGGTCTCGCCGGTCGTGAGCGTGGACCGCGCCGGCGCGCTCGTTCCGGTCTCGCCGCCCACGAGGTACAGGTACGGCCCGAAGCCGATCAGCGGAGCGTACGCCGTGGGCTGGGGCAGCGAGGCGATCGGCTCCCACGCGCCCAGCGCGCCGTCCGCGCCGATGCGCGCGCGGTAGGCGCCGGCCACGGCCGCATCCAGCGTGTCCGCGCCGCCGGCCAGGTAGACGTAGCCGCGGAAGACCGCGACGCCTGCAGAGTGCAGGGGCTGCGGCAGCGGCGTCATCGGCTGCCACGCGGAGATGTCGCCGCCCAGCCCCACGCGCGCGGCGAACACGCCCGAGACGGTCCGGCCGTTTGCGTCCTTCCCGCCCAGCACGTACACGACCGCCGCGGTCAGCGTGTCCAGCGGCGCGGTGAACGGCGTCGCGACGGCGGTGGCATGGTACGCGCGCGCTTCGGGAAGCGGCGGCCCGGCCGCCTCCCACGACTCGAGCGCGCCCGTCTCGAGCACACGCGCGCGCACGGCCGTCGTCGTGGCCACGCCCAGCGTATCCGCGCCGCCCAGCACGAAGACGTAATCGGCCGGCGCAGCGCCCGCCTCCACGCGGACGAACGCCGCGCCCGGGCCCGCGAGCGGTTGCGGCAGCGGCGTCGTCAGCGTCCAGTCGATGACGCTGGGGCTGAACGAGCCGGTCGTGATCAGCCGGAACTCCACGGAATCGCTCGCGCCGGTCGCCGTCTCGACCCAGATCAGCGAGGTGTCCGCTGTCCCCGCCGGCACGGCTGTGACGATGAAGCCGTCCGCCCAGTCGCCCGCGGGGTTCGCGATGGTCGCCTGGATCGCCGAGCCGCCGGCGCCCCGGAAGAAGACGCGCCCCTCGGCCAGCGCCATGTCATCGCCGAAGGCGGCGCCCTCGAGCAGGATCGTCATGCCCACGAGGCCCGTCGTCTTGCTCGCGCCGTTCACGCGCAGCACGGTGGGCGGCACGGCCGTGTACGCGGCCGCGAGCGTCTCCGCACCGCCGCCCACGCGCTCGACGCGCACGTCGTACGTGATGCCGGCCTCGAGCCCGGCGGGCGCCAGCGCGTAGAGCTGCCCGCCCGCGCGCTGGACGCGCGGAGACTCCAGCGTGTCGAAGAAGACCAGAAAGCTGTCCTCCGCCGCCAGGCCGCCGCCGTAGACGGTGATCTCCGTGCCGGCGGTGCCGGATCGCGGAGCGATGGAGTCGAGGGTGAACGCCGCCTCCTGGGGCCCGGAGCCGTCGTCGTCACCGCAAGCCACCAGGACCAGGGAGAGGAGGAAGAATCCGGCCACACGTCGCACTTTGCATCACCTCGGATGTGCCGGGGAGAGCTCGAATCGGATGACGAAGACCGCAGCCGGATCGTCACGTCGGAAGGGCGGGCGGAACGAGCACGAGAGGAATCCGAAGGCGTTGTGGTATGCTGGCGGAACCTGCGCTGCATTTCACGGCGGACCGGGCGCAGGATCCGGCATGACCGGTTGGCCAGAGGAGACTTGACACGGGAAAGGTGAGGACATTCCTTGCGGGAAACACAGTACATGTAGGTGGACAGTACGAGGCACGGTTCTTCTTCGGACGAGAGCCCCCCGTAATCGTACCGTTCTCGTTATCACTTGGCCGGCAGGAGCGTAGCAGGCCAGAGACTCGAAGGGCATCCACATGTACCGGGCAGGATCGCATGCTCACGGTCCACGCGTGCTTCCTTCGCCGCTCGCCTGTGTCGTTGCGCTGATGGCCCTGACCGGATGCCACGTTGCGGGGTTGCTCGGGCCGGTTCCGCCGTGCCCCGCGCCGGACATGCGTGTGGAAGGTTGGACGACCATCGAGCGCCGGACGTTCACCTTCGCCATTCCACCAGGCTACGAACGGGTCGTGCGTGAAATTGGCCACGTCGGCGAGGGGGACGAGTGGGCCGACGCCGCGGGAAACGTCGTAGGTTACGTGCGACGTCAGTTCGCGGACGAGCTCCGAAGGTACGTGTACGAGCCGGGATTTCGTTCCTGCACCGAGGAGATCGGCGGGCGCCTGGCCAGGATCGTGGTGTTCAGGGAGCAAGACCTGCTGTTCGCCGGAGCGCACTGGCCTTCAGATGGGCCGAGTGGTGACACGACCTTTCAACCGCTGACGGTGTACGGCTACCGTCGCGATCGGGAGATACAGCGGCTCGTGCTCGTCATGGTGCGCACAGTTCAGTTCACGCCGGAGCGTTAGCATGGAAGCGTCTACCGTACATGCGGCGCGCGCGGTGTGGCGTGGGCATGGTCGCCGGGCTCGGGGTCGGGGAACGCGAGACGCGTGGAGGGTTCGGTCGGGCTGAGCCGTTGTCAAGCACGGGGGCGCCGATGGCGTGGGGGCTCCGGCCGCACGTCGCAGGTCGCATCACCTCGCATGTGCCGGGGAGAGCTCGCTCTCGATGACGACCAGGATTGGTCCCGCATCACGCCCGAGGCAGGCTCCCTCACAGCATCTCCGGCCGGAACCGCGACCGCCGGCTGATGATCTTGCCGGAGACCATGAACACGCCGTCGCCCGTGTAGTGGAGCGTCTCGGGGTGCTTCGGCGAGGCGGCGACGTGCGCCTTCACCACCTCGAAGATGAAGAAGTTGTAGCGGTCGACGAGCGCGTCGTCGTGCAGCCGGCACTCGAAGTTCGCGTGGCACTCGCGGATCAGCGGCGCGCCGACCTCCTGCGCCTCGTCGGGCGTGAGCCCGAAGTGCTCGAACTTGTCCATCTCGGCGCCGGAGGTGTTGCCGATCCCGACGACCACATCCGTGAGGGCGGTGGTCGGCAGGTTGATGACGCACTCGCCGCTCTCGCGGATCATGCGGAAGCTGTGGTTGGCCTCGGAGATAACGCAGCCCACGAGCGACGGCGTGAACTCCATCACGGTGTGCCAGCCCAGCGTCATGATGTTCGTCCGGCCCTTCCACCTCGATGAGACCAGGACGATCGGGCCGGGCTCCAGGTAGCGGCGGACCTGACTGACCGGGAAATCGCGCTTCCTCGTGCTCCTGGCCATGGACGCACTCACGTCCCACCGACGCCGAGCTTCGCCAGCGCCTCCGGCGGGCAGCCGGTCCACTCCGCCACGTACGTGTTGCCCATGTAGCGGAGGTCCTCGATCCCCATCTTGCTGGTGAAGAAGCCGGTCGCGGTGAGGTCGCGGAAGCTGCTGAAGAAGGCGACGCCGTCGGCGACTTCGGGCCGGGCGCGCCGCGGCCACGCGATCTCGTCCAGCACCGCGCGCCGCTCGGCATCCGAGGCAGTGATGAAGTCCTTGCCGTGGCGCGCGCGGCAGTGCGCGTCCAGCCAGGCCAGCCCCTTGCGCATCGCCGCCTGCCGCTGCGGCATGTCCATCATGATGAAGTCCATGAACTCCGGCACGCCGGCGTCGGTCGCGCTGCCGGACCGCTCGTCCGCGGGCAGGATCATGTCGACCAGCACGCGCACGGTCTCCCACTCGTGCGCGGTGAAGAACTGCGGCTGGTACGCCGCGCCGGTCGCCACGGCCGCCTTCCTTGCCGCGGTCGCGCGCAGCGAGGCCTGCTCCGCCTCGGCGGCCGTCCAGGTGAACGCCACGAGCGGCGCGGCCGCGAGCGCGGCGAGGGCTTCGCGTCGGGTCATGTCGGTGTCGGCCATGTCAGGTCTCCTCGCGCTCTGAATGGGCCGGGGCGAGGGCGAGGACGGGGGCGACGGAGTCGCCCGGCCTTGAGCCTGCCTGTCAAGCTCCCTGGCCCCGATCCCGTGCCCCGGCCCGAAAACGGCCAGGCTCGGATTCGGGCTCGGGCTCGGGTTCGGGTGCGAAACGTCGGGCACGGGCACGCGTAGGCGTACGCGTACGCGTACGGGACTCACGCCGCCAACACAGTGCAGCCGTTCCCCGGCCCTCGCCCTCGCCCCGGCGCTGGCCCCACGCTCCTCAGACCTCGCCGCTGTTCCTCAGCTCCACGATGTGATCCGCGGTGCGCCAGGCGAGGGCGAGGATCGTCCAGGTCGGGTTCTTGTCCGGCTGCGAGACGAAGGGCCCGCCGTCCGCGACGAACAGGTTCTTCACGTCGTGCGCCTGGCACCACCGGTTGAGCACGCTGGTGTTCGGGTCGTCGCCCATGCGCGTGACGCCCAGCTCGTGGATGATCCGGCCGCCGTTCGCGATGCCGTAGCCGCGGTCGCGGCCGGGCATCGGGGTGAAGACCTGGCCGCCCATGTCCGCGATCAGTGCGCGGAAGGTCTCCTGCATGTGGCGCACCTGGCTGTACTCGTAGTCGCTCCACTGCCAGTGGAAGCGCAGCACCGGGATGCCCCACTGGTCCACGACGTCGGGGTCGATCTCGCAGTAGCAGTTCTCGTTGGGGATCATCTCGCCGCGGCCGGAGAAGCCGACGGTCGCGCCGTAGTAGCGGCGGTACTGGTCCTTGAGCTCCTTGCCGTAGCCGCCGCCGGGCGGGTAGTTGTGGATCCCGCTCATGAAGCCGAAGCTCGGCATGCGCCGCCCGCCCCACACTTCGATGTGGTAGCCGCGCGGGAAGTCGAGCTTCGAGTTGTCCAGCCACCAGGGCATGTAGATGTGCATCCCCGCGCCGTCCTCGTTGTGCGGCGGCATGTCCTCCATTGCGGGGATGTAGCCGGCCACGTCCGTGCCGGTCGTGTCCGTGAGGTACTTGCCGACGACGCCGCTCGAGTTCGCGAGCCCGTGCGGGAAGAGCGACGACTTCGAGTTGAGCAGGATCCGCGCGGACTCGCACGCGCTCGCGGCGAGCACGACGATGCGCGCGCGCACGTGCTTCTCCTGACCCGTCCGCTTGTCGATGTAGATGACGCCGGTGGCGAGGCCGCGGTCGTTGACGGTGACCTCGCGGGCCATCGCCTGCGTGATCAGCGTGAGCCGGCCGGTCGCGAACGCCGGCGGCAGCAGCACATTGGTCGAGGAGAAGTTCGCGTTCACCGCGCAGCCGCGGCCGCACTGCCCGCAGTAGTGGCACGCGGGCCGGCCGTTGAGCGGCCGGGTGAGGATGGACATGCGCGAGGGGATGCAGGTGATGCCGAGCCGGTCCGCGGACCGCTTGACCAGCAGCTCGTAGCAGCGCGGCCTGGGCGGCGGCAGGAAGATGCCGTCCGGCTCGTTGGGCAGGTTCTCGACCGAGCCGTAGATGCCGACGAGCCGGTCGACGCGATCGTAGTACGGCTTCAGGTCCTCGTATGAGATGGGCCAGTCGTCGCCCAGGCCGTCGATGCTCTTGCGCTTGAAGTCGTAGGGCCCGAAGCGGAGCGAGATGCGGCCCCAGTGGTTGGTCCGGCCGCCGACCATGCGCACGCGGAACCAGTCGAACTGCTCGCCCGGCGCGACGGTGTATGGCTCGCCCTCGAGCTGCCAGCCGCCGAGCCCGGCATCGAACTCGCCGAAATGGCGCTCGGGCGTGGCGGCGCCGCGCCGCGGCGAGTCGTAGGGCCACCTGAACATCGCGGAGTCCGTGGTGTTGTCCCACGGCACGCCGGCCTCGAGCATGACGACGCGCGCCCCGGCCTCGGTCAGCACCTTGGCGGCCATTCCGCCGCCCGCGCCGGAGCCGACGATGCAGACGTCGTAGTCCTGCGAGCGTCTGAGGATGTGCAGCATGGGGGACCTCGCTGATGAGCGGGGCAGGGCAAGGTAGGACGGGCGGTGGTTGGGGGTCAAGCGGCGGCGGTGCGGCTGGTGGGCCTCCGCTCATCGGGCCTCCACGGCGCTGAGCCCCGCACCGCACGCGCGCGCACCTTTCGCCACGTGGCCCTGCGGCGCATAATCCCGAGGCCGCTCACAGTCACGGCGTGCGCCTCGCACCGCGAGCGTCGCCGCTCAGCGTCCCGGAGGGATCCGATGCCACGGTTGTCCACCGCCCTTGCCGCCCTCGCGGCCCTGCCCCCGCTGCTCGCGCCCGCCGCTAGCCCCGCCGCCCTCGCCGCGCAGGAGGCGCCGCCCGCCGCATCGCAGGCCTCCCTGCCCGCGGACTCGACGATCCTGCGCATCATCCGGGAGCGCGTGGACGCCGGCCGCTACAAGGGCATCGTCGTGGGCGTGCTCGACCCGGACGGCCGGACGCGCGTCGTCGCCTACGGCGACCCCGGGGCCGGACAGCCGCCGCTGGATGGGAACAGCGTGTTCGAGATCGGCTCGATCACCAAGGTCTTCACTGCCATTCTCCTCGCGGACATGGCCGCGCGGGGCGAGTTGGAGCTGGACGATCCGGTGGCGAAGTACCTGCCCGCGGAGGTCTCGATGCCGTCACGCGATGGGCGCGAGATCACGCTGCTCGACCTCGCCATGCACAGGTCGGGGCTGCCGCGGATCCCCTTCAATCTCCTACCCGCGAACCTGCGCGACCCGTACGCGAACTACACGGTCGAACAACTGTACGCGTTCCTGTCGAGCCACGAGCTGCGGCGTGCGCCGGGCGAGGCGTACGAGTACTCGAACCTGGGCATGGGGCTGCTCGGGCACGTGCTCGCGCTGCGCGCGGGCACGAGCTACGAGCAGCTCGTGCGCGAGCGCGTTCTCGAGCCGCTGGGGATGACGCACACCGCCGTCGATCTCACGCCGTGGATGCAGGAGCACCTCGCCGTGGGCCACGGCGCCGACGGCAACCCGACGCCGCTATGGAACCTCCCCACGCTGGCCGGCGCCGGCGCGCTGCGGTCCACGACGCTGGACATGCTGCGCTTCGCGGCGGCGGCGCTGGACCCGGAGGCGACACCGCTCCACCGCGTGATCGCGCAGACGCAGGCGCCACGGGCGGACGCGGGCTCGGAGGAGATGCGCATCGGGATGGGCTGGCACATCCGGCGCGCGCCGGACCGCGACATCGTCTGGCACAACGGCGGGACCGGCGGCTACAGGTCGTTCCTGGGACTCGACCTGGCGCGGCGCTGTGCCGTGGTCGTGCTGAGCAACTCGTCGGCGGACGTGACTGGCCTGGGGTTCCATCTGCTGGAGCCGCGCTTCCCGCTGGAGCCGGCGCGGTCGTCGGGCGGGACGTAGTCGGGCGTGCGCGGCCGCTGGCCGCGGTGCCGCTCGTTACGCGACGGGCAACGTTGCGACGCACGCGCGCGCGCAGGGTTCGCGGCGCCGGCCAGGGACCGGCACAGGCTCTGGCCGGCGTCCGCCGGCCGCAACGGCCGCCCGCGGCCCGGCCTTGCACCACCGCCCGCCCCGCCGCTATCCTGGCCGCGAATCCCATCTCGCCCGCGGAGGAACGCCATGCGCCCCGATGCCCGGAACGCCGCCCTCGTCGCCCTGGCCACCGCAACCGCCACCCTGATCACCGCCGCGCCCGCCGCCGGTCAGCGCACGATGAAGCCGGTGCTGCACGGGCGCCACTGGGTCGCGATCACCGGGAAGCCGCTGGGCGCGACGGCCGGCGCCATGATCTTCCAGAAGGGCGGCAACGCGGTGGACGCCGCGGCCGCCATGCTCGCCGCGACCTGCACCATGTGGGACACCCTCGGCTGCGGCGGCGAGACGCAGGCGCTGATCTACAACCCGCACACGGGCAAGGTCATCGGCATCAACGCGCTCGGCGTCGCGCCGACGGGGGCGACGCCCGAGTTCTTCAAGAGCAAGGGCATGCGGTACCCGCCCGCGTACGGCCCGCTCGCCGCGGTCACGCCCGGCACGCCCGGCGGCTTGATGGTGATGGTCGCGGAGTACGGCAAGCTGAGCCTGAAGGACGTGCTCGAGCCCGCGATCCAGATGGCGGAGGGCTACCCGATCGAGGCGCAGGCCGCGAACGCGATCGAGCGCCAGAAGGAGCGGATCAAGCAGTGGCCGTACTCGAAGGCGGTCTTCCTGCCGCACCTGGGCGAGGAGCGTGAGGCGCCGGAGCCCGGCGAGATCTTCCGGCAGCCGGACCTGGCCGCAACGTTCCGCAAGCTCGTCGAGGCGGAGCAGAACGCGCTGCGCCAGGGCAAGAGCCGCAAGGAGGCGATCTACGCGGCGTACGACCGGTTCTACAAGGGCGACATCGCGCGGGAGATCGTGCGCTCGATGCAGGAGCAAGGGGGGCTCATCACGCTCGAGGACCTGGCGAACTGGAAGGTCCGCATCGAGGAGCCGGTGTCCACCACCTACAAGGGGATCGAGGTCTACAAGCTCACGCACTGGACGCAGGGGCCCGCGATGCTCCAGGCGCTGAACATCCTGGAGAACGTGGACCTGAAGTCGATGGGCTACAACAGCGCCCGCTACATCCACACGGTCTACCAGGCGATGAGCCTGGCGTTCGCCGACCGCGACTTCTACTACGGCGACCCGTACATGCCGCCCGAGGAGCCGATCCGCGGGCTGCTCTCCAAGGAGTACGCCAAGTCCCGCTTCCAGCGGATCAACTGGGAGCGCAACGACCCGAACATCAAGCCCGGCGACCCCTACCCCTTCCAGGGCGGAACGAACCCGTTCCTGCACCTGCTGCGCGACTGGCCGCCGCCGGCGCCGGAGGTGACGACCGCCTCGAGCGGCCCGCAGGCGCTGTTGGATGATGATGCCGCGAACGCCCCCGCCCGCTCGTTCGAGGAGGGCTTCACCGCTGGCACGACCTCGATCCAGGCCGCGGACGCCGAGGGCTGGGTCGTCTCGGTCACGCCGAGCGGCGGCTGGATTCCCGCCGTCATCGCGGGCCGCACCGGCATCGGCATGAGCCAGCGCATGCAGAGCTTTGTCGTGGACGAGCGGGAGAACCCGTTCAACGTCGTCGCGCCGGGCAAGCACCCGCGCGTCACGCTCACGCCCACCATCGCGCTGAAGGACGGCAAGCCGTACCTCTCCTTTGCCGTGCAGGGCGGCGACACGCAGGACCAGAACCTGCTCCAGTTCTTCCTCAACGTCGTCGAGTTCGGGATGAACGTGCAGCAGGCGGCGGAGGCGGCGAACTTCACCAGTTACCAGATGCACAGCTCGTTCGACGACCACGCCTCGCAGCCCGGGCGCATCACCCTGCACGAAGCCACGCCGCCCTGGGTGCGCGCCGAGCTGCGGCGCATGGGCTACCGCCTGGACTTCCAGCCGCTCACGTCCGGGCCGATCAACGCGATCTACTTCGACCAGGAGCACGGCACGTTCTGGGGCGGCTCCAGCACACACGGCGAGGACTACGGCATCGCGTGGTGAGGCGCGCGGACGTGGTGCGACGACGTCGCGATCAGAGCGCCGGCGCTGGAACGGTACCGGCGCGGGCCGCGGCTCCGGGCGGCGCGGGGGCGACGCCGTTGCCCCGCACCCTTGCCGGGGAGCCGCGCCGGCGCGGCGGGCCAGCGGGCATCGCGCGTGGCGCGCCGGCGCGGCGTAGAGTGCGGCGAGGTGCGAGACCGATGAGGTCCGCTCGGGACGCGGCGGCAGCGCAGGAGCTGCGCGGCGGCGCTGGGAGTGCCGCTCGCTGCGCGCGCTCCTCGTTGCGTGCGCGTGCGGCTCGCGCATGCCCCGCCCTCGTGCTCGGGTTCGCGGCGGCCTCGACGCTCGCCGTTGCCGCGCCCGCGTGCGCGCAGCAACGGGAGGCGCGCGCGCCGCGCGAGTGGGCGCCCAACGACCCGACGCGCCCGCGCCCGCCCGTCGTGGACCCCGGCCGGCCGCTCGAGCGCGACCCCGCCGGCCGCCCGCCCTCGGATGCCATCGTGCTGTTCGGCCGCGGCGACCTCTCGCGCTGGACGAGCAACGGCGAGGATGCGAAGTGGAAGGTCGGCGACGGCTGGTTCGAGGTCGTGCCCGGCACCGGCAACCTTGCCACGCGCGACTCGTTCGGCGACGTGCAGCTCCACCTCGAGTGGGCGGCGCCCTCGCCGCCGCAAGGCACGGGCCAGGACCGCGGCAACAGCGGCGTGTTCTTCATGGGCCGCTACGAGGTGCAGATCCTCGACTCGTACATGAACGAGACGTACGCGGACGGCCAGGCCGCCGCGCTGTACGGCCAGCACCCGCCGCTGGTCAACGCGAGCCGCCCGCCGGGCGAGTGGCAGACGTACGACATCATCTTCCGGCGGCCGCGCTTCGATGCCGACGGGAAGCTGCTCTCGCCCGCGATCGTCACTGTCTTCCACAACGGCGTGCTGGTGCACGACCACGCGGAGATGCTGGGGCCCACGGCGCACGCGACGCGCCGGCCGTACGAGCCGCACGCGGATCGCCTGCCGCTCGTGCTCCAGGACCACGGTCAGCCCGTGCGGTTCCGCAACATCTGGGTCCGCGACCTGGAGCGAGGGGAGCCGCGGACGTGAGGCGCGGCGCGGCCCACTGAGCCCCATATTGTGCAATGACCGGCGGGTCACTCGATCACTGGAACGTCACGCCGGCCGAGGCGCGCGATCTCCAGCTCCGGCTGCGCGAGCGGCTCATCACGCACCCGCCGCCCGGCTTCGCGCCGCGCCTCGTCGGCGGCGCGGACCTCTCCATCCAGCGCTTCGGCCGCCGCGGCTACGCCGGCATCGTCGTGATCGACGCGGAGTCGCTCGAGACCGTGGACGAGGCGACCGTCGCCGTCGACGTCACCTTCCCCTACATCCCCGGCCTCCTCACCTTCCGCGAACTGCCCGCTGTTGCCGCGGCGTGGAGACGCATCCGCCGGAAGCCGGACGTCCTCATCTTCGATGGCCACGGCTACGCGCATCCCCGCCGCTTCGGCCTCGCCTGCTACGGCGGCGTGCTCCTCGATCTGCCCACCATCGGGTGCGCCAAGTCCATCCTGGTGGGAAGCCACGGGCCGCTGGGCGAGGAGCGTGGGGCGACCGCGCCGCTGGTGGACAACGACGAGGTCATCGGGATGGCCGTGCGGACGCGCGACGGCGTGCGTCCCGTCTACGTCTCCATCGGCCACCGCATGGACCTGCCGACCGCCGTCGCGCTGGTGCTGCGCATGAGCGTGGGGTACCGCGAACCGGAGACCACGCGGAGGAGCCACCGGCTGGTGAACGAGCTGCGGCGGCGGGAGGAGGGGTGAGGAGGGTTCCGGGCCGCATCCGCCCTTGCCCTCCCCCCTTGCATTGCGGCGCCGCCTTCCTGTCGGCGCTCACGCGCGTGCGGCATGGCGAGCGCGAACTCACCATCCGGGCCGGGGGGCTTCCCGCACGGCGTAGAGCAGGTCCGCATCCTCGAGCGCGGCCCGGGCCTCGACGACATCGGATGCGCAGCGCCCGTGCAGCATCGCGCCAGGTACGACCTCGAAGATGCGCACCGCCGCTCGAGGCCGAGGGATCTGCCGTCGCCCGCCCGGGCGCGCGGGACCCGCGGGGTCAGGCTGCGCGGCGCGTCGTCCCGCCACCCGCGGCGCTTCCGGGCGGCGCGGTGGGCGGTGCACGCGCCCTTGCTGATTCGCATACAAGATTATATACAACAGCGGCTGCCGGCGGCGCGCCGCGCCCCCGCGGCCGCCCAGGGCGCAGGCCCCGGCGCGGCCACGCGCCCGGCGGCGATCCGGGCGTGACGGTGCGGTCCGGGTGGGCTGCGGCGCCTGCCGCGGCCACCACCCCCTGCCCGGGCCCTGCGGCGACCCCGGCGTGCCGGGCGCGCCTGCTCCCCGCCCGCGGCCGCCCGCGAGGCTGCGCGACCAGGCGGCATTCCCGGAACCGATCCGAGGAGGATGCGATGCGGAATGCGTTGGGGCACCGGCTGGCGCTACCTGCGCTGGCGCTGGGGCTGCTGCTGCCGGCGCCCGTGGCCGGTCAGCCGGAGCTCGAGGAGCTGGACGCCTACATCGAGCAGGCGATGCGGGACTGGGGCATCGCCGGCATGAGCGTGGCGATCGTGAAGGACGGCCGGACCATCTACGCCAGGGGCTTTGGCGTGCGGGACGTCACCAAGGGCGAGCCCGTGGACGAGCACACGCTCTTCGCGATCGGGTCCAATACGAAGCTGTTCACGGCGGTTGCGATTGGAATGCTGGTCGATGCCGGGAAGATGGAGTGGGACGGCAGGATCATCGACTACCTGCCATGGTTCCGGCTGTACGACCGGTACGCCACGCGCGAGCTCACGGTGCGTGACGCGCTGTCGCACCGGAGCGGGTTGGGGCGGCGGGGGGATGCGCTCTGGTACGGCACGCCGTACAGCCGCGAGGAGGTCATCCGGCGCGTCCGGTACCTCGAGCCGAACAGCAGTTTCCGCAGCCAGTTCGGCTACCAGAACATCATGTTCCTGACCGCGGGAGAGGCACTGGCCGCCGTGGCGGGCACGAGCTGGGACGCGTTCATCGACGAGCGCATCTTCGCGCCGCTGGGCATGGACCGGAGCAACACCAGCGTGAAGTCCCTCGCCCGCATGACGAACGTGGCGCAGCCGCACGAGGCCACGCCGGACGGGCCGAAGCCGATTCCGTGGCGCGACATCGACAACGTGGGGCCGGCGGGGTCGATCAACTCGAGCGCGGCCGAGATGGCCCACTGGCTGAAGTTCCTGCTGGCCTGGGGCGAGTACGATGGCCGGCGGCTCATCGAGGAAGAGACCCTGCGTACGATCATGTCTCCGCACACGATCGTGGAGAAGAACCCGTCGGACACGCTGGCGCCGTCGCGGCACTTCAGCGCCTACGGGCTGGGCGTCCTCCTCAGCGACTACAAGGGGCACAAGATCCAATCGCACACGGGCGGCATCGATGGCATGCTGTCGAACGTCACCACGATTCCCGAGAAGAACGTGGGCTGGGTGATCCTGACGAACACGTCGTACAACGGCCTGTACACCGCGCTGTCCAATTATCTCCTGGACACGTTCCTGGGCGGCGACCGCAAGGACTGGAACGCGATCGCCCTCGCGCGATGGAAGGAGCAGCGGGCGCGCGCGGAGGCGGCCAGGGCCCGGCTCGAGGAGCAGCGGGCCAGGGGCACGCGCCCGTCCCTGGCGCTGGAGAAATACGCGGGCGTGTACACCGACTCCATGTACGGCGACCTGCGCATCGTCCACGGGCCGGCAGGCCTGCGTCTCTCCTGGGGCCCGTACCAGGACGTGCCGCTCGAGCACTGGCATTACGACACGTTCACGGCCGAAGGCTCCGGCCTGGGCGACGGGCGCACGTTCGTGACCTTCCGCCTGAACGCGCGCGCCGAGGTCGCCGCGGTGGAGGTGTCCGGCCTCGAGGACTTCGAGCGACAGAGGGAGCGGCCCACGAGGACGGCGGCGGGGCGGAGTCAGTAAGGCGCGCCGGGGGCGCCCTGGCGTATGAGGGAGGCTCCGGCGCCTGGCTCGGGCGCGGCGCAGCCCGGAAGACGGTGGGCGCGGAGGCGGCCCCGGCGGGTGCCGGTGTCCCGGCCCCGGAGGCGTGGCTCCGGCCGCGGCTGCGAAGCAGCCCGCATACCAGGCCGAAACACCATGGAGATCGCCATGCGAATCCAGATGCACAGCAGGCTGTCGCGGCCGTCTGCGCCGACCCTGACCAGGGCCCTGATGCTGACCGTGGTGCTGGCGGCGGCCCTGGCTGCACCCGCCAGCGGCCAGCCGGGGCCCCTGCAGGGGCTCGACGCTTACGTCGAAAAGGCGATGTCCGACTGGGAGATCCCCGGGCTCGCGATCGCCGTGGTGAAGGATGGCGAGACGGTATGGGCCCGCGGCTTCGGCGTGCGCGATCTACGCAGCGGAGCGCCGGTGGACGAGAACACGATCTTCGCCATCGGCTCCGCGAGCAAGGCTTTCACGGCGGCGGCGGTCGGCATGCTCGTGCAGGAGGGTCTCCTGGACTGGGACGACCCGGCGACGCGCTACCTTCCGGCACTCGAGACCTCCGACCCCTACGTCACCCGCGAGCTGACGGTGCGCGACCTCCTCACGCACCGCAGCGGGTTGAACCGCGGCGATCAGGTCTGGTACGCGACGGAGTTCGGCCGTGAGGAGATCCTGCGCCGCGTCCGCCATCAGCCGCCGACCAGCAGCTTCCGTTCGCAGTTCGGCTACAACAACAACATGTATCTGGCCGCGGGGCAGCTCATCGAGGCCCTCACCGGCCTCACGTGGGACCGGTTCGTCGAGCGGCGCATCTTCGCGCCGCTCGGGATGGAGCGGAGCGTCACGAGCACGATCCCGCTGGAGCGCATGGAGAACGTGGCGCAGCCGCATGAGAGGATCGACGGAAAGGTGCGGCCGATCCCGTGGCGCAACATCGACAACATCGCCCCCGCCGGCTCGATCAACTCGAGCGTGGCCGAGATGGCGCGCTGGGTGCAACTGCACCTGGCGGGCGGGAAGTGGAAGGGCCAGCAGCTCCTAGACGAGGACGTCGTCCGCGAGATGCACTCGGCGCAGACCATCGTTCCGCTCGAGCCGCCGTGGTCGCTCATGGCGCAGGACGCGCACTTCATGATGTACGGCATGGGCTGGTTCCTGCACGACTACCGCGGCCGCAAGATCATCGAGCACGGCGGCAACATCGATGGCATGCACGCATTGGTGGCACTGCTGCCGGAGGAGGACGTGGGGCTGGTGATCCTGACCAATCTGCGCAACTCCCTGACGTACGCGCTCATGTACCGGGTGTTCGACGCGTACCTGGGTGGTCCGGAAACGGACTGGAGCGCGCGGCTGCTCGAGCAGTACCGGAAGCAGGTCCAGGAGGCCGAGGCCCGGCAGCGCGCCGTCCGGGAGGCCCGGGTGTCCGGCACCAGCCCATCCCTGCCGCTGGAGCGTTACGCCGGCACGTACCGCCACGCGATGTACGGCGATGTCGAGGTCGCTCTGGAGGGTGGGCGGCTGGTGGCGCGGCGCGGCCGGCATTTCGTCGGCGACCTCGAGCACTGGCACTACGACACGTTCCGCATCGACTGGCGCGATGACGGTATGGGCGAGTCCTTCATCACCTTCGAGCTGAACGCGCGCGGGGAGGTCGCTGGAGCGGACCTCCAGGGGCTGGGACGGGTTCGGCGGTTGGATCCGCGCTGACGGTTCGGGCCGGCGGGGCGGTGGCGCCCGGAGCCGCCCGGCTCACCCGCCGGCGCGAACGCGCCGCCCGGCCCTCCGTTGCTCGTTTCACGCGCGGCAGGATAGAATGGGCAGTTCCCGTGACCCATGGACCCGCCAACGACGGCCGAACCATGAACCTCGTCTTCGCCGACTGGGCCATCATCGCCGCCTACTTCGCCGCCGCGCTCGTGGTCGGCCTCGCGGTCAGCCGCAGGGCCGGGCGCAGCACGGCCGACTACTTCCTCTCCGGCCGCAGCATGCCGTGGTGGCTGCTGGGCACCTCGATGGTCGCCACCACGTTCTCCACAGACACGCCCAACCTGGTCACGGACATCGTCCGGCAGAACGGCGTGGCGGGGAACTGGGTCTGGTGGGCGTTCCTGCTCACCGGCATGCTGACCGTCTTCGTCTACGCGAAGCTGTGGCGCCGCGCCGGCGTGCTCACCGACCTCGAGTTCTACGAGCTGCGCTACTCGGGCAAGCCGGCCGCCTTCCTGCGCGGGTTCCGCGCGCTCTACCTCGGCGTGTTCTTCAACGTCGTGATCATGGCGACGGTCACGCTCGCGGCGATCAAGATCGCCGGCGTGCTGATCGGCCTCTCGCCGCTCGCCACGATCCTGCTCGCCGGCGGCGTGACGGCCGTGTTCAGCATGGCGGGCGGGCTGACCAGCGTGCTGGTCACGGACTTCCTCCTCTTCATCACCGCGATGGCCGGCTCGGTCGCCGCGGCCGTCGTCGCGCTGCGACACCCGGATGTCGGCGGGTTGTCGAACCTGCTCGCGCACCCGAACGTCGCCGCGAGCATCGACCTGCTCCCGGACTTCTCCGACCCCGCGGCCTACGTCCCGCTGCTCGTCGTGCCGATTGCGGTACAGTGGTGGAGCGTGTGGTACCCGGGCTCCGAGCCCGGCGGCGGCGGCTACATCGCGCAGCGGATGCTCTCCGCGCGCGACGAGTCCGACGCCACGGCGGCGACGCTGCTCTTCAACGTCGCGCATTACGCGCTCCGGCCGTGGCCCTGGATCCTCGTCGCGCTCGCCTCGCTGGTCGTGTTCCCCACCGTGGACTCGCTGCGCGAGGCGTTCCCGAACCTGCCCGAGAGCATCCTCGGCCACGACCTGGCCTACCCCGCGATGCTCACGTTCCTGCCCGCGGGCGTGCTCGGGCTCGTCGTGGCCTCGCTCGCCGCGGCCTACATGTCCACCATCTCGACGCACCTGAACTGGGGCTCGTCGTACGTGGTCAACGACTTCTGGAAGCGCTTCGTCGAGCCAGGCGCGAGCGAGCGGCGCCTCGTCCTGGTGGGCCGCGTCTCGACCGTCGCGCTCATGGTGCTCGCCTCGCTGTTCGCGCTGTGGCTCCAGAACGCGCTCCAGGCGTTCCAGATCCTGCTCCAGATCGGCGCGGGCACCGGCCTGCTCTTCATCCTGCGCTGGTTCTGGTGGCGCATCAACGCGTTCAGCGAGCTGGCCGCCATGGTCGTCTCGTTCCTCGTCGCGGTCTACCTCGAGCTGCTGCACCCGGCGATCTTCCCCGCGGCGGCGCTCGGCCCGACGGTCAAGCTGCTGATCGGCGTGGGCATCACGACCGTGGCGTGGATCGCCGTCACGTTCGCCACGCGCCCCACGGACGAGGAGACGCTGCGGCGCTTCTGCGCGCTGGTGCGGCCGGGCGGGCCGGGTTGGGCGCGCGTGGTGCGCCGCGCCGCGGCGGACGGCCGCCCGCTGGAGGCCGCCGGCGAGCGCTGGACCGTGCCGCAGGGCATCCTCGCCATGCTCGCGGGCTGCTTCGCCGTCTACTCGGCGCTGTTCGCGATCGGCTCCTGGCTCTACGGCCGCTTCCTCGCCGCCACGGTGCTCACCGCGGTCGCCATCGCGGGCTCGATCTACCTGGTGCGGGTGTGGGGCGCGGTGAGCCGCGGCGCGCCCGAGCCCGTCGAGCGGGAGGTGCCGGCGCGATGACGTCGCGCGTGCCCGCACCCGCGCGCGCCGTCATCCTCGCCGCGGGTCGCGGCACGCGCATGCGGAGGACTCCGCCCGGCGTGGCGCTCGACGACGCGCAGCGCAGCATGGCGGACCGCGGGCTCAAGCCGCTCGTCCCGTTCCACGGCCACGCGTACCTCGACTACGTGCTCAGCGCGCTCGCGGACGGCGGGTGCGGCGAGGCGTGCGTCGTGGTGCCGCGTGACGACGACACGATCCGCGCCCGCTACGCGGCGATCGGCACGCGCCGCATCCGCCTCTCGTTCGCCACGCAGCACGAGCCGCTCGGCTCCGCGCATGCGCTCCTCGCCGCGGAGGCGTTCATCGGGGACGACGAGTTCCTGGTCGTCAACGCGGACAACGTCTACCCGCCCGGCGCGGTCGCCGCGCTGCTCGACGTGCGCGGCAACGCGCTGGCGGGCTTCCGCAGGGACGCGCTCGTCGCCGGCGGGATCCCGCCGGAACGCATCGCGGCCTACGCGCTCGTCCGCGCGGATGCGGAGGGTTGCCTCGCCGAGGTCGTCGAGAAGCCCGGGCCGGAGGAGCTGCGCCGGTTCGGCGGCGATGCGCTCATCAGCATGACGCTCTGGCGTTTCACGCCCGCGATCTTCGATGCGTGCCGTCGCATCGCCCCGTCCGCGCGCGGCGAGTACGAGCTGCCGGACGCGGTCTCGTACGCGACCCGTGTGCTGGGCGAGCGCTTCCGCATCGTGCCCGTGGACGGCGGCGTGCTCGACCTCTCGTGCCGCGAGGACATCCCGCTCGTGGCCGAGCGGCTGCGCGGCGTGCGAGTGGAGCTGTGATGACGGGCGGCGTGGAGGCCCGCGGCGCCGCGGGTGCGGGCGTGCGTGTGGAGGCGCCGGGCCGCGTGGCGCGGCTGCTCTCCGAGCCGACCGCGCCGCTCGGCGCCTTGATGGTGCCGGGCGCTCTTGCGGACGGCCTCGCGGCTGCCGGTCCCGCGCCCGACGCCGCCGGCCGGCACGCGCGGCGCCTCGCCCGGTGTGCGCGTGCGCTGCTCGACGCGGGCGTTCCGCCGGACCGCGCGGCGTGCGCGCTCATCGTGCCCGGCCGCATCGAGGTGCTGGGCAAGCACACCGACTACGCGGGCGGGCGCAGCCTGCTGGCCGCGGCGGAGCAGGGGATCGCGCTGGTCGCGGCGGCGCGGCCGGATGCGCGCGTGAGCATCCACGACCTCGGCTGCGCGGCGCACGCCGCCTTCGACCTCTCGCCCGACCTGCACACCGAGCCCGGCGACTGGACCAACTACGCGATGACCGTCGCGCGGCGGCTCGCGCGCGACTTCCGCCGCGTGCGTCGCGGGGCCGACGTCGCCTTCGAGAGCGACCTCCCGCCCGCCGCAGGCCTGAGCAGCTCGAGCGCGCTGGTGGTCGCGCTCGGCATCGCGCTCGGCGCCGTGAACGACATCGCGCGCGACGACGGGTTCCGCGCCGTCGTCGTCCTGGATGAGGACCTCGCGGCCTACCTTGCCGCGGTGGAGAACGGCACGCCGTTCCGCGGCCTGGGCGGCGACCGGGGCGTCGGCACGCAGGGCGGCGGCGAGGACCACACCGCGATCCTGTGCGCGAGGCCGGGCCACCTGGTGCAGTACGCGTTCCTGCCCACGCGCCTCGAGCGCGTGGTGCCGCTCCCCGCCGGCCTCGTCTTCGCGATCGGCGTGAGCGGCGTGCACGCGGCCAAGACGGGCGGCGCGCTGGAGCTGTACAACCGCGCGTCGCGTCAGGCGCGCGGTATCGCGGAGTTCTGGCGGAGGGCGACCGGCCGCGACGACGCCACGATCGGCGCGGCGCTCGCCGCGGAGCCCGACGCGGCTGAGCGGCTGCGCGCCATCATCGCGGCGGCCGACCGCCGCAATGCGCCGGCCGCTGTCTTGCTCGCCCGGCTCGACCAGTTCATCGCCGAGACGCGTGAGATCATCCCCGCGGCGGCCGACGCGCTCGCGGCCGGCGATCTCGCCGCGTTCGGCAACGCTGTGGACCGCTCGCAGGCGCTGGCGGAGCGTGCGCTCGCCAACCAGGTCGGGGAGACCGTGTTCCTGGCGCGCTCGGCGCGTGAGCTGGGCGCGGCCGCCGCGTCCGCGTTCGGCGCGGGCTTCGGCGGCAGCGTCTGGGCGCTCGTCGAGGAGGCCGACGCCGCGCGCTTCCTCGACGCGTGGCGCGAGGCGTACCTGGAGCGCTTTCCCGCGCGCGCCGCGGATGCCAGGTTCTTCACGACGCGCGCGGGGCCGCCCGCATTCCGCGCCGTGTAGGCAGGCGTGGCGTCGGCTCACGCCGGGCACCGCGCCGGGCAGGACGGAGTCACACCTCGAATCCGGAGCCGCATCATGGCCGACGCATTCGACCGCAGGGAGTTCCTCGTGACCGCAGCCGCGGCGGGCCTGGGCCTGTCGCTGGACCCCGGCCGGCTCGCGGCCGCAACGGCGTGGCGCCCGCCGGCGACAGCCGCGCAGGAGCCGCGCCTGTTCGCCGCGCCGCCGCTCGAGACCGTGCGCATCGGCTTCGTCGGCGTGGGGCACCAGGGCTCGAGCCACGTGCAGAACTTCCTGCGCATCGAGGGCGTGGAGATCCGCGCGGTGTGCGACATCGTGCCGGAGAAGGCGGCGCGCATCCAGCGCCAGGTCGTCGAGGCCGGCCAGCCGGAGCCGAAGGCCTACACGCGCGGGCCGGAAGACTTCCGCCGCATGTGCGAGGAGGAGGATCTCGACCTCGTCTTCACCGCGACGCCCTGGGAGTGGCACGCGCCCGCGTGCCTGGCCGCGATGCGCAACGGCAAGCACGCTGCGACCGAGGTGCCGATGGCCGTGACCATCGACGAGTGCTGGGAGCTGGTCGAGACGTCCGAGCAGACCCGGCGGCACTGCGTCATGATGGAGAACTGCTGCTACGACCGCACCGAGATGATGATCCTGAACATGGTGCGGCAGGATCTGTTCGGCGAGCTGCTGCACGCGGAGTGCGGCTACCTGCACGACCTGCGTGAGCTGAAGCTCACGGACTTCTACGAGCAGCGCTGGCGCATCCGCCACTCGATCGAGCGCAACGGCGACCTCTACCCGACGCACGGGCTCGGCCCCGTCGCGCAGTGGATGAACATCAACCGCGGCAACCGGTTCGACTACCTGGTCTCGATGGCCAGCCCGGGGCGCGGGCTCAACCTCTGGGCCGCGGAGCACATCGGGCCGGAGAGCGCGGAGGCGAAGCAGCGCTATGCGCTCGGCGATGTCGTCAACACGCTGATCCGGACGGGCAGCGGCCAGACCATCCTGGTGACACACGACACGAACTCGCCGCGGCCGTACAGCCGCAGGATCCTGCTCCAGGGGACGAAGGGGATCGTGCGCAAGTACCCGGAGCAGAAGATCCACATCGCGGGCCGCAGCCCCGAGCACCGGTGGGAGGAGCTGGAGGCGTACCGCGCCGAGTTCGAGCATCCGATCTGGAAGACGCTCGAGGAGCGCTCGCGCGGCGCGGGCCACGGCGGCATGGACTTCATCGAGGACTTCCGCCTCATCGAGTGCCTGCGCAGGGGCGAGCCCACGGACATGGACGTCTACGACGGCGCGGCGTGGAGCGCGGTCAGCGAGCTGAGCGAGCGGTCCATCGCCGAGCGCAGCCGCCCCGTCGACTTCCCGGACTTCACGCGCGGCGCGTGGCGGTCGCGGCCGCCGCTGGGCATCGTGGGCGCCGGGGTGTGAGGGCGCGGAGGTCGCCTCCGCGGCGCGATCGGCCTGCGCGGTGCGATCGGGTCACGCTGAGCCGCAGAGGCGCGGAGGGCTGCCCGGCGCGCAACCCGGGAGCGCTCAACCGGCCGCCGGCGCGCTGCTGATCGGCACGCCGGGCTCGAGGATCAGCAGCAGTCTGAGGTCGAGCAGCGCGTGGGCGATCATGGGCCCCCACAGGTTGCCGGCCAGCACGAAGAGGAGCGTGAACACCAGGGCAAGGAACGTGGTCTGGAGGATGCCCTTCCAGCCCTGGTAGCCGTGGTCCACGCCGAAGACGAGGGCGGCGGCCAGGATCGCGCCGATCCAGCCGAGGCCGGGCACCACGGCCTCGAGGTAGCGGATCAGGAATCCGCGGAAGATCAGCTCCTCGCAGATGCCGGCGGAAACGCAGACGGCGGCGAACCAGCGCCGCTCGGTGCGTGACACGGGCAGGAAGAACGCGATGTGCGAGAGGTGGCGGCGCTGCCCGGCGCGCGCCGCATCGTCACGCAGCGCGATGAGGGCCGGCAGCGCGATGCCGCCGGCGAGTCCGACGCACAGGGCCACCAGGATCGGCAGCCGCGCCCTTCCTGCCAGCCACGAGACTTCCGGCGGCGCCAGCAGCGCGGGCAACGGCGTCGTGACGAGCAGGAGCACCGTCGCCGCCCACAACCACCCCACCGTCTTCTGATAGCTGCGGATCCGCCTCCTCCCGCTGGGGTCCGCCTTGAGCAGCCGCGTCTCGCGCCGGTCCCACAGCGGAAAGACGAAGATCAGGAAGAGAACGAGGAGGTGGTGCGGAAGCGAGGTCGGCATCCGGGCAGCTCCACCGTTGGAGGGGACGGGTCGGCGGACAGCGCTCAAACTACACGGTTCGAGCGGCGGCTCAATGGCCGACCCATCCCCGGGCCGCCACCGCGTGCGGCGGCGCGGCCGAGACCGCGCGCGCGGCGCCCTGGCGCCGGCCAGCACCGGCGTCGCGGCGCCCGCTGGCGTCGCACCGGTCTTGCAGATTGCGCGGATCGGGCCTGCAACCGGAGGGAGGAGGCCTCGATGGCGCGCAGTGGAAGGCCGCGATGGGCGCCGGCGCCCGAGCCCGCCCGCCGGGGCGACGGGCGCAGCCGCATCCTCCAGCCGGCGGAGGAGCGGCACCGGCTGTTCGAGGCCGTCGTCGAGAACGTGAACGACGCCGTCGTCGTGACGGACGCGGACCTCGAGCCGCCCGGGCCGCGGATCGTGTACGTGAACCCCGCGTACACGCGCATGACCGGCTACGCGCCGGACGAAGCGCTCGGCCGCAACCCGGGCTTCCTCCAGGGACCGGACACCGATCGCGCCGCGGTCGCCCGCATCAGCGCGGCGCTCCGGCGTGGCGAGCCGGTACGCGAGGAGCTGCTCAACTACCGCAAGGACGGCACGCCGTTCTGGGTCGAGATCAGCATCGTGCCCGTGCGGGACGCGCAGGGCCGCATCACGCACTTCGCCAGCGCGCAGCGGGACACGACGGGGCGGCGCCGGGCGGAGGAGGAGCTGCGCGCCGCCACGCGGCGCCTGGAGGCCGTCATCCATTCCTGGCCGCTCGCCGTCGTGGCGGTGGATCTCGAGGCGCGCGTCCGGCTCTGGAACCCGGCGGCGGAGCGCATCTTCGGTTGGACCGCCGCCGAAGTGGTCGGCCGGCGCATCCCCATCGTCCCGGAGGACCGCTGGCAGGAGCTGGTCGGCGAGGAGCTCGGCGCGGCGCTCGAGGGCCGCGAGCTGAGGCAGCTCGAGACCCTGCGGCGCCGCAAGGACGGCTCGCTGATCCCGGTCAGCATCTCGGCCGCCCCCACGTACGATGACGGCGGCCGGGTCACCGGGATGATGGGGATGCTGGAGGACATCAGCGCGCGGAAGCAGGCACAGGAGGCGCTGGAGCGGCTCCGCCGCGAGCTCGAGCTGATCCTGAACACCGCCGCGGAGGGGATCTACGGCCTGGACACCGAGGGGCGGACCACGTTCGCCAACCCGGCGGCCGCGCGGATGGTGGGGAGGTCGCGCGAGGAGCTCATCGGCCGGCCCCAGCACGAGCTGATCCACCACAGTCGGCCGGACGGCTCGCGCTACCCCGAGGAGGACTGTCCCATCTACGCCGCGTACCGCGATGGCACGGTGCACCACGTCGACGACGAGGTCTTCTGGCGCAAGGACGGCACGAGCTTCCCCGTCGAGTACACCAGCGCCCCCATCCGCGAGGGCGAGCGGATCACCGGTGCGGTCGTCACGTTCCGCGACGTCAGCGAGCGTAAGAGGGCCGAGGCCGCACAGCGCTTCCTGCTCGAGGCGAGCCGCCGGCTGTCCGGCTCGCTGGACGTCGATGCGACGCTCCGGCAGGTCACCACGCTCATCGTCCCCGAGCGCGCCGACTACGTCGTGATCCACCTCGTGGACGAGAAGGGGGAGGTCCGTACGGCGGCGGCGGTGCACCGCGACCCGGAGCGCGCGGACCTCGTGCGCCGTGCAGGCAGTGCCCTGGGCGCCGTCGCGCGCGTGCTCCGATCGGGAGAGCCCGAGCTCGTCCCCGAGGTGTCCGACGACTGGCTGCGCGCCGCGAGCAGAGACCCCTCGCTGCCGCAGGTCCTGGACGCGCTCCGCACGCGATCGCTCATGCTCGTGCCGCTCCGCGCGCGTGAGCGCGTGATCGGCGCGGTCACGTTCGGCCTGACGGAGCCACGCGGCAACTACACCGGCCACGACCTCGACACCGCCGAGGACCTGTGCGGCAGCGCGGCGCTCGCGCTCGAGAACGCGCGCCTGTTCAACGACGCGCAGCAGGCCGCGCGCATCCGCGACGAGGTGCTGCGCATCGTCGCGCACGACCTGCGCAACCCGCTGAACACGATCCTGCTCAGCACCGGCGTGCTCGGCGAGCTGCTCGCGGCCGACGCGAAGGAGCGCCGGACCGAGAACCAGCAGATCGAAACGATCCGCCGGTCGGTCCAGCGAGCCGACCGGCTCATCCAGGACTTGCTGGACGTCGCGCGCGTCGAGGCCGGAACGCTCGCGGTCCACACGGCTCGGCTGCCCGCCGCCGCGCTCGCCCAGGAGGCCGTCGAGCTGCACCGCCCACTGGCCGACGGGAAGGGGATCCGGCTCGAGGCCGTGCTGGCCGACGAGCTCCCCGCCGTAGCGGCCGACCACGACCGCATCCTCCAGGTCTTCTCCAACCTGCTCGACAACGCGATCAAGTTCACGCCCGAGGGCGGCCGAGTGACGGTGCGCGCCGAACACGGCAACCACGAGGTCATCTTCAGCGTATCGGACACGGGGCCCGGAATCCCGGAAGAGCAACGCGCCCACCTCTTCGAGCCGTTCTGGCAGGCGAAGCACGCGCGCCGCGCAGGCGCCGGCCTCGGGCTGGCCATCGCGCGGGGCATCGTCGAGGCGCACGGCGGGTGGATCCGCGTGGAGAGCGAAGTGGGGCGCGGGACGACGGTCTCCTTCAGCGTGCCCGCGGCGAAGTGATGCCGCGCGCGCGTGCCCACCGGCCTCGACAGCCTGCGCGGCTGGCGCCATAATTCGTTTGGCCCCGTGGATTGCTTCATGCGTGCCGGCGCCCGTCCTCGAAGGGTGCTGGCAGGCGCCCGGGCTCCGGGAAGCATGCCGGGCGCGCCGGCGCCCGGGCGCGGGGCGCATACCGTGGGTCGATGCACGTCAGAATCGGGAGACTCAGATGCACGGCACCCTTTCCCGCCTTGCCCTTGCCGGCGCCGTGCTCCTCGCCGCAGTCGCGGATGCCCGTCCGCTGGCCGCACAGCAGGGCGACAGCGCACTGACGGCGACGGCGCGGCTCGTGGATGCGGCAGGCAACCTCGTCGCGAACGCCTCACTCCGCGAGACCGCCGGGCACGGCGTCCTCATCCGGCTCGACGGCGTGAGCCTGCCCGTGGGTGAGCACGCGTTGCACATCCACCAGACCGGGCGCTGCGAGCCACCCTCCTTCCAGTCGGCCGGGGGCCACTACGCGCCTCGCGGCCGGCAGCACGGGTTCCTCGTCGCGGCCGGCCCGCACGCCGGCGACCTGCCCAACCTCCACATCCCGCAGGGCGGGCGGCATGTCGTCGAGGTCCTCGCCGGGGATGTCACGCTCCGGCCCGGGGCGCCCAACACGCTGTTCGACGAGGATGGCTCGGCGCTCGTCGTGCATGCCGGCCGCGACGACTACAGGAGCCAGCCGTCCGGCGATGCGGGCGGCCGTGTCGCGTGCGGCGTGATCCAGCGGTGATGCGCGCCGCCGTTGCGGGGCGTCGCGGGCCGGCCGCGAGGAAGGGGCGGCGCCGCTAGCTCCTGCGAGTCGGGGGCATGATGCCGGCTGCCGTAGCCGAGGGGGCAGGCCGCATGTCACGCCGCTCAGTCTTTGCGGGCCCGGCTCGCGAGGTGCGTGCGGCGTGCGAGCGACCCGCGTTTCCTTGGCGGGGCAAAGCACTTGACGAGCCGCACCGCCCGACGCTAGCTTGACCGCCACCATGACCCGAGACGCGCAAGCCGCCAGACCCGCGTCGGCACCCGCCGCGCTGCACGACCGCGCCGCCAACGACCTGCGCTTCATCCGCCGCACCATGGAGCAGGCCGGCGCGTTCACCGCCGTGCCCGGCCTGGGCGGGCTGCTCATGGGCGCGTCCGCGCTCGTCGCCGCGGCGCTCGCCGCACGCCAGCCGACCCTGGAGCGCTGGCTCGCCGTCTGGCTCGCGGAGGCCGCCCTCGCGGCGGCCATCGCCGCGGGAACCATCGCGCGCAAGGCCCGCAGCGCGGGGGTCCCCCTGCTCTCCGGGCCCGGCCGCAAGTTCCTGCTGAGCTTCCTCCCGCCCGTCGCCGCGGGCGCTGCGCTGACCTTCGCCATGTACCGCGCCGGTGCCGACGGCGCCATCCCCGGCACGTGGCTCCTCCTCTACGGCTGCGGCATCGTGACGGCGGGCACGCTCTCCGTGCGCATCGTTCCGGTCATGGGGCTCTGCTTCATGCTGGCGGGCTTCGCGGCCCTGTTCTCGCCTCCGGCCTGGGGTGATGCGTACCTGGCCGCGGCCTTCGGCGGGCTGCACCTGCTCTTCGGTGCTCTGATCGCGTGGAGGTACGGTGGCTGACGGCGGCGCCGCGCGCCGGCGGGACGAAGCGTCTCGCAGCGCCGGGGAGGCCCGGCCGATGCCTGGCCCGCGCGGGTCCGCCCGCACGCGGAAGAGCGCCGTCGAGCTCGACCGCGTCATCCACGAGCGCGTGCGCCTCGGCATCGTCAGCGCGCTGGCCGTCAACGAGACGCTGAGCTTCAACGACCTGAAGCGCCTGCTCGGCACCTCGGACGGGAACCTGAGCGTGCACGCGCGCCGCCTGGAGGAGGCGGGCTACGTGGAGTGCACGAAGTCCTTCCGCGGCCGCGTCCCGCACACCGAGTACCGGCTTACGGCGGCGGGCCGCCGCGCGCTCGAGCGCTACCTGGACCACATGGAGGCCCTGATCCGGCACGTCAGGGAAGCCTGAGGCCGGGCGGGGGATCACCTGAGCGGCGGGTGACGGCCGCCGCGTGACCTGCGCCAGGCGCGTTGCCCGGCGCTCTCGCATGTGTCCTGGCGCTCTCCCGCGCGCGGCGCCCGGCGCACCCGCGCGCGGCCCCGGCGCTCTCCCGGGCGCGTCCTCCGGCGTTCCCGCGCGCGTGCCCTGAGCGGTTCGGCGCGGGGATGCCAGACGTGATGTTCGCCGACCACGATCGAGCCCGCGGGCAGGGACGTGCGCGGGCGTTTCTCTTCGTAGCCGCAACCGTGGTGGATGCACTCGTGGAGGGTGTGTACGAGCGCATCGCACCGGCGTGGACGGATCCCGAGGCGCGCGCTCGCGCGAGGAGGTGGCACGTGAAGGCCATGCTGGAAGCGTGGAAGAGGGATTTCGCGTTCGCCGCGCGCAGTCTATCCCGCGCGCCGGGCTTCACGGCGGTCGTGGTCGCGACGCTCGCGCTCGCGATCGGCGCGAACGCGGCGATCTTCAGTGTGGTGAAGGCGGTGCTGCTGGAGCCGTTGCCGTTCCCGAACGCGGACCGGCTGGTCCACATCGGGGGGACCGCGCCCGGGACGGATCTTCCCCAGGAGTTCGGCGTGCCGGACGAGCTGTACTTCGAGTACCGCGAGAACGTGCCCGCGCTCGAGGACCTGGGGCTGTACGGCACGGGCTCGTCGACGACGCGCGCGGAAGGCCAGGTCGAGCAGCTCTTCATGACGCGTGCGACGCCGTCGTTTTTCACGACGCTCGGCGCGCGGCCGTTGCTCGGGCGGCTGCCGACGGAGGAGGACGACGACCGCGTCGTCGTCCTCAGCCACTGGCTGTGGCGGACCTGGTTCGGCTCCGATCCCGGGGTGATCGGCCGGAGTTACACCTTCGCGCGCGAGACGCGCACCGTGATCGGCGTCATGGGGCCCGAGTTCCGGTTCCCGGACGAGCGCGTGGCGTTCTGGATCCCGTGGCCGCTCCGCGCCGCGCAGGTCACGCCCGGCGGGTTCGGGCCGAGCGTCGTCGCGCGCATGGCGCCGGGAACGGAGCTCGCGGGTCTCGTGGCGCAGCTCCAGCCGCTGGCTCGGCGCGTGCAGGAGCGGCTGGGCGGCCCTGCGCCGTACGTGCGCATCATGGAGCGCCACCGTCCGATCGTGAAGCCCCTCCGCGAGCATCTGGTCGGCAAGGTCGCGCGGCCGCTGTGGATTCTGCTGGGCGCGGTCGGGATCATCTTCCTGATCGCGTGCGCGAACGTGGCAAACCTGTTCGCGGTCCGCGTGGAGAGCCGGCGTCGCGATCTCGCCGTGCGCCGCGCGCTCGGTGCCGGGCGCGGCGGCCTGGTTCGCTCGCAGATGGCGGAGGCGCTGCTCCTCGCGACGGCTGGAGGCGTGGGCGGCGCGCTGATCGCGTGGGCCGGCGTCCCGCTCCTGGTCCGTGCGGCGCCGGAGGCGGTGGCCGGCGGGTTCGGGAGCGCACCCATTCCCGGCCTTGCCGGCGCGAAGCTCGACCTGACGGCGCTGGCCTTCACCGCAGGGATCTCGGTCATCGCCGCGTGCGCGTTCGGGCTGCTGCCGGCGCTCCGGTCCTCGGGCGCCGGGCTGCTGGGCAGCCTCCAGCATACAGGGCGCGGCATCGTGGGCCGCGGCAGTCTCACGCGCGATGCGTTGGTCGTCGTGCAGACTGCCTTGGCCCTCGTGCTGCTGGTAGGCTCGGCGCTGCTCGTGCGCAGCTTCTGGCAGCTCAGTCGCGTTGATCCGGGATTCGGCACGGACGGCATCTTCACGTTCCAGATCGCGCCCGACCGCGAGGATCTGAACGACCGGGCCTCGGTCTCGCGGTTCCAGTACGCATTCATGGATCGCCTGGCCGCGCTGCCCGGCGTCGAGTCCGTGGGCTTCGTCGTCACCCTGCCCCTGGACGAGGGCGCGGACGACGCGTTCGTCACGACACGACGGATCATGGCCAGCGGAGCGGAGGCCCCTCTCGTTCGCGTCACGGGTGCCGGCGGTGCGTACTTCCAGACGATGGGCATCGAGCTCCTGAGCGGCCGCTACTTCGAGCGGGTGGAAGAGGAGCGGGGCATCCCCAACGTGATCATCAGCCGCGCCGCCGCCGATCTGCTGTTCCCTGGCGAGAATCCGCTCGGCCAGCAAATCCGGCCCGCGACCGCCAGTGACGACACGTGGTACACCGTCATCGGCGTGGTCGAGGACGTGCTGCTGGACGACTTCCGGCGCACGTCACCGGAGCCGATGGTCTACCTGCCGGCGGTGTCGCTGTCGCCGGCGTACGTGGTGAAGTCGGCGCGCGCGGACCGCCTCGCTCCCGAGATCCGCGCCATCATCCGCGAGGTCATCCCCGAGTCTCCGATGTACCGGGTCTTCACCATGGAGCGCCTCGCCGCGAACACGATGGCGAGTCTCTCGTTCACGATGCTGATGCTCGTCATCGCGGCGGCGCTCGCGCTGACCCTGGGCGCCGTGGGGCTCTACGGTGTCCTCTCGTACAGCGTGAGCCGGCGCGCGCAGGAGATCGGCCTGCGGATGGCGCTGGGCGCGGAGAGCGGAGCCGTACGTCGCATGGTGGTCGTGCAGGGCGGGCGGGTCGCGCTGCTCGGCGTCGTGGCCGGCGTGCTCGCGGCGCTCGGCCTCACCCGCTTCATCGAGGCCCTGCTGTTCGGGGTGGAGCCGGTCGATGCGATCACGTTCGCCGGCATGTCGGCCGTGATGGTCGCCGTCGCGCTCCTCGCCAGCTACCTCCCGGCGCTGCGCGCCTCGCGGGTGGATCCCGTGGTGGCGTTGCGAACGGAATAGTCCTGCTTTGTCACGTCGGGTCCGGCCCTCGACACCCGCCCTGACGAGGAGGAGCGGCAGGCGCCGGTGCGGCCGCGCAGCGCGTCGCGCGTTCCTGGCGGGGGCGCGGCGAAGTCCCCCACGCAACGCGGCACGGCCCGGCGTCGTGGAAATCGGCCGCGCGGGCCGCGGCGAAGTCCCCAAGCTTCGCCGCACACCTCGGTGCCGTGGAAATTGGCCGTGCTGAGCGCGGCGAAGCCCCCACGCACCCGCGCGTCGCCCGGCGCCGTGGAAACTGGCCGCGCCGGGCGCTGCGAAGCTCCCGGAACCCGCGCGTCCCGCCGGCGGCCGCGTCGCCCGCGGGTGTGGTCGCGCGCCGGCGCGTGCGCGTACTGGGCTGCGCGGGCCGGCCGTTTTGGGAGAAGGCGGTCGTCATACTTGGTAATACAAAGTACTTGACACCAATTCCCGCAGCCCCTACTTTCCGCCCTCGTGCGCCGGGTGCGCCGGGTGCGCCGGGTGCGCCGGGTGCGCCGGGTGCGCCGGGTGCGCCGGGTGCGCCGGCGGGCGACGGCGGGCGACGCTGCCGCCGCTCGCCGGCGGGACGCTCGCCGCACCGGGCCCGGAGGGGCGGTCGCCGCGGCCTCGTGACCCGGCGTCCTCCGCAAAGCCCACGCCCGCTGCCCGCGCCCCCGACGGCACGGCAGACCCGACACCCAACCCGCGAGCACTCGCATGAACGCGACGAACCACCCTCCTGCACGGCCCGGCGCCGTCCTCGGCACGGGGCTCGGCCTCGGCTTGCTCGGCGACGCGCTGCTGCGCGCGCCCGGAGCGCCGGCGCTCAACCTGTTCCTCTGGGCTGCCGCGCTCGCCGCGGCGGTGGCGCTGCTGCTGCGGCGCGGCGGCGGCCAGCCGAGCGCCGAGGCGGCCGCGCTGCTGGGCGTCGGCCTGTTCTTCGCCGCGACGCTCGCGTGGCGGGACTCACCCGCCCTGAAGCTCCTGGCGCTGGCCGCGACCGCAGGTGCGTTCGCGTTGCCGGCGCTGGAGGCGGGGGCCGCGTGGGTGTCGCGCAGCGGCGTGACCCGCTACGGGCTGGCGGTGGCGGTGGCGGGGGTGCGCTCCGTGCTCGGCCCGGTACCGGCGCTGGTGGACGTGGACTGGGCCGCGTTGCGCGAGAGGCAGGCCTCCGGCGCGCGGCTGAGGCATGCGGGTGCCGTCGCCCGCGGCGTCGTCCTCGCGCTGCCGCTGCTCCTCGTGTTCGGCGGGCTGTTCATCGCCGCGGACGCGGTCTTCGCGGAGCTGGTGGTGGACTTCCTGCGCATCGACCTGGAGCGCCTGGCCAGCCACCTCGTGCTGGTGGGCTTCTTCGGTTCGGTGGCGGCGGGCTACGCATACGGGTTCGTCACCGGCACGCGGCTGCCGGTTCCCCGGTCGCTCGCTGCGCGCCGCCCCTGGCTGGGGCTGACGGAGGTCGGGATCGCGCTGGGCCTGCTCGCCGCGCTGTTCGCGGTGTTCGTCGCCGTGCAGTTCCGCTACCTGTTCGGCGGCGCGGCGCTGGTCGGAGTCACGCCTGGCCTGACCTACGCCGAGTACGCGCGCCGCGGCTTCTTCGAGCTGGTCGTGGTGGTGGCGCTGATGCTGCCCGTGCTGCTGGCGGCGGACTGGCTGCTGCGGCGGGAGCGGCCGCGCGACGACGCGGTCTTCCGTACGCTGGCTGCGGTGCAGCTCGTCCTGCTCGTGGCGGTGATGGCGTCCGCGCTGCAACGCATGCGGCTCTACCTGGACGCGTACGGCCTGACCGAGGCCCGGTTCTACGCGACGTCGTTCCTGCTCTGGCTGACCGTAGTGCTCGTCTGGTTCGTCGCCACGGTGCTGCGCGGCCGGCGGGACTCGTTCGCGTTCGGCGCGCTGGTGTCCGCGTTCGCCGTCGCGGCCCTGCTCGTGGCGATCAACCCGGATGCGATGATCGCGCGGACGAACCTGGCCCGCCAGCGTGCGGGAGAGGTCTTCGACGCGCAGTACGTCACCTACCTGAGCGGCGACGCCGTGCCTGTTCTGGTCCCGGCGCTGCCCGGGCTGCCGGTGGAGGCGCGCTGCCGCATCGCGCAGCGGCTGCTGGTCCGCTGGGCCCGGGAGGACGAGCCGGACTGGCGCAACTGGAGCTGGGGCGCCGCGCGCGCGCGGGCCGTGGTGCGCGCGCACGCGCTGGAGCTGGGCCGATTCGCGCAGGAGTGCCCGCCGCCGGGACGGTGAGGGTGCGGTGTGCGGTCCAGCGGGATGTGGGGTCTGCAGCCGCAGCGCCGGGTCGACGGCGAGGGCGAGTGCGCGCAGCCGCGGCGCGGCGCGCCGCCCGTCGCCTCTACGCCGGCCGGTGCCGCAGGTCCGCGGAGAGGGGAGGCGTGCCCTTGTCGCGCAGCTCCGACGGCGGCTTCGTGCCGGCGAGCCGCGCCATGTTGTCCAGGAAGACGCGCTCGTCGGGGCGCAGGGCGTCCACGCCGAGGGCCTCGACCTTGGCGAGCAGGCGCACGACCTCCTCGCGGTTGATCTCGTGGACCTTGTCGAGCGCGATGCCGTGCCAGCGGTGGCGGGTCTCCACGGCCCGCGCGAGCTGGGAGGTGTAGTGGGAGTTCGGCAGCTCGACCGTGCGGCGCCTTGCGCGACGCCGGGCGCGGGCTGCCCGTGCGAGGGCGATCGCCAGCGCGGCGCCGGCCAGGATCGCCAGCAAGCCGAGCGGGAGGATGATGGTCGGATCGGATGCGCGCATCGTTCTCGGCCGGCCTCTCGGCGCATCCGGACCCGTCCGGATGCCTGCCGCGACTTCGCCTGCGGGAGACACCGTACGTTGGTTTCGATGTCGCCTCCACGCAAGGGGTTGCGGCCGGCTCCAGCCCCACCCGCCCGCCGGTGCCGGCCCTCGCGCACGCCTCGGCGCGGTTAGAGCCGCCGCGGCCAATACTTCCCCGTGAACGCCGGGCCGCGCACGCCCCGGCGCGGTGGAATGCGAGTGCGTTAGTTCAGACCCTCTTCCGGTCCAGCTCCATCGTGCCCCGCGCACGCCTCGGCGCGGCGGAGCAGAAGGGCGCGCTCGCGCTCGTTCTTCGTGAGCGACGCCGCGCGCTCGAATTCGGCGCGCGCCTCCTCGGGCCGGCCGAGCTTCATCAGCAGGTCGCCACGGACGGCGGGCAGCAGGTGGTACGTCTGGAGCGCGGGCTCGTGTGTCAGCGCGTCGGCGATCTCGAGCCCGGCCGCGGGGCCGAACGCCATCGCGACGGCGACGGCGCGGTTCAGCTCGATCACGGGCGAGGGCGTGAGCTGGGCCAGCGCGTCGTAGAGCGCTGCGATGCGCTCCCAGTCGGTCTCCTCGGCGGTGCGGGCCTGCGCGTGGCAGGCGGCGATCGCGGCCTGGAGCGTGTACGGCCCGAGCGTGCCGCCGAGCGCCAGCGCGCGATCGAGCGCGGCGAACCCGCGGCGGATGAGGAGCTGGTCCCAGCGCGCGCGGTCCTGGTCGAGCAGCAGAACCGGCTCGCCATCCGGCCCGATCCGTGCGCGCAGTCGCGACGCCTGGATCTCCATCAGCGCGACGAGGCCGTGCACCTCCGGTTCCGCCGGCGCGAGCTCGGCGAGGATGCGGCCGAGGCGGAGTGCGTCCTCGCACAGCGCCGGCCGCACCCAGTCGTCGCCGGCCGTCGCCGAGTAGCCCTCGTTGAAGATGAGGTAGATCACCTCGAGCACGGAGGCGAGGCGTGCGGCGAGCTCGGGGCCGCGCGGCACCTCGAACGGCACGCGCGCCTCGCGCAGCGTGCGCTTTGCGCGGACGATGCGTTGCGAGAGCGTCGGCACCGGCACGAGGAACGCGCGCGCGATCTCCTCGGTGTTGAGGCCGCCGAGCAGCCGCAGCGTCAGCGCGACGCGCGCTTCCTTCGAGAGCACGGGGTGGCAGCAGATGAAGATCAGCCGCAGCAGGTCGTCGCCGACGGGGTCGTCCAGCGCCTCGTCGAGGTCGGGCTGGGCCATCTCCTGGTCCACCTCCAGCTCGCGGCCGAGCTCGTCGTGCTTGCGGTCCAGGAGCCGGCCGCGGCGCAGGTGGTCGATCGCGCGGCGCTTGGCGGTGGTCATGAGCCAGGCGCCCGGGTTGTTCGGGACGCCCGTCTCCGGCCAGCGCTCCAGCGCGGCGACGAGCGCGTCCTGCGCCAGGTCCTCGGCCAGGCCGACGTCGCCCACCATCCGCGTGAGCCCGGCAATGATGCGGGGCGACTCGATCCGCCAGACCGCCTCGATTGCGCGGTGCGTGTGGTGTGCCGTCATAGCTGGGGGTCGATGCTCATCCGGGAATCGCTGCCCGGCGCCCCGGCGCCGGGGCGGACGTGCGTCTGGCGCGCCTGGACGACAGGAGCGACTCCTCGATCGACCGGCCGGCGCGGACCGGCTAGTACACCGGTGCGCGCGGGATGAGCGGTTCCCGGGCATCGTTCGCCGGGTGTGGTCCCGGCTGCTCCACACGATTGCCCTTCGCGCGACCGCTCCGCGTCGGGTTCGTCAGCCGATGCACTCCCCCGTTTCGGGGAGGCGGACGGAGCCCCGTCGTCGGTCCGGGGTACCATCCGCTCGCGCGACCCGACCCCGCCCGTCACCATGCCCGGGCCGCGCGAGGCGTGGGCGCTGGCTGGACCGGTTTGCCGGCGCGGGCAATCGTCGACACCGCCAACCGAACGCACCATGGCAGCCGAGACCTCCACTTACCTCTTCATCTTCCGTGAGACCGCGCCCGAGCGCTACGAGGCGCTCTCGCGCGAGGAGCGGATGCAGGCGCTCGCGCGCTGGAACGCGTGGTGCGACGAGCTGGCGGCGCAGGGGAAGCTCCGCAGCGGCCACACGCTCGAGCCGACGGGCCGCGTCGTCTCCAGCCCGTCCGCGAAGGGCACCACCGACGGGCCGTTCGCCGAGGCCAAGGAGGTCGTCGGCGGGTACTTCCTGCTCGAGGCCGCCAGCCTGGACGAGGCCACCGCGATCGCCGAGCAGTGCCCCAACCTGCCGTACGGCATGGTCGTCGAGGTCCGGCCGATCGGCCAGGCCTGCCGCCTCGCCCGCTCGCTCGGCTGGACGACGATGCGCGGGCCCACGGAGCAGCAGCCGGCCTGACGGCGGGAGTCGCGAACGGCGGACCGGCCTGCCCACCTCGTCCGCGGAGCGCGGCAGGCGCGAGGCGGGCGCGTGGCGGCCGCGCGGCAGGACCGCCGCCACGCACCGCCCGCGGATCAGGGCTGCGAGCCGTTGATCATCCAGGGGACGCCGTAGCGGTCGACGAGCATGCCGAACCGCTCGGCCCAGAACGTTTTCTCGAGAGGCATGGTGATCTGGCCGCCCTCGGCGAACGCGTGGAAGATGCGCTCGGCCTCCTCGGCGCTGTCCACCTGGACGTTCACGCAGAAGCTCGTGGGTCTGGCATAGGATCCCGGCGGCGCGTCGCCGCCCATGATGGCGCCGCCATCGACGACGAGATGCGCGTGCATGACGCGGTTCTGCCATTCGGGCCCGACCTGGCCGGCCATGGGTGAGTCGCCGAAGGTCATCAGCATCTCGATCTTGCCGCCGAGGACCTTCTCGTAGAAGCGGAACGCCTCGGCGCAGTCGCCGTCGAAGCTGAGATACGTGATCAGCTCCACTGTGTGCTCCTTCGGATAAGCGGTGGATGGGTGCGGGGCGCCCTGCCTCACACCTTCTGCTGCTTTGCCGTCTGGGCGCGCAGGCGCGCCTCGCGCTCCCGGATCTCCGGCGTGGCGGCCTCGCCGAAGTCCTCGATCTCGTACACCTGCCGGATCTCGATCTCGCCGTCGTGGAAGGGGACGCGCTTGACCCACTCGATCGCCTCCTCCTTCGACTTGACCTGGATCAGCCAGAACCCGGCGACCAGCTCCTTCGTCTCGGCGAAGGGTCCGTCGATGACGGTCCGGTTCTCCCCGTCGAACCGCACGCGCACGCCCCTCGAGGTGGGGTGGAGCCCCTCGCCCGCGAGCAGCACGCCCGCCTTGGCCAGCTCCTCGTTGTAGCGGCCCATCGCCTCGAACTCTTCGGTGGTCGGCAAGATGCCGGCCTCGCTCTGCTCGCTCGCCTTGACCAGGATCATGAAGCGCATGGTTGGAACCTCCCTGTGGTTGTCTCCTGTGGCGGAGCCCGGCCGGCCTCCCGTGCGGGCCGTGGAACCGTCGCCGCCCATCGGTGCGACGAACGTCGCGTGGCCGGATCGACACGCCGCCGTCGGTCCGCGTGACCGCCATCGTCCGCTCATCGGAGCGACGAACGGGGCGCGGCCGGATCGACAGGGAGCCGGACGGCGGTGGGGCGCAGCGCAGGTCGGCCGCCGCGCCGTGCGGCGTGGGGCCGGAGGCGATGGCTGCCGCAGCAAGACGAGAGGGCCACCGGAATCGCCCGGCGGCCCCCAGCGTCGCCCGTCCGGCGCCGTGCCGGCGTCAGAACGACAGCCGCAGCCCCGCGCTCAGCGCGAAGTTGTGCAGCCGGTCACCGTCGATGGGGAAGAAAGCGGCCTCCTGGAAGTCGAACTCGCCGATGTAGTCCCTGGCCATGAGGCGCAGGCCGGCGCCGCGCGAGAAGGCGAGGTCGAGTCCGACGCCGACGTTGAACATGAAGTCGTCGGCGGTGGTGCTCATGTCCTCGACGTTCAGCTCGCGATGCACGCCGCCGGCGCCGACCTGCACGAGCGGGCGCGCGAAGCTCGCGAGCGGCAGCGCGACCTCGACGCCCCCGTCGTACAGCCACGTGGCGCTCTTGCCGAAGTCCACGCCTCCGAAGACCGGCGCGCTCGCGCGCAGGTCCGCGCTCGAGTAGGCGGCGTTCGCGATGAGGGAGACGCCGAAGGCGAGGGGGAAGGCGACCTGTGCGCCGAAGATCGGCGCCGGCGCGGGCCCGACGGCCGTGCCGAAGGGGCCCTCGAGGAGGTCGTCGGAGATCAGGACGCCGGCGTAGGGGGTGATCTCGACGGCGGGTGCACGCGCCGGGGTCGCGCGCGGAGACCACTGCGCTGCGGCGGGTGCCGCGGCCGCGACGAGCAGGATCTGGATCAGGACGAGCGTGCGCGCCTCTCTTCGGACAGTGGGTCTGGCCATGGGACCTCCCGGGAATCTCTGACGCGGTCTGCGCCGCGTGCGAAGGCAGGCGCGGTGCCAGACTGCGGCGGCGCCGGAGAATCGAGGCGCGGCGCGGGTTTGCGCGGGTACCGGCGTCGCGCGTGGCCGTGCGCATGTCACCGCCGGTGGACGCTGCCGCGTCCGCGTTTCGCGCCATGCGCGACGTTGACAGCCGCAGGCGCAGCGTCATACTCTTCCCGCGCGAACGGCCCCAGGCCCGAGCCGTTCGCGCATTCTCGGCGAGCCAACCCGCTCCATTGCAGGAGAGCTGCATGTCGTCCGCACCCCACGCCCCTGCCGCCGACGCCGTGACGGGCGAGGCCGTTCCCGCCTACACGCCCGAGGTCGCAGAGGCGACCGCGCCGCTGTACGAGCGCGTGCGCCACGTGATCCCCGAGGTCGAATGGCCCGCCCACGCGCCGTACATCCACGAGATCGGCCGGCTCAAGCGGGAGCGCAACGCGGTGATCCTCGCGCACAACTACCAGACGCCGGAGATCTTCCACGGCATCGCGGACATCACGGGCGACTCGCTCGCGCTCGCGCGCGCGGCCGCGGAGACGGACGCGGACGTGATCGTGCTGTGCGGCGTGCACTTCATGGCGGAGACCGCCAAGCTCCTCAACCCGGAGAAGACGGTCCTGATCCCGGACCTCGAGGCGGGCTGCTCACTGGCGGACGCGATCACGGCGGACGACGTGCGCTCGTTGCGCGAGCGTCACCCCGGCGTACCCGTGGTCACGTACGTCAATACGTCCGCCGCGGTGAAGGCCGAGTCGGACATCTGCTGCACATCCGGCAACGCGGTGGAGGTGGTGCGCTCGCTGGGCGCCGAGCGCATCATCTTCCTCCCTGACGAGTACCTGGGTCGCCACGTCGCCAAGGAGACGGGCGTCGAGGTGATCATGTGGCAGGGTCGATGCGTCGTGCACGAGCGCTTCACCGGCGACGAGGTGCGCGCATTCCGTTCCGCCTATCCGGGCGTCCACGTCCTCGCCCACCCCGAATGCCCGCCGGACGTGCTGGCCGAGGCGGACTACGTCGGCTCGACGGCGGGGATGATCCGGCACGTGGGGGAGACCCGACCCACGCGCGTCATGATGGTGACCGAGTGCTCGATGAGCGACAACGTCGCGGTCGAGTACCCGGAGATCGAGTTCGTGCGGCCCTGCAACCTGTGTCCCTACATGAAGCGCAGCACGCTGCCCGGGGTGCTCCGGTCCCTCCGCACGATGACGCATCGCATCGAGATCCCGGAGGACGTGGCGGCCCGCGCGCGCGTCGCCGTCGAGCGCATGCTCGCGGTCGGGCGCGGGAAGGGTGGGCCGGGATCGAACGGCTCGCGGGCACCGGCGGGCGGCAACGGCCCGGGCGCACACCGCCCGGCGGGCAATGGCCCGGGTGCCGCGGCCGGTGGGTCGCGGGCTGCGGCGGCCGATGGCTCGCGGGCTGCGGCGGCCGCAGACTGATCCTCACTTCGCGCAGCTCGCACCGGCTCCCGCCCGCATGCCCGGGCCGCTGCCGCCCCTGCCCCTGCTCCTCTACGAGCCGCTGGTCCGCCGCGCGTTGCGCGAGGATCTCGGCCGCGCGGGCGATCTCACGACGGACGCGATCGTGCCCGTCGGGGTGCGCATCACCGCGAGCCTCGTCGCGCGCGCGCCCGGCCGCATCGCGGGGCTGGACGTGGCGGCCGCCGCGTTCCGGCTGCTGGACCCCGCGGTCGAGGTGGAGATGCACGCGCGTGATGGGGACGACGTCGCCGCCGCCGCGACGCTCGCGCGCGTCACCGGACCTGCGCGTGCGATCCTCACCGCGGAGCGCGTGGCGCTCAACTTCCTCGGCCGGCTGAGCGGGATCGCGACGGCGACCCGCGAGGCCGTTGCCGCGGCGGCGCCGCACGGCGCCCGCATCGTGTGCACGCGCAAGACGACGCCCGGGCTGCGCGCGCTCGAGAAGTACGCCGTGCGCGCGGGCGGCGGGCACAACCATCGCTTCGGCCTGGACGACGGCATCCTGATCAAGGACAACCACCGCGCGCTCGCGGGCGGACTCGCCGCCGCGGTCGAGCGCGCACGCGCCGCCGCCGGCCACATGGTCCGCATCGAGGCCGAGGTCGATTCCCTCGAGGAGCTGGACGAAGCGCTCGCCCTGGGCGTGGACGCCGTGCTGCTGGACAACTTCGGGCTGGATGCGCTGCGCGAGGCGGTGCGGCGGGCGAAGGGGCGGGCGGTGACCGAGGCGTCCGGCGGCATCTCACCCGGCGACGTCGCCGCCGTCGCCGCCACCGGGGTGGACCTCATCTCGCTGGGCTGGCTCACGCACAGCGCGCCGGCGCTGGACGTGGCGCTGGACGTGGAGTGAGGGGTGGCGGCGCGGAGCGGGCCCGGCGGTGAACGACTCCGCCGGGCCCGCCGCGCGCGATCGCGCCCCGACGCGGCCGGGGACCGTGCGGGCTCGCTTGCCGAGACGCTGAGCGAGGGCATCGCGCCCCCGCGCGGCCGGAGCCCGTCCTGGCCACCGACCGCGCGCCGCACCATTACGGCCGGGCCAACACCCGGCCGCCGTCCCTACCGCTCGCTCGTCATGATGAACAGCGGCCGGCCCTGGAACGTCTCGTACTTCGGCCGCAGGCGGTCGATGTTGTAGTACTCCTCGACGTTGACCACCTTCTTGTGCTCGGTCACTATGGAGAGCGGCACGCTGCCGTACCGGCCCTCGTTGATGCTGACGAGCAGGCCGGACTTGCCGGAGAGCACGAGGTCCAGCGCGAGATTGCCGAACGCCATCGGCACGATCGAGTCCATCGCGTCCGGGTCGCCGGAGCGGACGAGGTAACCGAGCCGCTGGTTGACCACGTCCACGCGCCGGCCGTTGTTGTACTGCGGCGAGACCTCCTTCAGCAGCGCGGCGACGTGGTCGCCGATGCCGCCCAGCTTGCGGTGGCCGTACTGGTCCGCCTCCTCGCTCTCGAACATGTAGTCTTCCTGGTGGGCGAGGCGCGCGCCCTCGGAGACGAGCACGACGGCGTAGCGGCTGGGGTTGCGGTTGCGGTCGTAGACGAGCAGCTCCGTCAGACGCTCGATGTCGAACGGGTGCTCCGGGATCACGCAGCGGTGCGCCGCGCCCGCCATGGTCGGCAGCAGCGCGGTGAAGCCGGCGTAGCGGCCGAACACCTCGACCACCAGGAACCGCTCGTGCGAGCCCGCGCTCGTGCGCAGGCGGTTCGTGAGCTCGATGGTGCGCGTGACGCACGTGCTGAACCCGATGCAGTAGTCCGTGCCCGGCACGTCGTTGTCCATCGTCTTGGGCACGGCGACGATGCGGACGCCCTCCTGGTGCAGCCGCTGCGCGTAGCTGAGCGTGTCGTCCCCGCCGATCGGAATCAGCGTGTCGATGCCCAGCCACTCGAGGTTCTTCAGCACCTCGGGCGTGAGGTCGTTGACGTCGTCGTGGTACTTGTCCTGGAGGTGCGGGGGCACGGCTGCACGCGGCAGGAAGCTCGGGCGCGTGCGTGACGTGTGCAGGAACGTGCCGCCGGTGCGGCCCGCGCGGTTCACCACGTCCTCCGTCAAAACTTGCACGTTGTTGCTGTTGTCCGCGTCCGGATCCCGGATCAGGTCGGACAGCCCCGCCCAGCCGCGCCGAATGCCCAGTACGCGGTAGCCCTCGCGCAATGCGCGGATCGTGATCGCTCGGATCGCCGGGTTCAGCCCCGGCACGTCGCCGCCACCCGTCAGGATGCCGATCGTGCCCTTCGTCGCCATGCGTCTCCTTCGCTCCGTTTCTCCAGGACGGCGCCGGCGCGGCGCCCCGGGACCGACTCCGACCTCGTGTCGCGGGGCCCCCGCCTGCACGCCGTTTTTCGTATTACTACCGAGCGGTCGAAGCCGGGGTCCTTTTCAGAAAACGGGGCCGGAAAGCGGGGCCGCGGCGGGCGCCGGGCGGGGGCCGGGCGGGGGCCGGGCCAGGCCGGCCACCGGCGCGCCCGGCTGCGGCACTCGCGCCGGCCATCGCTTACAACACTGTTCGCAGCAATTGTGGGGGCACCGGGTGGGCAGTACGGAGGATACCGGTCCCACTTCCTCCGTTTCTCCTCATGGTAATCCCCGCAGTTCATCCGGCGTCCGGCCAGCCCCCGCAGCGGATCCGCCCGCCCGGCCGAGAGGCGGCCGGCGGGAGGGTCCGGTCCCCACAATTCCTGCGAACAGTGTGCGAACCCCGTGCGGGATAGAGAGATCCGCCGCCTCGAATGGCCGGCCGCGCCGCCGACCGCCCCTCCGGGCGCCCGAGCCCGAGAGGAGCACTGCGAGGCGCCAGCGGGGCAAGAGCGGAACCTTCTCGCGCGACCCGGCGGTATCCATCGATATCCTGCGACACCGAGCGCCCCGGGGAGCTCCCATGTTTCGCCCTCAGCCCCTCCGCGTGATGCCGCCAGCGCTTCTCCTTGCCGCGCTGGCCACGCCCCCGTCCCTCGCCGCCCAGGACTTCCTCTTCGGTGCGCCACACGGGTCGGTCACGTTCCGTGTCGGCCGACTGTTCGCGCGCTCGGAGGGCGAGGTGTTCGCGCACACGTTCCAGAACCTGACCGTGGAGCCAGACGATCTGGATGCGGTCGCGTTCAGTGCAGACCTTGCCCTGCGCATCGCGGAGCGCGCGGACGTCGTGGTCGGCGCGGGCTTCTCGTGGACCAGCATCCGCTCCGAGTTCCGCCACTGGGTGGACCAGGACGACCAACCCATCCGGCAGACGACGCGCTTCTGGCAGCTCCCGCTCACGCTCGGCGCGCGGCTGTACCTGACGCCGCGCGGCCGATCGATTAGCCGCTTCGCGTGGATTCCCGCGCGCGCCGCGCTTTACGCGACCGCCGGCGCGGGCATCGCGCATCACGCGTACGAGCAGGAGGGGGATTTCGTGGACGAGGAGTCGCTCGACATTTTCACCGACGAGCTGCGGTCGAGCGGCTGGGCGGGCCTCGTCTACATCGGGGGCGGCGCCGAGCTGCGCGTGAGCACGCGCGCCGCGCTGGTCGCGGATGCACGCTACAGCCGCGGGGCCGGCCGCGCGGCCGGTGATTTCAGCGGATTCGACCGGAGCGGCCGCGAGGACATTGGCCTGGGCGGGCTGGCGATGTCGGTCGGCCTGGCCCTGACGTTCTGATGAGGAGGAGACGCATGTGCGCGCATGGTCCGGTCCGGGCAGTCGTCCTCGCGCTCGTGCTGGCGTGCCTCGCGCCGGGCGCGGCCGCCGCGCAGCGCCCCGCCGACGCTCGCTGGCTGCCCTGGCTCGGCTGCTGGGTGCCGGTCGCGGAGTCGGGGTCGGATTCGTCCGGAGGGGGTGATGCCACCGTCCGGACGCCGGCGTTCCTCGTGTGCGTGGGGCCGGCCGCGGATGGCGCGGGCATCGTCGTCGCCACCGTGCAGGAGGGCGAGGAGGTGGCGCGCCGGGTGCTCAGGGCGGATGGCGTGCGGCGCGAGGTCGAGGTGGGTGGCTGTGCCGGGTGGGAGCGCGCGCGCTGGTCGGCGGATGGCGGCCGCGTGTTCTACCGCTCGGTGCTCACGTGCGAGGGCGGGGTGCGGCGCGAGTCCTCCGGCGCGACGATGATGCTCGCGAGCGGCGACTGGCTCGACGCGGAGGTGGTGCGCGCCGGCGACGCACGCGCGCTCGAGGTGCGCCGCTACCGCTTCGCGACCGATCAGGAACATCGGGCGCACGGCCGCGAGCCGCCCGCGGGCAACGCGCTCGCGCTCGAGACCGCGCGCAAGGCGGCGGCGGCCACGCTCTCGGTCGGCGACGTCATCGAGGCGGCCTCGGAGGTCGACGAGCAGGTCGTGCAGGCGCTGCTCGCCGATTACGGCGAGCCCTTCCCGCTGGACGCCGAGGCGCTCGTGCGGCTGGCGGATGCCGGCGTTTCGGCCAGGACGATCGACCTCATGATCGCGCTCTCGTTCCCCGACCGGTTCACGCTGGACCGCACGGCGCTCTCGGCGGACTTCCGTGCGCCGGAGCCGGCTGCGGCGCCCGTCGCCGGCGATGCCCTTCGCGGCTACCCCTCGAGCTACGTGAACGCCTACGGCTACGGCCCCGCGTGTTACGGCTTCCGCTCACCATGGCGCATCGGGTTCTATCGCGGCTCGCTCCGCTACGGCCAGCCGTACGCGCCCGGCTACGGCTATTCGGGTTGCGCCGACTTGTGGCCGCGCTACCGGCGCTGGGGCGGCCGGGTGACCGATCCGATCGTCATCGTCGAGCGGAAGCCGGACCCGGGCGGCCGGGCGGTGCCGGGCGGCGGCTACACGCGCCGCAACCGGGATGATTCGAAGGGCAAGGCGCACCCGCGCGCCGGCGGTTCGCGGATCGAGCCGGAGCGCAGCGCCGTCGCCCCGAGCTCCGGCGGCCGCGCCACGCGCGGAGGGTACAAGGCGGGGAGCAGCACGGTGGAGAAGGGCTCCTCGGGCGGCAGCGGGCGCAAGGCGAAGCCGCGCGGGACCTGATGAGGTCGGTCACCGGGACGCGCGGCGCCGGCTACTCGGGCACCTCCCGCGCAACGCGCCGCGCCGATCCTCATCGCGACGCGCCGATCGTCACCGGGACGCGCGGCGCCGATCCTCATCGCCACGCGCCCCGCCGATCGTCACCACGACGCGCCGCGCCGATCACGCCGCCTGCGCTGGCCGCAGCCGTCCCAACCGCTGCGCCAGGGCGGTGCGCAGTTTCATCTCCGTGAGGTAGCACGGCAGCGAGACCGCGGTCAGCGCCTCGTCCGAGAGCAGCACGCGGATGTGCTCCTCCGACCAGTCCGGGCTGCCGCGCAGGAAGTGTGAGCGGATGACGAGCTCGCGGAGCGGCTGCTCGAGCCATTCGCGCACCAGGTCCTCGACTTCCCGCTGCGCGGCCGGGTTGCCCGCATACTTCTGGCGCCACCGCTCGATGTAGCCCGCGAAGACCCGGAAGTCCCGGTTCATGAGCAGCGTGTTCGTTTCCGGGATGTAGCGGGCCGCGCGGTCGGCCACGCCGCACTCCGCCTCGGACACCCAGACCACCTCGAGATCGAGCAGCCGGTCCAAGTCCAGCTCCGGCAGCGCGCGGTCGCGATCCGGCCGCGGGGCGTCTCGCGACCCGGCATCCATCCCCCGCCGCGCGGCCTCGCCATCACGCCGGTCGGCCGCCCCGCGGTCGTCGCCGGCTCCCGCGGGGTCGTCCGGGGCCGCGCGGCTGCTGGCAGCGGCGGCCTGAGCGACGCGCCCATCCCCGCGCGCGTCGCTCAGGCCGGCAGCGGCCTTGGGCCCGGCGCGCGCGGGAGCGACGTCGTCGCCGCTCTCGTCGCGGCGCGAAGCCGGCCCCTCCATGGCGAACAGCCGCCGCAGGTTCTCACCCCCGCTCCCGCCGATGAACAGGAGGTTTGCCAGCCCCTTCATGCGCTGCTTGAAGGACTCGGTGCGGTCCCGCGCGGCCCGCGCACCCGCGGCCTCCTCCATGAGCGCGAGGATCGCCGCCGGCATGTTCTCGCGGAACCGCTCCGCCCAATCCTCCCAAGGCAAGGGGCGGCCGTCCACGAGCAGCGCGGTCCGCGCGGTGTTCGGGACGACCCGGCGCCCGCGCGTCACCCGCGGCTCGACGTACAGCACCACACGCTGGTGCCCGACCGCGACCCCGAAGCCCTGGAGCTTCGCCGTGCCCGCCCGGCCCGTGTAGAGCTCGTACAGCTCGCCCTGGTACAGCGCGCCCACATGGCCGCTCGCCGGGTAACGCTGCGCCAGCTCCTCGGGCACGTCCGCCGGCAGGATCCACCAGTGCGCCGTCGCGTCCGGGAGCCGCACGCGCCCGCTCGCCTCGCTCACCAGTTCCAGGAAGTGCTTCATGCCGTAGACCGGCCGGACGCGGGAACGCGGCGTGCCCCAGTGCTCGCGCGCCCTCAGCGCCACGCCCGCAGGCAGCTCGAAGAACCGGCCGTTCAGGTACCGCGTCAGCCACAGCGCGCGGCTCGCTTCGTCCGCCGCGGCGTACGGCGGCAGCGTCGTATCCGCGGACTCCCGCTCGCCCAGGAGCACGACCACCGTGCCGTGCTCGCCAATGAGCGCCGGCTTCAGCGCGTCCGGCGCCCGCGCCCAGTAGGCGTCCGCGCCGCCGGCCCGTCGCAGGCGCTTGAGCCCGTACTGCCCCGTCTCCGGGTTGCGCCACAGCCAGACCATCGCCCCGGCGCCCCGCCTCCACGAGAGATAGACGATCCCCGCCGGGTTGCGCGTCGCGGCCGCGATCTTCGCACCCACGCCGAAGTTGCCATCCTCCGCCTGGACGCCGCCGCTGGATGCCAGGTGGTTGATGTACTCCACCATCTCGGGGCCCGTCATGCCCACGCCCGTGTCCGCGATGCACAGCTTCGCGGCGCCCAGCCGCCGCGTGTAGACCGGCTCGTGATCCCACACCACCGTTCCCGCGCCGCCGGCCCGCTGCACCGCCTGCACCGCGTTGACCGTCAGCTCGCGGACGAACTGGTCCGGGGCGCAGTCGCGCCCCAGCCGCTCGAGAAGGAACGACATGTTGCGGACCCTGAGCTCGAGCGTGGACGCTCCTCCGCCGCGCCCCGCCGTTTTCGCACCTGCCGGCATGGCCTCTTCCGCCGCGTCCGTGTTTCGGGGTTTCTTTGCATCTTCCTACCCCTCGGAACGGCCGCTGCTCCCGCCGCCAAGCGCGCACCTGGCCGTGAGCCGCAGGAGTCGCCGGCCGTGGGCTCGGAACGGCCACTGCTCCCGCTCGCAGGCGCGAAAGACGCGCCGCGGCGCGGCGCCGCGGGGTTGACGCACCCCGCATCGGGTTCTACCCTATGACGGTTTCCTTCTGGCCAGCACGCTCGACGCGTCGGATTGCGGTACCGACACTCGGGTGCACAACGCCGCGTCGAGCCGCGCGAGGCTCGGGCGGCGTTTTTCACGCGCCCGAGCCGGTGGTGTCCCCTTCAACCCCCACCCCCGCCTCCGCCTCGCCCCGGCCCCGGGCGGGACGGGGCCGGGGAGGAGGCAAGAGGATGATCTCGGTCGATTCCGTCACGAAACGCTTCGGCCCGCTCACCGCCGTGGACGGCGTCAGCTTCGAGGTGCAGCGCGGCGAGGTCGTCGGCTTCCTGGGCCCGAACGGCGCAGGCAAGACGACGACGATGCGGATGCTCGCGGGCACCCTCCAGCCGGACGCCGGCGCCGTGCGCATGGATGGCCGTCCGATCTCGGAGGACCTGACGGCCGCCCGCCGGCGCATCGGCTACATGCCGGAGAACAACGCGCTCTACACCGAAATGCTGGTGAGCGAGTACCTGGACTTCACGGCGGAACTGCGGGGGCTCGCGGGCACCGACCGCCGCGTTGCGTTGAGGGACGCGATCGAGCAGACCGGCATCGGCGATGTGTACCATCGCCCGATCGGCCAGCTCTCGAAGGGGTACCGCCAGCGCGTCGGCCTGGCCGCCGCGATCCTGCACCGGCCCGAGTTGCTGATCCTGGACGAGCCGACGGAAGGCCTGGACCCGAACCAGCGCGTCGAGATCCGGCGGCTGATCCGCGAGCTCGGGAAGGACCGCACCGTCATTCTCAGCACGCACGTGCTGGGCGAGGTCGAGGCGACGTGCAGCCGGCTGCTGATCATCAGCCGCGGCCGCCTCGTCGCGGACGGCGGGGTGAGCGAGCTGCTGGACCGCCAGCGCGCGGGCGCGCGCTACGTGGTCGAGGCGGAGGGCGACGACGTGGCCCCCACGCTTGCGGCGCTGCCCGGCGTCACGGGCCACAGCGTCGCCGCCGTGGACGGCCGCGTGCGGGTCGAGGTGACCGCGAGCGGCGAGGCGGACCTGCGGCCCGTCATCTTCCGTGCCGCGCGCGATCGCGGCTGGACGCTCTGGGAGCTGCACCGGGAGAGGCAGAGTCTGGAGGAGCTGTTCAGGGAGCTGACCGAGGCCGGGGGAGCCCCCGAGCCGGCGGGCCCGGACGCGGCGGCCGCCGCCGCAGACGCCGCCGCGCCGGCCGGGTCCCGCGAAGCGGGTACGGAGGTGCACAGATGAGTCGGATCCGGATCCTGGCGCGCCGCGAGTTCCGCGGCTATTTCGACCATCCCACGGCCTACATCCTGGTCGTGGCCTTCCTCGCGCTCGCGCTGTTCTTCGCGTTCCGCTCGCTGTACGCGGGCGGCGTGGCGACCCTGCGCGGCATGTTCTCACTGCTGCCGTGGCTGCTCGTCGTCTTCGTCCCCGCGATCACCATGCGCTCGTTCGCGGAGGAGAAGCGCAGCGGCACGCTCGAGTGGCTGGTCGCGCAGCCGGTCACCGAGCTGGACGTGGTGCTCGGCAAGTTCCTCGGCAACTGGCTGTTCGCGCTGACCGCGCTGGCCGGCACGCTGCCCGCCGCGCTGGGCGTGTGGCTGGTCTCGGAAGCGGACCCGGGCATCATGGTCGCCCAGTACGTGGGCGCCGCGCTGTTGACGGGCCAGCTCGTGGCGATCGGGCTCTTCGCCTCGAGCGCGACGCGCAACCAGATCACGGCGTTCATCCTCGCGCTCGCGATCGACTTCGCGCTGGTGCTGGTGGGGTTGCCGGTCGTGACGCTGGGCTTGCCGTCGTTCCTCGCGGACGCCGCGCAGCGGCTCGCGTTGCTGGACCACTTCGAAGCCGTCGCCCGCGGCGTCGTGGACCTGCGCGATGTGCTCTACTTCGCCTCCATGGCCGGGCTGTTCCTGGTGCTCGGCTACCTGCTGGTGGCGGGCGAGCGGCTCAGTCCGGCGCGCGGCGCGCTCCGCCGGCTGCGCCTGGGGACCGCGGCGCTGGCCGTGGGCGTGCTCGCGCTCAACCTGCTGGGCGCCCGCATCCACGGCCGGCTCGACCTCACGCGGGGCAACCTCTACACGCTCTCGCGCGGCACCGAGCAGGTGCTCGAGGGGCTGGACGACGTCGTCACGATCAAGCTCGTCGTCTCCGAGGAGTTGCCGCCCGAGGTGATGATCACGTTGCGTGACGTGCGCGACCTGCTCGCCGACTACCGGCGCGCCGCGGACGGACGGCTGCGGATCGAAGAGCTGCACCCGGACCAGGACACGACCGCGGCATCCGAGGCGAGCGGCCTCGGCATCCAGCCGATCCAGTTCAACGTGCTGCGCGGCGACGAGTTCCAGGTCAAGCGCGGCTGGCTCGGGCTCGCCGTGCTGTACGCGGACAAGCGGGAGGTCATTCCGCTGATCGACCGGACGGACGACCTCGAGTACCGGCTGACGTCCATGATCTCCGCGCTGACGCGAGACCGGAAGCCGCGGCTCGCCTTCCTCTCCGGCTTCAATGCCCGCTCGATCTGGGAGTACGGCACGTTCCGCGAGATGATCGAGCAGCAGTACGAGGTCCGCTCCGTGGACATCGAGAGGGACTCCACGACCACGCTCTCGCCGGATTCGTTCGATGTCGCGGTGCTGGCCGCGCCCTCGCGGCCGCTGGACGAGGACGCGCTCGGCAAGCTGCGCTCCTACCTGGACGCCGGCGGCGCGGCGCTGCTGCTCGTGGACGGCACGCGGCTCAACCCGCAGATGCCGATGTCGGAGCCCGTGCAGACGGGGCTCGAGCCGCTGCTCGCGGACTACGGCGTGCGCGTCGTCCCCGGGCTGGCCTACGACCTCCGCTCGAACGAGCGGGTTTCGCTGGGTCGGCAGGGCATCTTCAGCGTCGTCACCTCGTACCCCTACTGGCCGATCGTGCTGCCCGCCGAGGAGGAGCACACGCTGACGCGGGGGCTGACCGCGCTCAGCCTCGCGTGGGCGACGCCGCTGGAGATCACGGACAGCACGCGGGTGCGGCCGCTGTTCACCACGACCGAGTACGGCGGCCGGCAGCCGGCGGGCGGCATCGTCGCGCCCGACGTGCCGATCGAGCCGGATCCGTCGGAGCTGGCGGCGCAGACGCTGGCCGTCGCGGTCGAGCCGCGCGCCGCGGCCGAGGGCGGCGAGTCCGCGGGGGCGGAGAACGGCGAGCCCGCGGCCGGCGGACGCCTCGTCGTCATCGGCGATGCGGACTTCCTCCAGGACCGCTTCGCGCAGTCCAATCCGCAGAACCTCGCCTTCGCGGCGAACGCGGTGGACTGGCTCGCGCAGGACGACGCGCTGATCTCGATCCGCGCCAAGAACCGCACGCCGCCGCCGCTCGTCCTGGAGTCGGACGTCACGCGCGCTGCGCTGAAGTGGGGCAACCTGGTGGGCGTGCCGCTGCTGTTCGTGGCGTGGGGCACGTCCCGCGTGCTGCGCCGCCGCCGGCTCGGCTCGCGGCGCTGGCAGGAGGATCTGGCCGTATGAGCGAGAAGACGCTGCGCATCATCATCGGCGCGGTGGTGGTGCTCGTCGCCGCCTACGCGCTCGCCGCCATGATCGGTGGGAGCCCCTCCAGCGCTTCGGGCGACGACGCCCGTGCGCTGGTGCGGGCCCTCGAAGACGCACGCAAGGACGATCTCGAGGCCATCCGCATCGTGGGCCCCGAGCCCGGTGACAGCACCGAGCTCGTGCGTGGCGCTGACGGCACGTGGAGCGCGAACGGCAAGCCGGCGGACTCCGCGGCAGTCGCGCGCCTGATGGACGCACTCGAGGAGGCGCGCGTCGGCCACCTGGCAGCCGCGAACCCGGACAACCACGCGCGGCTCGGCGTCGCGGCCGACAGCACCTGGCAGCTCGAGCTGCGGCGTGCGGGCGCGGACGAGCCGATCCGCTTGCTGCTCGGCGAGAACGGGCCGAGCTACCCGAGCGTGTACGCGCGCCTGCCGGACGCGGACGAGGTCTTCGTGGTCTCCGGCACGCTGGGCAACGCGGCGCGCCGCCGCGCCGCGGACTGGCGCGACCGCGTGGTCGTGCGCGCGGACACGGCGGCCGTGCGCCGCATCGTCGTCACGCGCGACAAGGCGACGTACACGCTCGCGCGCGGCGACTCCGCACGCTGGACCGTGGACGGCGCGCCCGCCGACTCGGGGACGGTCGCCGAGCTGCTGCGCGAGCTGGCACGGCTCGAGGCGCAGGCCTTCGCGCCGGACAGCGCGACGCTGGACAAGGTGACACGGTCCGTGCTGGCGCTGGGCGAGGCGGGCGACACGCTCGCGCTGGTGCGCGCCGCACCGACCGAGCAGAGCTGGACGTGGCGCGCGGCCGCGGCGGGCAAGGGCGCCGCGAGCGGCCTGGGTGGGGATGTGTTCGAGCTGGCGGGCTGGCGGGTGGACCGCATCGCCCCGGAGAAGGGGAAGGTGGCGGGGTCGGGCGGCTGAGCGCAGAGCCCGCGATTTCGTCCACGAGGTCCTGGCGCCCGGGTGCCCGCCGGCGCCGGAGCCCCCGTGGCGTCGGCTCCCCTCTCGACATCGAGCGGGCGCGGGCTCCGGGCCTTGCGCCCGCGCCAGTACGGCGGGCAGGTTTGCGCTGGCTGGCCACGGAAATCGAGGGGGCCATGGCCGGCGCGACAGGCCGTTTCCACCACGAACCCGAGCCGGGGAGCATCGAACGGTGCTGAAGAAGCGCGTCGTTCTTGCGCTGGCGGGCGTTCTCCCCGGCTCAGCCCTGTTCCTCTCGTGCCGGGATGGTACCGGGCCTGGCTCTGGTCCGCTCACGTTCCCCGCGCCGATCCAGGCGCTGTTGCCCGGAATGCAGGACACGGTACTGGCCTACGTCGGCTGGCGGCAGGTCGGGCCGGAGGAGGGCGAGTGGACGAGCAGCGATCCCACCGTGCTCGAGGTCCAGCCAGGCGGGGTGGTGGTTGCGCGTTCGCTGGGAGAGGCGACCATTCGCTTCCGATTAGACGAGCGGCGCGTGGACTCGCTGCGCATCGTGGTGGTGCCGCCGCCCGCCGGGCGCATTGTCTTTGCCGGCTACCGCGAGCTCACGGAGGGGGCCGGAGCGGCGGCGAGCTGTGGATCATGAACCCGGACGGGACGGGGCTGCGCGAGGTGTGGCGGGCCAGGTCGCCGGGCCCGGGCGAGCGGCCGACGGGTGCCAGCAACCCGTCGTTCTCGCCTGACGGTTGTCGCGTCGTGTTTCAGGCGACGCAGCCTGGGAAGTCGAGTCCCGGGATCTACACGCTCGACCTGCGTACCGGCCTCGAGCGGCGCTACGTGGATCGGGGCTCGGGCACGCCGGTGTGGTCGCCGGACGGCAAGCGGATCGCCTTCTCTGGACTCACCGCGACCGGATTCGAGATCTTCACCGTGGACGTCGAGACCGGAGAGCTCGCGAGGCATACGGAGCTCCACGCTCCGAGCGCCATCTCGTCCGATTTCTTCCCGGACTCGCGGTCGCTCGCCATCGCGCGCTTGTTCGACGAGAACGGCACCCGCACCTCCGACCTCTACCGGCTCGAGCTGGAGACGGGGAAGCTGACGCCGCTCTTTGCGCGACCGAATCTCGACGAGTTGGCACCGGCTGTCGCGCTCGATGGCCGGTCCATCGCGTTCTACGGTCAATCGCCGTCTGTGAGCGCCACGACCGAGTTCATCTACGTCGTGGGCCCGGACGGCGTGGCGCGGCAAGTCACACCCGTCGTGCGAGGTGCGCCGTCGCGGCAGGCTCCGGAGGGGATCCTGGCGACGGCCTCGCATCCCGCGTTCTCGCCGGATGGCCAGTGGCTGGTCTTCACCTGGACGCGCGACAGGCGGCTTGTGCGGGTGGAACGGGACGGGGAGACACGCGAAATCGAGAACACGTTGGGGGAACTCTACGTGAGCCGTGTGGACGGGAGCTTCCCGGTGCGCGTGACGCACTTTGCCGGGGCGTTCCAGCCGGATTGGGGGCCGGTGTGCCCCGATGTCATTCCCAACCCATAGCCGCCAGTCTGGGCGGCGCGGCCCCCCATCGCCGCCGGTAGGCCAAATGCGGCGGGCCCGGGTGCGAGCGCCAACGTGACGGCCGCGGTCCGGCCCTGGACGTTCCGCCACCGCTCCCTCCCGCAGTGGGGCCCGTACGGACGGGGGCGAGCCGGTCCCCCGCCGATGCCGTACGGTCCCACGCCAGGCCATCAAACCGTTGACTCGCCTGTCCGCCCGCCTTACATACCAGCGTTCCCGGCATTTGGCACCCAGCGGTTCCCGCCCCAGACGGAGCGTCATCATGAGACGGACGACCCTCATCCTCGCCATCCTCGCCTTCGCGGGCGTTTCCGGCTGCACCGTGCTGAGCGGCCGGCCGGCGGCCGGCCCGCAGGAGGCCCGCCAGGGCCAGACAGCCGCCGGCCAGTCCCGCCAGCAGGATGGGCTCAAGCCGTTCACGGAGTTGACCCGGGGCGCCACCGCGCGCAGCGGCTTCTTCGACACGTACCAGAAGGGCGACAACCTGTACCTCGCCGTGCCGCGGGATCGGCTGGGGCAGGACTTCCTCATGGCGTTCGAGATCAGCCAGGGCGTCGGCGCGGCCGGCCTGTTCGGCGGTACGATGCTCGACATCTTCGAGGGCGCGATCGTCGCGCTCGAGCGCCACGGGGACCGCGTCTTCCTGGTGCGCCGGCCGCACCGGTTCGTCGCGCCCGAGGGCTCCGCAGTCGCAAAGGCCGTGGACCTCTCGTTCAGCTCCTCGGTGCTCGCTTCCGCGAGGATCGAGTCCATGCGCGAGGACTCGGCGCTCGTCATTGACATCGCCAACTGGATCGTCTCCGACCTGTCCGGCGTGGGCGAGCGCGTGAACCGGGCCGTCTCGCGCCCCGGGCAACAGAGCCGTGCAAGCTTCGACCGCGAGCGCAGCCACATCGAGTCCGTGAAGGCGTTCCCGGACAACGTCAACGTGCGGGCGCGGCTCACCTTCCGGCCGCAGTCGCCGGCGAACATCGAGTCGGTGCCGGACGGGCGCTACATCTCGCTCGGCATCCACTACTCGTTCGCCCGCCTCCCCGAGCGGCCCATGGAGCCGCGGCTGGCCGATGACCGCGTCGGCTTCTTCATGACGGTGCACAAGGACTTCTCGAACGACGATGACGACTCGTTCTTCGTCCGCTACGTCAACCGCTGGCGGCTGGAGCCGAAGCCCGGGGTCGCCGCGGCCGGCGGGCTCGTCGAGCCGGCCGAGCCGATCGTCTACTACCTCGACCGCAACATCCCCGAACAGTACCGGCCGTACATCGAGGCGGGCATCGAGGCGTGGAACCGCGCGTTCGAGGCCGCGGGGTGGAAGAACGCGATCCGCGCCGAGTTGCTGCCCGAGGGCGCGGACCCCGAGGATCTGCGCTACCCGACGGTCCGCTGGAACACGTCCGACCGGCCCGGCTACGGCGCGATCGGCCCCTCGATCGTGGACCCGCGCACCGGCGAGATCCTGGATGCGGACATCCTGATCGAGGCCAACATGGTGCTCGGCTTCAAGCGGGACTGGCGGACGAAGGTGAGCCCGGCGGAAGCGGCGCTCGAGATGCTCGCCGCGCCGCCGGAAGAGCTGGCGGTCGCCGAGGCGGGCGGGGAGGTCGCGTCGCTGGGCGCGGCGCTGACGGCGCAGGGCGCGCTGCTGCGCGCGCTGCTCGCGGCGCAGGGCGAGATCGGGCCGAACGACCCGGTGCCCATGGAGTACGTGGGCCAGGCGCTCAAGTGGGTGACGATGCACGAGGTCGGGCACACGCTCGGGCTGCGCCACAACTTCCGTTCGTCGAGCGACACGCCGCTGGACAAGCTCGCGGACGCTGCCTGGGCCGAGGAGCGAGGCGTGTTCAGCTCGGTGATGGAGTATCCCAGCGTCAACCTCGATGCACAGGGGACGAGCGGCTACTTCTACAACCCCGGCGTCGGCTCGTACGACCTGTGGGCGATCACGTACGGCTACACGCCGGACGATGCGCGCGCGGCTGAGGTCGCGCGCGAGGCGGCCAGGCCCGGCCACGCGTACGGGACGGATGGCGATGCGCGCGGCCCCGGCGCGCTGGACCCCACGGTCAACGTGTACGACCTGGGGGCGGACCCGCTCGCGTGGGGCAAGCGCCGGGCGGAGCTCATCGCCGGCCTCTGGCCGACGCTGCCCGAGCACGTGCTCGCGGACGACTCGCGCTACGCGGACCTGACCGACGCGTACCGGACGCTGCTCGCCGAGTACGCCCGCGCGCTGGCGACGGCCGTCAAGTACATCGGCGGGCAGTACCAATGGCGGGACCATGTGGGCGACCCGGACGGCCGCCCGCCTTTCGTGAACGTGCCGAAGGCGCGCCAGCGCGAGGCGCTCGGGTTCCTGCGCGAGTACGCGTTCGACGAGGAGGCCTTCCGCCTCCCTCCGGACGTGCTCAGGCGCTTCGGCGCCAACCGCTGGGACCACTGGGGCGAGGAGAACACCTGGGACGGCCGCATTGACTACCCGTTCGTCGACCAGGTGCTGGACCTGCAGCGTGCGCTGCTCGGGCAGCTCACGCAGCCGCTCCTCTTCGCCCGCATCCTCGACGCCGAGCTGAAGTACGGCGCGCGCGAGGTGCTCACCATCCCGGAGCTGCTGGAGGGGCTCACGCAGTCCGTGTGGAGCGAAGTCTGGTCGGGTGGCGCGCGCAGCATCCCGGTGCTCCGCCGCGACCTCCAGCGCGCCTACCTGGACCGCATGACCGCGATCCTGGTCACGCCGCCCGCGCAGATGCCGGCCGACGCGCGTGCCGTGGCGCGGCTGCGGCTCGAGGACCTGGACCGCCGCATCGCCGCGCGCATCACTGCGCGAGGGCTCGACGAGTACACGCGGGCGCACCTGCTCGAGGCACGCGCGCGCATTGCGAAGGCGCTGGACGCGGGACTGGAGGCAGAGCGGCGCTGAGCGCCCGGGTCCGGGCGGACGGCGCCGGTAGCGCCCGGACGCGCCTCAGCGGCCCGGCGACAGCCGGAGGCGGGAGAGCCCGCTCCCGCCTCCGGCGCGTTCGTCGCACGGTCGGAGAGGAGAGGCGCATCGGCCGGGTCGGCCGTCGAAGGGGGAATGGGGACCTGGGCGCGGGACCCCGAAACCCGGGATTCGAAAGCTACGAGCGGTCGTGCTGTGGATCGTTGTCGGGAGGACCCCCCTCTTCGTCCTCGCACCACCACCACCACCAGTACGCGAGCTTCGTCAATTCCCGTACCGAACCGAAACGCTCCAGCTTCGGCTTGACGTACATTTCACTCCCCGTCTGGCGTGAAGGTTACGACGATCGGCCCGCACCGCCTGTCCCCGCTCGCTTCGCGGCTCGTCGCGTTCGCACGCCGCGCCGCCGGCCGGACCGGACGGTGTAAACAAACTGTCGACAATTTTGGGTTGCAAGTTCGATGCCTTGCGCTGTCCCGCTCAAATTCCCTTTTTGCAACGACTTACGGCCGCGCCGGCGGGCCGCCTCCCGGGCCGGATTGTCGCAGCGCCGCACCAGATGATGCGGAGCGTGGCCAAAATGGGCCTCACTGGCTGCTTCGAGCCGGCATCGGCGGCCGCCCCGCAGCCCTCGGCCGGGCGCCGACCAGGGCGGCGAAATAGCGCGCCCAGCGTGCACTCCGGGCTACCTGGCCGCGGAGTCGTTCGAGGAGCAACGGCCGGTCCGCGCCGTGTGCCTCCGCCCACAGCTCCCCCTGGTGCCATGGCCGCGCGCCGCCGTGCCCGGACCAGCGCGGCGCCATCCCCACGGACCACAGGAGCTGCGTGAGCTGGACCGAGGGGCACGGCGCGGGGTTGGCCGGGAAGAGAGAAGCGATGTAGTGCCGCTCGAGGATCCGGAGGACGCGCTCCGGGCGCGGCGGGCGCAGCCGCTGCATCACCTCGAGGGGAGCCGCGACGCCCGCCAGCGATCGGGCGAGGCGGAGCGTCCAGTAGCACGACGTGCCGGCGCGCGCGGCCGTCGTGTGCTCGATGAGCACGTCCCAGTCGGGCGGCGCGTGTGCCAGGATCTGATGCAGGTCGCGGAACGTCCGCCACGAGGCCTTCGCCAGCCCGTGGGACCACGCGAAATGAACGGCCAGGTGCAGCACCTGCTGTTCCGGCGGAGGCACGAACGCGCGCCGGCCGTGGAGCTCCACCGCGCGTGCATCCCGCCAGATCACCTCGGCCGGCAGGTGAACGGCAGTGTCGGTCAGCGCGGTGTGCACCTCGAGCACGAGGCCGGTCCCTGCCGGGTCGTCCAGCGGAGCGAAGTGCCGGTGCGTCTCGTAGAACGACTGCGGGTAGCGGGCCGCATCGTGGCGCCAGCCCGCAGCGCGCAGCGCGTCCCATGCCGCCTCGGCCTGCTCCGGCCGAACCAGCAGGTCGAGGTCGTACATCGGCCGCGCGGTGAACGAGCCGTAGACCGTGGCCGCGACGCCTGCTCCCTTCAGCAGGACGACATCGATGCCTCGTTCCGCGAGCGTGTCCAGCGCGCCAATGAGGAGCTGCTGTAGCCGCAGCATGCGGAACTGCATGGCGCGCACGAGCGCGGCGAGCTGCGCGCGCGCGCGCGGCGGAACACAGCCTTCCGGCGCCCGATCCACGAGCTCCGCGAGCGCTCCAATGGCCTTCTCCCGCCTCGCGAGCGTGAACAGCGCATCCCAGTCGAGCGACGGCTCCCGCAGCGCTGCGGTGACGGCCGCCGGATCGAGGGCGGGCTGGATGGCGGCGAGCAGGACCCGCGCCTCGGGGCAGAGGAGCCCGCGGCTCCCACTGTTCAGCGCTTCAGCCATCGTGGCAGGCAAAGGCGGTTGGGGTGCGGAGTCAGGCTCATCGCGGGGCAAGGAACGCCGGGGGGCCGCAGCTCCCGGGGTACGTCGTCAGCAGCTCGCGCAGGTGCACGGCGCCATCCTCGTGCGAAAGCCGGTCGGGTTCCCCGTTCACCGGTATTCCCGGTAGCCGATCCCGGTGGGATCGCCCCGGCTCGACCGGCGCCTGGCCCGCCCGATCACGAAACGGGCCAGCTCGCCGCCGGATCGCTCGTTGGGGCAAACCGCTCGCAAGCTCGGTACCGGACCGGGTGCCGGGGACGCGATCAATGCCGACAACGCCCTGGCCTGTCCAGCCCTCGATCGGCCCTGGCCAGTTGTTGCGCGGTCGCATCATCCGGCGCGCCCGGACCGGACCGCGGCCGGCTTCGGCCCGCGGCCGGCGCGCGCCCCGGCGATCCGGGAGCTCTCGTCAATAGTGCGAGAGCGAGCCGGCCCGCCGCGCATGCGCCAGCGCGGCCCGCATCGCGATCGCGCCCGCGGACATGAGGCCGACCCCGAACAGGGCCAGGATCCCGATGTCGGGCAGGGCGGAGACCAGGGGCTGTCCTTCCAGCAGGGTCTGACGCAGCGCGCGCAGCCCGTACGTCAGCGGCACGAATGCGGAGAGGGACTCGATCCACGAGGGGATGACGTGGGTCGGGTAGTAGACGCCGCCAAGGAGCGCCGAAAGGGTGGACACGGCCTGAGGTAGCGGACCCGCCGTGCGGAAGGCGATCACCATGGCGGCGGCGATCAGGCCGAACGGCACGTAGGCGAGGACGATGAGCGCGAGGATGAGGGCGGCGGACCCGATCCGCGACCAGACGATGGTCGCGCCGAGCGCCCAGGCGCCGGCCAGCATGATGGCGGCGCGCAGGGCGGCCCAGAGCAGGCTGAAGCCGATCATGCCGGCCAGGACCTCGGGCAGGCGGGCGCGCGTGCCGAGCAGCGCCTCGAACACGCCGGTGTTGATGCCGGAGCCGATCTCGCCGGCGAGGGAATTGATGGCCACGGGGAGGAGCAGGAACGTCACCACGCCGACGACGAGGAAGGCGAAGTACTGGTCCCCCTGCGTAGCGATCTTGTCAGCCATCACGGGCTGGAGCGCGCCCGAGACGAAGTACAGGGGCACGACGCTCACCAGCAGCGACAGGATGGAGAAGACCATCCGGAGTCGGTAGCTGCGCGCCGCCCGCCAGCGGGCGCGGATCAATGCGGCGGCGCCTCGCATCAGCTCCCTGCCTTCAGCCGGACCATGCGCTCGAGCAGGTCCGCCAGGGTGATCGGCCTGTGCTCCACGGCGGAGATGCGGACGTTGGCGCGAGCGAGGCAGTCCACGACGCGGGCCACGGCATCCGGGCCGCCGGGGATGGCGAGCTCGAGAACCGTCCAGTCGGCCGTGCCACGGCCATCGATGAGCCGCGCCTCGCCGTGGCCCGCGCGGACGAGCGCACGGATGGCGCTCCCGACGTGGTCGCTGCGGACGGCGAGCCGGTAGATGTCATCGCAGACCTCGCCCACCAGCTCGTCGAGGCGGCCCACGGCGAGCAGGCGGCCGCGGTCGAGGACGGCGACGCGGTCGCACAGCTCGAAGGCCTCCTCGGCGTTGTGCGTGGCGAGGAGGACGGTGCATTGCTGGCGGCCGGCGATCTCTTGACGCAGGAATTGCCGGAACTGGCGCGCGGACACGGGATCGAGGCTGCGCGTCGGCTCGTCGAGGAGGAGCACGCTCGGCCGGGGCAGGAGCGCACGTGCGATGAGCAGCCGCTGCTTCATGCCGGACGAGAAGGTGCCCACCATCTTGGGGCCGGTATCGTGGAGCCCGACCAATTCGAGCAGCTCGTCCACGCGCGCGGCGACCTGGCGGCGTGGCACGCGGTACAGGGCGGCGAACAGCTCGAGGTTCTCGCGTGCGGTGAGCCGCCAGTCGAGACTGCGCTCGTCGGGTACGACGAGCGAGAGGATGCTGCGCACGGCGCGTGCGTTGCGGACGACGTCGCGGCCCGCGATGCGGGCCGTGCCGCCATCGGGCAGCAGCAGCGTACTGAGCATCCTGAAGAGCGTCGTCTTGCCCGCGCCGTTCGCGCCGAGGAGGCCGAACAGCTCGGTCGGCCTGACCTCGAAGCTGACACGGTCCACGGCGACCGCCCTGGCGGCGCGGCGCCACGGCCGGCTCAGGATCTCGCGCCAACCCCGGCGAACGGGAAACGCCTTGGTCAGCTCGAGGACGGAGATGATGGCGTCGCCGGCGGCCGGGCGATGCGCTACGGCCCCGCCATGTGCCGGGGCCGTGGACACCGTGGCGCTCATGGCGCGGCCCCGGCCACCGCGGGCGCGTGCCACCCGCGGATGGTGGCGACGGCGTCGTCGAGCCGATCGAAGTCGCGCACGATCTCGAGCCGGTAGACGGGGACGCAGGAGGCGAGCGCCGTCGCGTGCCGGAACAGGTTCGGTGCTTCGGGACCGGTCAGCAGCGGCGCGAGCTTGGCGTGGCCGAGCATCACGAGTGCCGCCTCCATCACGGAAAGCCGCGCGCGGCGAGCCGCCTGCCCGTCGCGCGCCTCCCGGACCGGCGACAGCACGTACAGCGCGGCGAGCGGATGCGTCTCGTGCGAGACGTGCCGTTCCGGCAGCGCGCTGAACACGGTCTTCGGCCCGACCGCCGGCTGCGGGCGTCCGACGCCGACACGGCGGGCCGAGTCGGCCCGGAGGCGCGCCACGTGGAGGCCGGGGCCGGCGAGCGGCGGCGAGCCGGGCATGACCGGCATGGTATCGTCCGTCAGGAGCTTCGCGCCGGATCGCACCAGGGCGAGCGCCAGAGTGGACTTTCCCTGGCGCTTCGGCGCGACGAATCCGACGGCCCGCCCGGCCAGCACCACGGCGCTCCCGTGGAGGCAAAGGATGCCGGCGGCGTACAGCGCGGTGGCGATCACGCGGCTGGTGATGTCCGCCCGGGCATCCGCAGGAGAGACGCCTTCCGCATGGGTCCAGAGGATCGAGCGGCCATCCTCCGCGATGTCGAAGCAGCCCGTGTCGTCGAAGATCAGCCGGTACCCGTCCGCGCGACGATAGAGCCGGATGCTGATGCCGGCCGCGAGCGTATCCGTGCCCAGCTCCACGCCATCCGGCGCGGGGATCTCGCCCGTCCGTGACCGGAGGACCCAGCTCGCCCCCTCCGCGGCGTCCGCCGGCTCGAGCTCGGGGATCGCGAGATCGCTCTGGAGCACGCCGCCGAAGAGCCGGTAGCGATGCGTGCCGCTGGCGTCGCCCCTCATCAGAACCCCACCACTCGCAGATCCATCACCCGGGTGAACGTCTGCACGTGCTCGCGCGAATCGCCGATCACGACGCCGTCGAGCTCCACCCAGGCATGCGCCTCGAACGCGCCCCCACGCGTGCGGACCCCGATGTTCAGATTGGCGGACGTGATCCCGCGCCGCCGCAGCATCCGCTGGATCGCCATGGACCGCACCAGGCAGTGCGGCCGGAAGATGCCGTAGGCCGCCGCGCGCGTCACCGCCCAGGCCACCGATCGCGCGGCGCGCCAGTCCGCGCGGCTCGCGCCCGGCCGGGTCGGTTCGGGCCCGGCCCGCCGGAACAGCTCGCCCAGGGGTCGGCGCCACCGCTCGAACTGACAGGCGAGCAGGAAGTACTGGGCTTCCGCGAGCAATCGTACGTCTCGCGCCGTGATCCGGCGCGCGCGGCGGAGCCAGACACCCGCGCTCCCGATCATCGCGTCATTTCGCGGCCGCCGGGATCACGAGGCCCTCGCTCGTCAAGGCGTCGAGCAGCTCCGCCACGTCGCTCCGCAATGCGTCCGCGGAGACATCGGGGTAGCGGCGGGCGAGCTCCTCGCACAGCTCGTCGAAGTCCCGGCATTTGGGCGGCAGGAGCTGCCACACCTCCAGGCCGACGGGGTTGAGGCCGAAATAGACCTCCTGCTCCATGTGGAGCAGGATCGCACCTTCCGGGACCGGCTGCAGGAGCACCGCAGGGTGGGGATTGGGCAGCATCGCTCAATACGAACCGAAGGCAGGTCCACGCCACGTTTCGAGGATCGCGGGCGGGCAAGTCCGATGCCAGCCGCCGCATCACGGGTAGACCCGTCCTTCGCGCGCGCACACCGCGTCTTTCGCCGCGGCCGGCGGTCCGAACCTGTTGCGCGCGTGCAACCGTGTCAAGCGCCTTGCGGCGGTGGCGCGGCATCGCCTCAGCGGGCGTCAGGCGGGGAGCCACGCCCGGGCACGGCCCCCCGCGCCGGCCAATGACGGCGGCGCCGGCGGGACGTCACGGACGGGCGGCCGGCGTGCGGGGCGATGGACGCCAGCCCGAGCTACCTGACGAGAAGGGCTTCACCCGCGGCACGGGCGGGCGGCGCATCGGAGCGCCAGGCGACACCGTGCCTCGGGAGCCGCCTGCCCGGCTCAGCGCCTCTCCAGCACGTAGAAGCAGCGCCGCGCATCCGGGTCCCGCGCGAGACCCGCCACGCGGTAGCCGCGCTGCAGGAGCTCGAGGAATGCCGGGCGCGTGACGGCTCGCCACTTCGCCGCCGTATCCGGCGACGAGAGCTGGAGCGCCCGGATGTCGTGCGGGATCTCGACCCGGAGCACCGGCGCATCGGCGGGCAGATCCACCGCGGGCGGAGCGTCCCCCGCCGCATCCGGCGGCCGGTTGATGATCGGCGCGTCATCCGTCGGGGGGAGGGGCGCCGGCCCCGCGGCGCCGCGCCCGATCTCCCATTCGACCACGAACCGGTCCGTCCCCAGCCCGCGATGCAGCGGGCTGCCCGTGTCCGCGTACATGTCCGGCACGTACTCGACGACGCGTGCGCCCAGCCGGTTCAGGTTGAGGTGGGCGTTCCGTGCGACGAGCGGGTCGAAGGTCCAAACCACCCGCGAGACGCCCAGCGGCTCGAGCAGGGCGCGCTGGAACTCCTTCAGCCGTCGGCCGATGCCGCGGTCCCGGAACGGTTCACGGACCGCGGCCATGTCGGACCAGTGCACGAGCCGGCCGTCCTTTCCCACGCCGGTCAGGCCGAAGACGAACCCGACCAGCTCGTCCCCGGGCGCGAACGCGCCGGCCAGCACCCCGCCGATGCGTTGGCTGACCATCAGGATCGTTCGCGGCACGACCTCGGCGAAGTCGGCGCCCCAGACCTCGCGCTGCAGGGCGATGCAGGCGTCGAGCTCGCGCGGGGACGATAGGACACGCACTTCCACGTCGGACGCATCCATGATCTTTCTGGTGCCGTGCTGCGTGGTGGTGCTGGGGTGCCGTGCCGTAGCGGAGGCCCGGGGACTGGCCCGTCAGGCGGCGCCCCGTCGGGGTTGCGGTGAAGATAGGCGGGCGGTCAGGGGTCCGGCAAGGTGTACCAATTGGTCCGCCAAATCCGGCCCTTGCCCCGCCGGCCGCCGCCGCTGTATCCATTCGCCGCAACGCATGCACGCGCTCCGGACCGCGTCGCCTGCGCCAGTAGGGACATCGCCAACCAGGGGTACGGAAGTGAGCGCACGCGGCGCAGCGTCGCCCCCGCCCCCTCGTCGCACCGACTCGCCCGGGCGCGAGGATCGCAACGCGACGGCGTACGAGCGGTTGCGGGAGCTGATCGTATCGGGCAAGCTCGCCCCCGGCGCCCGCCTCGTGGAGCGCGAGATCGCCGCGCGGCTCGGCACCAGCCGGACGCCCGTGCGGAGCGCGCTCCAGCGACTCCAGCAGGAGCGCTACGTCGTCTCGCTCGGCGGCGAGCGTGCTCGGCTCGCCGTCGCCCCCCTCACGAGCGAGGACGCCACCGAGCTGTTCGAGATCGTGGCCGGGCTCGAGGCCGCAGCCGCCCGGCGGGCCGCCATGCTCGACGCCGCGGCTCGTGCGCGCCTCGTCATCGAGCTGGTCGAGATCAACGACCTGCTGCGGCGCGTGACGCAGCGGCCGACCCCGGAGCCGGACGAGGTCTTCGCGCTGGACACCGCGTTCCATCGCACGTACGTGGAGCGGGGCGCGGGGCCGCGGATGCTCGCGCTGCACGACATCATCAAGCCGCAGGCGGAGCGCTACATCCGGCTCTACGTCAGCGTGCTCGTGGACCGCATCGGGGATTCGATCCGGGAGCACGAGGCCACGATCGAGGCGATCCGCGGGGGCGACCCCGCGGCGACGGAGCAGGCGGTCCTGACGAACTGGCGCAACGCGGCGCAGCGGCTGGCGGCGATGATCGTTCGCCTGGGCGAGCGGGGGACGTGGTAGTCCCGGGCGAGCGCGAGACCATTGCGGGCCGCCAGCCGGGGTGTATACATTGCGGTGCGCCAAAAAGGAGGCCAAACGCGATGCGCGGGTCCAACGTCCGCTGCCGCTGGCGCCGCTGGACGATGACTCGCCCTCCGCTGCCCGCCGGCCGCTGCCAGCATCGCGGCGGCGTACGGCGGTGCCCACCATCCCAGCACGGACCTCGCACCGGATTGCAGAGCCCCGGAGGCGTCATGATCACCGTCGCTTCGCCGCGTCCCCTCGCGTTCCGGTCGATCCGCTTCCCCCGTTCCTGTTGCGCCATCCTCGCCGCCGCGCTCCTGGCCGTGCCCGACCCGGCCTCCGGCCAGCAGGGGCGCGTGGCCGGGTACGTGCTCTCCGAGCTGCGTCCGCTCGCCGGGGCGCAGGTCCTCGTCGAGGAAACGGGCCGGGCGGTGTTCACGGACGAGGCAGGACGATTCCTGATCGATGGACTCTCGGGCACGCGCGTGACGCTGCGAGTCGAGATGCTCGGGTACCGCCCGCGGACGGTTTCCGTCGCGGTAGGCGAGCAGGCGGTACGGATCGAGCTCACGCCGAGCGCGCTGGAGCTGGACGCGCTGGTCGTGACGGGCACGCCGGCCCAGACCCAGCGCCGGGCGATCGGCAACTCGGTCGTGACGATTGATGCGGCGCAGGCGCTCAGCGCTTCCGCAGCGCCGGACATGACGAGCCTGTTGCAGGGCCGTGCGCCGGGCGTGGTCCTGACTCCGGGGTCCGGCCGGGCGGGCGCGGGCCCGAGCATCAACATTCGCGGGCTGTCGAGCATTTCGCTGGATCAGCAGCCGCTCCTCTACATCGATGGCGTCCGCGTCAACAACGAGATGGGCCGGGGGCCGCGCGGGATCGCGGACCGGGCCATCTCGCGGTTGAACGACATCAACCCGGCGGACATCGAATCCATCGAGGTCATCAAGGGGCCGGCGGCAGCCACGCTGTACGGGACGGAGGCGTCCAACGGCGTGATCCAGATCATCACGAAGCAGGGGTTGGCGGGGTCCGCGCCGCGGTTCACGGTCACGGTCCGGCAGGGCATGAGCTGGTTCGCGGACGCAGAAGAGCAGGTCCGCACCAACTACGCGCGGCATCCGGAGACGGGCGAGCTGCTGAGCTTCAACGCGGTGCAGTACGAGCGCGAGCGGGGAAGGGAGCTGTTCGACCGCGGCAGCATCCAGGGTTACGGGCTCTCGGTGCGCGGCGGCGCGCAGTCCCTCCAGTACTACATCTCCTCATCGTACGACCGCGAGAAGGGGGTGGAGCCGGGCAACGACTTCTGGCGTTTCACCGGCCACGCCAACCTGAGTCTGGCCGCCACGGATGCGCTGGACATCCACACGAGCCTGAACCTGGCGAAGGGGCGGACGCGGATCGGGGGAGGAACGAACGGCTCGGTGCTGCTCTCGGCGATGATGGGCAACCCGCTCTTCGAGGCGGTGGGGCTGCCGAGCGGCCCGTACCTGGCTTACACGCCCGAGGTTTACCGCAGGGTCTTCGAGAACTGGCAGGACCTCACGCGCTTCACGGGGAGCCTGCGGCTGGAGCACCGTCCCACGGACTGGTTCCAGCAGCGGCTCGCGGTCGGCCTGGACCAGACGGTCGAGGACAACCAGGGCCTGACGAAGTTCGTGCCGCCGGAACTGGCCGCGATGTTCTCGCCCACCGATGCGCGTGGCGAGCTCCTGCAGGACGTGCGTCACGTCGCGTTCGTGACCGCGGACTACAATGCGAGCGTGATCGCGCCGGTCAGCGCGGACCTCACGTCCACCACGTCGATCGGCGGGCAGTACTACCGGCGGCGCACGGACTCGAACGCTCTCACCGCGGAAGAGTTCCCGGCGCCCGGGCTGCGCACGGCCTCGGCCGCGGCGCGGGTGGTGGGCACGCAGACGTACGCGACGAACGCGACGCTCGGGCTCTACGTGCAGGAGCAGATCGCGTGGCGGAACCGCCTGTTCCTGACGGCCGCGCTCCGCGTGGACAACAACAGCGCGTTCGGCGAGGAGATCGACTTCGTGACGTACCCGAAGGTGAGCGGGACGTGGGTGGTGAGCGACGAGCCGTTCTGGAACGTGGGCGCGGTGGACCAGCTCAGGGTGCGTGCGGCCTTCGGGGCCTCGGGCCAGCAGCCGCAGGCGTTCGCGGCGCTGCGCACCTTCAGCCCGGCCACGGGGACGGGCGACCAGCCGGTCGTGACGCCGCAGTCCGTCGGGAATCCGAACCTCGAGCCGGAGCGGGGTGAGGAGCTCGAGGTCGGCTTCGACGCGAGTCTATTCCAGCGCGTTGGCGTGGACTTCACGTACTTCACCAAGCGGACGAAGGACGCGATCCTGTCGCGCGCGATCGCCCCGTCCACCGGCTTCTCCGGCTCCCAATTCGTGAACATCGGCGAGATCGCGAACAGCGGATTCGAGGCGCAGTTGAACGCGCGACTCGTGGAGCGGTCCGGCTTCGGCTGGAACGTGACGCTCTCGCTGAGCAGCGTCCGGGACGAGATCGTGGACCTGGGCGGGATCCCGTTCATCTCGCTCGCCCTGCCGATGCAGCGGCACGTGGAGGGGTACCCGATCGGGGGCTTCTGGACCCGGCGGATCGTGAGCGCGGAGGTCGATGCCAACGGCGTCCCGCAGAACATCCTGTGCGATGATGGCCAGGGTGGAACGGTCGCGTGCGCGGAGGCGCCGATCCTCTATTTCGGGACGCCGACGCCGAAGTACAGCGGGGCGATCTCGACCACGTTGACGCTGTGGAATCGGGTCCAGCTCTTCGGGCTCGTGGACTTCAAGACCGGCCACCAGCTCTTCAACGCGAACGAGTTCGTGCGGTGCACGCTCGTCAAGGTCTGCTGGGAGAACGCGAGTCCGACGGAGGCCGACCCGGTCCTGCTCGCGGCGACGTACATCGGCGGGGACTTCTCGGCGGTCTCGCCCTTCATCGAGGAGGGGCGGTATGCGAAGCTGCGCGAGCTGTCGCTCACGTACACGCCCCCCGAGTCCTGGGTCCAGCGGTTCGGCGCCGAGCGGGCGACGATCACGCTCGCGGGGCGCAACCTCCACACGTGGACCGCGTTCAGCGGCAGCGATCCTGAGGGCCGCGCGAACGTGGGCAACGCGCTCCTTTCGAACGACCAGGCGGCGTTCCCGATCCTGCCGCAGGTCGTCACGACGATCAACCTGACCTTCTAACGATCCAGGATCCCGGTTCCGGCATGCGGACAGGAGGATTCCCGATGAGTCATCGCATGAGAGCGAAGCGCGGTGTGGCTGCCCGCCGGCCTGGAGTGCTCGCGCTGCTCGGCATCGGGCTCGCAGCGGGCCTCGCAGCGTGCGATCTGCTGGAGCAGGAGACGCCGGACCTGATCGCAGCCGAGGACCTGACGGACCCCGCGAACGCGGATCTGCTGGTGCGGAGCGCGTTCAGCGCGCTCGAGTGCGCGCTCGCGCAGCATGTCCTGGGGACGGGCCTGCTCGGGGATGAGCTGGATGACGCCAGCGTTTCCGAGCCGCTCTGGGATTACGACCGCCGCACCCTCAACCCCGCGCGCGGGCAGTACGCGTCGGGATCGTGCGGCAGCGGCGTGCCGACCAACTACATGGACCTCTCTCGCGCGCGCTACCAGGCCGATTTCGCGCTGGAGCTGCTGGACGGCTGGACGGACGAGCAGGTGCAGAACCGGATGGGCCTGATCGCGCAGGCCGCGGCGTACGCCGGCTACAGTCTCGTCATGATGGCCGAGTCGTTCTGCTCGGGCGCGATCGACATGGGCCCCGAGCTGAGCCCGGCCGACATGTTCGGCGAGGCGATCGAGCGGTTCGACCGCGCGATCGAGGCGGGGACCGCGGCCAGCGACACCGTGACGGTCACCCTCGCGCGGCTCGGCCGGGCGCGTGCCCGGCTCGGCCTCGGGGACATGGAGGGCGCGGGCGCCGATGCCGCGGAGGTCCCGGAGGGCTTCGTGGTGAATGCCACCTACTCGGATGCCTCGACGCGGCGCCAGAACCGCGTCCACACGGCGTTGTACCGCACGCCCATCGCGACCGTCTCCGCCTCGTACAGGAACCTGACCTTCGGCGGCGTCCCCGATCCGCGCGTGGAAGTGATCGATGCCGGCCGCTCGGGGCAGGACGCGGACGTGCCGCTGTTCCAGCCCGCGAAGTACAGCTCGGTCGACGCGCCGATCCCGCTCGCCACCTGGGAGGAGGCGCAGTTGATCCTGGCGGAGGCGCGGCTCGCCGCGAACGATCCGGATGGCGCTGTCCAGATCATCAACCGGCTGCACGCGCGCGTCGGCCTGCCGCCCTACACCGGCGGCACGGTGGAGGAGGTGCGCGCGCAGCTCATCGAGGAGCGGCGCCGCGAGCTGTTCCTCGAGGGGCACCGTCTGGGCGACATGATCCGTTACGGAATCCCGCTCGATCCGCCGCCGGGCACGCCCTTCCGTCTCGGGGGGCTGTACGGCGACCAGCGCTGCTTCCCGTTGCCCGACATCGAGCGGCAGAACAACCCCAACCTCTGAACGGCGGATCGCGGCCTCGCGCCGCTCGCCTCCTGGAGGTGCGATGGACGCTGCACGCATGACCCGCCGCGAGCTGCTCGGCACGGCGGCGCGAGTGGCCGGGGCCTGGGCGTTCGCGCCGATGATCAACCTCGGCCGCTACCGGCTCTTCCCGGGCGGGCAGGAGTACTCGGCGCGGGCGGTCCGCCTCGTGCGCGAGTCGCTCGTCATCGACATGTTGAGCCCGCTCACCCTGGACTTCGCGCAGATGCGGCGCTGGTTCCGGAACCCGGCGTCGTTCACCGATGCCGACTTCCGCCGCTACCAGGACTCCGGGATCGACGTGTTCCACGTCGCGGTCGGGATCGGCGGCCCCGATGCCCATCAGGCGACGCTGCGATTCATCGCGTCCTGGAACGCGTTCCTTGCCGGCCAGCACGGCCGGTTCCTCCGCGTGGGCCGCGCCGCCGACCTGGACGCGCTGAAGGGCTCGGGAAAGGTCGGCATCCTGCTGGGCGTCCAGAACTCGCAGCACTTCCGCACCGTCGATGACGTGGACATGTTCCACGGCATGGGGCAGCGGGTCTCGCAGCTCACCTACAACAGCCGCAACTTGATCGGCGACGGCTCGACCGAGCGCACCAACGCCGGAATCAGCGACTTCGGCGTCGCGATCATCCAGCGCATGAACGAGGTCGGGATGGCGGTGGACGTCTCGCACTGTGGCGACCAGACCACGCTGGACGCGTTCGAGATCTCGCGGAAGCCCGTGCTGATCACGCACTCGAACTGCCGCGCGCTGGTGCCCGGCCACCCTCGCACCAAGACGGACGAGGCGATCCGCGCCATGGCGCGCTCGGGCGGCGTCATGGGGATCACGGGCGTGCGGATGTTCGTGAAGGCGGACGAGCCCACGACGATCGAGCACATGCTCGATCATTACGACCACGTCGCCCGGCTCGTGGGCGTCGAGCACCTCGGCGTCGGCAGCGACATCGACCTGGACGGCTACGATGACATGCCCGCCGAGGCGAACGAGCGGCTGCGCGCGAGCTACAAGGGCACGTACGGCTTCCGCGAGAAGATCGACATCGAGGGGGTGGACCATCCCAAGCGGATCTACGATCTCACCGAAGGCCTGATCCGCCGGGGCTACAGCGACGACGACATCCGCGGCATTCTCGGTGGGAACTTCCGGCGGGTGCTCGCGGAGATCTGGAACGTTCCGGAGCGCCCGCGGGAGGCGGCCTCTGGCCGCTCCGGCGGCTGAGCCGCCCGGCCGCTGAACCGTCCGGGAGCTCGAGATGGCCGAGCCGCGGCGACGCCCGGCCGCGGGGTCGTGAGCCCTGACCTTGTCGGGCGGGTGGAATCTGCCTGCCTACTCGCGGGCGCAGCGGCGTCGCCGCGCCCGGGTGAACCGGAGCGAGATCCACCACCACCGTGAGGATCGCGATGAGCAACCGAGGAGCCAGAACGCGTGCGGCCCTGTGGCTGGCGCTTGCCGCCGCGCCGGCGGCGACGCTCGCGCCGGCCGCCGCGCGCGCGGCGCAGGAGCCGGCCGTGCCTGCCATCGAGCAAGCCGTGCCGAGCCTGGACGATACGGCGTCGCTCGCCGCGTTCGTGGACGGCGTCATGAAGGCGCATCTGGAGAACCTGAAGATCCCGGCCGCCGTGGTTTCGATCGTCAAGGACGGCCGGGTCATCTTCGCGAACGGCTACGGCTACGCGAATGTCGAAAAGCAGACGCGCGTCGACCCGGCCACCAGCCTGTTCCGCGTGGGCTCGACCTCGAAGCTGTTCACGTGGACCGCGGTGATGCAGCTCGTCGAGCAGGGGAAGCTCGACCTGGATACCGACGTGAACGAGTACCTCGAGGGGATCGAGATCCCGCCCACGTTCCCGGAGCCGATCACGCTCCGCCACATCATGACGCACACCGCGGGCTTCGAGGACGGTGCGTTCGGCTACCTGATCGGCGAGGACTCGCTGAACCAGGAGACGATCGAGGAGGCGATGCTGCGGCACATGCCGGCGCGCGTCCGGCCGCCGGGCAAACTGGCCTCCTACTCCAACTACGCGACGGCGCTGGCCGGCCTGATCGTGCAGCAGGTGAGCGGCGAGCCGTTCAACGAGTACATCGAGCGCCACATCTTCGAGCCGCTCGGAATGAAGTACGCCACGTTCCGCGAGCCGCTGCCCGACGAGCTGAAGCCGCACATGGTGACCGGCTACGCCCGGGAGCAGGGGGTCTACGTTGCCAAGCCGTTCGAGATCGTGGGCGGGTTCCGGCCGGCGGGCTCCATGTCCGTGTCCGCGCTGGACATCGCCAGGTTCATGATCGCGCACCTCGAGGGCGGGCGCTACGGCGGTGCGCAGATCCTGCGGCCGGAGACCGCCGAGCTGATGCACCGGACCGCGTTCACGCACGACCCGCGGCTGCCGGGGATGGCGCTCGGATTCTACGAGCAGAGCATCAACGGCTGGCGCACCATCGGCCACGGCGGCGACACGTTCCGCTTCCACACGGACATGGTGCTGGTGCCCGAGCTGCGCTTCGGGATCTTCGCTTCGTACGTGGGCGACGGCGGGCCGGCGGCGCGCGAAGGCCTGGTGCGCGCGATCTTCGACCGTTACCTGCCGCCGGCGGCCAAGGCGTCTGCGGATGTGGTTGCGGGTGCGGGCGCGGATTCCGCGGCGACCCGGGAGGCGCTCGCGCGCTACGCGGGCACCTACCGCTTCGTGCGGATGAACTACACGGACATCGACAAGGTCTTCTCTCTCTTCAGCTCCGGGATCCAGGTGGCGGCGCTGCCCACCGGCCGGCTGCTCGTCTCCGGGTACGGCGATGAGCCCATGCAGTTCACGCCGGTGGAGCAGAACCTGTTCGCGCAGGTGGGCGGCCACCGCCGCATCGCGTTCATCGAGGACGATGCCGGAGGCGTTGCCGGGATCGTGTTCGCCGACCTGCCGTTCATGGGGACCGAGCGCGTGCCGTGGTCGGAGCGGCGAGGCCTGTGGCTGCTGGTGACGGGCGGCTCGCTGTTGCTGTTCCTGAGCGTGCTCGTGGGCCTGTACTACCGCTGGTCGGAGATCAGGGCGATGCCGGCGCGCGAGAAGCGGGCGGTGTGGCTGGCGGCCGCGACGTCGGCCTGGTTGATCCTGTCCCTGGTCGCGCTGGTCGTGGTGGTCAGCGCCGGCGAGGAGCGTCTCTTCGTGGAGATCCCGTTCACGTTGAAGGCGTGGCTCGTGATGCCGCTGGTGTTCGTCGGCCTCACGGCCGCGCTCGTCGTCACGACGGTCCGCGCCTGGCGGCACGGGTACTGGAGGTTGCGGCGCCGGCTCCATTTCACGCTGGTGGCGCTGGCGGCCGCCGCGCTGTGCCTGTTCTTCTACACGTGGAACCTGCTCGGCTGGCAGTTCGGCTGAGCCGGCGATCCGCGTGACCGCCGATCGCGCCGCGCCTCGGCGGCTGCGGGCCGGCCGCGGGGCCGTGCGGATCGCGGCGCCCCGCGGCCGCGCCGGCGCGGTGGGCGGGCAACGCTCCACCGGCCGGCGCGGGCGCTCGACGGCTAGTGGCCGGACGCGGGGGAAGCCCCGACGGAGTCTCGGGACTCGCCGGCCCCCGGTGCGGCGCGCGGCTCACGCCGGCTCGGCCGTGCGGATCCTGGGCGCGACCACGACGTCCACCTCGATCCCCTGGCGCACGCTCTGCGTGACGGTGCAGAAGTCCTCGAAGAGGTCGACGCAGCGCATGACGCGCGCGCCGTCGGCGTCCTCGAGCTCCGGGGCGAGGCGGACCTCGATGCGCGTCACGCGCAGCCGGCCCTTGTCGTTGCGTTCGATCGTCCCGTGCACCTCGGTCGTCATGCCCCCCACGGCGACGCGCGCCTTCTGGAGGCAGAACAGCAGGCTGGCGCCCAGGCAGCTCCCGACGGCGGCGGCGAGCAGGGCGGTCGGGTTCGGCCCGGCGCCCCGGCCCACGGGCGGCAGCTCGTCCACGGTCAGCTCCGCGATTCCGTCCTGCTCGAAGCGGACGACGAACTCGTAGCCGCGCTCCCGGGTGAGCGTGACGTCGAAGGTTCCGTTCGCCATGATCACGTTCCCTGCGTTTCTTCCGGCTCGGCGGGCTGGGGATCTGCCTGCTGCTCGAGCGCGGCCGGGGCGCTCTCCCGCCGGATCTCGCTGTGGCGGATCTGGCCGCCGAGCCCTGCGTTCCAGGTCATCATGCCCGCCGCGACGACGGACAGCGCCAGCGCCCAGACCGCGAGCCAGCGGGGGACGCGCGCCCCGCGGCGGTATGCGAGCAGGCCGGCCGCGACGCCGATGCCGAGCAGCGTCATCACGGCCGTGGCGGCGAACGCCGCCTGCTCGTGCGCCTCGAGCGCCGTCTCGGAGATGCCCGGCAGGCGCTCGACGAGGTGCTCCGCCGGCTCTCCGGTGAGGTAGACGACGACGCTCGCCGCCGCGACCAGCACGACGAGCCCGAGGCCCAGGCGCATCACATCCTGGCTCCGCCTCACGATGCCCACGGCGAGGACGAACACGGCGCCGAAGATCCCGATCACGGGCACGTGATTGAGGAGCAGGTGAACGTGCACCCAGCTCATTGGAGGACCTCCTCTCGAGCGGACATTCACGTGGACGTGCACGGGTGGGTGCACGTCTGCGGCCGCGCCGCGAGTCCGCGCCGCGGGCGGGGCCCGGGTGGCGCCGCCGCGCCACGCGCGCTGCGGCGCCACGTCGCTCCCAACATGCCTGCACGCGAGTGCGGGGGCTGTCGGGGAATGCCGGAACACGTGTCCGGCGGAGCCCCCGATCCCGGGACGCGAGGGCGCCCGGCACGCGCCCCGGCTCGCGCCGCGGCGAGACTTCCGGCCGCCGGCGGGGTACGAGGACTCGAGCGAAAGGGCGACGCGATGTCCGGATGGGCGAAAGTCAGGAACTACGCCAGCCGCGCAGAAGCGGACTTCCACGCCGGGCTGCTGCGGGAGGCCGGCATCCCGGTCCTGCTCCAGGGGCCGGACATCGGCCTGTTCGGCGGCGGCTTCAGCGGGATGTCCGTGCAGGGCGTGACGCTGCTCGTGCCGGCCGGAGACCTGGACCACGCGCTGGACCTGCTGGGGCTCGCCGAGCCGGAGGACGAGCCGGCGTGAGGGAGGCGGCGCCCACCCCGGGCGGTCGGCGGGCATGAGCAATCGGGTGCGGGCGGCCGTGGGCTGGAGCGGCGGCAAGGACTCCGCTCTGGCGCTGGCGGCGGTGCTGCGGGAGGGGCGGCTCGGCGTGAGCGCGCTGGTCACGACCGTGACCGATGCGTACGACCGCGTCAGCATGCACGGCGTGCGGCGCTCGCTGCTGCGGGAACAGTGCCGGTCGCTCGGGCTGCCGCTCGTCGAGGTCGCGATCCCGCCCGGATGCGCCAACGAGGTGTACGAGGCGCGCATGGCGGACGCGCTCGTGGACCTGAGGCGCGACGGCGTCGAGCGGCTGGTGTTCGGCGACCTGTTCCTCGAGGACGTCCGCTCGTACCGCGAGGCGTTCGCGGCGCGGCTCGGGTTCGCGTGCGAGTTCCCGCTCTGGGGGCACGACACGCGCGAGCTGGCACGCGGGTTCGTCGAGGCGGGCTTCCGCGCGACGGTCGTGTGCGTGGACCCGGCGCAGCTCGACCCGTCCTTCTGCGGCCGCGAGTACGACGCCGCGTTCCTCGCCGATCTGCCGGCGGCGTGCGACCCGTGCGGCGAGCGCGGCGAGTTCCACACCTTCGTGTACGACGGGCCGATCTTCAGCCGGCCGGTCGCGATCGCCCGCGGCGAGGTGGTCGAGCGGGGCGGCTTCTGGTTCGCGGACCTGGTGCCGGGCGCGCACCCGGCGGACGCGGTGGGATAGCCGGCCAGCACGGGCGGCCCGTGGCGCTTGCGGCGCGTCCCGAGCGCGGGGCGGGGGACGGCTACGGCGCCACGGGCGCGCCGTGGTCAGCCGCCGGCGTTGATCCAGGGGTCGTGCCGTAGCCAGCGGGTGTCGAGCGGCGAGAACAGGAAGACGACCCCGCCGTTGGCGAGCAAGGGCAGCAGCCGGCGTGCGCGGCGCGGCTCGATCGCCGGGCAGCCCTCGCTGCGGCCGGCGTCGCGCCTGGTGACGTACGGCGCGCCGTGCGCGACGATGCGGCGGCGCCGCGCCGCATCGTTGAAGCCGTCCGACTCGCCGTCCAGCCGCAGCCCGACGGACGTGTAGGCGCGGCCGCCGGCCCGGCCGTGGAACGTGTAGGTCTCCTGCGCCACGTACAGCCCCAGCGAGGTTGCCTTGCTGCCCGGCCGGTTCGAGAAGCGCGTCGGGACCCCGTTGCGCGAGCGGGACGAGCCGGAGCCGTGCGCGACCGTGAACGGCCCGTCCACCAGCTCCAGCCGGTCCATGTCGAACACGTAGCCGCGCGCCGTGCGGTTGTCCAGCCCGTAGTCCACGAAGAAGAGGTACGGCTTGCGCACGCGGTGCGGCCGCGCTGCCCGGTAGTTGTAGTAGGCCCTGAGGGCGAGGCGCAGCGCGTCCGGGTGGCTCATCCGGCGCACGTAGCGGGACAGCTCGTCGTGCGCGGTCGCGACCAGCTCCTCGACGGGGTCGGGCGCGGCGGGGGCCGGCGCGGCGGCCGGCGCGTGCGGGGCCGCGGCAGCCGGCTCCGCGAGGGCGGCCGGCGCGGCGTCGTCCGCCCGCCCGGTCAGGGCGCCGGCAGGCGGCGCGGCGCCCACGACCAGGACGGCGAACGCGAGCAGGACGGGGACCGGGATGCGCGGGGATGCTGGCGCGAGCATGGGACCTCATGATGCTGGGAGCGTCTTCGCTCGGACTTCGATGAACGCGAAATCGAGGCGGGCACTGCGCTGCTGGAATGGACTGCGCGGCGCTCCTAGTCCCGGACTACACGCGTCGGGGTGTGGGGTTTCATCCGGCGCGGCGCTCGCGCGGCACCGGCGAGCCCCGCGGCCGGGTCAGCGCCCGCGCGCAGCGAGGCGGCGCCGGCGAACGGCCGCCGGGACGGCGCCCTCGTCAATCCAGTTGTGAGGGCTACCGGCTCCGCTGCGGGGTCCCGCGCCGCCGGAACGGGTCCCGCACCCGCTCCGGCACGCGCTGCCACTGCTCGGGCGTGAGGATCTTCTCGACGGCGCGGAGCGCCTCGGTGATGCCGCGCCGCGCGGCATCGAGCTCGGGCCGCAGCGCGGCGAAGGCGCGAGCCTGCTCGCTGCCGCTCAGGCCGTCCAGCCGGCGGCCCAACTCCTCCCGCTGCCGGTTCAGCGTCTCCTGGAGCGTGGCGGACACCTCCTCCACGGCCGCCACCTGCTCGGCCGTCAGCCCGAGCGTGTCCTTCAGCTCGAGCAGCACGGGGATGGGGTTCGCGAGCATCCGGTCCAGGAGCCCGACCGCGTTGAAGCCGCGCATGCCGCCCTCGCCGCCTCCGCCCGCGCGCCCGAAGCGCGCGGCGCCGTCCCCGCCCGGCCGGAATCCGCCGCCGAACCGGCCCCGCCCGAAGCCGCGGTCCGCCAACCCCGGCGGCCCGCCGATGGCGAGCTGCGCCGAGAGCGTGAGCGAGAACGCGTTGCGGAACGCGCCGGGCCCGCGCCGTACCTGGCCGAAGCCCTCGTTGACCTGGTAGAGGAACGAGCGGGTCGCGGGATCGAAGCCGCGGACCTCGAGCAGCGTCGCATCCGCGCGCCGGCCCTCGCCCCAACCCTTCATGCCGTCCCGGCCGTGGATGAGCTGGTCCAGCCCCGTCAACACGTTCCGCGCGTCGACGGAGATCGTGAAGCGCCGGCCCACCACGGGCAGCTCCGGCCGCAGGCTCGCGCGCAGGTTGAGCGATTGGGTCCAGCCGTTGCGGCAACTGTTGCGCTCGGCGATGCTGCCGAACTGCGACTCCAGGCACTCCCGTACGCGCCCGGGCACGTTGCGCAGCAGCCGCATCATGCCGTTCGCGATCGCCGTGTCCGGCGCGTTGCGCGGGTCGAAGATGAACGCGCGGTCGTTGCGCGCGCCGTCGCCGTTGATGTCGCGGCTCACCATCGGCGTGAACGGGGAGCCGGACGTGATCCGGGCGTACGCGGTCAGCTCGATCTCCGGCGTGACCGCGTAGGCCGCCGTCAGGCCGATGCTGTGCCGCCGGTCGTTGCTGCTGGTCGCCCACTCCACGTGGTTCGGGTTTCCCGCGACCGGCGTCCCGGCGAACGAGCCCGTGCCCTGATCGCGCGCGAAGCCGAGCGTGTAGTTGACGCCGAGCACGAGACGGTCGCCCACGGCGCCGCTCGCCTGCGCCGTGACCTGATGCGCGACGGACTTGCGGTCCGACACGACCTCGTGGACGTGCCCGAACTCGGGGAAGCGCCGCGACGTCGCCGCGGTCACCGCGCCCGTCTCCGGAACGATCGCCGACGGGTCGCCGAAGAACGGGCGGCCCTCGTTCCCCAGCGTGAAGGACCGGGTGTCGTCGAGGTTCAGGTCGCGATACCCCCACAGCCCCGTGCCGAGCGAGTACGTGTAGCCGAATTCGCCGGACAGCCCGAACGGCAGTGACGTGCGGTAGCCGAGCTGGAGGCGCAGCGATGCGGGCACGGATTGCTCCGGCGCGACCACCAGCACGCTCGGCGCGCGCTGCGCCAGGCCGGGCGGCTCGCCGGGCCCGCCGTCCGCGCAGGTCGCCGGGACGGCGGCCGGATCGCTGGCGTAGAGCTCCCAGTCCGGGATCGGGACGGCGGAGCCGACGCACACCAGGCGCTGCTCGGCATCCGGCAGCCCCGTCTGCCGCACGGCCGCGGAGAAGATCCCGGTCGGCGCCCGGCCCGCGAACAGGCCGAGGCCGCCGCTCAGCGCTTTCACGGGCGAGCCGGGCTCGTTCAGCCGATAGTTGAAGCCGATCCGCGGGCTCAGCGCAGACGCCCGCGGCACGATGTCCGTGCGGCGGCCGAACGCCTGCTCGACCGCGGGGTTGTAGGCCGGCCGCTCGTCCAGGGCCCAGCGATCCCAGCGCAGGCCGAACGTGACCTCGAGCGGCGCGCTGATGCGCCACGTGTCGCCCGCGTACAGCCCGATGTTCAGCGTCCCCGTGCGCGTCTCGCGCGGCGCGAGCGCCCGCTCGTAGCGCTCCGGCCGGTTTGCCTCGAGATCCGCCAGCGAGCCGAACGTGAACGCGCCGAGGAAGTCGTTCGACGAGCGGTCCACGTCCTCCGACCGCTCCAGCGAGCCGCCCACCTTCAGCCGATGGAGGTGCCTTCCGAGGGGCAGGAGGAGCGAGACCTCGTCCGAGATCTGCACGTCGCGGTCGCGCGAGTCCCTCGGCATGCTGCGGTTGCCGCCGAACACCAGGCTGCGCGTGCCCCGCGTGCCATCGTCGAAGTCCGAGGTCACGCGCACGCGTCCCTCCGGCAGCTCGGCGTACGGCAGCGCTTCGCTCCACGACTCGCCCGCGGAGATGCGCAGGGCGTTGGTCCACATGGTGCCCAGCCGGGAATTCACCGAGAGCGCGACCAGGCGGCTGTCGCGCTCCGTGTCCCCCCCGTGCTGCGCGAGGTCGAGCGGACTGATTCGCGTGCTGTCATCCTCGCTCAGGTTCGCGTTCACCCGGAGCGAGAGCGTGTGCGCCTGGTCGCGCCGCTGGACCACGCTCCAGTCGATGCGGGCCTGGAGGCGCACGTCGTCGCTCACCTGGTCGTACGGGCCCGTCTGGCCCAAGCTCGGGATGCCGTAGCCATCGAGGATGTCGAGGAAGCGCGAGATCGAGTCCGCGCTCACCCCCGAGCGCTGCACGGCCAGCGGGTCGTCCGCAGCCAGCGCGAAGCGGTGGTTCACCCGGCGCGAGAGCTGGAACGAGACGTTGTAGAAGAGCCGGTTGCGGATCACCGGCCCACCCCACGAGCCGCCGAGGTTGTGGTGCGTGAACGCGTTCGTCGTGGGCAGCGTGTTGGCCTGGAGCGCGTCATCCGCGAGCCGGTAGGAGAACCGGCCGGCCGGCCGGTTCATGCCCCGCGCCGTCGTCATCGAGACCTGCCCGCCCGCGAACCCGCCCCGGGAGACGTCGAACGTGCTGGTCGTGACCTGCGTCAGGCGCACGCCCTCCTCCGGCACGCCCGGCGCGCCGTCCCGCAACACCGTGCCGTCCAGCGTGACCTGATTGAGCAGCTCGCTCATGCCCGCGACGGAGAAGCCCATCCGCCCGGTCAGCGAGTCCAGCTCCGTCGCCACGACGCCGGCGGCGAGGAGCGCGATGGTGTTGGGGTCGAGATCCGGCAGCGGCAGCCGTTCGAGCAGCGTCTGCGGGAGCGCCATGGACTGCTCGCCCGCCCGCCCGCTGCTCGGCCGCGCGCGCGGCGCCCTCACCACGATGGACTCCATCGGGATCGCCTCGGGCTGCATCGTCACGTCCGCGACCAGCAGCTCCTCGCCCGCCTCGCGCACGACCGCGCGCACCACGTCCGCCATGCCGAGGAAGGTCACGCGGAGGACGTAGCGGCCGCCGCCGTCCGGGAACAGGATCATGTAGCGGCCATCCGCGTTGGTCAGCGTCGAGCGGGTGATCTCCGTCTCGACCGAGAAGGCCTCGACCCGCGCGCCGGCGATCGGCTGTCCGTCGCTGCCCACCACACGGCCCGTCAGCACGTCCGCCTGCTGCGCGGACAGGCGGCCGGCGAGCAGCAGGGAGCACAGCACCAGGAGAACGGGAGGGGTACGTGGCATGGGGCCGACCCGGTTACGAGTGGAGCACACGCCGCGCGGGACCCGGGCCGGGATCCGGCGGCCGTCCGATCCGCTACGTTCCTCTCTCATGGATGCGCGAACCCCCGCGAGCGTTGAGTCGTGCCCGCCCCCGCGCACCCGGCCGCCACGGCCGGTGTAGAGATCGCGATGCCGTCGCCTCCGACCGCGAGTCCGACCTTGGCCGAGATCCGCTCCCCGGCCACCCTCCCGTCCCGGGCGCCGCTCCTCCTTGCGCTCCGCCAGGAGGTCCCCGGCGCGGGGATGGCCGCCGCCCGCCGCCCGGTGGGCGCCCGCGGCCGCGCGGGCATCGCCGCGGCGCTGCTCGGCGCGGTCCTCGCCGCGTGCGCCGTGGCCTCGCGCCCGGGTGGACCCGGCGCGCGCCCCGAGGCGTGCGACATCACCCCGTCCGCCGCGCCGCGCGCGTCCGACGCGCCGGCGGGCCGCGCGGGCAAGGACCAGCCGGTCGTCGTCGGCATGGCGGGCGGCGTGGACCCCGCGCATGCCCCCGTGCCGCGCAACGCCGCCGAACGGCTCGTCTTCGCGCAACTCTACGAGACCCTGGTCCGCGTGGACTGCGAGGGCCGCGTCCAGCCCGGGCTCGCCGCTGCGTGGCGCGTCGAGGAAGACGGCCGCCACTGGACGTTCACGTTGCGCGCGGACGCGCGCGACTGGACCGGCGCCCCGGTCACGGCGCGCGACGTGGCGGCGAGCTGGCTCGCGGCGGAGCGGGCCGCGCGGGCTTCCGGGGCGCCGGGCGCCGACGGGGCACCGGGCGCCGACGGGGCACCGGGCGCCGACGGCATGCCGGGAGCGCCACTGCCGCGCTTCACGGCGCTGGCCGCCCTGGACGCGCACACGCTGCGCGCCGAGCTGGCGGAGCCGGTCCCGCTCCGCTCGTTCGCCCTGCCCGCGCTGGCCGTGCGGACCTCCGCGAGGGTCGGCGGGTGGCCGGCCGGCACGGGCCCGCACCGCCCGGAGCACGCGACCCCCACCGATGCCCCGCCGGCTGCGCCACCCTCGGGCCCGCTCCAGCGGCTGGTGCTCCGGCCTTCCGCCGGCGAGGGGCCTGCCATCGAGTTCCGCGCCGCGGCCGGCGACCCGCGCAACGCGCTGGACAGAGGGATAGACGTGCTCGTGACCCGTGACCCTACGGTTGCGGCCTACGCTGCCGGCTCCGGCGCGTTCCAGTCGCTCCCCCTCGGGTGGGACCGCGCGTACGTGCTGGTCGCGGCCGGTTCCGGAGCACGGGGCGCGTCGGCTCGTGCTCCCGCGGGTCTGCCTGCCGCGCGGCTCGTGCTCCCGCCGGCCCCGGCGCTCGAGGCCCTGGCGCGTGATGCCGTGCGCGCGGACGCGCGGCCGGCGACCGTGCTCCGCGACCCGGTGGAGCATTGCGGCATCGAGGCGGACCGCGCTGCGGCAGGGGGCGGGAGCACGCGGCCGCCGGGAGCACCGGGCGCCGGCGCCGGGCAGGCGGCGGGCGTGGTCGGGCAGGCAACGGGCGTCGTGTTCCCGCCAGGCGACCCCGTGGCACGGGCGCTCGCCGAGCGGCTGGTGGCGCTGGCGCCGGCGGCCGGCTCGGGCAGCGCAGGGGCCGCTGCGGCGTGGCTGGCGGACGCGGCGCCGGCGCTGGCAGAGGCGGGCGCGCAGGCGCACGCCGTGGATCCGGGGAGCGACGCGGGTTACGCGGCCGCGCTGCGTGCCGGCGGCGCCGCGGCCTACGTGGTCCCGCTGGAGCCGGTGGCGGGCGGAGACCCGTGCGAGGCGGCCGCGGCGCTGGTCGAGCGCGCGCCGTGGCTCGGGGGTGGGGTGCGAGGGGCCGGGGCGCCTGGCGCCTCGGGCGCGACGGGGGCTGCCGCCGAGGATGCGCCGCGCGTCGCACCGCTGATCGAGACGCGGCCGCTGCTGATCGTGCGGCGCGGCATCGCCGGCGTGGCGGTGGACGGGAGCGGGACGCTCGTGCTGGCTCGGCTGCGGCGCGCGGCAGGAGGGGGGCCATGACCTTCCGGGCGAGACTGCTCCTCGGCTGCGTGGCGCTGGCCCTGGCGCCGCTCGCGCTGTTCGGGCTGCGCGCGCGCCGCGAGGTGGTGGAGCGGCTCGAGGCCCAGTACCGGGACCGGGTCGCCGCGCTCGCGGACGTGATCCAGGCGGATCTCGCCCGGGAGTCGGCGGCCGTCGGCGCGCGGCTCGACCGCGTCGCGGAGGCAATGGCCGCGGACAACCGGCTCCGGCTCGCCCTGATGGACGGCGAGCGCGCGGACCGCGCGTACGTGCTGGATTACGCCGGCCGCGCCATGCAGCTCGTCGAGCTGGACGTGCTGCGGATCCAGGATGCCGAAGGGCGCGTGCTCAGCTCAGGCCATTTCCGGAACGAGTACGACGTCGTGGACGCCGCGCTGCCGGCGGCGCTCGCCCGTGCCGGGCAGGTGCTGGCTCTCGTGCGCACGGCGTCCGGGCCCGTGCCCGCGCTCGTGCAGGCGCGGGAGCTGCGGCTGGGCGGCCGCACGTTCACGCTCGTGGGCGGCACGGCCGTGGACGAGGCGTTCCTGGACCGGCTCGCGCGCGGCACGGGGCTCGGCGTGCGGCTGGACGCGCCGGCGATGGCGGGCGCCTCGTCGCCGGCGCCGGGCCCCGCCGGCGAGGCGGAGGGCGACGACGTCGCCCCGGAGCACCGGGCTGCGGCCGCCGCGCGCGGCGGGGCCGCCGGCGAACCGGCGGCGCGAGGCGTCGTCCCGGGCGAGTACGCGCGCGAGGTGCCCGTGCGGTTCGCGGGCGCCGGGCCGGACACGGTCGCGCGGTTCGTGGTGCACGCGTCCCTCGCGCCGCTGGAGGCGCTGCGCCGCGAGATGGAGCGGTGGCTGCTCGCGGCGTCCATCGCCGCGGCCGGGCTTGCGCTGCTGCTCGCGCTGTTCGTGTCGGCACGGCTGAGCCGGCCGCTCGCGGAGCTCGCGCGGCGGGCGGCGCGCGTGGACCTGGACCGCGCCGAGGCCGCGTTCGCGACGCGGCGGCGCGACGAGATCGGCGCGCTGGCACGCGTGCTCGACGAGATGGTGGGGCGTCTGCGCGCGAACGCGGCGCGGCTGCGCGAGGCGGAGCGGCGCGCGACGATCGGCGAGATCGCACGCCAGGTGAACCACGACATCCGCAACGGCCTGGTCCCGATCCGCAACGTGGTGAGCCACCTGGCGGACCTGGCGCGCGAGCGGCCGGCAGAGCTGCCGCAGGTCTTCCTCGAGCGGCAGCGCACGCTGGACACGAGCATCGAGTACCTGCACGCGCTCGCGGCGAACTACGCTCGCCTTTCGCCGCGGCTGGAGCATCGGCCATGCGACGTGAACGCGATCGCGCGCGCGGTCGCGAGCGACGTGGCCGGCGCGGGTGCGGCGGCCGGCGATGGCGGCGTGCGGGAGGGCGCCGTCGTCGTCACGGATCTCGCGCCGGGACTGCCGCCCGTGCATGCGGATCCGGTGGCGCTACGGCGCATCCTGGAGAACCTGGCCGTGAACGCGCTCGAGAGTCTGGAGGGCGGCGCGGGCCGCGTGCTCATCGCCTCGCGTGTGGAGCGGGGCGAGGATGGCGCGCGCGTGGTGCTCGAGGTGGCGGATACGGGGCGCGGGATCAGCGAGGAGGAGCGCGCGCGCATCTTCGAGGGCTTCTACACGACGAAGGCGCGGGGCACGGGCCTCGGCCTCTCGATCGTGCGCCGGCTGGCCAGCGACCTGGGCGGGCGGATCGAGGTGGAGAGCGAGGTGGGGAAGGGGACGCGCTTCAGGGTGGAGCTGCCGGCGGCGTGAGGAGGCCTCGCATCGACCGGATCACCAGGACCGGCTTCCGCACCTCCACGTCCGCATCGCGAAAACTCGTTGTGAACCCCAGCGCGCGCGATCACAACGTTGCACGGGCCGGCCTCGCACGTACGGAGCCGGCCCGTTCGCCTGCGTCGGTGGTCTCGTCGGCGGCGCGGATGTGCGAGAGCCCTCGCCGCACGCCCCTGGCGGGTCGTCCACCTTCCTTGCTATTATTCCTCCCAGGCGGCGGTCCACGCCCAACCTCTTCGGCCCCACCCCGGCTGGGGTCCTCGTGAGGCAAAGGGGGGCATACTCCCGGACCGGCATCGACGGAACCCTGCTCGTCACGGAACGCCCTGCCGGGGGGTGGCGGGCCGTGGCGCGTGCAGAGGAGATCCGGAGATGCCGAAGGACAAGGACCTCAAGCGCCTGGTCCGGGCGCGCATGGCGAAGACGGGCGAGTCGTACACCACGGCCCGTGTCCACATCATCGACAAGAAGAATCGCAACCAGGCCTCAGGGCCAGACGATGCCGAGCCCATCACGGCGTCGGCGGGCCAACAGCGCACAACCGCCGAGCCGCCCGGGACACCTGAGGACCGCGCATCTCTCCCGATTCCCGACGACTACGAGAAGATCGCCGGCAAGAGCGACGCGGCGGTGAAGAAGGCGTCTGGTCGGACGTGGCCGGAGTGGGTCGCGCTGCTCGACCGTCACGGTGCCGCGAGCATGGAGCACCGCGCGATCGCGAAGCTCGTGCACGAGACGTACGACGTCGGTCAGTGGTGGGCGCAGACGATCACCGTCGGGTACGAGCGGCTGCGCGGGCTGCGCGACGTCGGGCAGCGGCGTGGCGGCAGCTACGAGGCGAGCAAGAGCGTGACGGTCGCGGCGCCGGTCGAGGCGCTGCGGCGCGCGCTGTACGACCCGGAGCAGCGCAAGCGCTGGCTGCCGGACGTGGAGCTCGAGATCCGCACGGCCACCGAGGCGAAGTCGATGCGCATCCGGCTCGCCGATGGCATCCGGATGGAGGTGTACTTCACGGCGAAGGGGCCGGCGAAGAGCGCACTCGCGGTTCAGCTCCAGGGCTTTCCGGACAAGGAGGCCGCGCAGGCCGCGAAGGAGTTCTGGGGCGAGCGGCTCGCTGCGCTGAAGGCGCTGGTCGCGCCGGAGTAGCGGCGCGGCGGTCGGAGACGCGTACGGCAGAGGGGGCGGTCCGCCGCGGCGTGGGGAGTGGCGGACGCTTCGGCTTCGGCGGGCCGCCTTCTCGCGGGAGGTGAAACCCTAGACGTCCCCATGGATGACTCGTATCGGTTGAGCGTGGATGCCGACTCGCTGCGGGGCTTCGCGGAAGGACTGCGCGCGCCCCCGTCCAGGCCGGAGTGGTTCGCCCTTCGCCGCGATGCCGAGGCACTCTCCTCGCCCCGGGCTTCGACCGGCTGATCACGCTCGACTCCAACGCGATCGAGGAGCTGCCGCATCAGATCGATGTAGCCCTGCGAGTCCTTCGGCCGCCGATGCGCGGCCGCGCGATCCTCGCCGACGAAGTGGGCCTCGGGAAGACGATCGAAGCAGGGATCATCCTGAAGGAGCTGGCCGTGCGGGGCCTGGCACGGCGGATCCTGATCCTTGCCCCGGCCTCGCTGGTGCAGCAGTGGAAGGGGGAACTCGAAAGCAAGTTCTTCGAGAAGTTTGCCACGCCCGAGCGGCCGGGCGAGTGGCGGGGTGTGCAAAGGGCAATCATCTCCCACAACCGTGCGCGGAGCAAGGGGCACGCGAAGGCGATCCTCGAGCACCGTTGGGACCTCGTGATCGTCGACGAGGCGCACAAGGTCAAGAACCACCAGGCCGCGATCTATCGATTCCTCCAGCAGATCGAGCGGAATTTCATCCTGCTGCTGACGGCCACGCCGCTCCAGAACAACCTCCGTGAGCTCTACAACCTCGTGACACTGCTCAGGCCTGGCCAGTTCGGAACGTGGGCTGAGTTCAAACAACGGTTCGTCGTCCGCGGCGATCCGCGACGAGTGCAGAATCCGGAGGCGCTCCGGGAGTTGACGCACCAGGTCATGGTGCGGACGCGGCGCTCGAGTGTGGCCGACCTGCTCTCTCTGCCGCCCCGCCGGCCCGTGCACCCCGAGATCACGCTCTACTCCCACGAGTGGGGTCTGTACCAGCGGACGACGGGATTCCTCCGGAGGCTGTATCGGGAAGGCTTCGTGCCCGGCGACCCGGACCGCAATGACAGGCGTCGGAGGCGGCGAACGGGGCGTGGTATCTTCATTCTGGAGGCCATGCGGCTCTGCCAGCGGCTGTGCTCATCGCCACAAGCTCTGGCTCACTCGCTACGCACTGTGGCGGAAGGAGAGTACGTGCTCCCGGAGTTCCGGCACCGCGCGCTCGAGCTGGTGGAGTCCGCCGATTCCGTCAAACACCAGGCGAAGCTGGACGAGCTGACGGCCATCCTGAAAGCGAATGACGACCGGCTGATCGTGTTCAGCGAACACCTTCCGACCATCGGGGTGATCGAGCAGCGCATCCGAGAGCTGGGTCGGCCGGTCGTCGTCTTCACCGGGAAGCTGCCGATGGCCGTACGCAAGGAGCGGCTGGCCCGGTTCCGGAGTACGCCGGGATCGGTGTTCGTGACGACGCGCGCCGGTAGCGAAGGGTTGAACCTGCAGTTCTGCAACCGCCTCGTGAACTATGAGCTGCCGTGGAATCCCATGGTGGTCGAGCAGCGGATCGGGCGCGTCCATCGGATCGGCCAGAGCCGGGAGGTTGAAATCATCAACTTCGCGGCACATGGAACGATCGAGTCGCATATCTTGTGGCTCCTCGATCAGAAGATCCGGCTGTTCGAACTGGTCGTCGGGGAGCTGGATGCGATCCTCGGCAAGTTCGGCGGGGCCGAAACCCTCGAACGGCGGCTGGTCGACGCCTTTCTCGAGACCGAGTCAGACGAGGATCTTGAGGTCGAGCTCGCGCAGATCGGGCAGGAGATCATTGACAGCCGCAAGGAGGGCTTCGAGCAGGAGCGGCTCGCCTCCGAGATCGCGTCCGAGGACAATGCGGGCCGGCTCGAACGAGACTTTTCGGCGCTGACCATTCCAGCGCGGGTTAGACTCGGCTACGGCACTGTTCATATGCACGTGGCCCGGGGAGTCGAGGCGAAGCGGCAGCAGCTCGGCCTCCACGTCCACGAGCTGTTGGAAGCGCTCGAATCCGCGACGGAGCCTGAGGATGCGGGCCGCCATCCGGACTTCGGGCCGCTCGTCCGGCTGACGGGGGTCACCGGGCGCGGGCGGGCGGTGCAGGTTCTGGTTCAGGCGGACCGGCTTCCGATGGCGCTGGTGGATCTCGACGCCGATCCCGAAGCTCCCCTCCTCAGTGGAATGGTAGCGTGAGCGATTACTCACCTTACGATCGACCGCAGGAAGCGGGGTCCTCCACGGGGGAAGCGAGCGTTTTCGATTCGCCCGGTGGGGGGGGGAACGGCGGATCCGAGGATCCGAACGCTGATCGAGCGTTACGCGGCGCTGGTCGGGGCCGATGTGATCGAAGTCCAGCCTGAGCTCTTGCAGATCACGCTACCACAGGCCGAGGCGCGGTTCTTCGGCGGGCGGCGGAGGCTCCAGGTCGCGTTCTCCATGTCCGCCTTCGAGCGGTACCCCGAAGCGGACATGGCCGTGGTCGGGAGTGCCATCCTGCAGCACGCCATCGAGGCGATCCGGGCTCGGGGTCACAACCTGCGTTTCGGCAGGCTCCCGGAAGGAAACGCCGGAACCCCTGGGCCCGTCGTGCTGAGCGTGCCGCTGCTTCGGGCGGAGGCCTCGGAAGCACGCGTGAAGGACACGGTGCGTCCGCTGGGGCGCCTGACCGCGCGCGTCACGATGGCCGCTGGTGCGTCCGTCACTGAGCGGCTCGTCGAGTCGCACGTCTTCGATCTCATCAGCAGGACGCCCGTTGAGATGGAGATCGAGGAGCTGTGCCGAGATCTCGAGGCCCGCCCGATCGGCGCGGCAGGGACGCCTCACGACGACCGGCATACGGCGCAGACTCTCCAGCCCGATGCCCTCCTGGAGCTCATGGTGCCAGACCTCGAGGCGAAGCTCGGACCGGAGCTCGATCGTCTACGTGCAGACGCCGAGCGTGCTCTCGCGGCCGAACTGGCGAGGATCGACCGGTACTACAAGGCGCTCCTGGCGGAGGCAGGGGGTAGGGGGACGGAGGTGCCCGATGCGCGTGCGCGCGAGGCCATCCAAGCCGATTACGAGCGCCGGCGTGCGGAGGAAGAGCGTCGACACCGCGTCCGCGGCACGATCCACCCGGTCCAGCTCGCGCGGTTCGACGTGCGGGCGCAGGAGGCATCCTGGACTCTCACGTCGGCGGCCGGCCGCACGGCGGACTTCAGCGCAACCCGTCTCGTGGCGGGGAGCGGGACCTGGAAATACAGTTGTCCGACGTGCGCAGCATCGCCGAAGGCGCTCGTCGTCTGCCGGGAGAACCATGCGGCCTGCGCAGACTGCTCCCGCCTCTGTTCGGTCTGCGGCGAGGACTTCTGTCGAGAGCACGGTACCTTCGCCTGTCACGTGGATGGCGCTCCGGCCTGCCATGTTCACGCGCATACGTGCGTCGCGTGCGACCGGGCGTACTGCTCAGCGCATCAAGGGACGTGTGGGGTCACCGGCCACCATGCCTGTGAGTCGTGCCTGCACGCTTGCGCGGTCTGCGGCAAGTCGGTTTGCGAGTTGCACCTGACGCGTTCCACGGAAGACGCGCCACGGGGGGCGCGCGTACTCTGCCCCGACTGCGTCGTCTACTGCGAGGGCGGCACGTTGGAGCCGGTGGGCCGAGATGAAGTGGTGGCCTGCGCGAGCTGCGACCGGTTCATCTGTGAGCACCATCAAGTCAGGTGTGAGGTGGACGGGCAGCCTCACTGCTCGAGACACCTCCGTCCCAGCGACTACTCACGTAGGCTCGTCTGCGAGCGCCACCGTGCCCCCTGCGCCTACGATCCTGCCGGCATCTTCGCGGCCGATGAGGTGCACACCTGCGCGACGTGTGGCAAGCAGGCTTGCCTCGCCCACGTCGGCGAATGCGCCTCGGATTCCCGATATCATTGCCGGCACCATCTCGAGCCGCTCGTCGATGAGCCGGGCAAGCTCGCGTGCGAGCGCCACCGCACGACGTGCCACCTGGATGGCCGGGCGTTCAGCCTTCGGGGCACGCAGCCGTGTCCGATCTGCGAGCGCCATGCGTGTGCTTCCCACAGTGTGCCATGCAAGTGGTGCGGCCGCCGTATCTGCACCGGCGATGTCTCATCGGACCGCGGCCGGTGCACGACGTGCCGGAGGTTGGCGCCGATCATGGATCCGCCGGACGCTGTCGTCATGGCGGCAACGTTCGTGAAGCATGATCGTGCGCCTGTGAGGGCGTGGCGAATGGCGCGAGATGCCTCGCACATCGTCGTCGAGATCGACCTGGGATGGACGCGGAAGGTCGTCTTCTCGCTCCTGCACGGAGACACGCGCCCGGCCGTCGTCGTGCGGCACTCGCTCTTCGGCACACGCAGGGAGTCGTAGCTGGGCCGGGGCGCGCCGCTCCTGCGGCGCGCTGGTGCGGGAGGGGCGAGACGGCCGCGCCGGGCGCTCCCGGAGCGGCCTTGTCCGTCGTGCCCGTCACGGATGAGGCGGGCCGCACGCTGGACATCCAGCAGGTGCAGCTCGTCTTCGAGGAAATCGAGCTGGAGTCGGTGCGCGAGAACGGCGGCGACTCCCTGTCATGGTGCTGGGGCGACGATGACGAGGACGATGACTGCTCGCGTCATCGGGAGGGGCGGCGCCACCGGCACGGCCACGAGTTCGAGGCCGGCCCCATCCTCGTGGACTTGCCACTGGATGGCGGCGTGATCAGCCTGCTGGAGGGCGAGGTGCCGCCGGGCAGCTACCGCGAGCTGGAGCTCGAGATCGACCGGCCGAACGACCGGAAGCCCTCGCACCAGGCGTTCCGCGACGAGCATCCGGACTGGCCGCGCAACGCGAGCATCCGCGCTCGCGGCACGTTCGACCCCGGCACCGGCGCGCAGGCCTTCGACGTGTTCCTGAACGTCGAGCTGGACCTCGAGCTGGAGTTCGACGAGCCGATCGTGCTCGAGGCGGACAGCGCGGGCGCCACGGGGCCGGTCGAGGTCACACTGTCCATCGACGTGAACCGGTGGTTCGTGGGGCGCGACGGGCTGTTCTTCGACCCGCGCGCGCTGTCCGCGGACCACGCGCTCCGCGAGAAGGTGGCGCGCAACATCCGGTTCTCGTTCAAGGCGTTCTGGGACCACCACGGCCGGCACGGGAGGAGGGGCCGGCACTGAGCCGCGTGCCGGAGGCGCCGCGCCCGCCGCGTCTCGCGGCAATCGGGCGCGGCGCCGGAGGCGCCCGGAGGCCGCGCGGAGCCCGGCCGCGGCGGCGCCCAGCGCGGCAGCGGCGCGGGCGGCTCGCGCCGCTGGCTCCTGCCGCGGCCGGCGGCGCGCTCTCGCCGCGCAACGCCGTGGGCGGCGGCGCAGTCCTACAGCGCGAGCCGCAGGAACTCCTCGCGCGTCGCGACGTTCTCAGCGAACGCGCCGCGCATCGCGCTGGTGATCGTCTTCGAGTTCTGCTTCTCCACGCCCCGCATCATCATGCAGAGGTGGTGCGCCTCGACGACGACGGCGACGCCGCGCGGCCGGAGCGCCTCCTCCATCGCATCCGCGATCTGGTCGGTGAGCCGCTCCTGCACCTGGAGCCGGCGCGCGTACACGTCCACGATGCGCGCGATCTTGGAAAGCCCCACGATGCGGCCGTCCGGAATGTACGCGACGTGCGCGCGGCCGTAGAACGGCAGCATGTGGTGCTCGCAGAGCGAGTACACCTCGATGTCCTTCACGAGCACCATGGATTCGTGCTCCTCGGCGAACACGCCGTCGCCGATCGCCGTCTGCGGTTCCAGACGGTAGCCGCGCGTCAGCCAGCGCAGCGACTCCGCCACGCGGTGCGGCGTGTTCAGCAGCCCCGCGCGGTCCGGGTCCTCGCCCAGCAGCTCGAGCATCCGCCGGACGAGCGCTTCGAGCTCGTCCGGCGGCGCCACGCGCGGCGGCGCGGAGGGCATGGCCCTCGCAACGGCGCGGGCCGCGCGGTTCGCGGCCTCGCCTGTCGGCCGCGGACGCGCCTTCGTGGGTCGCCCACCGTTCTCGCGGCTCATGACGCCCTCCCGTCCATGCCGCCCGCGGGCACGCCCTGCGCGATCCTGGCCGCGATCGCGGCCTGCATTGCCGCCTCGGCGCGCAGGCTCGCCCGGTCGCGCCCGATCGTCGCGAAGGCCAGCTCGCGGCCGTTCCGGACGTACGTGACCGCGCAGTCGAGCGCGTCCGGGTCGCCGTCAATGCGTGCGGCGTCCCACGCCGCCGCGTAGCCGACGTACGCGACGGGCATGTCCCAGTGCTGCGTCCAGAAGAACGGCACTTCGGCGTACGGCTCGCGCTTGCCGAGGATGTTGCGCGCCGCGGTCTGCCCCTGCCGTTGCGCGAGGGCCCAGTGCTCGACCCGGACGCGCTCACCCGTGCGCGCGTCCGGCCACCGCGCGATGTCGCCCGCGGCGTACACGCCCGGTGCGCTCGTCTCGAGGAAGGCGTCGACGACGACGCCGTCGTCCACCTCGAGCCCGGCGGCCTGCGCCAGCGCGGTCTCGGGCCGCACGCCGATGCCGACCACGACGAGGTCCGCGGGCAGCGCCTCGCCGTCGTCGAGGCGGACGTGGTCGGCCGCGATCTCCGCCGCGATGTGGCCGAGCCGGAACGCGACGCCGTGCGACTCGTGCACGCGCTGGATCGCGGCGCCCAGCGCGGGGCCCAGGGTCTGCTGAAAGGGCACGCGCTCCGGCGCGACGACCGTGACCTCGAGCCCGCGCATCCGCAACGCCGCCGCGACCTCCATCCCGATGAAGCTCGCGCCGAGGACGACGGCGCGCCGGGCCCGCTCCGCGGCGCGGATGATTGCGCGGCAGTCGTCGAGCGAGCGGAGTACGTGGACGTGCGGAAGGTCGGCGCCCGGGATACGCAGCCGCACGGGCGCCGAGCCCGTGGCCAGGAGCAGCGCGCCGTAGCGGAGCGTGCGGCCGTCCGCGAGCGTGACCGTGCGCGCCGCCGTGTCGATCGCCTCCGCGCGCGCGGCAACGCGCTCGATCCCGTGCTCCGCGTAGAAGCCCTCCGGCCGGAGCGGGATCCACTCCTCCGGCGCGTTGCCCGCCAGGTAGTCCTTGGAGAGGTTGGGCCGATCGTACGGCGCGGCAGTATCGGGATCCACGACGGTCACCGGGCCCCCGTAGCCCTCCCGGCGCAGCATCTCCGCCGCGGCGCTGCCGGCCGCGCCCGCGCCGATGATGACGACGGACTCCGGGCCGTCTGCGGCGCGGCCGCGAGGCGAGAGCGGCGGATGCTCCTCCTTGCCGGTGACGCGCACGGTGCCATCACGAACCTCCACGGTCCAGCAGGCCACGGGGTTCAGCGCCGGGGCGCCCAGCGCCTCGCCCGTTCGCAGCGAGAAGCACGCGTGGTGCCAGGGGCAGCGGATCGTGTCCTCGACGACCAGACCCTCCGCGAGCGGGCCGCCCCAGTGCGTGCACGTGGCGCCGATCGCGTGGACCGTCCCGCCGTTCCGCACCAGCAGGACCTGCTCGCCATCCGCGTGCCCGAGGAACGGGTGGCCCTCGGGCAGCGCGTCCAGCGCGACGCCCTCGCGGAGGTCCGGCCCCTGGAGTTCCGTGGATCCTGCGCCCATTCCTGCCCCCTCTCGACTGTGTGAATCGCGGCCCGCCAGGCGCGCGGGCGTTGCAGGCGCTCGCGCGCCGCGGCGGATCAGAGCGACTTCAGGTACTCGGCCAGATCAGCCCGCTCCTGCGCGCTGAGCCCGAGCTTGAGGTACGAATCGTAATGCGCCACCACATCCGCCAGCGTCGCCGCGCTCCCATCGTGGAAGTACGGCGGGTGCTGCCACACGCCGCGCAGCGGCGTCGTCCGGTACCGCTTCTGCGTGGTCCGTTGCGCGTACGCCGGGTCCATCCCCGTCTCCGACGGCGCGTGCAGGATGTTCGCGTTGATGTCCGTGAACGAGTTGCGCGGGTCGTGGCACTCCGCGCAGCCGGCGCGGCCGTTGAAGAGCTGCTCGCCCCGCGCGGCCGCGGCCGCGTCGAAGCTGCCCGGGGGCGGGGCCGGCGGCTCCAGACTGAACTGGTACTCGCGCAGCGCCGGCAACTTGGACGTGACGAGGTCCGGGTTGGCGTCGATGTCGATCCCCAGCCGAGGATCCTCGAAGCTGCCCTGCCCGTGCATCTGCGTCACGGCGACGTACGCGTTCCAGTACGAGACGGGACCTTCCGCCGTGTACGTCTCCATCGCCACCTCGCGCAGCCCGAACGCCGGCGGGATCACGAGCGGCGTGTTCAGACCGTCCATGTTGATGCGCGGGTCGTAGAAGCCGGGGCCCCAGCTGTTGAGGATCGCCTTGAGCTCCGCCGGCACCGCCGGCGAGAGCGCCACGATCGCGCCCACGTTCAGATCACGGTTCGGCCAGCCGTCCAGCCGCTTGCCGATCCCCGGCGCGAACGAGTTGTCCACCGTCGAGTGGCACAGCGCGCACGTGATGCCGACGCGCGACAACCGCTTCACCCCGTCCACCGTCTCCACCACCCCCTTGACCCCCACGACGGCATCCAGCTCCAGCAGCGCGAGCGTCGTCGCCGGATCCTCCAGATCCACCTCCCCCGCCGCGATCGCATCCTTCACCGCCTGCGGCAGCGCGTCCGCGTCGACCTTCAATCCCACGCTCAGCGCCACTGCCGGACTCACCGCGCTCTCGATCACTTCGTTCATCCGCAGCGTGTCCGTCCAATACGCTTCGTCACCGAACGTGTCGAAACGGAAGATCTCCTTGCCCTGCGCCACCAATTCCGGATCCAGCGGCCGCGGGCCGCGCGGCCCCGTCGCGTCGTCATCCCCGCAGGCGAAGAGGAGCAGGGCGGGCGCGGCGACGAGCAGACCGGCCATGAGCGTGAACCTGGACCGGCGCGCCCGACGGAACGCAGGCCGGGTGTGACGCGGCGACTCGGTTCGCATCGCTCTCCCCTCTCCATGGTGGTTGGTCGTGGAAGCCGCGGCCCGCGTCGGCCGCTCGTGCGCCCGGCCCGGGGCACCACCGCATGGGCGCGGCCTGGCCAGCGTGCGCGGCGACCGGCCCCGGTGGGGCCGGTCGCGGTCGTGGGGCTGAATGTCGGGGCTATGCGCCAGTTTGTCAAGTGTTTTCTGGACTTATTCGGAGCAGGCGCCAGGGACCGGCACCGGCTGACCCCTGTCGGCTGAGGCGGGGCCGGGGAGGACGGCCGCGGCCGGGAGGGGAAAGCGGCGGAGCGCAGGCCGCAGGAGCTCCTCCCGCGTCGCGACGGACGATGCGAACCCCCCCGCAGCTCGCGGGTGATCGTCCTCGAGTTGTGCTTCTCTACGCCGCGCGCCATCATGCGGAGGTGAGGAGGAACCGGCCATCATGCCGCTGAGCGATCGCTTCCGGAAGTGGAGCCGCGTGCTGTTGCCGATGGTCGTGGTCGTGCTCCTGGGGTCGATCCTGCTCGAGGTGCGACGGCGGACGCGCCCGGCACGGCCGCCCGCGGAGCTGCGCACCAGGCTGCTCCACGCTCGCGCGGCGGCGGACTCCTGCGCGGCGGCGCTCGCCGTCGAGGAGGAGCGCTTCCGCGCGTTCGGCGCGCGCGTGGACTCGATGCGGGAGGCGGTGCGGGGCTTCGAGGCGCTCGATCCGGCCGGCGTTCCGGCGGACAGCTACGCGCGCTACCTGGCCGCGTTCGACAGCTACAACGCCGCCGCGGCGGCCTGGCCGGCGCGCGCCGATTCGCTCCGCGCGCACTGGGCAGCATGCCGTGACGCCACGGAGCTGTACAACGCACTGGTGGATTCGCTGCGCGGGTTGATGCGGTAGGGCCGTGGCGCGCGTCGGGGGTAGCCGGGCGGGCGCGCCGCCGGAGCGGTGCGCCGGCGCGCGCGACGGCAGCGAGCGGCAACCCTGACGAGCTGTCGAGCGGACGAAACCCGGGGAGCCGGCGTCACCACACGTCGGGCGAGCGGTACGCGTTCAGCCCGAGCGCCTGCCAGCGCGGCCAGTGCTCGCGCAGCCGGCGGCGGAAGTCGCCCCAGCTCCTCCGCTCCGGCGCCGACCAGCCGAGCTCGGCCACCGCGGCGAGGCGGGGGAGGGCCATGTACTCGAAGTCGTGGACGGTGCCGAGCGTCTCGGCCCACAGCGGCGCCTCGACGCCGAGGATCGCGCGCTCGGGCACGCCCTCGAGCCACGCGGCGGGCTCCCAGTCGTAGGCGTGGCGCACGTCGATCAGCCCGGCCCAGCTCAGGCCGATCGGCGTCGAGGCGTCGTACTTCATGTCCAGGTAGACGCGGCTCGAGGGCGAGAGGATGACGCGCGAGCCGCGCGCGACCGCGAGCTGCACGGAGTCCGGGCGCCAGTGCTGCACGATCGCGCTCGGCGGCAGGTTCGCCGGCGCGACCTCGCCCCACCCGATCATCCGCTTGCCGTGCGACACGACGATGCGCTCGGCGCGCTCGATGAACTCGAGGTAGCGCTCGTGCGGGATGCGCTCGACCTCGTCGCCGCCGATGTGGAAGTACTCGCCGGGGATCAGCGCCGAGATCTCGCGGACGACGTCGTCGATGAACTGGTACGTGACCTCGTTGTCCACGCACAGCGCGCTGAAGCCGACCCGGATGCCCTCGTAGAGCGGGGGCGCGACGCCGTCGCAGTTCAGCTCCGGGTACGAGGCCAGCGCCGCGTTGGTGTGTCCGGGCATGTCGATCTCGGGCACGATCGTGATGAACCGCGCGTGCGCGTAGGCGACGAGGTCCGCGAACTCCTCCTGCGTGTAGAAGCCGCCCGGGTGTCCGCCGACCGCCGTGCTGCCGCCGTAGGCCGTGAGGTTCGGCCAGGAGCGGATCTCGATGCGCCAGCCCTGATCGTCGCTCAGGTGCAGGTGCAGCCGGTTCATGCGGTAGAGCGCGAGCAGGTCGATGAAGCGCTTGACATCGCGGGGCGGCAGGAAGTGGCGCGCGACGTCCAGCATCATGCCGCGCCACTCGAAGCGCGGCCGGTCCACGATGTGCGCGGCCGGGATCTCGAGCGGCGCCGGGCGGCGCGCGGTGAACTCGACCGCGGGCGGCATGAGCTGCCGCAGCGCCTGCACGCCGTAGAAGAGGCCGGCGCCGCCGCCGCCGGTGACGGACACGCCGCTGGCGGCGACGGTCAGCTCGTAGCCCTCCGGCCCGAGCCGCGGATCATCCGGGCGGATGCGCAGCGCGATCGCGCGCGCGGCCACGGCCGGCCCCTCCAGGACCCGCGGCGTGGACTCGCGCGTGCTGCCGATGAGGTCCGCCAGCCACTCGCCGATGCGGCGCGCCGTGGAGTCCCCGGGCTCGACCGTGATCACGGTGAGCGAGTCCAGGACGAAGGGCGCCTCGCGCGGCAGGGCAATGGACAGGGGCGCGGGGATGATCGCGGCCGCGTGGCGCGGCGCGGGCGCGCCAGGGCGGAGCGGGCCGCACGCGGCGGCCAGCGCGGTCGTCACGAGCAGGCAGGCCGCGCGTCGCGCGGCGCGGCAGGGCATCGCGTCGTGCTGGTTCGTGTGCATCGGGAAATCGGTCGAGGAGCTCAACCCGGATCGCCTCCATCTCGATCTCGCCCGTGAGCCCGGTGGAAGCGCGGCTGGCGCGGCACGCGGCTCGCTGCGCACGGCGCCCGGGCGAGCCGCGAAATCTACCGGCAAGGCGGGTGCGGGCAAGGCCGGCGCCGCAACCAGGTTGGCATCACCGATGGCGCGGTGGCGTTGCTTGACAGGTGCTGGTTCGCGGCCTATCCGATCGTTCCGTCCGACGACCAGGTTAGGCGCGATCCTGCCCGGGTCTTTCTCCGCCGGCCAGCACTCGAGGACGGTGCCGCCCGGACCTGAGCACGCGGGTGGGCCCCTTTCGCGAGGTTTCCGCTCCACGAGGTCCCCATGCTCCTGCCCCTCCGCCGACTCGCCCGCCACCCGCTCTACGCGTCGGTGAGCATCATCACGGTCGCGCTGAGTCTCGCCGCGGCCGGCGTCTTCGCCGCGGCGGTCCGTGTGCTTCGGCTCACCGATGCGGGGGGATACGACGCCAGTGGACTCGTCCGCCTGTGGGAGGTGGCGCCGGGGACGGGCGTCCGGCGCGACGTGGGACGGCGTCATCCTGCACAACGTGCTCCCCGACTACTTCGCCGTTGCCGGCATACCCATCCGCGAGGGTCGGGCGTTTCGGCCGATGGAGCGGCGCGATGCGCCGGTTGCCATCGTCAGCGAGAGGCTCGCACGTGCGGTTTGGGGGGACCGGTCGCCGCTCGGCGCGCGCATCAAGATCGGGCGTTGGCGCGACGAGGACTGGCGAACCGTGGTGGGGGCCAGCGCCGATGTCCGAAACCTCGGCCTCGCCAATGCGCCGGGATTCATCGTGTACGAGCCCCACACGCAGTTCCCCAAGCGGCAAATGACGCTGCTCGTGAGGAGCGGCGCGCGCATGGGCCTCTCCGCAGATGAGTTGCTGCGCCTGGTCCGATCCATCGACCCGATGGTGCCTGTCCAGCAGCCCATGCGATTCGAGGACGTCGTTCTCGGCAGCATCGACCCCCACCGCCGTCAAGCGCGCATGGCCACGGCCATGGCGGGGCTCGTGATCGTTCTCGCGTGCGCCGGGATCTTCGGTGTCGTGACCTTCCAGCTCGCCGCACGCCGTCACGACATCGCGATCCGAGCCGCGCTCGGAGCAGGGCCACGCCCGCTCGTCGCCCATGCGCTCGGCGTGGTGCTACGCCCGACTCTCGGTGGCGCCACGCTCGGCGGTGTGATCACCGTGCTGCTCGCGTACGGAGCGAGGCAGGCCGGATGGTCGCCCGGCGGCCTCGAGACGGCGATCAAGGCGGCCGCCCTCGTTTCCCTGACCGCGGCCCTCGCCGCTCTCATGCCCGTGGTCCGCGCCGGCCGCGTCGATCCCGCCGACGCGCTCAGGGACGGCTGACGATCGGGCCGGGTACACCGCCGAGCTCTCCTACATCACCGGCGGCCGCAAGGCCTCCTCGAGCCCCAGCCGGCGGACCAGTGAGACGTACACGGGATCCTCGCGCAGGTCATCGAACAGCGGGTCCAGCCAGAAGTAGGTGACCTGCGGGTTGTTCGCGCGGTACGCCTCCTCGAGCGAGCGGAACGCGGCGCCCACGTCGCCGAGCAGGAGGTACGGAACGTACGCGAGCATGGGGAACCCCGTGTCGAGGCGCTCGATCGCGCGCACGGCGTCGAGCGCGGACTCGCGCGTCCCCGTGCCACGGATGCCCGCCTGCGCCCGCGCCATGAGCTCGGCGATGCCGGGGAACGGCGTGGCCGCGAGCGCGTCGAGCGCGGCGTCGTACCGCCGCTGCGCGATATGGATGCGCCACAGCATGACGTTCGCCGTGAAGTACGTCGGGTCCAGCTCGAGCGTGCGGCGGTAAGCGCGCTCCGCGTCGTCGAACTCGCGCCGGAACAGGTGGACGGCGCCGAGCACGTGGTTCACGACAGGGGACAGCGGGTCGAGCTCGCGCGCGATCTGCGCGGCCTGCAGCGCCTCGCCCAGGCGGCCGCGCAGCGCCTGGAGCTCGGCGTACCACTGGTGCGCGGTCGCGTAGTTGGGGTTCAGCTCGCGCGCGCGGCGGTAGTAGCGGTCCGCGGCGGCCCAGTCGTGCTCGAGGTAGGTCGCGATCTGGCCGAGCGCTGCGTACGCTTCGGGGAGCTGCGGATCGAGCTCCAGCGCGCGCAGGCCGGCGGCCTTGCCGCGCGTGAGCGCCTCCGTGCTCGCGTCCACATCGAGGAACGGCATCACGGAGAGCGCGAGCGCGATGCCCGCGTGTGCGCGGGCGTAGTCCGGGTCCAGGCGCAGCGCTTCCTCGAACAGCTCGACGGCCCGGCGCAGGTCGGCGAGCGAGCGGCGGTTCCAGTGGTAGAGCCCGAGCAGGTAGGCATCGTGCGCTTCGATGCTGGCCGTGCCGGCGAGGCGCGGCACCGCTGCGCGGGCCGCGGCGGCGGGTGTCCGGTCGCCAGCGGGTCCATCCGCGAGTGCAGCGCCGAGCCGCGGCAGCAGCGCGTCCGCGATCGCGCCGGCGATCTCGTCCTGGATCGCGAAGATGTCGGTCAGCTCGCGGTCGTAATGTTGGGACCAGAGATGGAAGCCGTCCTCGACGTTGATGAGCTGTGCCGTGATGCGAAGCGTGTTCCCCGCCTTGCGCACGCTGCCCTCGAGCACCGTCCCGACATCGAGGCGACGCCCGATCTCGCGCGCATCGATGCGCTTGCCCTTGAACGCGAACGAGGACGTGCGTGCGGCAACCCGCAAGCCCGGCACCTGCGCGAGCACGTTGAGCAGCTCCTCGGTGAGCCCGTCGCTGAAGTACTCCTGGTCGCGCGCCGGGCTGAAGTCCTCGAACGGCAGCACGGCGATGGACGGGCCGGCTGCGATCGCGGCCGTGGGCGCGGTGGTGCGATCCCGGGTGCCCGGGCGCAGGAACGCCCACACGCCGAGCAGGGCGATCGCGAGCCCGAACGCGAGGAGCGTCGCGAAGTAGCCGCGTGGCGGGCGGGCGGCGCCGGCGGGCGCCCTCGCCCGCCGCACGCCGTCGGGCGTGATGTCGAACATCCAGGCGAGGACCAGCGTGGCGGGGAAGCCGAGGATGAGCAGCGCCGCCACGGCGCGGAAGACGGCCCGCGGGAGCACCAGCACGTCGAAGAGGATGTCGCCGGCCTGGAGGACCGCGAACGCGCCGGCCAGGTAGGCGCCGGCGATGCGCGGCACCTTGCGCCGGCGCAGCTCGCGCCAGAAACCGCGCTGCGCGGCGGGCCCGTCCGGCTGCTGGTGTCCGCTCTTCGCCATCGGAAGCGTTCGGGTTGACGACGGCGGGTCGAAAGAGAAAGGTGGCCTGCGCGGCGTGCAGGGGCAAGTGGGTTCGCGGCCGCCCCGGCCGGTTGCGCGGAGGGCCGGGGCGGTGGAGCCGCGCGCAGGGCTGCCACGCGGCCGTCGCACGCAAGCTCTGGAGCGCCGGCCGCAGCCGCTTGCGTCACGTGGCGCCGCGTGCCAGGATCATGGACGCTCGATCCGAGATGGAGTCCGACCGTTATGTCCCCTATCCGATTCCTGACCGCGCTCCTGCTGCTGGCGATCGCGACGCCGTCCGCCGCACAGATCCCGGCATCCGAGTACGCCGCACGCC
>DASVDH010000017.1:0-50518 GCA_036381195.1 Longimicrobiales bacterium | reverse complement strand
GACGAGGCGCTCGCCACGCGCTACGACGCCTCGCGACTCGATGGCAAAGAGGCCAACCGCCGCCAGATCCTGGGCGAGCTCGGCCTCGACGGCGCGGGCCCCCTCTTCGTCATGGTGAGCCGGCTCGTCCACCAGAAGGGCGTAGACCTGCTGATCGACGCGATCCCGCACATGCTCCGCCAGCCGTGCGCGGTCGCCGTGCTCGGCGACGGCGAGCCGGACTACGAGCGGGCACTCGCGGGGCTCGCGGCCAGCCATCCGGGGCGCGTCGCGGCGGTCTTCCGCTTCGACGACGCGCTGGCACGCCGGCTCTACGCGGGCGGAGACTTCTTCCTCATGCCCTCGCGCTACGAGCCGTGCGGGCTCGGGCAGATGATCGCGCAGCGCTACGGCACGCCTCCGATCGTGCGCCACACGGGCGGGCTCGTGGACACCGTGGTCGATGACGCCACCGGCTTCTCTTTCCTCGAACCGACTCCGGCCGCGCTGCTGGAGGCGGTGGAGCGGGCACGGACGGCGTGGCGGAGCAGCGAATGGGACGAGCTGCGCCGCCGCTGCATGGCGCTCGACTGGTCGTGGACACGCTCGGCCGCCCTGTACGAGGAGCTCTACCGGTCCGCGGCGGCGTCGGCACAGGAATAGCGCCGTCGTGTTGGGGACGGTGCGGGGCACGGTTCCCGGCGCGGCGGCCGCGGCGGGCCTGGCCGGGTGCGCGGGCTTGACGCGGCCGGGCAGCAGGCGAAATAGCCGGGACGGAATGAGGCTGGGTGGAATAACCCCCGCGGGAGTGGGCCGGGCGGAATAGCCCTGGCGGAACAACTCGGGGAAAAACGGCCACTGAAGGAACAGCCCCAGCGGCTTGACCCGCCGGGGCGACTCCGCTAAATTCTTGAGGCTACGCGGGAATAGCTCAGTTGGTAGAGCGTCTGCTTGCCATGCAGAAGGTCGCCGGTTCGAGTCCGGTTTCCCGCTCTCCTCACCGAGTCCCACCCGTTGTTCCACGGCCCCGTAGCCAAGTGGTAAGGCAGAGGTCTGCAAAACCTCGATTCGGCGGTTCGAATCCGCCCGGGGCCTCTTTTTACAACGACTTACCCGAGGGGTGTGCGCTGTCTGTGCGCCGCCCTTCGGGATCCCACTGCCGCGCCCCGTCCGGAGCGCCGCAGGCCGTGAAGCGAGTAGCCCCGGGCGGTAGCGTCGAGCGCTCTGATATCGTTCAACGTCGTCCGGCGTGGTTTCTCTCCTCTGCGGCCTGGAGGACGTGAAGCGCGAGTGGCTCTTCGCCCGCACGGCCATGACGTCCTCGAGCTCTTGTGAGCCTGTCGGTCGGGCGTCGAAATGCTGGGGCGACTAGCGGCGCGGATGGCTGCGGCGGAGTAAGTGCGGGGGAGAGTCCGCCTCAGCGCCCGCCGGAGCGCAGCGTTGCCAGCCACCGCCCCCAACCGGCTAGCCGGATGCCGGCCGGAGCAGATCGTGCGAGCCCAGCACGTACCCGCGTGCCACCGCCGTCGAGTGGCATTACGAGGATACGCTCCTCGCGTGCGCCGCTCTCTCGTCACCCATCGCTCGTTCACTCCGCGTTGTTCTCGCCTCCAACCGACGGGTCAGCCCAAACGAGATCAAAGCCGAGAGCGACCCCAGCCCTCCGAGGTACCCGAGCATCGCGACCGAGCCGTATTTCAGGACGACTCCTCCGAGGAATGCGCCCCACGCACTCCCCAGGTAGATGGCGGAGGCATTGAGAGAGAGGACAATCGCCGTTGATGGCCCTGACCAGCCGATCAGTTGATGCTGCTGGGCAGGGTTGAAAGCGTAACCGCTGAGGCCATACAACGCGACGGCCACCATTCCCGCCGCCAGCACTCCCCTGGAGTCCGCTACCGAGTAAAGCATCGACATGCCGGCCAGAGAGACGGTCAGGACGACGAGTGCCAGGGCGACCGTCCTGGCGGAGCCGATCTTGTCCGCGGCGTAGCCGCCGAGACTGACGCCGATGAATCCGGCGATTCCTCCGACGAGGAGCACCAGGCTGATCATCCTCCCCGCAGCGCCGAGCCCGCTATAGAGATCCGCAATGTAGGTGTACACGGAAAAGATAGCGGTCCCCCACAGCAGTGTCGTGAGCAAGGCGCACAAGATCACGGGGTGCTTCAGAAACGACAACCGGTCTTTCAACGAGACCGCGCCAGGGGAAGGGACCACAGGAAACAGCCGACGGATGAGGGCCGCGGCCAGGAGGGATCCGGCGCCCACGATCCAGAACGGCATCTTCCAATGGAAGGCGAGGGCGAGATACGTCCCTATCGGGACACCCAAGATAAGGGCTATGGTCCCGCCACCGATGACGATGGACAACGCACGTCCCCGCTCGCCGACGGAGACAAGGCCGGCGGCCGCCGCGGACGCCGCCGGCGCGAACAAGCCCGCCGCTGCGGCTGCGAGCATCCGTCCCGCGAGCATCATCTCGTACGAGAACGCAAACCCGCAAACGGCGTTTCCCGCGGCAAAGGCGACCAGAGACCATACGAGCAGCGTCCTCCTTTCCGCGCGGCCCGTCATCGTCATCAGAACGGGTGAGCCGATGGCATAAACCAGCGAAAAAGCCGTGACCAATTGGCCGGCGACGGGTAAGGACACATGGAAATCCTCGGCGATGGCGGGAAGCAACCCCGCAATCATGAACGTTTCCGTGCCAATGATGAATGTGCCCAAAGCCAGTAGCAGGATGCGAGCATTCATGATCACGTACTCCGTTCAAGCTCTTGCTCTCTGATGTAACTGACATGGTTACATTTGGAACGAAAACGAGGTAGCACGGCACCCCAATAGAATCGGATCAGTTACATTGATGGTCTAATAAAACCGGCCTGCAGACCGCGTTCTTATGAATTGCGGCCCTTGCGGGCCACGGTTTCCCTCAGCAGATCGGCGACCGTCACCTGGGCCAGCTCGCGCTTCATGGCGGTTTCGGAGTTCTCGTAAATGTCCTTCAGGGCAGATTGGATCCCCCTGCCGATCACGCAACGTTGATTGGGCGTACTGTGATGGAGCTCAAAGAGAGGCGTTTGCACGATGGCTCGATAAACGTCCAGCAACGTGATTTCCCCGGGATGTCTTGCGAGCCTCCAGCCCGCGCCCGTTCCGCCGCGCTGAACGGAAACGAGTCCGGCCTTGCGCAACGTACCCAGAACGCGGCGGATAAAGACAGGGTTCGTATTTACGCTGGCCGCAATACGGTCCGAAGGCACGAACGTGTCATTGCCTTCGGTGATCAGTCCAAGGAGCGTCAAGATGTGAAGCGCTACCGTATACCGGCTGACGATGGCCACCGCTCAACTCCTCTCTCAGTAATACTACGATGGTTACATTGCCGGAGCGTGTCAAGCCGTTCTCCTCATATCGGAAACGCGTCCTCGCCGGTTGCTGCCTGAGGATGGGGCGAGAGCTGCCCTGGCACGACGATCGGCTATTCGGAGCCAGAGCCCAGCTCCGCTCGTGCGCTCCTCGAGCTCCGCGCCCGGACTCGCCCGGGGCAGCATCGTCCGCAACATCGTGGTCAAACTCCAGGCTCGCACCACGAACCGCCGGCTGGCCCCCGTGCCCTCGACCCAACCATCCTTGATCGCGACCCCGGCGCCGCCTACATTGGCGCCGCCCGACCGCGGCGCGGCCACCCGGCGTCGTCCGAACCGGGACGGTTCGGCCGGCGTCCGGCGGCTCGCAGTCCCGTCCACGGAGATCCGATGCGGCCTCCCACCCAGCGCAAGAGAGCGTGGTCCCGGTGCGAGCGCGGCAGCGCGCTGGTCCTGGTCACGTTCAGCCTGGTCGCGGGCCTCTCCGTGCTCGCGCTCGCGGTGGACCTCGGCCTCCGGTTCGCGACCCGCAGCGAGGCGCAGCGCGCGGCCGATGCCGCGGCGCTCGCGGGCGCCAGCGCCTTCATGGATCCGCTCATCGTGGGGGAGGATGCGCGAGAGGCAGAAGCCGAGCGCCGTGCGCTCGAGTTCGCCCGGCGGAACCAGATCCTTCACCAGCCCATCGACTCGAGCGAGGTTCACATCGAAGTGATCGAGGACAGCTCGAAGGTGCGCGTCACGATCCGGCGTGCCGGTCTGCCGACCTGGTTCGCGCGCCTGTTCGGGGTCGACAGCATGGCGGTGAGCGCGCGTGCCGCGGCGGCGGTGGCGAGCTCCGGGCGGACGGACTGCGTCATGCCCTGGGCGATCGTGGACTTCTGGGATGAGACGGACCCGCTCGAGGACCGCAACAGCAACGACTTCCCGGATCAGAGCGAGACCTGGAGCTACGACCCGTTCGACGACCGATACGCCCCCCTCGGGGCGGTTGGCGGCATCGAAACGGGGCTCGGCAGCGGCTTCCGCAACGGCGTTGCGACCCAGGGCGCGCGCTACTACAACGACTATGGCCGGCCGATCACCCTCCGGCCGGCCGATCCGACGGACCCCACCGGCTCGAACGGATACCCCGGTCCGGCCGGCTACTACATCTGGCGCCACGATGACGGCGAGCCGGGCTACGTCGAGCGGATCATGGAATGCGACGGCCGGGGCATCGAGGTCGGCCAGGCGTACGCCCTCGAGCCCACGAGCGGCTCCGACCCCGCCACTGCCGCGCTGACCCGCACGGCGGTGGACAGCCTCATTGCGCTGGACCCCGATGCCTACTGGGAAGATCTGCCCGGCCCCGTCGTCGGCACGCGGAGCGGGCGGGTTGCCAACAGCAGGTTCGGCATGCGCAGCCCGCGCATCGTCCGGGTCCCCACCGTCCGCCCGCCGTCAGGCCCGGTGAGCGAGGTGCAGTTCAACAACGTGGGGCTGCTGTTCCTCGAGGGCGTGCAGGCGAACGGCGAGATCCGCGGCCGCTTCCTCTACTACGTCCCCGGCCAGTCCGGCGGCTCGGGCCCCGTCGCGCCGCTCATCCAGTACGTGCAACTGACGGAGTGAGGGCCGGCGCGCGGCATCCGCCGGCAGGACGCCGCGACGGCGACACGCCCCGCCGGGGCATGCGCCCGGAGCACGCCGCGACGGTCACGCGTCCCGCACGGGGCATTCGGCCGCAGCACGCCGCGACGGTGATGCGTCCCGGTAGCGGTCGGGCGCGGACCGCTCCGGAGCCGGCGGCCGGGGGCTCCGTCTGCGGGCCGGCGCAGGGGCCCGGCGCGGCCGGGCCAGGCCTGCCTCCCGGGGAGCTGGCGCGCAGGAGCTCGCGTGGCGTGGCGGGAGGGCAGGGAGGCCTCGCGGACGCGTCGTGCTTTCCCGTTCGTCGCCCGCGAGGCGGCCCGGCGCGAGGGCGCCGTACGGGGCCGGAGTTGGTCCGGGGCTCCGGGTCGCCTCCACGCTCGGTGTTCCCCGCACCCTCGCCGGACCGCCCGCCCCGGGCCGCATCCTGGCCGGAGCCCGCTCCTCTTCCCCCGCCCGCCGCATGTCGGTAAGTTTGTACGATTGTTCACGTTCGGCGGGGTGGGGAATGGACGCCTATCTATCCGAGTCGCATCGCGCGCTGCGGAGCCGAATCCGCGAGTTCGCCGAGGGCGAGATCGCCCCGGTGGCCCGCGAGCTGGACGAGACCGGCCGGTTCCCGTGGGAGAACGTCCGCAAGATGGCGGACCTCGGCCTCTTCGGCGTCAACGTCCCGAAGGAGTACGGCGGGCTCGGGCTCGACTACTTCAGCTACATCCTCGTCATCGAGGAGCTGGCGCGCGTGGACGCGAGCCACGCGATCACCGTGAGCGCGCATTCGACGCTGGGCAGCTCCCCGATCCTGAACTTCGGCGACGAGGCGCAGAAGCGACGGTACCTGCCCCTGCTGGCCACGGGCCGCGTGCTCGCCGGCTTCGGGCTGACGGAGCCCGGCGCCGGCTCGGATTCCGCCGGGACGCGCACGGTCGCCACGCGGGTGAACGGCGGGTACCGCATCACCGGCAGCAAGATCTTCATCACGCACGCGGGCGTGGGCGAGGTCTTCGTCGTCACGGCGGTCACGGACCGTTCCGCCCGCGCGCGCGGGATCACGAGCTTCATCGTCACGAAGGAGACCACCGACCGGGAGGAGGCAGAGCGTGTCGGCGTGGGGCACGCACCCGAGCTGGAGCCGTTCACGCCGGGGGTCCGCGCCGGGAAGAAGGAAGACAAGATGGGCTGGCGCGCCTCGGACACTCGCGAGCTGATCCTGGAGGACGCAGAGGTGCCGGCCGAGAACCGCCTGGGCGCGGAGGGCGAGGGCTTCATCAACTTCATGAAGACCCTCGACTCCGGCCGCATCGGCATCGGCGCGCTCGCCCTCGGGATCGCCCAGGGCGCACTCGACTGCGTCCTCGCAGCGGCGCCCGATGCGCGCCTGCGGGACTCGCAGGGTGCGCAGTTCACGCTGGCGGACCTGGCCACGGAGATCACGGCGGCGCGTCACCTGGTCTACCATGCCGCGTGGCTCCGTGAGCGGGGCGAGCCCTACGGCCATGCCGCGGCCATGGCGAAGCTGTACGCGAGCGAGCTCTCGGTTCGGGCGGCGGCCACCGCGATCCAGTTGCTGGGTGAGCGCGGGCTGCTCGACGAGTATCCCGTCGAACGGATGCTTCGCGATGCCAAGATCTGTGAGATCGGCGAGGGGACCAGCGAGATCCAGCGGCTGGTCATCGCCCGCCACCTGCTGCGCGAGGCCGGCGTGGCTCCGTAGGCCGCCGCGGGCCACGCCGCGCCTCTCCGGACAATGTCCCTGACCCTATGAAACGAGAGATCCTGATCTCCGCCACGCCGCAGGAAACGCGCGTGGCCATCCTCGAAGATGACGTGCTCGTCGAGCTGATGGTCGATCGGCCCGACACCGAGCGGCTCGTGGGCGACATCTACCTCGGCCAGGTCGAGGCGGTCCTGCCGGGAATCCAGGCTGCGTTCGTCGACATCGGCACGGAGAAGGCCGCCTTCCTGCACGTCTCGGACATCGCCCGCGACGCCGCGGCCGACGAGGACGAGGACGAGGAGGCCGAAGGCGATGGAAAGGCGCGTCGTTACCCGCCGATCCAGGAGCTGATCCAGAAGGGGCAGCGGGCGATCGTCCAGGTGTCGAAGGAGCCGATCGGGACGAAGGGCCCGCGCGTGACCACCCAGATCTCGCTGCCCGGGCGCTTCCTCGTCTACATGCCGGATTCCCAGCACATCGGCGTCAGCCGCAAGATCGAGGACCGCGAGGAGCGGATGCGCCTGCGCGCCCTGGCGCGGGAGATCCTCCCCGAGGGCGCGGGCGGCCTCATCATCCGCACGGTGGGTGAGGAGCTGACGCGGGAGGTCTTCGAGCGCGAGCTCAAGATGCTCCTGAACACGTGGAAGAAGATCCAGCGGCGCGCGCGCTCCGCCCGGCCGCCCGTGCTCATCCACCGCGAGGCGAAGCTGACGAGCGGCATCATCCGCGACGTGTTCAGCGAGAAGGTCGACGCGCTGATCATCGACAGCAAGGAAGTCTACAACGAAGTCAAGCAGTACCTGCAGGGCGTGGCGCCGGAGCTGCTCGGCCGGGTGCACCTCTACACCGAGGCGGTGCCGCTCTTCGACCGCTACGGCGTGGAGGAGGCGATCCGCGAGGCGTTCCAGCGCCGGGTCGACCTGCCCTCGGGCGGCTACATCGTGATCGAGCCCACCGAGGCGCTGGTCTCCATCGACGTCAACACCGGCCGGTACACGGGGCGCAAGGACCCGGAGAAGACCATCCTCAGGACGAACCTGGACGCGGCCCGCGAGGTTGCGAGGCAGCTCCGGCTCCGCGACGTCGGCGGGATCATCGTGTGCGACTTCATCGACATGGAGTCGAAGGCCAACCAGGAGCGGGTGCTGCAGGAGCTGCGCACCTACCTGAACCGGGATCGGGCCCGGACGCGGGCGTTCCAGGTCTCGGAGCTGGGCCTCGTGGAGATGACCCGCCAGCGCGTGCGGCCTCCGCTCTTCCAGTCTCTCACCGAGCCGTGCATGCACTGTGGCGGCACGGGGCGCGTCTTCACGCCCGATACCGTCGTGCGCCGCATCGAGCGGGCGATCCGCCGGGTCTCGGTGGAGGGGACGGAGCGGCAGGTCACGATCCGGGTGCACCCCCAGGTGGCGCTGCACATCCTGGAGGAGGAACCCGGGCTGTTGAAGCGGCTCGAGAAGACGTTCCAGATCGCCCTGGACCTCCGGGACGACCCGCTCATGCGGCAGGACGAGTTCCGGCTCCTGGCCGGTCCGGCGGACACCGACGTCACCGCACGGTTCGCCCTCGGCTAGGCCGGGAGCGCCGCGGCCCGGCCAGCCGCCGGAATACCCCGGCAGCTTGACAACACCCGCCGTCGTCGCGATCTTTCTACGTCTGTGAACCGAACAGACCCGTAGGATCCATGTACGCGATCATCCGCACCGGCGGAAAACAGTTCCGCGCACAGCCCGGAGAGACCATCCGGATCCCGGCGATCGCCGCCGGCGTCGGCGAGACCGTGACGTTCGACGAGGTCCTGCTGGCCGCGTCGGACGGAGAGGTCCGCGTGGGCACGCCCACGATCGAGGGGGCTGCCGTCTCGGCCGAGGTCGTCGCGCACGGCAAGGGCGACAAGATCGTCGTGTTCAAGTGGAAGCGGCGCAAGAACTACCGCCGGAAGCAAGGACACCGGCAGAAGTACACCGAGGTCCGGATCGGCGAGATCCGGCTCGGCTGAGGGAGGCGCCATGGCGCACAAGAAGGGAGTCGGCTCGAGCCGCAACGGCCGCGACTCGAATCCGCAGCGGCTCGGGGTGAAGCGGTTCGGTGGGCAGCGCGTGCTGGCGGGCAACATCCTCGTGCGGCAGCGGGGCACCAAGTTCCACCCGGGGCAGAACGTGGGGCGCGGGCGTGACGACACGCTCTTTGCGCTCATCGACGGCGTGGTCCGCTTCGAGCGCCGTGGCCGTGCCCGGCAGTACGTGTCCGTATACCCCGCCGATTGATCCGCGAAGGGCCCGCTGTTGGGAGGGGCGCCGGGTCGCGAGGACGACCCGGCGCCCTTCGCGTTTCCGGCGAGGTGTACGGCCCGCGGCGCCGTGCGGCGACCGGCACCGATCCACGGCGAGGCGGGGATTACAGCGCCCGCGCGCCACGGCCTGGCCCCGTTCCTGCTCAAGAGGACGGGGGGCGCTGGACGAAGGAGCCGGTCATGGCCGCAGAGAAGGGGCGCCGCGCGCGGATGGCGCCGGTCCGCCAGGGGGACATCGAGCCGTACACGGCGCTGCGCTGGGTCAGCACGCTCTTCAAGGGCGCGGCCGTCTTCCTGGCCGTGGCCGTGGTGGCCGAGACGATCGCCGGCGTGACGGCGATGGGGTTCGGCGTGCTGCCGCAGCTCCTCGGCGAAGTGGTCCGCACCGCGGTGTTCGCGGTCGTGCTGTGGGGAGCGGGCGACCTCGTCCGCCTCCTGATCCACCTCGGCCACGACATCCGGGCCGAGCGCATCCTGCTCACGCGCATCGCGATGCGTACGGGTCCGGAGCGGGACGGAGACCGGCGGCCGTTCGGGATCGACCCCGGCCCAGCGCGGCCGCCGGAGGCGGAAGCAGCGGACTGATCGGGCGCTCCACCGCGGGAGCCGCGCGCGGAGCCGAGGCGAGACCGGAGCATTCAGCGCTCGCGGCCGCGCTGAGACTGGGCATCCTGCACTCCGCGGGCCTGGGCGATGATGCGCCAGAGCAGGTCCCGGACCAGCTCGGGGTCGATCCCACGCTCGCGGGCCAGCGCCGCGCCCCGGCGCACCACCTCCGCCTCGCGGGCCGGGTCGAGCACGGGAAGCCCCAGGTGCTCCTTGATCTCGCCGATCTCGGTCGCGAGCCGGAGCCGGCGCGCGAGGAGGTCGACCAGTTCGCCGTCCAGCGCGGCGATGGCCCGGCGCAGCTCCTCGAGTCGGTCCGCGTCGCTCATTCCCTCGGCCATCGCGGAAAGCTCCCCAGGATGCGGAGTGCCGCGGCGCGGCGCCGCACCTCTTCCAGCGCCTCCTTCGCCTCTTCGCCGGCCGCATCCGCCTCCAGCTCCATGAAGAACCGGTACGTCCAGGGTACGGCGGCCGGCCTCGATTCCAGCTTGGACAGGTTGATCCCGCGGTTGGCGAACGGCAACAGCACCTGCACCAGCGCGCCCGGCCGGTTCTCCGTCTCGACCAGCAGCGCGGTCTTGCGGTCGCTGCTCGCGCCGCGCGGCGGCCCAGGCAGCGCCGTGCCTGGCCGCGCGACGACGAGGAAGCGCGTCTGGTTGTCGGGCCGGTCCTCGATGTTCTCCGCCAGCACGACCAGGCCGTAACGCTCGGCAGCCCCGCGGCCGGCGATGGCGCCGATGCACGGGTCGGCGCTACTCGCGACCTCGCGAGCGGCGCCTGCCGTATCGTAGATGGCCACCGCCTCGATGCTCGGGTGCTCGAGCAGGAACCGGCTGCACTGCGCGAGCGCAACCGGATGCGAGAGCACCCGCACGATCCGGTCCACGCCGGTCCCGGGGACGCCCAGTAAGCAATGGTGAATGGGCACGATCACCTCGCCCAGCACCTCGAGCGTCTCGCCGGCGAGGACGTCGTACGAGGCCACGACGCTCCCCGCCAGCGTGTTCTCGATGGGCAGGAGACCGTACGGGACCGCGCCGCGCGCCACCGCGGCGCCGACCTCGCGGAACTCCCGGCAGGGAACCGGCTCGATCGGCTCGGCGAAGAAGCGACGCGCCGCCTCCTCGCTGTACGCTCCGAGCTCGCCCTGGAAGGCGACCCGCACCATGCCCGGCGACCGCCCCTGGGAGCTCACCGTCCGGCTCCCGCGAGGACGGTGCGGGGCTCCTCTCGCGCCGAGACGAACGCGTCCGCGTGCTCCTCCGGCTGGGGCGCCGTGACCAGGCTGACCACGATCAACACGGCGGCGTTCACGAGCACGCCCAGGATCCCCTCGTGGAGCTCGAACGGCCGCAGCTCGGGGCGGAGGAGGAAGAAGATGTTGGTGGCGATGCCGGCGACCAGCCCGGCGAGCACGCCCTTCGTCGTCGCGCGGCGCCAGAACAGCGCCGCGTACACGGGCGGCGCGAACTGATCCACGAGCCCGTAGGCCGTGAGGAGGAGCCACACCAGCGACTGCTTCTGCACGATCGCCAGGAAGTAGGCCAGCGCGCCGATCGCGACCACGAGCCCGCGCATCAGGATGCGCCGCTGCCGATCCGTCAGCCTGACCAACGGCGCCAACCCGTCCTCGATGGCAATGGACGCGGCGCCGTGGAGCAGCCCGTCGCCGGTGGACATCGACGCCGCCAGCGCGCCGGCGCAAAACAGGCCGACCACCAGGGCAGGGAGGCCGGAGCTGAGGATCATGTGCGGCATGATCCAGTCCGGCCGTTCGGGCGCGGTGGGGAACAGCACGCCCGCGAAGCCCACGAAGAACAGCGGGAGCAAGAACAACTGGAACGTGGGGAACAGGACGACGGTCCTGCGGAGCGTGTCGTCGTCCCGCGAGGTGAACACCTTCATGAACGTGTGCGGCCACATGAGGAACCCCAGCACCGACGAGAGCACGGCGGACGAGTACGCGCCCCAGCTCCAGGGCGACCCGTCGGCGTCGAGCCCGGGTGGGACCAGGAGCTCGGGCCGGGCCTCAGCGATTCGGTCGAACATGGGCCCGATGCCGCCATAGAGCTGCGTGGGGATGTAGATCCCCAGTGCCCAGGCGATGACCATCATGATCACGCCCTGGAAGACGTTGGTCCAGCCCACGGCGGCGACGCCGCCAGCGAGGACGTAGACGAGGACGACGCCGTAGGCGAGGGCGGCGCCGAGCTCGAACGAGATGTGACCGTCCGTGACGGCGCTGAACACGATCCCGGCGCCGCTCATCTGGAGCATGAGGTAGGGCACGAAGGCGGCCACCGAGATGAGCGCAAAAAGGAGCGAGATGGCGCGGCTGGGAAAGCGGCCGGCGACGAGCTGCGCCTGGGTCACGTAACCGAAGCGCCGGCCGAGCCGGCCCGCCTTCGGGCCCAGGAAGTAGAGCGGCGCCATGCCGAGCACGCCGTAGCTCAGGATGTAGAACGCGGCCGCGCCGCGCGAGTACGCCCAGCCGGGGCCGCCCAGGAACGCGAACGCGCTGAAGATGGTGGCGCCGGTGACGAAGTACATGGTGATGAGGCCGAACTGCCGGTCTGCCGCCACGTACCCGGCCACGCTCTGGGTCACGCGCCTGCCCGCGAGGAGTCCGACCGCGAGCGTCACCAGCAGATAGCCGAAGACAACGGCAGCGACGGCGTGCCAGCGTTCCATGGATCAATCCTCTCCCCGGCTGCGCGCTTCCACGATGCTCACGCCCCACAGCACCAGGGCGCTCGCCACGATCCAGAACGTCAGCCACGCCATGGAGAAGGGCAGTCCCAGCACGCGGGGCTCGATCCGGCTGAACGGAACCAATCCCGGGTAGACGACGGCGACGGTCTGCACGATGAAGAACGCGATGGCGAGCCGATGTGCGACGGCGGCCCTCATGTCACCCTCCTTCAGGTCCCCGGCGGTGGATGGCGATAGTGCGCTGGCGCTCAGCTCAGCCCGCGCAACGCGCGGGCCCCGGCCTCGAGCGCGGATGCGACCTCGTCGATCAGTTCCCGCATCCCGTGAATGGTGAGACCTTCGGATCCGAGCTGGCTGCGCAGGCCCCGGATCTTCCGTGCGGCCCGCTCCATGCGGTCGGCGGCCTCGGCGGGCGTGACGGCGGCGGGCGTCTCGCCAAACGGGTTGGGCGCGGTGCGCCCCGGGCGGGGCGCGTCATCGAAGGGGTTCCGGCTCATGCCTCTCCTCCACCCCGAACGAGTGTCTCCCGGTATGCTCTGCGGCCGGCTGCGTCACCGCCCGTGGAACACTGCGCCGCGCTTCTCCAGGAACGCGCGCACGCCCTCACACCCGTCGTCGCTGGCGAACGCCGTGATGAACAACTCGCGCTCGTGGCGCAAGCCGGCGGAGAGCGGCATCTCGAGCGCGGCGCGCAGCGCCTCCTTGGCGAGCCGGAGCGCGACCGGCGAGTAGCCCGCGAGCAGGTTCGCGAGCTCGCGGGTGCGCTGCGCGAGCGCTTCGTCTTCCACGACCAGGTCCACCAGCCCGATCCGGCTCGCCTCCTCCGCGCTGACCGGCTCGCCCGTCAGGACGAGGCGCATGGCGGCGCCGAAGCCGACGAGCCGGGGCAGCCGCTGCGTGCCGCCGCCGCCAGGGATCAGGCCCAGCTTGATCTCCGGCTGGCCGAGGCGCGCGGAACGGGCGGCAATGCGCAGGTCGCACGCCAGGGCGAGCTCGCAGCCGCCGCCCAGTGCGTAGCCGTTGATCATCGCGATCGTCGGCCACGGGAACGCCGCGAGCTCCTCGAAGACGGACCGCTCGGCCATCGCCGCGCGCTGCTCGAGCGGCGTCCGCCGCGCGAACTCCGCGACGTCCGCACCCGCCACGAACGCCTTCTCGCCGGCGCCCGTGAGGATCAGGACACGGACATCGCCACGCGCCTTCAGCGCATCCAGCGCCTGGACCAGCTCGCGGCGCACCGCGGCGTTCAGCGCGTTGCGCTTCTCCGGCCGGTTGACCGTGATGGTGGCGATACCGTCCTCCACGCCGAGCTGGATCGTCTCGAACGCCGTCTCTTCCATCAGCGCTCCCAGGTGTAGAAGCCGCGGCCCGTCTTCCGGCCGAGATGCCCCTCGGCGACGAGGCGTTCCAGGATCGCCGGCGGGCGGAAGCGCTCCCCGCCGAGCTTGCGGTGGAGGTAGCGCGCGATGTCCAGCCGCACGTCGAGCCCGACGAGGTCCGTCAGGCGCAGCGGCCCCATGGGATGGCGGTAACCCACTTCCATCGCCTTGTCGATGTCCTCCGCGCTGGCGACCCCTTCCTCCAGCATGCGCATGGCCTCCAGCCCGAGCAGGACGCCGAGGCGGCTGGACGCGAAGCCGGGCGAGTCCTTGACGACGATCGGGTCCTTGCCGACCCGGCGCGCGAACGCGACGCCGGCTTCGACGACCCCCGGATCGGTGCGCTCGCCGCGGACCACCTCGACCAGCGCGTTGATGTGCACGGGGTTGAAGAAGTGGAGGCCGAGCACGCGGCTGGCGCCGGCGATGCCGCCCTGGATCTCCGTGATGCTCAGGCCGGATGTGTTGGTGGCGAGGATGGCGTTGGCCGGCGCGTGCGCATCGATCTCGCGAAAGACCTGCTGCTTCAGCTCGAGGCGCTCGGGTACGGCTTCCACCACCAGGTCGGCGTCGCGCACGGCGGCGGGCAAGCTCGTCTCCGCCGTCAGATTCGCCAGCGCCACCTCCCGCACCGCTTCCGTGACCTTCCCGCGCCGCACGCCCTCGTCCAGGTTTTGGCGGATGCGGTCCAGGGCCGCACGCACGATCTCCGGGGTCGTGTCCACCAGCGTCACGGGAAAGCCCGCCATCGCCGCGACCTGTGCGATGCCGTGGCCCATGGTGCCGGCGCCGATCACGGCGACGCGCCGGATCCCGCTCACCGCCGCTGCTCCCCCGCGCCGGCCCTCTCGTTCCGCGCCACCCGCCCGAAGCGCGGCGCCCGCTTCTCGAGGAACGCCGTGATCCCCTCGCGGAAGTCGGGCGAGGCGAACGCGGCGAGCTGCGCCTGCACCTCGTACTCCAGGACCTCTTCGAGTGTCATGTTCAAGCTGCTGCGCAGGAGGCGCTTGGCGTGGGCGACCGGCACGGCCGGAGCGGAGGCGATCTGGCCGGCCAGCCCGCGCGCCGCCGGCTCGAGCTCGGCGGCCGGGACGACGCGGTTGAACAGGCCCAGCCGCTCCGCCCGTTCGGCGCCGATCATCCCGCCGGTGTACGTCAGCTCCGCCGCCAGCGCCGGGCCGACGAGCCGCGGCAGGAAGTAGGAGCCGCCCCAGTCCGGGTGCAGGCCCACGCGCATGAAGGTGAACCCGATGGACGCCGTCTCGCTGGCGATGCGCAGGTCGCACGCCAGCGCGAGACACGCGCCGGCGCCCGCGGCGGGACCGTTGACGGCCGCGATCACCGGCTTGCTCATGCGATCGATGATCTGGACGATGCGACTGCCCGCACGCACGAGCTGCTCGAAGCGCGCGACGTCCTCCGCTTCGATCAGGTCGCGCATGACGCTGACGTCGCCCCCGGTCGAGAACGCACGGCCGCTGCCGATGATGATCACCACGCGGATGTCCGGAGACCCCTCCAGGCGCTCCAGGCCGTCCGCGATCTGCTCGCGCATGGTTCCGGCGAACGCGTTGAGGCGCTCCGGCCGGTTGATCCGGATCCACCCGATCGCGCCGTCCTTCTCGACGAGCACCTCATCGGCAGCACTCATGCGACGGCTCCTTCCACCACGGTCGTGATCCCCTGTCCCACCCCGATGCACATTGTGGCGAGGCCGTACCCACCGCCCCGCCTCCGGAGCTCGTGAACCAGCGTGGTCAGGATGCGGGCGCCCGAGCAACCCAGCGGGTGCCCCAGCGCGATCGCTCCGCCGTTGACGTTCACGAGGTCCGGATCCAGCTCCAACTCGCGAATGCACGCGATGGCCTGCGCGGCGAACGCCTCGTTCAGCTCGACCAGCCGCAGGTCGCGGATCGTGATGCCCGCGCGCTGGAGCGCGAGCCGCGTCGCAGGCACGGGCCCCATGCCCATCAGGTCCGGCTCGACGCCGGCCACCGCCGACGCCACGATCCTCGCCAGCGGACGCAGGCCCAGCGAACGCGCCCGGCCCGCTTCCGCGATCAACAGCGCCGCGGCGCCATCGTTCAGGCCGGACGAATTGCCCGCCGTGACCGTGCCGCCGGCCCTGAACACCGGCGGCAGGGACTGCAGACGCTCGAACGTCACGTCCGGACGCGGGTGCTCGTCTGCCTCCACCCGCAGCGGGGGACCTCTGCGCTGGGGAACCTCCACCGGAACGAGCTCGGCGGCGAAGCGTCCCTCGCGCTGCGCCGCGCCTGCACGCTGCTGACTCCTCAGGGCGAAGCGGTCCTGGTCCTCGCGCGTGACACCGTACCGCTCCGCCACGTTCTCGGCGGTCTCACCGAGGGAGACGACCCAGTGGGCAGGGAAGCGAGGGTTGGTGAAGCGCCAGCCGAGCACCGTGTCCGCCACCTCCGGCGCGCCCCGGGCGAACCCCTCCGCCGGCTTGAGCATGACGTACGGCGCCCGACTCATCGACTCGACGCCGCCGGCCACGAAGATCTCTCCCTCGCCCGAACGGATCGCGTGGAAGGCCGTGTTCACGGCCTGCAGCCCGGAGCCGCACAGGCGGTTGACGGTCTGGCCGGGCACGGAGACGGGGAGGCCGGCGAGGAGCGCGGCCATGCGAGCGACGTTGCGATTGTCCTCGCCCGCCTGGTTGGCGCATCCCAGGATCACATCGTCGACGAGCGCGGGATCGATGCCTGCCCGGTCCACCACGGCGCGCACCACGGTGGCGGCGAGGTCATCCGGTCGCACGCCCGCGAGCGCGCCGCCATGGCGGCCGATCGGCGTCCGCACCGCCGCAACGACCCACGCCTCTGCCATCACGGCCCCGTGCGGCGGCTCTCCCGTTCGCCGCGCAGCCCGGCGGGGCGCCGCATCAGCCCAGGTCGACCCATACGCTCTTGACCTGCGTGTAGAGTTCGAGGGCGTGGAGCCCGAGCTCGCGCCCGTAGCCGGACTGCTTGTAGCCGCCGAACGGCGACGCCGCATCCAGCGGATGGTAGGTATTGATCCAGACGGTGCCCGCTTGCAGCCGGCGCGCCACGCGGTGGGCACGCTTGACGTCGCGCGTCCACACCCCTGCGGCGAGGCCGTACATCGTCCGGTTCGCCAGTGCGATGGCTTCGTCTTCGTCGCGGAACGTGAGCGTGGCCAGCACGGGGCCGAAGATCTCCTCCTGCGCGATCGTCATCCCGGGGTCCACGCGGTCGAAGATCGTCGGCTGCACCCAGTAGCCTCGCTCGGCTCCCTCGTAGAGCGCGCGGCCGCCGCCCAGGGCGAGATGCGCGCCCTCGGCGCGGCCGCGCTCGATGTAGCCCAGGACCCGCTCGAGCTGCTGGCTGGAGATGAGGGGCCCGAACCGGCGCTTCGGGTCGAAGGGCGGGGCCGGGGCCAGCCTGCGAGCGCGCTCCACGAGCTGCTCCACGACCTGGTCGTGCACGGACTCGTGCACGAGGAGGCGCGAACCGGCCGTGCACGTCTGGCCGGCGTTGTAGAAGATGCCCGCGTGCGCCCCCCGGATCGCCGCCTCGAGGTCCGCATCCTCGAAGATGATGTTCGGCGACTTGCCGCCCAGCTCGAGGGAGACCTTCTTCAGCGTCGCCGCCGACTCCCGCATGATGGTCTGTCCCACGGCCGTCGAGCCGGTGAAGGCGATCTTGTCGACTCCCGGGTGCCGCACGAGCGCCGCGCCCGCCACTTCGCCGAAGCCGGGCACGACGTTCAGGACGCCCGGCGGCAGGCCGGCCTCCGCGCAGATGGCCGCGAGCTCGAGCGCGGTCAGCGGCGTCTGCTCCGCCGGCTTGAGGACCACCGTGTTCCCGCAGGCGAGCGCGGGCGCGACCTTCCAGGCCGCCATCAGGAGCGGGAAGTTCCATGGGATGATGGCGCCGACGACGCCCAGCGGCTCGCGCAGCGTGTAGTTGAGGACCCTGCCGCGCACGGGGATCGTCTCGCCCTGGATCTTGGTGGCCAGCCCCGCATAGTACCGGAAGGCGTCCACGGCCTCGCGCAGGTCGAACTCGACCTCGCGCATCGGCTTGCCGTTGTCCAGGACCTCGAGGCGCTTGAGGTCCTCCGCTCTCGCCTCGAGCGCGTCCGCGATGCGCCACAGCAGTGCGCCGCGATCGGCCGCGTCCATCCCGGCCCACGCGTCCGACTCGAACGCGCGGCGTGCCGCCTCCACTGCAGCGGCGACGTCCTCCGGCCCCGCCTCCGGGATCTCCGCGAGCGGCTCGCCGGTCGCCGGGTTGTACGTGACGAAGGTGCGGCCGCCCGCCGCATCCACCCAGTCTCCCCCGATGTGGAGCCGGTTCGGCGCCCTGCGCTCGACCGGGATCTCCGTCGTGGACATGCTCCCTCCGCGGCTCTTCTCCGTGCGAGTCGGCGGCATGGACCGGCTCGGGCGGCTACTTGCCCTTGAACTCCGGCTTCCGCTTGGCGGTGTAGGCAGTCAACCCTTCGCGCGCGTCTTCGCTCTGGAAGAGGAGCTGCTGCAGCTCTCGCTCGAGCGCCAGCGCTTCCCCGATGGGCAGCTCGGCGCCGGTCTGGACGGCGCGCTTGATGTGACCCACGGCCTTGGCCGCCCGGTTCGGCGGCGTGAACTGCGCGGCGTAGGCCAGCACCTGGTCGAGGAACGCGTCCCGCGAATCGGCATCGTAGATGTCGTGGACGATCCCCAGCTCCTTCGCCTCCTCGAACTCGAAGGTCCGGCCCGTGGCCATCAGCTCGATGGCGCGCGCCTTCCCGACCAGGCGGGCGAGGCGCTGCGTGCCGCCCGTGCCCGGCAGCACCCCGAGGTTGACCTCGGGGAGCCCGATCTTGCCGCCGCCCCGCCGGGCAATGCGGATGTCCGCGGCCATGGCGATCTCGAGGCCGCCGCCGACCGTGTGGCCGTTGAGCGCCGCGATGACGAGCTTGGGCGTCTGCTCGAGCCGGCTGAGCGTCTCGTTGGCGTGCAGGCAGAAGTAGTACTTGAACTGCGGCGACACCTCCGCGAGCATCTGGATGTTGGCGCCCGCGCAGAAGAACTTCTCGCCGGCACCCACGAGCACCAGGACGGACACGTGGTCCGCCATGCGGGCGCGGAGGATCGCCGCGTCGAGCTGCTGCATCATCTCGTAGGTGTACGTGTTGGCGGGCGGGTCGTCGAGCGTGAGCACCGCCACGCCGTCACGCTCCTCGTAGTGCACGAGCTCGCGGGCTTCGAGCGCCGCGTCCTTCTCCACCACCTTGGCCATGGTGATCTCTCCCCCTGTCTCGGTCATCAGCGTCGCCAGATCGAATGGTCCGGCCCAGCGGTCATGGCTTCCACCGCACCCGCCGGCAGCACGGCGCCGTCGCCGTCCGCGCCGAGATACCCCTGCAAGAAGAGCCGGCAGAAGCCCTCCGCCAGCTCCTCCACCGAGACGTCTCGACCCGGATGATACCAGTTGTAGATCCAGTTCAGCATCCCGAAGAGCCCGAAAGTGGCGACACGCAGGTCGATGCGACTTCCTGCGGGCCGCAGCTCCTGCAGGATGCCCATGCACAGATCCGTATACCTCCTCTTCTTCGCATGGACCCGCCGGCGGAACTCCCCGCTCAGCGAATCGGCCTCGTGCGAGAGCACCTTCATCTCCTGCATGTTGCTCGCGAAGAACCGGATGTGGTTCTCCACGAACAGGCGCAGACGCACGCGCGGGTCCTCGGCCTCGCGCAGGATCCGCTCCAGGTTCTCCAGGACCGCGCCGAAGCAGTGGTCCTGGATCAGGAACAGCAGCTCCTCCTTGCTGCGAACGTAATAGTACAGGCCCGAGAGGCTGACGCCCGTCGCGCGGCTGATGTCCCGGATGCTGGCCTGGTGATAGCCCTTCTCCGCGAAGACCGCGGCGGCCGCACGCAGGATGGCCGCGAGCTTCTCGTCGTACCCCGGGCGATCCTGCCTCATGCGCGCTCCAGGCCCCTGGTTCGGACATTCGAACGTGAACCTATGACCCCGTGCAGGGAGGGGTCAAGTAGAGAATCCCGTTGCCGGCTTCCCGCGATGATACTAGGTTTTTCGGCGCGGTGTTTCCTCGTCGGCGAGAGTGCATGCGCCCGTTCCCGCGTTGCGTTTCCGGGGCTGCCGCCGGGCTCGTCCTGCTGTGCGGCTGCGCTGATTCACCCACGGCGCCGGCCGCGCTCGTCCCGGCGGGCGAGCTCGAAGCGGCCCTGTCCATCGCGGCCAGACTGCCCACGTTCCCCGTGCTGGCCGCGCGAGCGCTCGAGGCGGCCGCGGGCCGCGGGGCGCGCGGGTCGGTGTCGGACTCGATCGAGGCCGCCACACGCCTGCTCCGTTCGGCCCGGGATCTTGCGCTGGACGCGGAAGCCGCCGCGGACCGCGCGGAAGCGGCCCGCCTCCGGAGGGAGGCCTACGCCACGGGACTCGCGCCACTGGCGCTGCTGCTGGACCCGGCCGGGGTCGAGCGGGCGATGGCGGAGGCCACGCGCTGGCTCGGCGTCGCCGAGGAGCTGGTCGGGCAGGCGGAGCTGCCGGGGACGCGCGAGGCGCTGCTCGCGGCCCGTGCCCTGCTGCGCCGGGCGCGGACGGCGGCCGCGGCCGGGGACCACCGCGCGGCGGTCGCCGCCCTCGTCGTCGCCGCCGACCGCCTGGACGAGACCACGCCGCACTCGGTGCTGCGGCGGCTGCTGCCGGAATTGGAGGCGGAGCTGGCCGCGCAGCAGCGGGCACGGGGCGCAATGGAGGACCGGCGGCTGGAGCGCGCCGGGCGTCTGTTGCGGGGCGCACGCGAGGCGTACGACCTGGGCGAGCACGTGCTGGGCCTGCGCCGCGCGTACTATGCGCGCCAGCTCCTGCGCCTGCTCCCGCCGGAGTAAGGGGGTTCGGAGTCTCTCCTTTGCGGGCCCTTCGCGTCCGGTATCCTTTCGGGGTGCCGCGGGTACATCAGCATGATGAGACCGACCGAGCGCCGCTCCGTGAAGCGGCTCGTGACGGCAGCGCTCATTGCTTTGCCCGCAGTGGGCACGGCGTGCGGTCCGGGCGCCGCCCCGGGGGGGCGGGAACCGGGCGAGCCGGCCATCGTCTACCGCGTGCCGGTGCAGGGGACGATCGAGCTGGGCCTTGCACCGTTCATCGAGCGCAGTCTGCGCGAGGCCGCGGCTGCGGGCGCTGCGGCCGTGGTGCTGGAGATCGAGACGCCGGGCGGCCGCGTGGATGCGGCGCAGCGGATCGTGAATGCGGTCACGGACTCGGATGTGCCCGTCTACGCGTTCGTCAACCGGCGCGCGTTCTCGGCCGGCGCCATGATCGCCCTCGCGGCCCGCAAGGTCTACATGCGGCCCGGCTCGATGATGGGCGCGGCGACGCCCGTCACCGGGGAAGGGCAGAAGGCGCCGGAGAAGATCGTGAGCGCGATGCGCAGCGAGATGCGGGCCCTGGCCGAGGCGCGCGGAGTCGACCCGCGCATCGCGGAGGCGATGGTGGACGAGGAGGTCGGGGTGGAGGGACTGGTGGAGCCCGGCAAGCTCCTGACGCTCACGACGGAGGAAGCGGTCCGCGTCGGCTATGCCAGCGAAGTCGCGGATTGGGACGCGCTGCTCGAGGAGCTCGACCTCGGCGCCGCCACGGTCGTCGCGGCCGAGGTGAACTGGGCCGAGGCGGTCGTGCGGTTCCTGACGCACCCGCTGGTCTCTCCGATGCTCCTCTCGCTGGGGTTCCTCGGGCTCCTGATCGAGCTGAAGACCCCGACCTTCGGCATGGCCGGGCTGGCGGGAGTCGTCTCACTGGCGCTCTTCTTCGGGAGCCACTACCTCGTCGGGCTGGCCGGCCGGGAGGAGCTGATCCTGCTCGGCCTGGGCGTTGCCCTGCTCGGCGCCGAGATCTTCCTCGTGCCGGGGTTCGGACTGCTCGGACTGGGAGGCATCGTCGCGGTGTTGGCGAGCATCTACCTGAGTCTGGTCGGCAACCTGGCGACGGCCGCGGACTTCAGCCAGGCGGCCGGCGCGCTCTCGTTCACCATCGTGCTGGTCCTGGTGGGCGGCTGGCTGGTCGTGCGGTCCCTCACGAAGGGCCGCCGGCTCGCGCGCTCCGGGATCGTGCTCCAGGAGCCGCTGGGGGCCGACGCCGGCTACCTCTCGGCGCCGCCACGCTCCGACCTGGTCGGCTCGGAAGGCGTTGCCGTGACGGACCTGCGGCCGGCGGGCGTGGCGCAGTTCGGCGAGGAGCGGATCGACGTGGTCAGCGAGGGCGTGTGGATCCCGGCCGGGACGCCCGTCCGCATCGTGCGCGCCGAAGGATACCGGCACGTCGTCCGGCCTGCGTGACAGTGGTCGTGATCGTCGCACCCTGACACTCACTTCACGAGCGAGCGTTCAGACATGGAAGAAGGACTCTTCGTGAGCACCATCGGCATGCTCGTCATCGGCGTCGTGCTGCTCCTGCTGCTGACCTGGGCCGTGCCGGTCCGGCTGTGGGTGGAGGCGGTGTCCGCGGGGGTGCGCGTCGGGCTCACGGACCTGATCGGCATGCGGCTGAGGAAGGTGAACCCCGCGTCGGTGATCCGGCCGCTCATCATGGCGACCCGGGCGGACCTGAAGCTCACGACGAAGCAGCTCGAGGGCCATTACCTCGCCGGGGGCCACGTGGACCGGGTGGTGAGGGCCCTGATCAGCGCGAACAAGGCCAACATCGACCTCTCGTTCCAGCAGGCGGCCGCGATCGACCTGGCCGGCCGCGATGTGCTCGACGCGGTGAAGGTGTCGGTCAACCCGAAGGTCATCGACACGCCGCGCGTGGCCGCCATGGCCAAGGACGGGATCCAGTTGATCGCGACCGCTCGCGTCACCGTGCGCGCGAACATCAACCGGTTGGTCGGCGGGGCGGGGGAAGACACCATTCTCGCGCGCGTCGGCGAGGGCATCGTCTCGACGATCGGCTCGAGCGAGTCGCACAAGGCCGTTCTCGAGAACCCGGACGCGATCTCGAAGAAGGTCCTCGCGAAGGGCCTGGACGCGGGCACCGCCTTCGAGATCCTGTCCATCGACATCGCGGACGTGGACGTGGGCAAGAACATCGGCGCCGAGCTCCAGACGGACCAGGCCGAAGCGGACAAGCGGATCGCGCAGGCCAAGGCCGAGGAGCGGCGGGCGATGGCGGTCGCGGCCGAGCAGGAGATGCGTGCGAGGGTGCAGGAGATGCGCGCCCGGGTCGTGGAAGCGGAGGCGCAGGTCCCGCTGGCGATGGCGGAGGCGTTCCGCAAGGGGAACCTTGGCATCATGGATTACATGCGCTACCGCAACCTGCTGGCGGACACGGAGATGCGTCACGCGATCGCAGGTGGTGCGGACACCGGCGCCGGCGAGGAAGGCTGAGCCGTGGACGATCTCGGCTCGCTGCTCGTCCTGGCGTTCGTCGTGTGGTCCGTGCTCGGATCCGTGCTCGGGCGGGGCCGCACGCAGGCGCCGCCGCGGCGCGGCGCGCCTCCGCGGCCCCGGCCACGGTCTGAGCACGCGCCGCCTCCCGGCGCGCCGCCGGAGCCGCGGCACGAAACCACGCAGGCCCGCGGCGCCGCGCTGGATCAGACGGGCGAGGAGATGGCCGCGTCCACGTCCGCGGCGGACATGATCCCGGACGAGTTGTGGGAGATCCTGACGGGCGAGAAGCGGCGGCCGGTCGTCGTGCGACCGCCGGAGGCGGAGGGAGAGACACGCCCGGCGGGCACGCGGGCGCACGTGCCCGATCTCGAGCCGGACCTTGGCGAGGACTTCGAGCCGGAGTTCGGGCCGGAGGACGTGGTGGGGCTGGACGCGGAGCCTGCCCCGGTCCCGGTCAGCGAGGACCGGCCGCTCGAGGTTCTGCGGCCCGCCGGGCGGGCGGAGTCGCTCGAGGCCGAGCCGGTGGTCGTGTCGCTCGAGGCGCCGCTGCCGTCGGCGGCCGAACGGCATGCCGCGTTCCATGCGCGGATCGCAGGCGCTGCGGTCGAGCCGGCGCGGGGGCGCGTACGGAGCAGAATCCCGGTCCGGCTCGGCGGCCGCTCGGAGCTGCGCCGGGCGATGATCCTCCACGAAGTGCTGGGGCCGCCGAAGGCGCTGGAGTGAGGCGGGCGGACCTCGACGGGCAGGGCGAGGCGCAGGCGCCGCGCTCCCGGTGCCCCGCACGCCCGGCGCGATCGGCACGGCTGCCTCGGAAATGCACGCCGTTGGCGCGCTGTGTCGGACGCGGGTGGCCCTGGAGCGAAGGCCGCCGGGAGGTTATCTTTAGGATGCACGCCGGGGTGGCGGAATGGCAGACGCACGCGACTCAAAATCGCGCGGGCGCAAGCCCATGTGGGTTCGAGTCCCACCCTCGGCATGGCGCCGGCGGCGGCGAGCCGCTGCATCGCGAGCGGAAGGCGTCGAGCGAGGGGAGCCCGATGCGCCGGATGGCGTGTCGGGCTCGTCGCTTCGGGGGCGTGCCCCGCCGGGTGGCGCTCTCGGGCACGCCGGGCCTCGCGCGCCGCTGATGGCCGGCAGGCTGCCGTGCGAGCAGAGCGGACCTGCCGGAGGACAGTCGGCGGGCATGAGAAATGCCCTCCCTCACACGCGCTGTCGGGCGCACCGAACCTCGTCCTGCGTTCCATTGGAGGTGGACCATGCTCTTCAGCCTGGCGATGTTCCCGGTGGGTGGCGGCGATTCGCTGGTGGGTCCGGTGTCCGAAGTGGTCGAGGAGATCGACCGCTCCGGCCTACAGTACGAGGTGACCGGCATGGACACGGTGATCGAGGGGGAGTGGGACGACGTCATGCCGGTGATCCGCCGGGCGGAGCAGCGGCTGCGCGAGAAGCACGACCGCGTGTACATGCTGCTGGCGGTGGATGACCACGAGGGGAGCACGAACCGGCTCAACGAGGCGGTCCGGGATGTGGAGCGGCGGCTGGGCAAGCCGGTCTCGCGCTGACCGCACGCCGACGAACTGGGGAGGAGTCCATGGCGGCCCCACGGGCATCATCGGCCATTCAACCGGAAGCCCCCCTGCGCCCGGGCCAGCGGGTGCCGGCCGCGTCGTTGCCGGCCGTGCCGGACGGACGGCTGGTGGCGCTGCGTGAGCCTGCGCGCGGGGCGCCGGTGATCGTGGTCCTCCGGTCTGCGAATCCAGAGGAGGGGGCGGAGGTGCTGGTGCGGCTCACGCAGGCGCACCACTCTCTGGAGGTCTGGGCAGGCCGGCCGCTGGTGATCGTGCCTGCATCGGTGGAAGAAGCTGCGCGGCTGGTCGGCAGTGTGGACGGCGTGCCGTTTCCAGTGCTGGCGGACGCGGACGGCGAGGTGCGGCGGCGGCTCGGTGTGCCCGCGGACCGGGCCGCGCTCGTGATCGCGGACCGCTGGGGCGTGGTTTACAACGCCGTCGAGGCGGACACGGCGCGTGACCTCCCACCGGTGGACGAGGTGATCGAGTGGGTCAGGTACCTGGCGACGCAGTGCCCCGAGTGTGGAGTGCCTGACGAGCCTGGCCGTGGGGAATGGGCGCCATGACGACTCGTTCGGAAGTCACGGCTGCGACGCCGGCGCCGGCGAGCGAGCGCGCGAGCCGCGCGCTCGCCGAGGCGGAGCGCTGGGGCGCTCACAACTACGAGCCGCTGCCGGTCGTACTCGAGCGCGGCGAGGGCGTCTGGGTGTGGGATGTGGAAGGGCGCCGCTACATGGACATGCTGTCCGCGTACTCGGCGCTGAACCAGGGGCACCGTCATCCGCGCATCCTGGCGGCGCTGCACGAGCAGGCGGAACGGCTGACACTGACATCGCGCGCGTTCCACAACGACCAGCTCGGCCCGTTCCTCGCCGAGCTGTGCGGCCTGGCCGGGTACGAGAAGGCGCTGCCGATGAACACGGGCGCCGAGGCGGTGGAGACCGCGATCAAGGCCGCGCGCAAATGGGCGTACGAGCAGAAGGGCGTACCGGCGGACCGCGCCGAGATCGTGGTTTGCGAAGGGAACTTCCACGGCCGCACGACGACGATCATCGGCTTCTCGTCTGAGCCCAAGTACCGGGAGGGTTTCGGCCCGTTCACCCCGGGCTTCCGCCTCGTGCCGTATGGGGATGTCGCGGCGCTGGCGGCGGCGCTGCGGCCCGAGACGGCGGCGTTCCTGGTCGAGCCCATCCAGGGCGAGGCCGGGGTCGTCGTCCCGCCGGCGGGGTACCTGCGCGCCGCGGCGGAACTGTGCCGGGAGCGCGGCGTGCTGCTCGTCGCCGACGAGATCCAGACGGGTCTCGGCCGGACCGGCCGCATGTTCGCATCCGAGTGGGAAGGGGTGCGGCCGGACATCATGGTGCTGGGGAAGGCCCTGGGAGGCGGCGTTTATCCGGTTTCCGCCGTGCTGGCCGACGCAGCCATCATGGACGTGTTCACGCCCGGCACGCACGGCTCCACCTTCGGCGGCAACCCGCTGGCGGCCGCGGTGGGGCGTGCCGCGCTGCGGGTGATCGTCGAGGAGCGGTTGGCCGATCGAGCCAACGAGGTGGGGAGCTGGTTCATGGCGGAGCTGGCCGGGATCCGCTCGCGGCACATCGCCGAAGTGCGCGGGCGCGGGCTCCTCATCGGCGTGGTGATCCGCCGGGAATCCGGCCCGGCCCGCGCGTTCTGCGAGGCGTTGATGCGCCGCGGGATCCTGGCCAAGGAGACGCACGAGCAGGTCGTCCGCTTCGCGCCGCCGCTGATCGTCACGCGCGAGCAGCTCGAGGGCGTGCTCCCGGCGATCCGGGAGGTGCTCGGAGCCGGGTAACGGCACTCGGCGGACCCGGCGGCGGTCCGGCTGCACGAGCGGGGTGCGATGGCACGAACACGGATCCTGATCCTGGGCGCAGCCGGCCGCGACTTCCATGACTTCAACGTGGTGTACCGCGGCGACCCGGCGTACGAGGTCGTCGCCTTCACCGCGCAGCAGATCCCCCACATCGCCAACCGGACCTATCCTCCATCGCTGGCCGGCGACCTGTACCCGGAAGGGATTCCCATCTACGAGGAGGATCGGCTCGAGGAGCTCGTGCGCGAGCACGCGGTGGATGCGTGTGTCATGGCCTATTCCGACGTCTCGCACGTCGCGGTGATGCACCTCGCATCCCGCGCGAACGCGGCGGGCGCGCACTTCCTGTTGCTCGCCGCCGAGCGGACCATGCTGGAGAGCCGGCGCCCGGTGGTCGCGGTGTGCGCGTCGCGCACCGGCGCGGGGAAGAGCCCCGTCACGCGCAAGGTCGTGCGCGTGCTCCGCGAGGCGGGCCGCCGCGTGGCCATCCTCCGCCACCCGATGCCGTACGGGGACCTGGAGCGGCAGGCCGTCCAGCGTTTCGCGACGTACGAGGACCTGGACCGCTGCGAGACGACGATCGAGGAGCGCGAGGAGTACGAGCCGCACATCGCGGCCGGGAGCGTGGTGTATGCGGGCGTGGACTACGGAGCGATCGTGCGGCGTGCGGAAGCCGAGGCGGACGTGCTGGTGTGGGAGGGCGGCAACAACGACACCTCGTTCCTGAAGGCCGCGGTCTACCTGACGGTCGTCGATCCGCACCGCGTCGGGGACGAGCTGACGTACTACCCGGGTGAAACCAACGTGCGCCTCGCGGATGCCATCATTGTGGGCAAGGTGGACACGGCGCCGGCCGGCGCCGTCGAGCGCGTGCGCGCCAACGTGCGGTCCGTGAACCCGCACGCGCAGATCCTGGAGGCGGCGTTCCCGTTGACCGTCGGGGATCCCGGCGTGCTGCGCGGCAGGCGGGTCCTCGCGATCGAGGACGGCCCCACGCTGACGCACGGCGAGATGACCTACGGCGCGGCGAGCATCGCGGCGCGCGAGGCCGGGGCGGCCGCGCTGGTGGACCCGCGGCCGTACGCCGTCGGGGAAGTGCGCCAGGTGTTCGACCGCTACCCCGCGATCGGGCCCCTCCTCCCGGCGATGGGCTACGGTGAGACGCAGGTCCGCGAGCTCGAGGAGACGATCCGGCGCGCGGCGGCGGAAGCGGAAGCGGTCGCGATCGGCACGCCGGTCGACCTCGGCCGCCTGATCTCCATCCCGATCCCGTACACGCGCGTGACCTACGAATGCGAGATCCGTGGGCGACCCGGCCTGCTGGAGGTCCTCGCGCCCGTTCTCCGCTAACAGAGGAGGGCGCAGGGCGGGGCCACGCCGTTGCTCAGAATTCGCGGAGGAGGGCGCGCGGCGGAGCCGCGCCGCCGCTCAGAACTCGCGGAGCAGGACGCGCGGCGGGGGGCGCGCCGCCGCTGAGAATTAATGGAGATGGGCGCACGCGGCGGGGGTCGCGCCGCCGCTCAGAACATCTTGATCCGGATGCCGACCCAGCCCGTGTGCGCGAGGTGGAGAAGCCGCTCATCCGAGACCACCAGACAGCGATCCTGCGGCGTGCAGTCCTCCCGCCGCACGACCGCCACGTACCGGGACGCGGCAAGACGGTACTCCACGAACCAGCGCACCCCGGGCGCGGCGAGCCATTCCGCCCCGACGTGCCCCTCGCCGCGCAAGGCGAACTCGCGTTCCAGCGCGAACGTCGCGTCCAGTTTGGGCTCCAGCCAGTACACCCCGATCCCGATGCCGGCCACCGGCCGGATGGGGCGGCCCCGGAACGGCCGGATGCGGAGGCCGCCGCTCAGGCCGAGGTGCTGCCGCACGTCTGCCGCGTCCGCGTCGGCGCGGCCATAAAGGTAGATGAGTGGGCTCTGCCTGACCTCGAGCTCGAGCCCGAACTGCATGCTCGTGCCGGCATCCGCCGCGTCGCCGCGGATGCCCGTGTCCTGGCCGGGGCCGATGGCGCCCCAGCCGAACGCCGCGCCGAGGATCTGATAGGGCTCGACTTCCTGCTGCGCGGGGAGCGATGGTGGGAGGCAACAAAGCAGCGTGATGGAGCCGAGCAGTCGTGACAACGCGCGCATTGCGCTCCTCCGGACGGCGGCCGACGCTCGCCGGGCCACGGCCCGGCCCCTGGACGGATCCGGCCACGCATACACCCGGCCAGGGGCCGCGTCAAGGCCGCCAGGTCAGCGTTGCGACGCCGCCGCGGTCTCCTGCTCGATCCCCGATCTTCGCGGTGTCAGCGCAGCGGGCCCCGGCGAGACGACCTGGATGAACCGGGCCCAGTCGCGGGCGAGGGCGACGGTTCGGCCGGTCGGCGTCTCGAGCAGAAGTTGTGAGGGCGTCTCTGCGCGGCATCGCACCAGATCCCCCTCCCGCACCCCGAGGTCCGCGCAGAGCTCCCGAAGCGCCTCGAAGAGAATGCGCTTGATCTCGACCGCCTCGCCCGAGGCGGTCGCTGCGAGACTCCGTGCACGAACCGGTGAGGAAGGACCAGACATGACGCGCTCCCGCTGCCGATGGTGGTGAACGAAAACAGCAGGCGCCACCGTGGCGGCGGCGCCTTCCCGGAACACTTCGGCTTTGCCCCGGGGGAAAACGAAGCCCCGCGGCGCTCCATCTCGCAGGGCGCCCGGGGCCCTCATCCATCATCCCCGTGGGGGGTGAGAGTCAATGTAAGTCCGGCGTACGGTGGAGGCAAGGGCAGGGAAGAGGGGGCGGGTCGCGGATGGCGGGCGCGGCGCCGGCAGGTCGAGAAACCCGGGAAGGCGTCCGTCAGCTACCTGACTTCTTGCCGCGGCCGCCTTTCCCGTGAGGTGGGCCGGCCCCCGGCGGAATCGGCGGCCCGTTGGCGCCCTGGCCGCGCGCGCGGGCCGGCGGGAAGCCGTCGGGCGGCCCGGCAGCGCCGGGACCACGGCCCGCGCGCATGGCCGCCGCAACGGCCTGCGCGGCCTGGGTGGGCAGCACTCCCTGGCGCATGAGACGCTCGACTGCTGCCGGCAGCTCCGCGAGCTCTGCCGCCTGTGCTCCCTGCCCGCGCCACGCCGTCAGCACGTCCAGCGCGACTGTGACGGGGACGCCGCGATCCAGCAGGTCCGCGAGGGTGTGCACGGCGAGGGCGATGGGTTCGCCCGGCCGCGCGCCCTGGCCCAGCGTCCTCACTGCGTCCTCCGGCACGCCGCGCCGCAGGCCGTCCGCGACCGCCGCGACATCCGGGGGAGCAGGGTCCAGCCCTGATGCCGCCAGCAGGCCGCGCGCCCGAGTCAGACTCGCCGCGAGCTCATCGAGCACGGCGAGCACGCGTCCTGGCGGAACTCCCTTCGCGGCGCCCTCCAGCGCCTTGTCCAGCAGCGGGTCGGCGGGCAGGCCCTGCTCGCGCGCCTGCGCCAGGAGCCGCTCGAAGGCGCGGGCGTGCTCGCCCGCGAAGGTCGCGCGGGCGCGCTCGTACTTGGCGGCCTCCTGCGCATGGACGCGACTGGTCGCGCCAAGCACACACGACGCCGCAATCAGCATTGACAGTCGGAGTAAGCGACTCATGCTCGGTTCCCCTTGCCGAACGCTCCACGCCGGCCACCTTGTCAGACGAGCCAGCGCGAAGGACGTCACCTCTCCACGACCACGCTGGCGTTTTTCCGCCCCCAGCCGTCGTCTGCCACGCCCGGCGCTTCCTCCGGCACCGTCCAGTCCGACCCGTCGACCAGGAAGCCGAAATGGTGGAGGCCGGGCTCGAGCACCACAGCGAGGACCCAGGTGCCGCCGTCTTCGCGCCGCATCGCACGCGGCTTCCAGCCGGTGAAGTCGCCGGACAGCGCCACGCTGCGCGCGTCCGGGGCACGGAGGCGGAACGTGACCCGGCGGCCGCCCTGTACCCGTTCGCCAACTTCCACGATGCGCAGGGGCTGCGACGTGGCCACCCCACCGATGCGCCAGCTCGCGCCCACGCTCGCGGTGAGACTCCCGGCCACGCCGTACAGCGGGTCGCGCACCGTGCGGCCGACCTGGATGCGGAGCTGGACATCGGGTCGGACCGCGACCGTCAGCGCCGCGTGGTACCCGAACTCGTCGCCTTCCGGCGTACGCCAGGCGCGCGCCCCGAGAACCGCCGCGATGCGCGCCGTGCCGTAGCTCGCCGAGCCGACGATCCCGCGGTACGCGCCGTCGAACGCGCCACCCGCGCCGGACTCGTACGCCTCGAAACCGAGCCGGACCGCGCTCCGGCCCCACCCGTGAACGGCCTCGAGCGCGCCGCCCGTCACCGCGAGCGGGCCCGTGGTCGGCTCCGGAGGATCCGGCGCAGCCGGCGGGAGCGGCGGTCCCTGCGCGGCGGCCCGCCAACCGCCGCGCGTCAGCTCGCCTCGCGCCACCAGCCACCAGCGGCCCATGGGCAAGGCGGCCTGCGGCTGCAGCGTCACCGCGGACGCGGCGTAGCTGAACGGATCGTCGTAGCGGAGCCCGAACAGCTCCGCGCGGCCACTCACGTAGAGGCGGCCGATCCGGCCCCCGGCCTGCCCGGCCAGCGCGCCGCTGAGCCACGTGCCCCCGTCCACCTCCGCGCTGCGGCCACCCTGCGCCGCGAGCTCGAGCACCCCCCGGCGGCCTTCCAAGCCGACGCGCGCACCGAGGATCCCGTAGGTCTCCGCCTCCGCATCCTGCACGCCGCCGGGTGGCCGCGCGTGGGCCGCCGCCGCATCGAGCCACACGTCGATCCGCTGGGCCGACACGGGAGCCGCGCCGGCCAGCAGCAGCGCCCCGACCGCCAACCACCCGGCGCAGGCGTCCCGCGCGCGTGCGATCAGGACGCCCTCCGCGGTGCCGGCGGCGGCGTTACCGAGAGCAGGGCGTTCCGCATGCCGAACCCATCATCGATGTAGCGCTCCGCATTCGGGTCGGTGACCCACCGCTCGCCGTCCACGACGAACATGTACTTGTGCAGGCCGACCGGGACCGGGAACACCGCCGTCCAGATACCGTCGCCGTCCGGGTCGCGGAGCCCGTGGTGTGCCGGATCCCACCCATTGAAATCGCCGGCGATCGCCACGGATCGGGCCGCGCCCCCGTGGTAGACGAACTGCACGAGAACGACGGCGGGCTCCGCACTGGCCGTGACGGCAGCGGACCCGGGCGCGCCGGTGGCCGGCAGCGGCGGCCGGGATTCGGGCCACGCGACCAGAATGAGCGCCGCGGCCGCGGCGGCGGCCACCAGCAGGCCGGCGGGCCGGACCTGCACGGTCCGCGGCGCGACCAGCCAGCGCAGCAGTCGCCTCCAGGCAGGCAGAGGCGGCGCCATCCGGGCGACGGCGGCCATGACGCGGTGCTCGAGCGAGGCCGGCGCGCGTTCTTCGCCCAACGCGGCAGCGGCGTCGAGCAGGGCCTGCCACTCCTCCGCCTCCGCGCGCAGCTCTGGAGGGAGCGCAGCCAGTGGCAGCTCGCCATCCAGGAAGCGATGCAGGTCCGGGTGCATCACAGAACCTCCTCGAGAACCGTCCTGAGCGCCTCGCGGGCGCGGTGCACCCGCATCTTCAACGCGGGGACCGACACGCCCAGCAGCTCCGCGATCTCCTCGTAAGACCGCCCCTCGACGTGCTTCAGGATGAACGCCTGGCGCTGGGGCTCCGGGAGACGGGCCAGCGCTTCATCCAGGAGTGTCCTGAGCTCGGAACGCTCCAACTCCGCCGCCGGGTCGTTCTCGCTGGGTGCCGAGGCCACGGGCCGCTCGTCCAGCGAGACGTCCCGCCTGCGACGACTCTTCAGGTAATCCTTGCAACCGTTGGCGTGGATCCGGAAGAGCCACGCCCCGAAGCGCTCCGGATCCCGGCAGCGGGAGAGAGAGCCGTATGCCTTGACGAGGGCCGCCTGCGCCAGATCCGCAGCCACGTCCGGCTGCCCCGTCATGCGCAGGGCGTACCGGTAGAGCACGTCCTGGTAGCGCACGACGAGGATCCGGAAGGCTTCCCGCTCGCCCCGGCGCACCGCCGCGACGACGTGCGCGTCGCTGGCGTCCCCCGGCATCTGCCCCGCTGCGATTTCCCGACTCATGATGGACGACGGAACCCGCTTCGCGTCACGCCAAGCGACCATGTGGGGCGCTCTTGCATCGCCTCCGGGGCGCCGCTATGTTCGGGCTCCGGCCGCACGTTCCGCCCCTATGCCGACACGGGGCTGGCTCCTCCACCCGATCGCGGAGGATGTCGGCCCCGTTGCCGTCTGGCGGTCCGGTGTGGGCTCGCTGGTTTGCCGAGTGTTCCAAGCGCATTCCTTCGCCCTGGAGGACGGGCTTATGTCGAGTCGGGGGTTAGAGGGCGTCGTCGTCGCAGATACCGAGCTGAGCAAGATCTACGGTGAAGAAGGGCGACTCGTCTACCGTGGTTATGAGATCGACGACCTCGCCCGCAACGCGACCTTCGAGGAGGTCTGCTATCTCCTGCTCTACGGCGACCTGCCCGATTCAGCCCGCCGTGCCGAGTTCCGCGCCCAGCTGGAACGCGAGCGCCCGGTGGCTCCCGCCGTCCTCGACCTGCTGCGCACGTTGCCCCGGGAAACCCACCCCATGGCCGTGCTGCGCACCGCGGCATCCGCGCTCGCGGCGTTCGACCCCGACGCCGAAAGCATGGCGGAGGAGGCGAATCTCCGCAAGGCGATCCGGCTGACGGCGCAGCTCCCGACGCTGACGGCGGCATGGGACCGGATCCGGAACGGACGCGAGCCGATCGCGCCGAAAGAGGGGTTGGGTCATGCCGCGAACTTCCTCTACATGCTGACGGGCGAGGAGCCGGACGAACTGCGGTCTCGCGTCATGGACGTGGCGTTCACGCTCCACGCCGAGCACGGCATGAACGCGTCCACCTTCGCCGCGCGCGTGACGGTGGCGACGCTCTCCGACATGCATTCCGGGCTGACCTCCGCGATCGGGACGCTGAAGGGCCCGCTGCACGGCGGCGCGAACGAGCGCGTGATGAAGATGCTGCTCGAGATCGGAGAGCCGGAACGCGCCGAGGAGTGGGTGCGCGCGGCGCTCGCCCGCGGCGAGCGGATCATGGGCTTCGGCCACCGCGTCTACCGCGCCCTGGACCCGCGCGCGCCGATCCTGCGCGAGCTGGCGGAGCAGCTCGCTGCGCAGGGCGGCAACACGCGCTGGCTCGACATCGCCGCCCGGATCGAGCGCGTCATGCGCGAGGAGATGGATCGCCGCGGGAAGAAGATCTACCCGAACGTGGACTTCTACAGCGCGTCCGTCTACTACACGCTAGGGATCCCGACGGACATGTTCACCAACATCTTCGCGATGGCCCGGACGCCGGGGTGGACGGCCCACATGATCGAGCAGTTGCGGGACAACCGCCTCATCCGCCCCAAGTCCACGTACGTGGGGCCGCTGGACAGGAAGGTCAAGCCGATCGAGGAAAGGGTGTAGGTCCACATGGCAGAGCGTTACCGCTTCGCGCGCGTCCCCGAGGACGGGGAGCCGATCGCGATCCGGGACGGCGAGCTCGTCGTCCCCGACCGGCCGATCATCCCGTTCATCGAGGGGGATGGCACCGGGCCGGACATCTGGCGCGCTACGCGGCGCGTCCTGGATGCGGCGGTGGAGAAGGCCTTCGGCGGCGCCCGCCGCATCGCGTGGATGGAGGTCTACGCCGGTGAGAAGGCCGTGCAGGTGACTGGCGAGTGGCTGCCCGAGGAGACGCTCGAGGCGCTGCGCGAGTTCAAGGTGGGCATCAAGGGCCCGCTCACGACGCCGGTGGGCGGCGGCATCCGTTCGCTGAACGTGACGCTCCGCCAGGTGCTGGATCTCTACGCCTGCGTCCGGCCCGTGCGCTACATCCCGGGCGTGCCCTCGCCGATGCGTGAGCCGCAGAAGGTGGACGTCATCATTTTCCGCGAGAACACGGAAGACGTCTACGCGGGGATCGAGTGGCCGGCGGGGAGCGTGGAGGCGGCGCGGCTCGGCCGGTTCCTCGCGGAGGAGATGGATGTCCGGGTGCGGGAGGGCAGCGCCTTCGGCATCAAGCCGATGAGCGAGTTCGGCTCGAAGCGCCTCATCGCTGCCGCGATCGGTCACGCGATCCAGCGCAAGCGGCCGTCCGTGACGCTCGTGCACAAGGGCAACATCATGAAGTACACGGAGGGCGCGTTCCGCGACTGGGGATACGAGGTCGCCCGCGAACGCTTCGGCGAGCACACCGTGGCGGAGTCTGCACTTGCCGGCGCGGACCCGGGCGGGCGCGTGGTGATCAAGGACCGCATCGCGGATGCGATGTTCCAGCAGCTCCTGCTGCGGCCGGACGAGTACTCGGTCATCGCGACGCCGAACCTCAACGGCGACTACCTGTCGGACGCGGCGGCGGCGCAGGTCGGCGGCCTCGGCATGGCGCCGGGCGCGAACATCGGCGAGGAGGTCGCGCTCTTCGAGGCCACGCACGGCACCGCGCCGAAGTACGCGGGGCTGGACAAGGTCAACCCCGGCTCGCTGATCCTGTCCGGCGTCATGATGCTCGAGCACATGGGCTGGCTGGAAGCGGCGGCGCTGGTCGCCAAAGGGCTCGAACGCGCGATCCAGGACCGCATCGTGACGTACGACCTCGCGCGACAGATGGAGGGCGCGCGCGAGGTGCCGACGTCAGGGTTCGCCGACGCGATCATCGCCCGGCTCTGAGCCCCGGGGGGAGCGCCCCCGGCGGGTGCGAAGCAATCGCGTGTGGATCGTCGGCTGGTCCGGAGCGCTTCGTGACGGCGCTCCGGATCCTTTTTCCCAACATTGCTGTAGTACGGCAGGCCTATGAAGCCACTGGAGATCAGCGTACTCGAAGCGCCGGCCGCGGAGGTGGCCACCCCACTCCTCGTCGTCCCCTGGTTCGAGGAGGAGCGAGCCATGCCCGGGGCGGCAGAGCTCGATGCGCGCATGGGCGGTGCGATCGGCGCGCTGCTCGACCGCGGCGACTTCCGGGGCCGCAAGGACGAGCACGCGGTGCTGTATCCGCGCGAGGGCGAGACCCGCGCCGAGCGCGTGCTGCTCGTCGGCCTCGGCAAACGGGAGAAATTCGGGACCGAGCCGCTACGCCGCGCACTGGGGAACGCGGTGCGGCAGGCGCAGCGCCTCGGCGTGGCGGAGCTGGCGGTGCTCATGCCCGAGGCCGCGCCGGGCGCGGATGCCGGGCGGCTGGGACAGACGGCGGCGGAGGCGGTCTCGCTCGCGGCCTGGGAGTTCCGCGAGCTCAAGTCGCAGCCGTCGGAGAACGGGCCGCGCGTGGAGATCGCATCGCTGACGCTGGTGGCGGGCGGGACCGCGCGCGCGGACCTGCTGCGCGGCGCTCGCGTGGGCGAGATCGCGGCGCGGGGCGAGAACCTCGCGCGCGAGTTGGCCGCGCGGCCCGGCAACCTCGCCACGCCGACTTACCTGGCCGGCGTGACGGAAGAGCTCGGCCAGCGCCACGGCTTCGCGGTCACCGTCCTGGACCGCGAGGCTATGCGGGCGGAAGGGATGGGCGCGCTGCTCGCGGTGGCGCAGGGGACGGAGGAGGAGCCCCGCTTCATCATCATCGGGTCGATGCGGGGCGGCGAGGGCGAGCCGCCGCTGGTGCTGGTGGGCAAGGGCGTCACGTTCGATTCCGGCGGCATCTCGCTCAAGCCGGCGCAGAACATGGAGGAGATGAAGTACGACATGTCCGGCGCTGCCGCCGTGTTGGGCGCGCTGCAGGCGATCGCCGAGCTCGAGCTGCGCGTCAACGTGGTGGGGCTCATCCCGGCCGCCGAGAACCTGCCCTCCGGGAAGGCGCTGAAACCCGGCGACGTGGTGCGGAGCCACCTCGGCAAAACCATCGAGGTCGTGAACACCGACGCGGAAGGCCGGCTCCTCCTCGCGGACGCGCTCTCCTACGCGCGCCGGTTCCGCCCGGCCGCGGTCGTGGATGCGGCGACGCTGACCGGCGCGTGCACCGTCGCGCTCGGCCACCACGCCATCGGCCTGATGGGCAACGACGACGCGCTGGTCGCCGCCGTGCGTGAGGCGGGCGAGCGCTCGGGCGAACGCTGCTGGGTGCTGCCGCTGTGGGACGAGTACCGCGCCCAGCTCGACAGCGACGTCGCCGACATCAAGAACACCGGCGGCCGGCCGGCGGGAACGATCACCGCCGGGTGGTTCCTCAAGGAGTTCGCGAGCGAGTTCCCGTGGGCGCACCTGGATATCGCGGGCACCGCGTACCGGGACGATGTGCCGCCCTACCTGCGCAAGGGGCCGACCGGTGTACCGACCCGCCTGTTCGTGGAATGGGTGCGCGGCCGCGCCGAGCAGGCATGACGCGGAGCGCCCGGCGAACCGCCGCCCCTGCTGAGGCGCGCCGGGCCCTTCTCGCCTTTCTCCTCCTCGCCGCCGGTCCGCTCCTCCCGCCGCGGCCCTTGCAGGCGCAGGTGCCCCGGCCGCGCACCGTGCGGGTGCCGCAGGAGGCGCGTGACACCGTTTCCGCGCCGGCAGACACGGCGGCCGCCAGGGCCGCCGGCGTCGTGGAGACGGACACCACACCGCCCCCGCAACTCCCGCGGCTGCCGGCTGCCGCAGGGGAGGGCTGGAACGCCGGCGTCTGGGAGTGGGACCGTGCCGCGCTGCTCGCGAGCGGCGCGCTCACGCTCACGGACCTGCTCGCGCGCATCCCGGGTGTGACCACGGTCCGGTACGGCCTGGTGGGGATGCCCGAGCTGGCCAGCGGGCTCGGCGGCAACGCGGGCCGGATCGAGCTTTTCCTGGACGGGTTCGCTCTCGACCCGCTCGGGGGACCCGGCCTGGACCTCTCCCGGATCCAGCTCGCCGAGCTGGAGAGCGTCCGGGTCCGGCGCGGGCTCGGGTCCCTCCGCATCGAGCTGGAAACGCTCTCCTCCTGGGAGCGGGCAGCGTACTCGCGGATCGAGGCCGGGACCGGCGATTACGGGACGGACCTCCTGCGCGGCCTGTTCCTGACGCCGAGCTTCCTCGGCGGCTCGCTCGGCCTCGCCGTCGAACGCCTCGCGTCCGACGGGCTCGGCTTCCGTGAGCCGGCCGAGAACTTCGGCATCTGGACGAAATGGACGCTGGCCGGCGAGGGGCGGGGAGTGCAGGTCGAGTACCGGCGCGCCTCCATCAGCCGGGAAGCGCTGGACTCGTACGGCCCGTTCGAGGGCGAGCGCGCCGACCTCGTGCTCCGTGGCAGGATCGAGCCGGCGCCCGGGCTCGTGGCCGAAGCGTTCGCCGGCCGCTCGACCGTGGAGGACGTGCGGGCCGACACGCTCCGCCTGCACGATGTGGGGGAACAGGTCGGCCTCCGCGCCGCGTTCCGGCGGGCGGGGCTGCAGGCGGCCACGTCGGCGCGCTGGCGCAGGAACTACGGCCTGCCGGGCTGGGACATCGAGCTCGCCGCGGGAGGAGCGCTCGGCCGGATCCTCGCCCTGGACGGAACGGTCCGGATGGTGGACTGGAGAGATGTCGCCCCGGCCTGGTCCGGCGGCGTGCGGCTCCAGGCCGGGCCGTTCCTCGGCCTGCGGCCCCTGGCCGAATGGTACACGGGCGCGGGGAGCGCGCCGTTCTTCACGGACAGCACGGGCGCTCCGATCCTGACCGAGCGCACCGGCTACCGGGTGGGCGCCGTCCTGACCCGCGGCGGGCTCGAGCTGGGTGCCGCGGGGCTGGAGATGGATGCGGATTCCGTCCGGGCCCTGGGACTGATCTCCGAGCCCGTGGGCCCGCACCTGTACCCCGGCGGCCGGGTTCGCGGCTGGGAGGTCAGCGCGCGCATCCCGACGCCGTGGCCGGCCCTGTCCCTCGAGGGCTGGTTCACGCGCTGGTCGAGCGGCGAGCCCTGGATCTACCTGCCGGTGGAGAGCGGCCTGGCGAGTCTCGTCTTCCACGCAACGCCGCTGAAGAGCGGCAACCTCGAGCTGCTGGCACGGCTGGACGGCCGGCACCGCGGCGCCATGCTGGTCCCCGCGGCCGAGGGGGCCGCCGGCGGCGGCGCGGCGCCGCTGCTGATGGTTGCACCCGCCGTGACCACCCTGGACTTCTACCTCCAGCTCCGGATCAAGGACGTGCGCGCGTTCCTGCGCTGGGAGAACCTGACCCGCCGCCGTGGAATCTGGGACGTGCCGGGCCGCGAACTGGCGGGGCAGCGCATCTTCTACGGCGTGAAGTGGCAGTTCCGCAACTGACGCCCCTGCATCTCCGCTCCCACCCGGCGCGTTGACCCGTTCCGTGGCCGCGGGTACTATTATGGCTGCGTGGAGGGCGAATGATCCGCAGCATGACGGGCTTCGGCCAGGCCGAGGTGGATTCGCCGGCCGGCCGGCTCCGGGCGGAAGTCAAGACAGTCAACCATCGGTACTTCGTCGCCAGCATCCGGCTGCCGCCGACGCTGGAGCGCTACGAGCCGCAGGTGCGGGAGCGGCTGCGGGCCATCCTGCCACGCGGGCACGTGACTTTCTCGTTGCGGCTCGAGCGGCCGGACGCCGAAGGTGACGCGCCGGTGTTCGAGCTGGACGAGGCGCGCGCGCGGCAGTACCTGCGCGCGCTCCAGACGCTCAAGGAGCGCCTGCAGGTGCCGGGCGAAGTGGACCTGGCCCTGCTCAGCCGGTTCGGCGACCTGATCGTCGCGAAAGACAGCCACGACGCGGAGATCCCGGTCGAGGCGCTGGAGGAGGTGACCGACGCGGCGGCCCGCGCGTGTCTGGCGATGCGCTCCGAGGAAGGGCGGCGGTTGCGGGCAGACCTGGAGGAGCGCCTGGAAGCGATCGCCGCGTCCCTGGCGAGGATCGTGGAGCGCGCGCCCGCGCGGCTGATCGCGGAACGGGACCGCCTGCGCCGCGTGATCGCGGAGCTGGCACAGGACGTCTCGGTGGATGAGGAGCGGCTGGCGCGCGAGATCGCGTACCTCGCGGAGCGCTGGGACGTGAGCGAGGAAACGGTGCGGCTGCGCTCCCACATGGAGCTGTTCAGGCACTTGCTCGCGGACACCGGGGAGGAGCCGGTGGGCAAGCGCCTGGGATTCCTCGTACAGGAAATGCACCGCGAGGCGAACACGATCGGCGCCAAGGCGAACGACGCCGCGATCGAGCACGAGGTCGTCGCGATCAAGAACGAGATCGAGCGCCTGCGCGAGCAGATCGAGAACGTGGAGTGAGTGTGGGGAGCCGGCCGTTTCCGGTCGTGATCGCGGCGCCGAGCGGGGCGGGGAAGACCAGTCTGGCGCGAGCGCTGGTGGAGCAGAATCCAAAGCTGGTCTTCTCGGTCTCGGCGACGACGCGGCCGCCGCGGGGCGCCGAGCAGGGTGGCAAGGATTACCGGTTCGTGAGCGACCGCGAGTTCGACCGCATGGTCGAGGCGGGCGAGCTGCTCGAGTGGGCGGTGGTCCACGGCCGGCGCTACGGCACGCCCCGGCAAGAGGTCGAGAACGCCCTGGCGCGCGGCTCGATCCCGGTGCTGGACATCGATGTCCAGGGCGCGCGCCAGATCCGCCGTAGCTATCCGGGGGCCGTACTGATCTTCGTGCTGCCGCCCAGCGCGGAGGAGTTGAACCACAGGCTGGCCCGGCGGGGTACGGAGAGCAGCGAGAACAGGATCCGCCGGCTGGAGACGGCGCGCCGCGAGCTGGCCGCGGCCACCGACTTCGACTACGTGGTGGTGAACGACGACTTCGAGCGCGCGGTCGCGACGCTGGAGGCGGTCATCGCGGCGGAAGAAGCCCGGGTGCAGCGACAGGAAGACCTGGCCGGCGAGCTGGAGCGCCTGGAACGCGAGCTGGGAGAGATCCTGGAAAGGAGCAGATAGATGCGTGTCTTCACCCCCTCCGAGATTTCGCGGAACGCGGGCAGCAAGTACCTGGGCGTGCTGGTTGCGGCCAAGTACGCGCGCGAGCTGAACGCGCTGCCGCGCGAGGCCGTGCCGGCAGGGCTCGAGAAGAAGCTGACGACCCGCGCCCTCGAAGCACTGGCATCGGGAGACATCGAGTTCCGCCTCATCAAGCGGCGCCGCAAGGGCGCGTAGCACTCGATGCCCGGGGCGCTGGCTCCGCGGCGCCCCTGGCAGGGGCGCCGTGTCGTTCTCGGCGTGACTGGCGGCATCGCGGCGTACAAGGCGGCCCAGCTCGCGCGTGACCTGACCGAGCTGGGCGCCGTCGTGGACGTCGTGATGACGCGGGCGGCGCGCGAGTTCGTGGGCGCCATCACGTTCGAGGCCCTGACCGGTCGCCCGGTGGCGGGGGAGATCTTCGACCCCGGCCACGCACTGGACCACATCCGGCTCGGCCGCGAGGCGGATGTGGTCTGCATCGCGCCCGCCACGGCGGACTTCCTCGCGCGCGCCGCTTCCGGCCAGGCCGATGACCTCCTGACCGCGATCCTCCTCGCCGCGCGGATCCCCGTCCTGCTGTGCCCCGCGATGAACGACCGCATGTGGGCGCATCCGCAGACGCGCATGAACATCCGGCGCCTGCGGCGGCTGGGATACCGCATCGTGGGCCCGGCGACGGGGCGGCTGGCGTACGGAGAGGGCGAGGGCCCCGGCCGGATGGAGGAGCCGGCGACGATCATCGAGCACGTGGGCCGCGCGCTCGAGGGCGAGACGCCGCTGAGCGGGCGCACGGTCATCGTCACGGCGGGCCCCACGCGGGAGGCGATCGACCCCGTGCGGTTCATCTCGAACCGCTCCTCGGGCCGGATGGGCTACGCGATCGCGGGCGCGGCGTGGCGGCGCGGCGCGCGCGTGCTCCTGATCAGCGGCCCGTCGGCGCTCGAGCCGCCGACGGGCGCGGAGGTCATGCGCGTGGAGACCGCGGAGGACATGGCGGAAGCCGTCCGCGCTACGCTGCCCGGCGCTGACGTGCTGATCATGGCGGCGGCCGTCGCGGATTTCCGGCCGGCGGAGCGCGCGGGGCGAAAGATCAAGAAAGCGGAAGCGCCCGGCGCGATCCCGCTCGAAGCGGCGCCGGACGTCCTCGGTACGACGCGCGCCGCGCGGCCGCCCGGCCTGGTGGCGGTCGGCTTCGCGCTCGAGACGCACGACGCGATGGCGAACGCGCGCGAGAAGCTCGAGCGCAAGGCGCTGGACCTGATCGTGCTGAACGAGGCGACCGCGCCGGGCGCGGGCTTCGAGGTCGAGACCAACCGCGTGGTGATCATCGACCGCAGCGGGGCGAGCGAGGCCTTGCCCCTGATGTCCAAGCACGACGTCGCGGAGGCCCTGCTGGACCGGGTGGCCGCGCTGCTCGACGCACGGTCATGAGCGACGTGCGAGGCCTGCTGGTCCGCTACCTGAGGCAGCGCAGCGAGCTCGGCGACGAGCGCCTGTTCCTGGAGACGCTCACCCGGGAGGAGGTGTGCGCGCTGGTGGCCAGCCGCGTGCCGGCGCGGGCAGTACCGGCCGGGCCGGCACGCGGCGCGCCCGCCCGCCGGGGTGGGCAGGCCCGTGTCGAGGCGACGGCTGCCGGGGGCGCCGCGGCGGCATCCGGCGCGGGCGAGAGCGGCAGCCCCGCGCTGGAAGCCCTGCGGCTGGAGGCGCTCGCCTGCACGCGCTGCCGGCTGCACCAGAGCCGCCGCACCGTGGTGTTCGGGGAGGGCGACCACCGGGCGGCGGTGATGGTGGTGGGCGAGGCGCCGGGTGGCGAAGAGGACCGCACGGGCCGGCCCTTCGTCGGCCCGGCGGGCAAGCTCCTGGACCGCCTCCTGCTGAGCGCCGGCTTCCCGCGCGCGAGCGTGTACATCTGCAACGTGCTGAAGTGCCGTCCGCCGGGGAACCGTGACCCGCAGCCCGACGAGATCGCGAGCTGCTCGCCGTACCTCGAGCGGCAGCTTGAGCTGGTCGCCCCCCGGGCGCTGCTGGCAGTGGGGAGGTTCGCGGCGCAGACACTGGTCGGGGAAGGAGGGAGCATCGGGACGCTGCGCGGCCGGGTCCACCGGCGGCGGGGCGTGCCGGTCGTGGTGACGTACCATCCGGCCTACCTGCTGCGCAGCCCGGAGCGGCTGCGCGCGGCGTGGCAAGACTTCCAGCTCCTGCGGCAGGTCATCGATGGAGAGGCGTGAAGCCGCGCACGCCGGACGCGGCCTGGCCGGCCCGGTGGGCGTGGCGGTGCAGCCGGCGCCCGACCGGCAGCCGCCCTACGCGCCGGAAGCCGAAGTGGCCGTGCTCGGCGGCATGCTCATCGACGGCGACGCGGTGCCGAAGGCCGTCGAGATCGTCGATGACTCGATGTTCTACCGCGAGGCGCACCGGCGGATCTTCCGCGCCATGGTCCGCCTGTTCCAGCGCGGCAACGTCGTCGACCCGGTCACCGTCGGCGAGGAGCTGAAGAAGAACGATGAGCTCGAGCTCGTCGGCGGCATGGCGTATCTGGCGGAGCTGCTGGATGCCGTGCCGACGGCCGCGAACATCGAGTACCACGCGCGCATCGTCCGCGAACGTGCGGTCTTGCGCCGGCTCATCGACGCGGCGTCGCAGATCATCCGGGACGCCTACGAGGTCGGAGAGAAGACCGTCGAGCAGGTGCTCGACGAGGCGGAGCAGCGGGTTTTCCAGGTCGCGCAGACGCACGACCGGGAAGGCTTCGTCTGGATCAAGAAGATCCTGTACCCGGCGTTCGAGCGCATCGAGGCGCTGCAGAAGGCGCACGGCGGCATCACGGGGGTCGCGACCGGGTTCCCCGACCTGGACGAGATGACGGGCGGATTTCAGAAGGGCGACCTGGTGATCATCGCCGCACGGCCGAGCATGGGCAAGACGGCGATCGTCACGGGCGTCGCGCTGCACGCCGCGATCTCGCACAACGTGCCGGTCGCGCTGTTCTCGCTCGAGATGTCCAAGGAGCAGCTCGTCCAGCGCATGCTGTGCTCCGAGGCGCTGGTGGACCTGAGCCGGCTGCTCCGGGGACGCCTCACGGATGACGACTACGTGCGGCTCGCGCAGGCGGCGGGGCACCTCAACACCGCTCCCATCTGGATCGACGACTCGGGCGCGCTGAGCGTTCTCGAGATGCGGGCGAAGGCACGCCGGCTCAAGGCGGATCAGCCCGAGCTCGGCCTCATCATCGTGGACTACATCCAGCTCATGCACGCGAGCGGGCGCGCGGAGAACCGGCAGCAGGAAGTCAGCGAGATCAGCCGGGGTCTCAAGGCGCTGGCGAAGGAGCTCTCCGTGCCGATCATCGCGCTGTCGCAGCTCTCGCGCGCGCCCGAGCAGCGAGCCGATCACCGCCCACAGCTCTCCGACCTGCGCGAGTCCGGCTCGCTCGAGCAGGACGCCGATCTCGTCATGTTCCTGTACCGGCCCGAGTATTACGTTACGCCGGCGGAGGCCCAGGAGAAGGGTCTGCAGGGCAAGGCGGAGCTGATCATCGGCAAGCAGCGCAACGGTCCGACCGGCACCGTGGAGCTGTACTTCCGCAAGGAGTGCACGCGGTTCGAGTCCTACTCCCGCCGCGAAGAGCCCTAGCATCGCGGGAGGGGCTCCTTCCGCGCCGGCGCTGGCGCGGCTCCTTTCATGATGCCTGGCCTGCTCACGCCGCGGGCAGGGCCCGCTCGCAAGGCCCATCCGCCGCGGAAGTCGGTGGATCCTCCTCACACCGCGCGCGGGGCGCGTTCGGGGATGCACGCGCGTGACGCCCTCGCTCCGCGCAGGTAACCCCTTGCGCCCGGAGGGGTACAGATCCTCGTATGGCCAGGGTGAAGACCGCGTTCTTTTGCACCGAGTGCGGAAACGAGGCGCCGCGCTGGCAGGGTCAGTGCCCGGCGTGCGGCGCATGGAACACGCTCGTCGAGGAGCCGACCGGGCGCACCCGGCCGCGCGCCCGCCGCGACGGGAGGGCGGGACACGCCGGCCCCGCGGCGCGGGCCGAGCCGCGCCGCCTGGCGGAGGTCGAGGGTGCCGGCACGGCCCGGTGGCGGACGGCGCTCGATGAGTTCGATTTCGTCATCGGCGGCGGCATCGTGCCGGGCTCGCTGGTGCTGGTGGGCGGTGAGCCGGGCATCGGCAAGAGCACGCTGCTGCTCCAGGTGGCGGCCCGCCTGGAGGCGGCGGACCGCACCACGCTGTACGTCTCGGGCGAGGAGAGCGCGGCGCAGGTGCGGTTGCGCGCGGACCGCCTCGGTGCGGGCGCGGGCGAAGTGACCTTCCTCGCCGAGACGGAGCTGGACGCGATCCTGGCGCACGCGGACGCGCGCAAGCCCTCCGCCCTGTTCATCGATTCGATCCAGACCGTTTACGCGCCGGACCTGGAGGGCGCGCCCGGAAGCGTGACGCAGGTGCGCGAGTGCGCGGTACGGCTCCAGCGATACGCCAAAGGAGCGGATGTCGCGGTGTTCCTCGTGGGGCACGTCACGAAGGGCGGGACGGTGGCCGGCCCGAAGACGCTCGAGCACATCGTGGACACCGTGCTGTACTTCGAGGGCGGGACGGGGCTGGATTCGCGCGTGCTGCGCGCGACCAAGAACCGCTTCGGGGGCGTGGACGAGATCGGCGTGTTCCGCATGGGTCCAGCGGGCCTCGTGCCCGTGCCCAACCCCTCGGAGCTGTTCCTGGGCGAGCGAACGCAGGGCGTGAGCGGCTCGGCGGTCGTCGCGACCATGGAGGGGACGAGGCCGCTCCTCGTGGAGGTGCAGGCGCTGTGCGCGCGCACGAGCTACGCCGCGCCGCAGCGCGTGGCCACCGGCTTCGACCGGCAGCGGCTGGCTCTGCTCCTCGCGGTGCTCGAGAAGCGGGCCGGCATCGGGTTCGGGCAACTGGACGTTTTCCTGAACGTGGTGGGTGGCGTCCGGCTGGCCGAGCCGGCGGGCGACCTCGCGCTGGTCGCGGCGGTCGCGTCGAGCGTGTTCGACCGCGAGGTGCCGGGAGACGCCGTGTTCGTGGGGGAGGTGGGGCTGGGCGGCGAGCTGCGGCCCGTCGGCCAGATCGAGCGCCGCCTCGCGGAAGCCGCGCGCATGGGCTTCACGCGCGCGTACGTCGCACGCCGCGGCGTTCCGGCGGAGGCGTCGGCAGGCCTGGAGACCGTGCCCGTCGCCGACGTGCGCACGCTCCTGGATCTCCTGTTCCGATGAGCGCGCGGGTCGCAGCCGTGCTGCCCGCCGCGGGTGCGGGCCGGCGCATGGGAGGGGTTCGCAAGCCCTTCCTCGACGTGGCAGGCGAGCCGATGCTGCTGCACGCCGTGCGCCCGTTCCTCGCGCACCGCGCCGTGGAGTGGGTGATCGTCGTGCTGGCGCCCGAAGACGCCTCGCGGCCGCCCGCCTGGCTGACGGGCCTGGACCCGCGCGTGCGCGTCGTGGCCGGCGGCGCGGAGCGCGGGGACTCCGTCCGGCTCGGCCTCGAGGCCGTGCCGGAGGAGGCGGACATCGTCCTGATCCACGACGCCGCGCGGCCGCTGGTCACGGTTGCGGAGGTCGAGCGCGCCGCGGCGGCCGCTGCGCGGGGCGTCGGCGCCGTCGTCGCCGTGCCTGTGGTGGACACGCTCAAGCAGGCGGACGGCCGCGGCCACGTGATCGGGACCCGGGAGCGGGAAGGCCTGTGGCATGCGCAGACGCCGCAGGCGTTCCCTCGCGCGATGATCATGGAGGCACACCGCCGCGCCGCCCGGGACGGCATCACCGCCACGGACGACGCCGCGCTCGTGGAGCGCTACGGCGGCGACGTCGTGCTGATCGAGGGGTCGAGGGCGAACATCAAGGTGACGACGCCGCAGGACCTCGAGCTCGCCCGGGCGCTGCTGGCCGTGCGACGCGAGGCGCGCCGGGCGGGGGAGGCCGCCTCGACGGCGGACCACCGGCTGCCGTGAGCCGGCCGACGGTCATCCCGTTCCACGGGCCCGCGGACTACCGCCGGCACGCGCCGCGCGTCGCCGCGCACCTGCGGGAAGGCGGGCTGGTCGCGTACCCGACGGAAACGGTCTACGGCCTCGGCTGCGCGCTGCGGAGCGATGCGCTGGCACGACTCGCGCGACTCAAGCGGCAGGGCAGGGCGCGGCCCTTCCTGCTGCTGGTCCGCACGTCCCGCGATGCGCCGGGACTGGAGTGGACGGAGCATGGCCGGCGCCTCGCGCGGGCGTTCTGGCCGGGGCCGCTCACGCTCGTGCTGCGGGCGGCTCCGGCGAGGTACCCGGCCGAGGTCACGGGCGAGCAGGGAACGGTGGCCGTCCGCGCCTCGCCGCACCCGGCCGTGCGGGCGCTGCTCGATGCGCTGGGCGAGCCCATCACGTCGACCAGCGCGAATCGGCCGGGCGAGCCGCCGGCCATGACGGCCGACGAGGCGCGCGCGGTGGTCGAAGCGCTCGCGCCGGGCGAGCCCTTCTGGATCCTGGACGGCGGGCCGCTGCCACCCTCGCCGCCGTCGACGGTGCTGGACGTTTCGGGACGCCGGCCGCGGCTGCTGCGCGCGGGCGCGCTCCCGCTGGAGGACTTGAAACGCGTCGTGGGCGAGATCAATGAGTGTGGATGAGCGAGCGGCCGACCAGGGCGCGCCGACGACCTACAATCTCCTCTTCGTGTGCACCGGCAACACGTGCCGGAGCCCGATGGCCATGGTGATCGCGCGCCAGGAGGCGCAGCGGCGGTCGTGGTCGCACGTCGCCGTCGCGTCGGCGGGGATCGCCGCGAGCCCCGGCGCTGCCGCGTCGGAGGGAGCCGTGCGGGTCGCCGCGGAGCAGGGGCTCGACCTCTCCTCGCACGCCTCGCAGCCGCTCACGCGCGAGCTGGTGGAGTGGGCCGATCTCATCCTCGCGATGAGCCGGTCACAGCTCCACGCCATCGCGGAGCTGGGCGGCGCCGAGAAGGCAGCGCTGATCACGGACATGGTCGCGGGCGAGGGTCGTGGGGACCCCGTCGAGGACCCCTTCGGCGCCGACGATGCCGCCTACCGCCGCACCTTCGACCAGCTCCGCGAGGCGGTGGGCGGCGTCTTCGACCGGCTGGCCCCGATCCTCGCACCGTAATGCCCATCACCGCGACGACGCGACTGATCGCGCTACTGGGGGACCCCGTCTCCCACTCGCTCTCGCCCATCTTCCAGAACGCCGCCTTCCGGGCCGCGGGCGTGGACGGCGTCTACGTGGCCCTGCGCTGCGACGCGGCAACGCTGCCCGGGCTCATGCACGGCATCGCGCGGGCCGGCGGCGCCGGCAACGTCACCGTCCCGCACAAACAGGAGGCCGCCCGGATCGTGGAACGGGCGACGGCCACCGTGCAGCGGACGGGCGCGTGCAACACGTTCTGGGAGGAGGAGGGACGGCTGTGCGGGGACAACACGGACGTCGCGGGCTTCCGCGCCGCCGTGCGTGCCGTGCTGGCCTCCGCCGCGGGCGCGCGCGTGCTGGTGCTGGGGGCGGGCGGCGCGGCCAGTGCCGCCCTCGCCGGGTTGGAGGAGGAGCGCGCGGCCGGGGTGACGCTGATGGCTCGGTCCCCGGATCGCGCGGAGCGGCTGCGGCGCCGCTTCGAGACCGGCCCGCTGCGCGTCCACATCGCGCGCGGGCCCGAGGAGATCCGCGGCGAGCGCTTCGACCTCGTCGTCAACGCGACGCCGCTCGGCTTGCGGCCGGACGATCCGCTCCCCCTCGACCCGGCGGACCTCGCGTCCGCGGGCGCCGTGCTCGATCTGGTGTACGGCGCCCGTCCCACGCGCTGGGTGGAAGCGGCACGGGCGCTCGGGATCCCGGCTGCGGACGGGATGCTCATGCTGGTCGAGCAGGGCGCTGCCGCGTTCGAGCGCTGGTGGGGCGTGCCGGCACCCGTCGAGGCGATGCGGGAGGCGCTCGCGCGGGTGCGTTGAGCGCCCGCGCCGCGGGCGACCATCTCGCCATGGCGCAGTCCCGCGCCGGGCCCGATCGTGTTCCTGTCCAATGCCGCGCCCGGTCACGCCACGGCCAGGCGCGGCCACACGCGAGCTGGCCCCGCCGGGCGGGCCGGGAGGAACGCGCGTGGGCGCCGCACGACGAGATGGGATCGGGTCCGTGGCGGGCGGCCTGGCCGCCGGGCTGCTCGACCTGGTCTTCGCCCCGATCTGCCTGGGCTGCGACGGGCCGAGCCGCGGGCGCGCGCCGCGGCGCCTGATCTGCCCGCAGTGCCGGGCCCGGCTCCGCCCCATCCCGCCGCCGGCCTGCCCGCGTTGCGGGGCACCCCGCCTCCGCACCGGCCGGCCCTCGGGCCCGACGTGCCCGGAATGCGAGGCGTGGCCGCCCTGGCTGCGAGCGGCGCGCTCCGCGTTCCTGTTGCACCCGCCGGCAGACCGACTGGTCCATCAGCTCAAGTACCGCGGCTGGCGCGCGCTCGCCGAGCCGCTGGCCGAGTACATGGCTGCCGTTCCGGTGCCGGCTGCCGCCGGGGACGGGCCCTCGCTCGTCGTCCCCATCCCGACCACGCGGCGCCGGCTGCGCGAGCGGGGGTACAACCAGGCGGAGCTGCTCGCCCGCGGGCTCGCCCGGCACACGGGCCGGACCGTGATCGCGGCGCTCGAACGCGTGTCCGCGGCGGCCAGCCAGACGGCCTTGCAGCCCGCTGCACGCCGAGCTAACGTGGCGGGATCGTTCCGCGTGGCCGGAGATTTGAAGGCCGTCCTCACGGGCCGGCACCTCCTGCTCGTGGATGACGTGCTCACGACGGGCGCAACGGTGCTCGAGTGCGGCGCGACGCTGGTCGCAGCCGGCGTTCGGGCCATCAGCGTCCTGACCTTCGCCCGCGCGCTCGACGTGGGAAGACTGATAGAAACCTGATCGCGGAGGTCCCTGTGGCAACACGTGTGGCCATCAACGGCTTCGGCCGCATCGGCCGCAACATCCTGCGTGCGGCCAAGAAGCACGGCACCGATCTGGACTTCGTTGCCATCAACGACATCACGGACAACGAGACGCTCGCCCATCTCCTGCGCTACGACTCGGTGCACGGCAAGTATCCGGGCAGCATCGAGGTCACGGAGGGCGGCCTGAAGGTGGACGGAGACGAGATCCGCGTCACCGCGGAGAAGGATCCGGCCAACCTGCCGTGGAAAGACCTCGAGGTGGACATCGTCTTCGAGGCGACGGGGCGCTTCACGAAGCGGGAGGACGCGATCAAGCACCTCGAGGCGGGCGCGCGGAAGGTCATCATCACGGCGCCGGCGAAGGGCGAAGATGTCACGATCGTGCTCGGGGTGAACCAGGAGAAGTACGACCCGGCCCGGCACCACGTGATCAGCAACGCGAGCTGCACGACGAACGCGCTCGCCCCCGTCGTGAAGGTCATCCTGGACCGATTCGGGTTTCGCCGCGGCCTCATGAACACGGTGCACGCCTACACGAACGACCAGCGGATCCTCGACCTGCCGCACAAGGATCTGCGGCGTGCGCGGGCGGCGGCGCTGTCCATCATCCCGACGACGACGGGTGCGGCGAAGGCGACCGCCCTCGTGATTCCGGAGGTGGCGGGCAAGCTGGACGGGATCTCGATGCGTGTGCCGACGCCGGACGTCTCCATCGTGGATCTGACGGCAGAGGTGGAGAAGAACGTCACCGTGGACAGTGTGAACGAGGCGTTCCGCGAAGCTTCGAGGACGAATCTCCAGGGCATCCTCGCGGTCTCGGAGGAGCCACTGGTGAGCGTGGACTACACCGGTAACCCGGCCAGCTCGATCGTGGACCTTCCCTCGACGTTCGTCGTGGACGAACGGCTGGTGAAGGTGCTCGCGTGGTACGACAACGAGTGGGGCTACTCGTTGCGTTGCGTGGATCTCGCGCGTTACATCGCAGAGCGTATGTAGCGGCGTGACCATGGGTTGGGGTATTCGACCCGATCCAGTGCCTACGCCTCCTGCCCGCCCGCCCGGGCAGCGCCGCCGGCCCGGACCGGGCCACGGCGGCGGGCCGGCCCGCCGCGGCGGAGCGCTGCGGCCGGCCCGCGGGGCGAGGGCGGCGCCGCACGCGCGTCCCAGGACGCCCGGCTTGGCACGCATCTGGCGCGCCGGCTGGGGCGGCTGGCACCCCGAGCGCGGGAGGAACGAGATGCCGGAACGCGAGCAGGACCAGTACGGAACGTACCGTTG